>FR881240.1 GCA_000434735.1 Bacteroides sp. CAG:530
TACAAATTCCTTGCAAAAATCATCGGCCATACAATAAATCTCTGTAACTTTAGACTCTGAGAACATAGTGATAATCGTTTAAATGTTATAATTTAGCACTATAAATTTAATACTTTTATCGCTATGTTCCTAATTATCACTGAAATATATTTATTCTTATTTCGAACTCACGTTAATTATTAATTATGAAAGATGCGTTGAAACATATAAAAAGCTTCCTGTTGTTTTGTGTGGCATGCATTATGACGGTTGTTGCCGTTGCTTGCGGTAGTGATTCGCCTGTTGTCGATGAGCCAGGTCCTTCTCCGTCAATTCCGGATAAGTGGATAACCATCGATACTGCTCAGCAGAACTTTACTTACGAAGGAGGCACTGTGCAACTTGCAGCTACGTTAGGCACCGGAGTAAGTGCTTCGCAAGTTGAAATTAGCTATACGGGCGATGGAGAAGATTGGCTTACCGCTACATTGCAAAGTGGAAAGTTGACCATCGTGTGCGAACATTCATATACAGAGAAAAACCGTACTGCTTCTATTACTTTGAAAATAGACGATAAGCATCGTTGCGGTATTCCTGTAACACAGACTGCTGCCCCCACATCATCCGATACAAAGATTAAAGTGGTAGGCGGTATGGCAGATTCTGAAAACGTAAGCTCTTCAGAGTCCGACAATCATCCGTTCTCTTATTCGTACGATGGCGATAAAAATAACTTTTTTAACTCCAAGTTCGGTAAAGTAACTTATCCGTTCCACATGACTTATGAGTTGGAAAACGGACATACATTGAATTATATTGTGTATACCCCACGCTCTTCATGGAATTTCTACGGTACTTTTAATAAGTTCTCTGTAGAAGTATCTACAACCGATGCTCCAGATACATTTACCAAGATAGGAGATTATGATAGAGGAGAAGGGTATAACACTAAACCTATGGAAATTCAGGTGCCAAATGGCATACAGAATGTCAAGAAGGTACGTTTCGTAATAACTAAAGCATACGAAGACCGCGTAAGCTGTTCCGAAATGGAATTCTTTGAAGCCAGCTCTCATAGATTCGAAATGACTTCCATCTTTGCCGATGCTATGGGAATGAAACTAAAAGACGGATTTACAGAAAAACAGATTAAGCAGATTCCTAATGACTATATTAAGCAGTTGGGATTGGCGCTTCTGGCAGGTAATTATGATTCTTCTTTCCGTTTTGCCGACTATCGTCCGTATCAGGAACCTTCTATTATGGCGGCTATCAATAAAACAGGAAAGTATAGTCTGCGTGATAACCCTACCGGAATCTATGCCGTAGCCGGTGAAACACTGTCTGTTTTCGTAGGTAAGATTTATCAAGGCGGAAATATACAGATGCTTATTCAGGACTTGACCGATGGTTATAATAATTTTAAAACCTACGATCTGAAGGAAGGATATAACGAAATAACCGTCAGTATAGGTGGATTGATCTATATATTGAACCATACATCAGATGATATTCCGTTGCTATTGGATAATGCTACAGCTGCACAGAAAAAGCTGATAGCCGATAAGACAGTTCAGATACATTTCTGCGCCGGAAAGGTACAGGGCTATTTCGATATCCAGAAAAATACGGCTGACGACTGGAAGAAGATGCTTGATAATGCTAAGTATAAGGATATCGACGTATTGGGTAAATACGCCCATATTACTTGGGATGTAGCACATTTCCGCAGTAATAACACCGATATCATAAAGACCGTAGAGAATTTTGATAAGTTGGTATACGAGGAAGAAAACTTTCAGGGATTGGTGAAGTATAATAAAATGTTTAATAATCGTATGCATCTATGCGTGGATTATGCTACAAAGAGTCCTAATGCCACCGATTACCGTACGGTATATAATGCCGGCGACTATTATTCTGAACCTTTCTGTAATACATCGAAGTTTGTTTCTCGTTGCTGGGGACCGGCTCATGAAGTAGGCCACGTAAACCAGACTCGTCCGGGATTGAAATGGGCAGGACTTACCGAGGTTACAAACAATATCCAGTCGCTCAATATTCAGGAAGTTTTTGGCGCACCTTGTAAATTGTTTAATGACGGTTGCACTGTTAATGGCATAAAATACAATACTATTTTCGATGGTGCTTATGCTTATTTTGTAGAAGGCAAGAAACCGCATTGCAGCGGAAACGGTGTGTTCGAGACTCAATTAGTTCCGTTCTGGCAGTTGAAACTGTACATGGTAGACGTACTTGGAAAGAAAGATTTCTATAAAGACTTGTATGAATACTTCCGTACGCACAAAAGCCCGAGCGATAATGGCGCTAACCAAGGCATGAATCAATTGGACTTTGTACGCCAGGTGTGCGATCTTGCGCAGTTAGACTTTACGTCATTCTTCAGTAGTTGGGGCTTCTTGACTCCGGTAAATGTTACATTGAATGATTACGGAAATAAGCAATTCATTATTACCGGCGAGGATGTAGCGGCACTGATTAAAGAAATATCAGCTAAGAAATACAAGGCTGTACCGTCTAATCTGTATAAGATTACCACAAATAATCTGAACGACTACAAATAATTTAGTATTAACTGATTTAATGATAAAGAATTAATATGGATAAAAGATATATAATGCATGCATCGGCTGCTATATTGTTTGCTTTCACTATGGGTTTGGCAACAACAGCTTGTAGCGATGACGATCAAGTGGAAGTTCCCGAAAACTGGGTAACAGTTTCTACCGAACCTCTTTCTGTAGGCTATCAGGGGACAGGTGAAAAAGATTTGGAATTAGGTTACACATTAGCAGGCGGATTAGACGGACGCGTAACTTACGTGGTAAACCATGAGTCATGGTGCTCTGGTTATATCGCCAGCAACGGTAAGATTTGTGTTAAGGTAGAAGAGAGTGGAGATGTTCACGGACGTTCTGCCACTATGGATTTAATGTACGATACAAATCATAAAGTTACAATTACAGTAAATCAGGGTAAGGCTCCTGTAGTTCCTGTAACAGGTTTCGATGATTCTGGCATTCCGTCTACTATCAATTTAGGTGAAGCACTCGATTTGAGTGAAGCGGTTAAGGTATTGCCTGCAAATGCAAGTTTCAAGACATTGACTTTCGAATTGATAAGCGGTGAAGAGTTTGTTACATTAAGCGGAAATTCTGTAATAGGCGTTGAACCGGGCGAAGCAAAGATTAAGGTAACAGCCACAAGCGACACTGAAGTGGTAGGCGCAGGTATATCAACCGAAGTTGTAGTGAAGGTAAAAGGTGATAGAAAATTAGATCGTTCTAAATGGACGGCTAAAACTATCGGTGGTTTGGATTTCTGTCCGGATGCTGCAATCAACGGTGCGCCCGAATGTCTGTTAGATGGTAAGACAAGTACATGCTATAGTATTTGTAAACCGGGTAAGTCATTTAATGAAACATCTACTCCTGCCGGTGCTACAATAGGATTTATTGTGGATATGCAGTCTGCACAGAAATTCAATTATGTAATTTGGACTCACCGAAATACTTCTCAGAAGATGTTGCAGGTATGGGGAGCTAAGTTGCTTGGTAGCAATGATGGTAATACATTTACAGAAATACAAACTATTACTCTTGACCAAGGTAGTCAGACTCAAACTATAGAGTTGACAAAGACTTCTGAATATCGTTATGTCCGTGTAGAATATACAGACTTTAATACAAGCTCTGGTGCTTCTGCACAGGTAGCCGAATTCCAGTTGGGCCTTTTGACTAAATAAATGAGTTTTCTTAACCATCTTTCATAAAACATAATAATAAAATGTGTGTTGCAGGCCGATGTTTCTTTGGAGGCGTCGGCTTGTTTTATATCAGAATTGTTTCACGAAAACAATAAAATGGATATTTTTATCGCCGCAATAAATTATCTGTTTAGAACTAATATAAAAGACATAAAAATGAAGAATAACGTAAAGCAAGTAAGGTCGGCTTTGTGGGTGCTTGGTGTATCTGCAATGCTTTGTCCTTCAGTATCGTCTCATGCCGTTTGCGCTAAGAATTTCGGAACAAACCAGTCTGCTGCTGTGGCGGCAAACGTAGTTTCGTCAGTAAACCGACTTAACGCTACTACAGTAGAAGTTTTGTTGGCAAACAATCAGCGTATGCTGCTCGATTTCTATGGCGACAATATCTTCCGTGTATTTCAAGATAACAACGGGGGGATAGTACGTAATCCGGAAGCTAAGCCTGAAGCGCAGATATTGGTGAACAGTCCACGCAAGTCGCTTTCAGACTTAAACATTGGCGAAGCGTCGGGCAACATAACTGTTTCTACATCTAAAATCAGTGTTCGGATAGACCGCAGCAACGGACTGATGAAAGTGATAAACCTTTCTACCGGAGCAACTGTGGTAGAAGAACTGAAAGCTCCGAGTTTTGAAAAGAATAAGGTTACGCTTACTTTAAAAGAGAATCCTGATGAATATTTCTACGGAGGTGGCGTGCAGAACGGACGCTTCTCGCATAAAGGAAGAACTATCGCCATAGAAAACCAAAACAGTTGGGTAGACGGTGGAGTAGCTTCGCCGACACCGTTCTATTGGTCTACTAAGGGATACGGAGTAATGTGGCACACATTTAAAAAAGGAAGATACGATTTTGGAGCCACCGAAAAAGGACAGGTTACATTGAGCCACGATACAAACTATCTTGATTTGTTCATCATGGTAAACGATGGAGCCGTAGCGTTGCTTAACGATTTCTATCAGCTTACCGGAAATCCGGTGTTGCTGCCTAAGTTCGGATTCTACGAAGGACATCTTAATGCTTATAACCGCGACTATTGGAAAGAAGATGAAAAAGGCATTCTTTTCGAAGACGGAAAGAGATATAAGGAAAGCCAGAAAAACAACGGAGGTATAAAAGAATCGCTCAATGGCGAAAAAGGAAACTATCAGTTCTCTGCGCGTGCGGTGATAGACCGTTATCGCAATCATGATATGCCGTTAGGATGGCTTCTTCCGAACGATGGTTACGGAGCCGGTTACGGACAGACTGAAACATTAGACGGAAATATTCAGAACCTGAAAGAGCTGGGCGACTATGCACGAAAGAATGGGGTGGAGATAGGATTGTGGACACAGTCGGACTTGCATCCTAAGGAAGGTGTGAGCGCATTGTTGCAGCGCGACATTGTGAAAGAAGTGCGCGATGCCGGAGTACGTGTGCTCAAAACCGATGTGGCATGGGTAGGCGCAGGCTATTCTTTCGGACTGAACGGTGTGGCAGATGTAGGTGAAATCATGCCTTACTATGGAAATAACGCACGTCCGTTCATTATCTCTCTCGATGGTTGGGCAGGAACGCAGCGCTATGCCGGAGTATGGTCGGGCGACCAAACCGGCGGTGTGTGGGAGTATATCCGCTTCCATATTCCTACCTATATAGGCTCTGGCTTATCAGGGCAACCTAACATTACATCCGATATGGACGGTATCTTCGGCGGAAAGAATCAGATTGTGAACATGCGCGATTTCCAGTGGAAGACATTCACACCGATGCAGCTCAACATGGACGGATGGGGCGCAAACGAAAAATATCCTCATGCGCTTGGCGAACCGGCTGCTTCTATCAACCGTATGTATCTGAAACTTAAATCAGAACTTCTTCCTTATGCCTATAGCATAGCGCACGAGTCGGTAGACGGAAAGCCGATGATACGTGCCATGTTCCTTGATTATCCTAACGAATATACTTACGGCAAGGCTACACAGTATCAGTATCTGTACGGACCATCTTTCTTGGTAGCTCCTATTTATGAGGCTACACGTTCTGACGATAAAGGCAATGATATACGAAACGGTATTTATCTGCCCGAAGGCGAATGGATAGATTATCAGAGCGGTGATTTGTATCAGGGAAATTGTATAGTGAACAATTTCGACGCTCCTATATGGAAATTGCCGGTATTCGTGAAGAACGGAGCCATCATACCTATGGTTAATCCTAACAATAACATCAACGAAATAAATAAGGAACTCCGCATTTACGAGCTTTATCCTAATGGCAAGACATCGTTTACAGAATATGATGACGATGGAATATCAGAAGAATATAAATTAGGACGCAGTGCAACTACACTTATAGAATCGGATGCCGATGCGAAGGGTAAGTTGACAGTGACCGTTTATCCAACAGAAGGCGAATTTACCGGATTGGTAAAAGAAAAGCAGACCGAGTTCCGCGTGAACGTAACTCAGCGCCCCAAAAAACTCAGCGTGCAGATAGGCAAGTCTAAGATAAAACTGACAGAAGTTTCTACGCTTGCCGATTTTGAAGCGGGAGATAATGTATACTATTATAATGAGGCTCCTAAACTGAACCGTTTCGCTACTAAGGGCAGCGAATTCGAGAATGTGAAGATTGCCAAGAATCCGCAGATTTGGGTAAAGGTTCAGAAAGCCGATGTCACCGCATCTGCAGTGGTGCTTAATGCAGAAGGATTCCGCTATGCTCCTGCCGACCGCTATCTGGTTAGCACAGGCGCATTGTCGGCTCCGTCGGTTAGCATAGCAGCCGATGACATTACTGCTTATACACTGAAACCGAAGTGGGATAAGGTAGCTGGTGCCGATTATTATGAGATAGATTTCCAGGGAATGCGTTACACTACAATCCGCGATTTGTCGTTTGTGCTTTCAGACCTGACTCCGGTAACTAAGTACGACTTGAAAGTGCGTGCTGTAAATAAAGACGGCGCTTCGGCTTGGACTGATTATTCTGTAACAACGAAATCCGACCCGTTGGAATTCGCTATCCGCGGCATACGTGGCGAATGTTCGGCAGAAACACAGTGGGGTAAAGGAATAGCACGTCTGTTCGACTTGAATGAAAGCGGTGAGATGTGGCATACCAAATATCAGGTTAGAGCCGTTCCGTTCAATGTAGTTATGGACTTGCGTACCGTAAACCAGCTTGATAAGTTCCAGTACTTGCCTCGCATAGACGGTGTTAACGGAATGTTGCTGAAGGGTAAGGTAGAGTACAGTATGGATAAGAAGACATGGACAGAGGCAGGAACCTTTGAATGGAAGCGTAACGCTGATATGAAAGAATTCAAATTCGAAGGAGCACCCGAGGCACGTTACATCCGTCTGTCGGTAACAGAAGGTGTAGGATACTACGGCTCAGGACGCGAAATTTACGTGTTCCGTAAACCTGGCACCGAAGGTTATCTGCAGGGCGATATCAATGCCGACGGAAAGATTGACCATAACGACTTGACTTCGTATATGAACTATACCGGACTCCGTAAGGGTGATTCAGACTATGAAGGCTATATCAGCAAAGGCGATATTAACCGTAACGGATTGATTGACGCATTCGATATATCGGTTGTAGCTACTCAGCTAGACGGTGGCGTGAAAATTCAGAAAGCCGATACTTTGTTCAGCGGAAAGGTTGCTCTTTCTACAGCAAAGAAGGTGTACGAAAAGGGAGAGACCGTAAACGTAGTGGTACGTGGCGCAGACATGAAGGGCGTAAACGCATTGAGCTTCGCCTTGCCTTATAATGCGCAAGACTTGACCTTCGTTGGGGTAGAAGCCAAGGCGGTTAAAGATATGGAGAACCTTACTTACGACCGCTTGCATACCAATGGCGTGAAAGCTCTTTATCCTACTTTCGTAAATGTAGGAAATAAGCCGACGCTGGAAGGCTCTGAAGAATTGTTTGTACTGAAGTTTACTGCCAACCGTAAAGTTCGTATTGACTTGGCTCCTGCCGATGTAATGTTGGTAGACAAGAAGCTTAATACAATAGAGTAATATGAAAAAGTTATTCTTATTAATAGTTATTTTTCTGGGAGTGTGTGGCGTGCCACACGCTGCCTCTTTTGACAAAGAGAGTGTAAAACAGTCCATGCGTAAGGTAGCCGATTGGCAGATTACTCATTACGACCGTAATATTTATGGCGATGGCAACTGGGTGAACGCTACATTCTTTTTAGGATTGACAGAATGGGCTGCCATAGCCGAGATAAATGGGGATGATAGTTATTATAAATGGTTGCTTAAGCTTGGCAACCGCAACTATTGGCAAGTAGAGAAGCGTATGTATCATGCCGATGATGTATGTATTGCGCAGACATATCTGGCACTTTACGACAAGTACAAACGTAAGGAGATGATGATTCCCACACAGGCTAGGGCAGAATGGGTAATATCTCATCTGTCATCCGGCTCTTTTCAGCTTGACTACAGAAAAGCGAGCACACTTGAGCATTGGACATGGTGCGATGCGCTTTTCATGGCTCCACCGGTATACGCCAAGCTGTATGTGCTGACTGGCGATAAGAAGTATCTTCGTTTTATGAATAAAGAATATAAGGCAACTTACGATTATCTTTTTGACAAGGCCGATACTTTGTTCTACCGTGACCATCGTTATTTTACGATGAAAGAGGCCAACGGTGCAAAGGTATTTTGGGGACGTGGAAACGGTTGGGTACTTGGCGGACTGGTGCAGTTGCTTAATATCTTGCCTGAAAAGAATAAGTCGCGTGCCTTTTATCAGGATTTGTTTGTAAAGATGTGCTATCGTATAGCTTCGCTTCAAGGAAAAGACGGCTTTTGGCATGCCAGCTTGTTAGACCCCGCTTCTTATCCATCTCCCGAAACCAGTTGCAGTGGCTTCTTCGTATATGCTTTGGCATACGGCGTAAACAAAGGATTGCTGCCTGCCGATAAATTCATGCCGGTAATAGAAAAAGGTTGGAACGCATTGTTGTCGGCTGTAGAAGAAGACGGAAAGTTGGGATACGTTCAGCCCATCGGTGCCGACCCGAAGAAAGTAACTCGCCAGATGACTGAAGTGTACGGACCTGGAGCATTCTTGCTGGCAGGAACAGAAATTTATCGTATGGCATCCGATACTTCGGCTTCTGCCAAATAATGATTTTGGCAGAGATATCCCGTTAAACAGTATAGTCAAGTATGAATTTATATCTTTAAATTTGTGCTTGACTATTAAACTTGATTTAAAAAATGTACTATGAAACGCTTATATATTATTTTGATATGTCTATTTCCTATTGTTAGCATATCTTCCTCTATATTTGCACAAAATCAATATTTTGTTTCTCCTAAGGGGAATGATAGTTATAACGGCAGTATTGAAGCTCCTTTTCAAACTATAGAGCGTGCTCAAATAGAATCTAATAGATTATATTTGAACTTATATCGAACTCACGTTAATTACATTTAACTGTAGTGGTTGATGCAGATTAAAGTTTATATAATCAATAACTTGATTAACTTTTTGCTTATATATATCTTCTGTGCTCTTTTTCATCTATATCTGTATAATTTGCAAATTTATGGAGTTTGATTTTACATATAATTGTCCAATCATGCCAATTTTATAAATTGCACATTATTTACTGGATTGTTGTGAATATTACAGCCTATTTATTTCTTTTTGAATCCCATCCAAAAATTGGGAAGCGTGCGCTCCGTCCATTTGCGTGTGGTGGAATTGAAAAGAAACGGTAAGTGTTGTTTTCAGCAGGCTACGTTTGTACTTGCCCCAAATAAGAAACGGATTATTAAAAATGCCGCTATACATACCGACAACACCGTCTATTTCATATTGTGCCAATGCGGAAGTTCCAATAACCATGCTTTCCGTCAAGTCATGATTGACGCAACTTTCAGCCACTTGTTTGGTAAGTTGCAGATAGTGTTGGTTAAACAAAGATAAATCATCGCAGAAAGGAATATCACAAGAACTTACTTCGCCCTTTCTGTTAGCGACAATGGTGTTTACTGCAATGGTATCGTACTGCATCAGTTTACCGCCAACGGGCAGCATATAAAATTCTTTCACGTCCCTTGCAGCTTTGCCGATGCACCAGCACATCAACATATTAAACTTCATGCCTGATTTCCGGCTGACTTTTACAAGGCGTGACACATTGAGGGTCTTAAAGAATGTCACCATTGGCATAGGTGCGTTCATCCACATTTCAAAGGCATATGCCCGACTTGTTTCTTTGGAATTTACTTCTTTCATACTTTTTAATGTTTTTAGATACAAAAGTAGGAGAAGCATTTGAACCAGGATAGAACAAAAGGGACATTATACTGGAGTGGTAAACAAATCAGAATAAGGATTTGATATTTTCAACAATGACATGGGCGTATATCCGCTGAATTTCTTAAACTCCCGAATAAAGTGTGACTGGTCTGCATAACCGCTTGCATAAGCTATTTGTGCCTGATTGATTTCGTCAGAATAATGCTGCATCTGTTTCAATGCCTTTTGAAAGCGGACTATACGGGCGTATTCTTTGGGGTTGATGCCTACAAATGAATTAAACAATCGCTCAAATTGCTTTTTGCTTAGGTTGGCAATGGAAGATAATTCGGTTACAGAAATCTGTGGAACAGCGAATATTTGCCGTATCGCAGCATCTGTTCTTTCTATTTGATATGCAGTGTTAAATGAACTACTGGCTATTTGTGATAATAGCCATTTTTCAATATAATGTACACAAATGGTATTGTCTTCACATCCCGATACTCGGTCAGCTAATTCTATTAAACTCTTGTTTTCAATACTGTACCCAGAAACTTCTTGATTGTAAAAGAGCGATATGGGCATATTTAGAAACATACTCATGGCATGTGGGTGGAATACAACCACTATCATTTCTAAGTTTCCGTTAGTATACAGATGTGATGAAAAATTCACTTGCCCGCTGATAGTCTGCCTGTCTTGTGTTGTGTTCAGTTCAGGTATATATAGTGGTGCTTGCTTGTGAAAGATGATTTGAGGGCAACCAATAGGAAAAGTAAGGGTATTCAGCGGTTGATTACTTTTGAATACCCAATAATACCTTATGTAAGATTGTAACTCCTTGCAAGGCTTGTAAAATTTGAAGTCATCTTGAATCATATTGCAAAGATATGGCTTTGTTGCCATAATTATTATGATATAGAAGGCTTTTTGATTTGTGATTTTGGAAATATAACTTAGTGCAAGGTGCAAGTATATAATATATAGCTTGCACCTAAGCTGAAACATTTATATACAGAGATTTGCGTAATTAAAAATGTGTTGTATCTTTGTTTCTATCTTGCCTTTTTTTATGTACGTTGTGGTAGGGGCATAAAAAAAGGATGCCTCCCGGTTGGGGGAAGCATCCTCTATTAGGAATAGAGATCCTATTAATGAATTTCAATACTACGGTTTACCTTAGCTTTTTCTTCAGGTTGACGCTTTGGAAGATCGATGGTAAGAACACCGTTGTTTACAGCGGCACCAATCTTATCTTTCTCTACATCATCGGGCAATACCAATGACTGCTGGAACTTAGAGTAAGAGAACTCACGACGCAAGTATTTCTTGTTTTCTTTGTCCTCTTCTTTTGTCTCGTTCTTTTTCTCCATGGTGATGACCAATTCATTGTCTTCGCTCAAATGGATATTGAAGTCGTCTTTTGTCATACCCGGAGCGGCAACTTCTACTTTATAGTCCTTGTCACTCTCGATAACGTTGATTGCCGGGGCTGTAGCGTTTGCTTTTGCCATCCAGTCATTATCGAAGAAGTCATTGAAAATACTCGGTAACCATTCTTGATTATAGTTTCTTTTAGTCGGCATCATAGTTTAAATCTCCTATATTTTATGTTGTTTTATTTTTGTTTTCTTGCCCCTCCACCTTTCGGTTTCGGAGTTCGCCCTATATATTGCAAAGCCTGTGCCTAACTGACGGTTTGTCGGTTAGGCACAGGCCGATTTAAACTATGATAAACCATTGAGCGATGGATTAGCTCAGGTTTAAACTTATGCAAACTTTATTCACACGGCGTTATACATTCGGCATGTGCCGACGCTGAAAATATGGCATCGCAATGCGAAAATGTGTCATGCCGTATGGCTTATTTCCTAAAGAATCCCAGTATGTCTCTCATCATTTTGGCACGCAGGTTCACGTCGGTGATGCTTTCGAACGGAAATCCCAGTACGAATGTACGGTACTGATTGCCTTTGTAGGCTATGCCGGCACTTTCTCTTTCTATATTGTACAGGCATACAGAGAAAGCGTCATCGGCAGGAATTATACATTCAGGAGCGGTTACGGCGTAAGTCTTGGGATTGGCTTTTCGTTCTATGCGGTACATTACGCAATATCCGTCTCTGATATCGCAGGCGGGCGAGTCTTTCATGCTGCCTCCAAAGCTATACTTCAAAACATCGTGCGCAAAGTCGGCCGGTACCATTTTGCTGCCCACATACTCACCGCTCACCATCAGGTTACCACCGTTGCTACAGTAATTGGCAAGCGCCTTTCTGGTATCATTTGACAATGGTTTCTGCTCCGCTCCATATATAAGGTCTACGGCGTGATAGCCCTCCAATATGGTAGAGCCGCTCTCTATAGTCTCTACGCTGCACGATACGAACGAGTATTGCCCTGCCATCTGTATAGCCTTTCCATGAATGAAAGGATAGTCGAATGTGTTTCCGGCTACTTCTTGTGCCTCCAGTTCCTGTCCGCTATATCCCAATCCGTCGGGGGTCTCTATGCCAGCCTTCAATCTGTTGAACGTTTGCTGATATCCGCAGAATGCCGTAGTGCTGATGTAAGGCAATCCGGGGTCGGACTCTATATCGAAACCTTGTTGCAGGGCGGTCTCTATGGTAGCCGGTCCGCTGGTACGGTGAAATGCGTTGGTTATAAGGATAGTTCCCTTGCTGTGCTTAGCTTTATATGCCGAAAGAATTTCGGAAGGGAAACTCTCGCCGCCCTTGTTTACCGCTGTAATTTTAAAACTGTAAACCAATCCAGGTTCCACTTTCGCGATATACTCCGTACCTCTTACAAATGCGCCATTGTCGAAACCTCCGTAGCCTATTCGGGTGTAGACTATATATCCTTGTGGCTTGGCTGTAGGCTCTAACACATCTTCTGTAGGTGTCCATCGCAGGCGGAAGGTGTTCTTTTTATTACCTTCGTCTATGGCGAAATGGCTTACGGGCAACGGCTGTACGGTATATGCAGTGCCGTGCATTGATGCGTTATATTTCAGTATGGATTTGTAGATGGAACGTCCTAATGTGAACTTAAAATCAGGTTCGTGCCCCAACTTCAAGTCGGCGAAGTTCTGGTGAGAGAGGGTTTCTAATATCATTGAAGGTACGGCAGGCAGACGGGTCTCGCTGTAATTGCGGTTCCACATGCTGCGTCGTGCCCACTGAATGCCGAAGCGTGATGTGATATCTCTCTGTATGCCCGTAAGCACCATGTCGGTAAGGTCTCTCGATGCGTATCGTGATATGCCGCAAGCCAGTTTCCCGTCGTTATAGTCGGTGGTATAGATGCCCAATGTGCCTTTCAGCTCATTGTCGTTACTGAATCCGGCATCGCTGTGCACTCCTAACGATAGTTCCAAAGGCACTCCCAAACCTTTTTCGGTGGGGTTGAATACAGAGCTTCCGCTAAGATAGTTAGACATAAGCGAGCGGACGTTGATGTCGTCGGCATAATCGTTGCCGCCTTTACTTTTGCTGTATACACCATAAGGCATTCCCGCCCACTGTGCCCAGTAGCGTGCACCTTCCAGGTAGCGAGGCATACCGCTTGGTCTTCCGCCGCGCACTATATTTCCCATACCGCCTCCGAATCGGACTGCATCGGCACACACTACGCCGCCCTGCGAGCTTTCGTTGCTTAGTACCACCATGCCGTATTCGTTGGCACCCTTATCGAACTCGAATGTTCCTAAATACACCCATGTACCGCCGCCTATCTGCTGGTTTACACGGAACTCTGTCACGCCTCCGTTGTGGAAAACCAAGTATTTGGCATCGCTAACGCTTTGCGGAAGTGTTTGATATGACACGTATACGGCGTAGCGTCCTTTTTCGGGGATGTTAGGAATCCATTCGGCGAATGCCTTCTCGGGCTTGTCGATGGTGGGGATATAGCGTGCCGTTCCGTCGGCGAAGGGATTGTAATTATCGGGATAGAATTGGTATTTCTGAGCGAAGCCGGGACGGTCGGTGTTTTTCCAGATATGCTTTTTCTTGTAATTTATTTCCAGATAGCGCCCTCCGGTGCTGCGTGTGTCATTATCTACTATGACTTCATTCTTCTGCCAGTCGCGTTCGCGCGGAGTGAATACTACGGCTCCCGCATTTTCTAGCATCGGGATAAGGTAGGGCACTACGATGGACTGCGTGTACAGGTCTTCGGTAGTACCGAAAAGGCGCGGGCGTTGCCATTGCCATTCGTTAGTAGCTTTTTTATAGTATTTGCCGTGGCTTTGCCATAGGGCGATATGTCGGTTTCTCAGTCCTTGACTGGCGGCATATGGTTTAGATACGTTTTCTACCCACGGATTACCTTTATATTCTACCTTGCCGTAAAGCCG
This sequence comes from Bacteroides sp. CAG:530, assembly GCA_000434735.1. GTDB lineage: Bacteria > Bacteroidota > Bacteroidia > Bacteroidales > Bacteroidaceae > Phocaeicola. The sequence goes on from FR881240.1 coordinate 14,401, forward strand.
TGACTTGTCTTTGTCTTTTCGGCGGAAAGCGTTAGGAATAAGGTTCTCTATGGGTTGACCATCGGCGTATACTGTTATGGTGTAATAGTTTACAGGACCTGGCAGCGCCTGCTTTATGCTTCGGTAAATGGCCTGTACGTTTTCTTCGGTAAACGGTTGGTAACCGAAGTTGGCGTTGGCATATACACTCAGGGTTTTATTCTGATGGTCGGCGGTGAAGCGTTCTAGCTTGCACGTACCGATGTTGGCGTATGTGGTTTGGTAATTTCCGAAGAAATCAGAGAGTCGTTGCTCTACGTTGGTGTCGAGGTTCTGCGCATGTGCTGACATGAAGCACAGAAACAAGCCGACATATGTGAGATGTAGTTTTTTCATTTGAATTCTTGTCTGTTTAGTAATGCAAATATAATTAAATTTTATTTTGGGTATACAGTGATTGACTATTGATGATTATTTTCTACCTTTGTTTGATAATAAATCAATAAAACTAAGAATAATGAGTAAGGTAATAATCGAATCGTATGACGAGTTCGCAAAATTGTTAGGGCAGCAAATCGGTGTTTCCGATTGGCTCGAAGTAGATCAGGATCGTATCAATCAGTTTGCCGACGCTACATTAGACCATCAGTGGATTCATGTAGACGTAGAACGCGCTAAGGCTGAAAGCCCATTCAAGAGCACTATTGTTCATGGCTATCTTACATTGTCGCTGCTCCCATATTTCTGGAATCAGATTATAGAAGTACATAACCTCAAGATGATGGTTAACTACGGAATGGATAAGATGAAGTTCGGTCAGGCAGTTCTTTCAGGACAGCGTCTTCGCATGGTGGCAGACTTGCATTCTATCGCTAACTTGCGCGGTACTACCAAGGCCGAAATCAAGTTTGCCATCGAGATAGAGGGTCAGAAGAAGAAAGCGCTCGAAGGTATTGCTACATTCTTGTACTACTTTAATTAATATAGATTTCTTTAATCGGTAATAATAAAGATATGCTGCAGACCGTGATTGTTTTGGCTTCATGGTCTGTGGCTTTTTAGTTTTTATATGGAACAGAATTATATATTATATTCTTGCTTACGCCAATGGGCGGCAGATTATCACAACTCTTCTTTTATAGCCGACGACCCCGTGCAGTTTCCTCATCGATATACCCGTAAAGAGGATGTAGAGATAAGCGGACTGCTGACAGCCGTGCTGAGTTTCGGCAACAGAAAACAGATTCTGAAGAAGGCCGATGAGCTTGATGCGATGATGAATCACGCTCCGCTTGACTATGTATTGTCTGGACGATGGAGCGATGATTTCCGTACCGATGACGAACGGAGTTTTTACCGTATGGTATCGTATGCCAGCTTTCGCCATTATTTTGAGTTGCTGCAACCGGTGTATGCGGCAGGGCACGATTTGGAGTGGGCTTTAAACAGCTTTGGCGACGGAATTCCTATGCAGCGACTTTGCCGTTTTTTGGGTGTAACCGAAAAGAGTCCGCAGAAGAAGTTGAATATGTTTCTGCGTTGGATGGTACGTAGAAACTCGGAAGTGGATTTCGGTATCTGGAAAAGCATGAGCCCAACCGATTTGATTATTCCTCTCGATACTCATGTATGTCGTATCGCTTATCAGTTAGGATTTCTTGACTCACCCTCATATTCTCTTTCGGCAGCGCGTCATATTACCGAAGCTTTGAGACAGGTATTCCCCGACGATCCATGTTTAGGCGACTTCGCTCTCTTCGGCTACGGCGTAAATCATCCTTGAAATTAAGTATTTGTTCTAACCCTATTTTGATATGATAAAGATATTGGCGACAAGCGATTGGCATTTGGGAAACAACTTTCACGGATTCGACCGTTTGGAAGAACACCGTCATTTCCTGGTTTGGCTACTTGGCGAAATAAACCGGAAGAAACCCGATGTGCTTTTGGTGGCGGGTGATGTGTTCGACTCAGGAAATCCTTCGGCGGCGGCACAAGAGTTGTATTATTCATTTCTCGATGATGTGTCTTGTCGTTTTCCTGACTTGCAGATTGTTATTATCGCCGGAAATCATGATTCGGCAGCTCGCTTGGAGGCTCCTCGCCTGATGCTGGAGAGACATCGTGTGTTTGTGCGTGGCGTTTTTCAATTTACCTCAGACGGTGCTATAGATAAATCGGATTTGGTGATACCGGTACATTCGGCTTCTTCGGGAGAGCGTGCATGGGTATTGGCAGTGCCGTATCTGCGCGAGAGCGATTTGCCGAAGTCGGACGATTACGGCAGTGCGGTATCTCGTTTCTTGTCGGAGATGATAGAATACGCTACCCGTAAGCGCAGTTCTGATAAAGAAGCGATGTTACTGATGGCGCACTTCTACGCACGAGGCGGCGAGATTGCAGAGAACTCGTCAGAGCGAATCGTTATAGGCAGCTCTGAGGTAGTGGGCGTATCGGAAGTGGCAGGCGATGTTACGCTGGCGGTAGTGGGGCATCTGCATCGTAATCAGCATATCAAAGGGAAAGAACACTGGGTTTATCCGGGCAGTGCGTTGCCCATGTCGTTTGCCGAGCGGCATTATCGGCATGGAGCCGTTTACTATGAGATAGAGGACGGACAGTTGAAAGGGGATGGCGAATTTCTTTCTTATCCGTTACAGCATCCGTTGCTTTCTCTGCCAGAGCGTCCGCGCCCGTTGGCGGAGGTTATCGAACTTCTTAATGATTTGCCTGATGCAGATGGTGACGACGATGCTCCTTACCTCGAAGTAAATGTATTGCTTACAGAAGCCGATCCGTCGGTACAAAAGCGAGTGACTGATATCACCGATAAGAAGAAGGTGCGCTTATGCCGTGTGCCCGTTGCGTATCAGTTGGCTGGTGATACGGATGATGAGGTGGAGATGGAATCGATAGACGATTTGCTGACACGAAACCCTATCGACTTCGTGAAGCAGAGTTATAAGAACAAATATGGTTTTGAGATGAATGATGAACTTACGGCATTGGCCCGAATAGCGATAGAAGCGGCCCGAAAAGAAGAGGAAGGGGGTGAAGAATGAAACTGTTGAATCTTACGTTGTGCAACTTGGCGTCTTTCGAGGGCGAACATGTTATCGATTTCTCCGGAGAACCGTTGGCGGGGGCGGACTTGTTTTCGATAGTGGGAGAAACGGGTAGCGGAAAATCTACGATACTCGACGCTATCTGCCTTGCGCTATACGGGTTGGCTCCACGTTTCTGCGGAGCGGTGAACTTCAAGTTTTATGACCGTGATAATGAATCGAAGAAGGATAAGGAACTCTCGCCCGATGACTCACGAAATATAATGAGAAAGGGCACGAGAAGTTGTTACTCGGAAGTCGTTTTCAAGGCTCGCGATGGTTTCCGTTATAAGGCACGTTGGGCTTGTTCCATCCCACGTAGTAAGTATTCTCCACCTGAGCGCAGATTGTGGCGGTATGTAAAAGGTGAAGATGGCAATTGGACTGAGGCTGTCGTTGAACTTGGCAATGCAGCTAATAGGGCAAATCGCCGAGTAGATAATAGTGTGATAAACGGAATTATCGGTCTTGATTATGATCAGTTTACACGTACTATGTTGCTCGCCCAAAACTCGTTCGCCAATTTTGTAAAGGCAGAATCGAAGGATAAGGCTAAACTCCTTGAAAAACTTACGGGAACGGAGTTCTATACAAGAGTGGGCCGACAGATTGCCTTGTATAAAAAGCAGGCTGATGATAATTTTATGGCGGTATATAATAAGGTGCAGGCATACGAAGTGCAGAAGTTGAGCGATGCGGAGCTTACCGAAGTTCAGACGAAATTGAAGGAGCTGACCGATGCGCTAACAGAAGTGCGTAAACGGATTACGGCATCCGAAGCAAATCTTCGTTGGCTTACTGACTACCGTAAGCAGGAGGATACTTGCCGTAAGATGGAGCAGTCGCTTGCCGAAGCCAAAAAGCGTGCCGCACTATTGAACGATGTGCGTAGGGAGCTGAAGATACAGTCCGACTTGGAACCCATGCGAGGGGTCTATCAGTCGTGGCTTGATGCGGAGAATGATATAAAGAAACTTGATGAGAGCGTAAAGCAGGGCCAGACGGAATACGAGGCTTTGCAAGTTTCGGTAGAGCAGGGCAAAAAGCAACTGCAGACTGTAAAAGAGCAGGAGGCGAAGATTCGTGAAGAAGCAGAATCACTGGCTCCGCAAATTCTAAAGAAAAGGCAACTGAAGGTAAGGCTTGACGCTCAGAAAGTGCAAGTAGACGGATTACGCTCTGAAGTGGAGGCGTTGGATAATAAGGCTAAGCAGCTGAAAGAGATTATCTGCAAGAATGCATCGGCAATGAGTGACTTGGTTACTCAGCGAGATGCGGCAGAGAAGTTCTTATCGGCTATGCAACCTCATCAGGGAATGATTGATGTGATTGATGTGGTGCTTGGCGATTTAGACCGATTACATTCGCAGGAGACATATTACACTGATGGATGCTTGCAGCAGGAGAAATTGCACAAGCAATTGAAGGCTGAAGAGGCTGCCTTATCCGAAGGCAAAAAGCGTTGCCTCGATTTGACGGCACAGCTTAGTAAACTTCAGTCGGAATTAGCAGAGAAGCAGAAAGTGCTTTCGTCTGTCGATGTAAATACGCTGAATCATCAGTTGGATGATATGACTAAGCAGTACAACTTGTTTCATCCGCTTTCGGATTTGGTAGAGGGTGTAAAGAAGGCGTTGCAAGATAAGCAGGTAGCCGAGGCTGAGTTCGCTCAGATTCAGCAGAAGCAGAAAACAGTGAGCGAGGAGATGACCAAGCTGTTATCGGAGGAAAAGAATATTTCATCGTTGTTGCCCGGTATGGAAGAGGCGTATCAGCTTACCGCTGGTAAGAATGCTCAGTCTCTTCGTACCAGTCTGCAAGAGGGCAAGCCGTGTCCGGTGTGCGGGGCTTTAGAGCATCCGTACGCGCATGATGTAGACAGTGTTATGTTGCCTCTTAAGCAGGAGATAGCGAGCAAGCGTAAGCGGATGGAAGAGATAAGAACCTTACTCCAAGCTGATGGTACGGGATTGATGAGTCAGTCGTCGGCTTTGAATGCCAGATGCGAGGTGGTGAAATCTACCATAGAGCGATTGACGACTGAATTGCAGCATTCGGAATCGGTGTGGAAAGAAACGACTGTTGGCTATAAGGATTTGCAGAATCTCTCATTGCGCACGGAGAGCGAAGCGATAATAGAATTGCTTAATGCTAAGGTGGCCGAAGTTATAGTATGCGGCAGAGAGACTCGTGCTTTACTTGCCGATTACGAACGGAAACGAAAGGAAATAGATGCGTTACGTGCGTCCGTCGATAAGAATCATAAGTTGAATGATGAGGAAACGGAGAAATTGCACGCCAGTCAGCTGAAATGGGAGTCGTCTAAAGGTCAGTGGAATCAAAAGCATCAGGAACTGGAGCAGGTAGCTACGCAGAATAAGGATTTGCGTACCGCACTGTCGGCTAAGATTACAGTAGGCGACTGGGCGCAGCGTTACTCTGACGATTATTCGGCTTTTATCGCATCGCTTAAACAGATGCAAACTGATTATCAAAACGCCACAACGCAGAAGCAAGAATCCGACAGTAAGCTGAAGATAGCTGCTGCAAAGGCAGAGGAACTGCAAAAGCAGAGTGCCGATTATGCCGTGGACGGCGAAAAGAAACACAAGGCGTTCGATGAAGTTCTGCTATGCTATAAGCAGGAAGACGAGGCGTATGCTGCTATGTTAGGCGGAAAGTGTCCGGAAGATGTAGAGAAAGAAATAGGTGAGAAGCAGAAAACAGCGGCAAAGATCGTAGAAGAGATGACCGAAAATTGCCGTAAGCGGGTAGAGCAATTGGTACACTTGCAGGGATTGCTTAAAGGCAACGTTAATCGTATGGCAGAAAAGCGTACCGAGTGCGGAAAACTTCGCACGGAAATATTGGATTTTGTAGGTCGGTATAATAAAGGTGTAGACGAAGAGAATAGAATAGGTGAGAACGATTTGCTGTATTATTTTGACGCATCGGTTGACTGGAACGCAAAGCGCCAGCGTATAAAGCAGACTGATGAGGAAGTGGCTACGCTGTCTGGTAGCATGAAATCTTGCGTTGATGCTTTAGAGGCGCACATCGCCATGCAGCAGGATAAGGAGTTGGTAGAACGTGCAGTATCCGCTTATGATGAGGCTATTAAAGAACAACTCAGTAAGTCGGAAGCTATGACGGCAGAAGCAGAACAGATAGAAAAGGAATGTACATCGTTGGGCGGAAGACTTTCTGCACACGAGCGGTGCATTCAGGCTACTGCCGATTGCCGAACGGAACTCGACCGCTTAAAGAAGGAGCGCGATGACTGGCAAGAACTTTACGGCATCTTGGGCAATGCCGACTCAGATACGTTAAGAGAGTCTGTGCAAGTATATACGCTGCAGTTCTTGATTCGTCAGGCTAACGTGCATTTGCAGATGTTCAGCAAGCGATATTCTTTAGAGCAAGTTAAAAATTCGTTGGGAATACGTGTTGTAGATCACGACCGTGCCGATGAAATACGCAATGTCAGCTCGCTCTCGGGTGGAGAGACTTTCTTGGTGAGCCTTGCGTTGGCATTAGGTTTATCTTCGCTTTCGTCAAGGAATGTGCCTATGTACAACTTGTTTGTAGATGAAGGGTTCGGCACTCTTGATGGCGATAGTTTGAATATGGTAATAGACGCACTTTCCTGCCTGCAAGCTATGCAAGGCAAGAAAGTGGGTGTTATTAGCCACACCGCCGAGATGCGTGAACGCATCCGTACTCAGATTCGCGTAAAGCGAGTGGGGATGGGCGGTAAAAGCGTCATCGAGATAGTATGACGCTCTATGGTTTATCAGAAATCTATGGTGACTTCTACCGGACAGTGGTCGGAACCGTAGATTTCTGTATGAATCTTCGCTCCGGTCAGTTTGTCAGCCAGTCGTTTTGAGGCTAAGAAATAGTCTATACGCCAGCCTGCGTTTTTCTCTCTCGCCTTGAATCTGTACGACCACCATGAGTAGATGCTCTCCATATCTGGGTAGAAAAAGCGGAATGTATCAATGAATCCAGAGTCGAGCAGTAATTGGAATTTCTCGCGTTCCTGGTCGGTGAATCCGGCATTCATGCGATTTGTTTTCGGATTCTTCAAGTCTATTTCCTTATGCGCTACGTTCAGGTCGCCACATACTATTACCGGTTTCTTATTGTCAAGCTCCAGCAGATAGTTACGGAAGTCGTCTTCCCACGTCATGCGGTAGTCCAGACGCTTCAGTCCGTCTTGCGAGTTTGGCGTATAAACGGTAACCAGATAGAAGTTATCCATTTCAAGTGTTATCACACGTCCCTCCTTATCGTGGTGCTCTATGTCGAGTCCGTAGCTTACCGACAGTGGTTGGTGGCGAGTGAAAATGGCTGTTCCGGAATATCCTTTCTTCTCGGCATAATTCCAGAATGATGTATATCCATCGAAAGCAAGGTCTAGCTGACCTTCTTGCATCTTTGTTTCTTGCAGGCAGAAGAAATCGGCGTCAAGGCTCTTGAATGCTTCGCGAAATCCCTTGTCGCAACAAGCTCTGATGCCGTTTACGTTCCATGATATCAGTTTCATAATGACGATCTTATTTCTTTAGGTCGAATAAATAAGTAAGTTTCCCGGCTATGTACGAGTGTGCCGAGCGCGAAAACGGGTCCTTCTTCGTGCTGTGATAGAAATCGCTCAGTCCGAAGTAGTATCGTGCTTCCAGAATGAAGTTGCCTATTCCGGTGCGAATCTCCAAACCGCCACCGCCTATCAATCCGTAGTCGAATTTGTTTTCGGCCATTTTGCCGTATTGTTCCGTAGAGCGGCTGGTCTGATTTTCTGGATGTCCGGTTATCTCTTCCTTCTCATTAATCAAGAAGCCTATCTGCGGACCAAGGTTAACCACGAAACGCGCTCCGTATCCCTTGTCTTTACCAAAGGCAAGGTGAGCCATCAGCGGCACCTCTACATAGTTCATTTTACGCTGGTAGGCACCATCGGTAAAACCTTCTTCCATCACTTCCTTCCATCCTCTTTGCGAGTAGTTGACTTCGGCCTGAATACCGCAAATCATCTTGAAGTATTTCTCAGAGATATATCGTGCGGTTATACCGAACTGCGGACCCATGAGATTAGCCTGGTCTATGGTAGGCGTAAAGCTTACAGAGCTCATGTTAACCCCACCGTTGAATCCCAGTGAGAAATTGCTCCGTTGGTCTTGCAGCTGTGCCGTAGCCGTAGTGCAAGACACTATGCTTCCGCATAATATACCTAATATCGTTTTCTTGTTCATCATATACTATTCGAAGTCGAGCTTTATCAGTTCATAATTCTTGGAGAAGTGCACAAAGAACACCTTGCGGTTTATGAATCCGCCCCAGTTGTTCACTCTCTCAAATTTGAATCCGGTCTGGATAGCAGTTACACCACCCTTGTTGAGGTTATCTTCCAACTTATTTCCCCATTGCGACAGTCCGCGCAAGAAGAAGTAGCCTATATCGAATCCCAACATTCCGTATTTAGGATAAGAGTTGGCCATGTCTTTGCTATACCAACGACGGTAGTCGCGAGTAAAGTTTATTGCAGCCGGGAAAAGGTTGTTGGTATAGAACGATGAGTAGAAGTAAGTATCCAGTTCGTAGAAGTTTGCCAAGAAATCCTGCGTGTAAGTCTGCCATTCAGGATAACCGAAGAGCTGCATGTTAAAGTTGGGATGCTCACGGCGCACCATGGTAAGGTTGGGCAACAGCTTGGTAAGCGTGGTTCTCTCGCCCGATAACGGGATGAATATATTCTCGCTCAAGGTATCCATAGCAGCTATAACTGTTTCGGGAGTTACTTCGTTGGTTAAACGAATCTGCTTATACTTTATGCTGTTGTCTTTAAGTTCGCTTTTCATGCCCTTTATGAACTCAGACTTGCTCTTGTCGGAAGTTCCGTCGTCCAGGAATATCACGTTAGTCTTACCAAACTTACGGATAAAGTGTTCGTAAACTTCAGAGTATAAGTAAGACTGCGGAGTGTTTACCTGATAAATGTTGGGACTATTAAATACCTGGTCTACTTTCGGAGCGAAAGGAATAACCAAGCGGATATTGTTCTTCTCGGCAAAGCCTGCCACGGCAGAGATGTTTGATGTATGTGCCGGGCCGAAGATGATATCCATATTCTTCATCTCGCTCTTTGCCAAGATAGTGTTAACACCGGCAGAAGTATCGTATGTATATATGTCGAACGATTCGCCTTTCTTCTTCAGACTGTCCACAGCGATGAGGAAACCCTCGTAGAACTCTGTCATGCGCTGCTGGTCGTTTCCGCCGAATGGCAATAACACTGCTACCTTTACCGTCTGTATGTTTTTAGACGGCTGAGCGTTCTCTTGGAACAATTGTTCATTGCTTGGCGATTGAGATGATTTCTGCGCACTCTCTTTAGGGTAAGGTATAAATAAGAACGTCCCCTTTTTAAGCTTACCTTTTCTCAGCTCCGGATTGGCAGCTATCAGTTCGTCTTCTGTAATGCCATACATGCGACTGATGCTGAAGATAGTTTCTTTCTTCTCTACCTTATGCATATCTTTCCAAGATTTCTTGCTGCTGTCTGTTTGAGGAGCAGGAGTCTGCGCAGCAGCAGTTGATGCCAGTTCGGCGCTGTTGGCGTTAGGTATTACTATAACCTGACCTATGCGGAAATTGCTTGCGCTCAGTCCGGGGTTGGCGTCGCATATTTTCTGTGCGGTAATATTGTATTTCACTGTCAGCTTATAAAGAGTCTCTCCGGCCTGAATGGTGTGGAAACGCTTTGAGTTGCTTCCTGTAGCGGCGGTCTGCGGAATCTTTAACGCTTGACCCGCGCGTATCTGCTCATTGCACTGCGGATTCAGTCGCACTATGTCTTCTATAGACACACTGTACATATTGGCTATAGAGTAAAGACTCTGTCCTTTTTCTACGGTATGCAGGAAAAAACCGGTATTATTTTGTGCTGAAGATAGCATAGAGCTTCCGAAAGCCAACGCTAACGAAAAGCTGACAATATGGAGAAATTTCATTTTCATATTTATTTATTGAAGGCAAAAGTACAAAAAAACTTCTTTATCCCTATAATGCGTTATCACTTTTTATCTCTATCTTTGCACGATAGCATTACGACAAACGATTATGGAAGAGGCGAAAGAAACAATCAGCGTGCAAGGGGCACGGGTGCATAATCTAAAGAATATTGACGTAGAGATTCCACGCAACAGCCTGACTGTCATTACCGGTCTTAGCGGAAGCGGGAAATCGTCGTTGGCATTCGATACGATTTTTGCGGAAGGACAACGGAGATATATTGAGACATTTTCGGCATACGCCCGCAATTTCCTGGGGGGAATGGAGCGGCCGGATGTGGATAAAATTACAGGTCTTAGCCCGGTTATTTCCATTGAACAGAAAACTACCAACAAGAATCCGCGTTCTACCGTGGGTACTACTACAGAGATATACGACTATCTGCGCTTGCTCTACGCGCGTGCCGGTACGGCTTATTCATACATTTCGGGCGAGAAGATGGTGAAATATACCGAGGAACAAATCATCGACTTAATTCATCGCGATTATAAGGGAAAACGTATTTTCGTTCTCGCTCCGCTGGTGCGTACCCGTAAAGGTCATTACAAGGAGTTGTTCGAGCAGGTTCGAAAGAAGGGTTATCTGTACGTTCGTGTAGACGGCGAAGTGAAAGAGATAACTCACGGCATGAAGCTCGACCGATATAAGAATCACGATATAGAAGTGGTGATAGACAAGACCATCGTTACGGATAAGGATGATAAGCGTTTGCGTCAGAGTGTGGCTACGGCCATGCAGCAGGGCGACGGGCTTTTGATGATTCTGGATGCGCAGACAGAGAGCGTTCGTCATTACAGCAAGAGGCTGATGTGTCCTGTTACGGGATTGTCATATCGTGAGCCGGCTCCGCATAACTTTTCGTTCAACTCTCCGCAAGGAGCTTGTCCTCGATGCAAGGGTTTGGGTTACGTCAACTTGATAGATGTAGATAAGGTGATACCAGACCGTTCGCTGTCGGTGTACGAAGGTGCCGTAGCCCCTCTTGGTAAGTATAAGAGCGTAATGATCTTCTGGCAGCTAGAAGCCTTGCTCAATAAGTACGACGCTACACTGAAAACCCCTGTATGCGAGTTGCCCGAAGATGCTATAAACGATATACTTTACGGCTCGGACGAACGCCTGAAGATAAAAAGTACTCTTATTCATTCTACTTCCGATTACTTTGTAAACTATGAGGGTATAGTGAAATATATCCAGATGATGCAGGAAAGCGACGCTTCGGCTACAGCGCAGAAGTGGGCCGACCAGTTCGCAAAGACCGATGTCTGCCCAGAGTGTAAGGGATCGCGGTTGAACAAAGAGGCGCTTTGGTTCCGCATTCACGATAAGAATATTTACGAGTTGGCATCGATGGATATCAGCGAGTTGTATGAATGGCTGAGTCATGTGGAAGAGTTTCTCGAAGACAAACAGCGTGTCATCGCTTCCGAAATTCTGAAGGAGATACGTACACGTCTGAAATTCTTGCTCGATGTTGGTCTTGATTATCTCTCGCTAAACCGCTCGTCGGTCAGCTTGTCGGGAGGTGAGAGCCAGCGTATTCGTTTGGCTACGCAGATAGGCTCGCAGTTGGTTAACGTGCTGTACATCCTCGACGAGCCGAGTATCGGATTGCATCAGCGTGATAATATCCGCTTGATAAATTCGCTTAAGGAACTACGCGACTTAGGCAATACGGTTATCGTGGTAGAGCACGATAAGGATATGATGCTGGCGGCAGATTATATAGTAGATATGGGTCCTAAGGCAGGACGCTTAGGTGGCGAAGTGGTATTTCAGGGAACTCCGCAAGAGATGCTGAAAACTAACACCTTGACTTCGCAGTATCTTAACGGACAGATGAAGATTGCCATCCCCGAAAAGCGACGCGAAGGAAACGGACATTCGCTGTGGTTGCGTGGCGCTCGTGGTAACAACCTGAAAGGTGTAGATGTAGAATTCCCCTTGGGCAAATTGATTTGTGTTACCGGTGTGTCGGGTAGCGGAAAGTCTACACTGATAAACGATACGCTTCAGCCTATACTGTCGCAGCACTTTTATCGTTCGTTGCAAGACCCATTGCCTTATGATTCTATAGAGGGATTAGAGTATATAGATAAGGTAGTAAACGTAGACCAGTCGCCTTTGGGCAGAACGCCTCGTTCTAATCCTGCCACCTACACCGGTGTGTTCTCTGATATCCGTAGTTTGTTTGTGGGACTTCCGGAGGCGAAAATTCGCGGTTACAAGCCGGGACGTTTCTCATTTAATGTGTCGGGCGGACGCTGTGAGGCTTGTGGTGGCAACGGATATAAGATTATAGAAATGAACTTCTTGCCCGATGTGATGGTGCCCTGCGAGGTGTGTCACGGCAAGCGCTATAACCGAGAAACGCTCGAAGTGCGTTTCAAAGGAAAGTCTATAGCCGATGTGCTCGATATGACCATTAACCGTGCGGTAGAATTTTTTGAAAATGTGCCTCAGATACTCAATAAGATAAAGGTGTTGCAAGAAGTAGGCTTGGGTTACATCAAGTTGGGGCAGCCATCTACCACACTGTCGGGCGGAGAAAGCCAGCGTGTTAAATTGGCAACCGAGTTATCTAAGCGCGACACAGGCAAGACGCTTTATATATTAGACGAACCCACTACCGGACTACATTTCGAGGATATCCGTGTGCTGATGAACGTGCTCAACCGTCTTGTAGATAAAGGAAACACGGTCATCGTCATAGAGCATAATCTCGATGTGATAAAGATGGCCGACTATATCATAGATATGGGCCCTGAAGGCGGAAAAGGCGGAGGACGCCTGTTGGCGTGTGGTACACCAGAAGAGGTGGCTAAAAAAGACATCGGCTTCACTCCTAAGTTTATTCGTGAAGAGTTGGAGAATCAATAATAAGAACCTTGCAGAACTATCGAATATGGAATTTAATAAAGAGTTTTTAGGAAATCTGTTTGAGCAGGCATTACAGAATCCGCGTCTACGTCAGAGTCTAGACTTGCGTACATCGTCGGCCGACACCAGCCAGCGCATGCTTATCGCATTGCTGCCGGGTACGGTAGTGCCTATTCACCGTCACCAAGACACCAGTGAATCGGTGCTCTGCCTATGCGGTAAGTTAGACGAGGTGATTTACGAGGAAGTGTCTTCGTACACCACCGGTTCTGATGATTTTCCGATGGGAATGGATGCCCAGCATATAGTCCGCAAAACCGAGTTACGTGAGGTGAAACGCATCCGCCTTTGTCCTGCGGAAGCTCGTTACGGCTGTCAGATACCCAAGGGCGCATGGCACACCGTAGAGGTGATAGAACCCTCCGTAATATTCGAAGCCAAAGACGGAGCATACGCTTCGGCCAATCCTAACGATATACGTCAGCGTTAATCGTAGCGCTGGCGTATTCTTCATTTACTTTTGTTTGCCTACAATCTTAAAAATAACCCCCATGACACCTTCTGACGGGGTGAAAACAGAATGCGGTGAGTAGAACAAAACATTGCGATGCTTAAAGTCGATCATCGCAATGCTTTGTTCGCACTTCTGAAGCATTTTTCCTATGTGCACGAAATTTACTGTTAACCACTAATGGTCAAATAGAAGCCACCAACAAATAGCAAACAGCAAAGCCGAAGGCAAGGCGAAGCCGAACCCAAAAGCCAACAGCGAAGCGCCTTGGCGTATAAAGAAACCGTAAGAAATGAAAGATCGGCCTAGGCGTAGGGGCGTGAGCGGAGGAATGGACGGGCGGGGAACACATCAACCAAAGATAAAAATTTTCTCCAAAAAAGTCTTAATCAAGACCCACCCTCATATCACCAAGCTCTTTCAACAAAAAAACTTTCTCAGCAGAAAGTTTCCCAGCCCTGATCAACTTCTGATTATACTTCCACCAATTCAGCAAGCCACGGTTCTCCACCCTCTTCTTATTAGGAAGATGACCATGCTCCTCAATATAAGCCTTCAAGAGAGCATAATTATTACGCCAATTCACCTCAGTCTTAGACAATACAATATCACACATACACGTTAAGTAATGTTCATTAATTCATATAAAATTCAAAAGTAAGCGATTTCTCAATATTTTCTATACCTTTGTGCTTAAAATAAACACGTATAATCACGTATAATTAAAGAATTATGCAGACAAGTGACAGCATTGTAATTATTCCTACTTACAATGAAAAAGAAAATATCGAGAACATCATCCGCGCGGTGTTCGGACTGCAGAAAGTCTTCCACATCCTTGTGGTAGAAGATAACTCGCCCGACGGCACTGCCGACATAGTACGACGGATGCAGAAAGAGTTCCCCGAACGCCTCTTCATGATAGAGCGAAAAGGAAAACTGGGACTCGGCACGGCTTACATCGCCGGATTCCGTTGGGCCATCGAAAAGAAATACGATTACATCTTCGAAATGGATGCCGACTTCAGCCATAACCCGGACGACCTGCCAAGACTGTATGCCGCATGTCACGACCAGGGAGCGGATTTGTCTATCGGATCGCGCTACGTAAGCGGCGTCAATGTAGTGAACTGGCCTATGGGACGCGTGCTGATGTCTTATTTCGCATCGAAGTACGTACGCATCATTACCGGAGTGAAGATTCACGATACCACTGCGGGATTCGTTTGCTACCGTCGTTCGGTATTAGAAACCATAGAGCTTGACAAGGTTCGCTTCAAGGGATACGCCTTCCAGATTGAAATGAAATACACCGCCTACAAGTGCGGATTCAAGATTACCGAAGTGCCTGTGATTTTCGTGAACCGAGAACTGGGTACCTCTAAGATGAACAGCAGCATATTTGGCGAAGCGGTGTTCGGAGTAATCAGACTGAGACTGGACGGATGGTTCAAGAAATACCCTAAAAAACCTGTTGAATAATGAAACGCACATTAATATATAACGCACGGATTGTTAACGATGGACAGACTTTCCGTGGCTCGGTGGTGACAGAAGGCGACTTGATAGCCGAAGTGCTGAAAGAGGACGAGCGCCCTGCCATGCCGTGCGATTCAGAGATTGATGCCGGTGGATGTTATCTGCTGCCGGGTGTGATAGATGATCATGTTCACTTCCGCGACCCGGGGCTTACGCATAAGGCGGAGATGGCTACCGAGACGGCTGCAGCTGCTGCGGGTGGGGTGACTTCGTTTATGGACATGCCCAACTGTAAGCCGCAGACTACTACCATCGAGGCTCTTAACGATAAGTTTGAGTATGCTGCCGGCAAGTGCTTAGTGAACTATTCGTTCTACTTTGGGGCGACTAACGATAATGCTGATATGCTGCCTATGCTTGATAAGAAGCATGTATGTGGCGTTAAGTTGTTCATGGGTGCCAGCACCGGGAATATGCTTGTTGACCGCATGGACACTCTGCGAAAGATTTTCTCTGAAGCGGGTATGCTGATTGCTACTCACTGCGAAGACCAGGCTATTATCAGTGAAAACACCGCTAAGTACAAGGCTCAGTATGGCGAAGACCTCGACATCAGTTTCCATCCGCTTATCCGTAATGAAGAGGCGTGCCTGCGCTCGTCGTCGCTCGCTATACAGTTGGCAAAGGAGACGGGAGCCCGTCTGCACATTCTTCATATCAGCACGGCTAAAGAGCTTGAAATGCTTGAGGATAAGCCCTTGGAAGAGAAGCGTATCACTGCCGAGGCGTGTGTATCGCACTTGATGTTCTGCGATGAAGATTACGCACGTTTTGGCGCTAGAATAAAGTGTAACCCTGCCATAAAGACTCGTGCCGACCGCGACGCGCTGCGTGCCGCGTTATCGACTAATAAGATTGACGTAATTGGTACCGACCATGCGCCTCATCTTATAGAAGAAAAACAGGGCGGTGCTCTGAAAGCGGTGTCGGGTATGCCGTCTATACAGTTCTCGTTGGTGAGCATCATGGAGTTGGTTCGTCAGGGTGTACTGAGCATAGAGCAGTTGGCGGAGAAGATGTGCCACGCTCCTGCCCGACTGTATCAGATAGACCGCAGAGGTTATATTCGTAAGGGATATAAGGCGGATTTGGTCATTCTGAATCCGGAGAAGGAATGGACGGTTACGCCCGAGTGTATTTTGAGTAAGTGCGGATGGAGTCCGATGGAGGGTCAGACTTTCCACTCTAAGGTGGAAAAGACTTTCGTGAACGGACAGTTGGTGTACGCTGACGATAAGGTGAATACCGAGGTTCGTGGCGAGGCGCTGACTTTCTGCCGCTAATTATATAAGTAGATATTAAAGATGAAGACCGAAACAACTGTCATCGCCTACGATATTCATGATGTAACAGAGTACATTAACTGGCTTTACTTCTTCCACTCGTGGGGATTTCAGCCCAGGTTTGCTACCATAGCACAGATTCACGGTTGCGATGCGTGCCGGGCTTCGTGGTTGGCTTCGTTCCCCAAGGAGGATATTCCAAAGGCTGCCGAGGCGATGCAGTTGCATAAGGAGGCGCAGCGTATGCTTAATGCGCTGGATGGCGAATTTAAAGTGTACGCCATGTACCGACTTATGGATGCTTACGCCGATGGCGACGACTTGCTGCTCGATGGGGTTCGTTTTCCGCTACTCCGCCAGCAGACGCATGTGCGAGAGGATGATCCGTATCTGTGTCTGAGTGACTTTGTGCGTCCGTTAGAACAGGGCATCGCTGATACGGTGGGGGCTTTTGCGGCTACCATAGACGAGGAGATGGAGAAGCCTTTTGAGGATGACGACTACAAGCGTATGCTGATAAAGACGCTTGGCGAACGACTGGCGGAAGCGGCTGTAGAGAAGATGCATCAGCATATACGTAAGCACGTGTGGGGCTATGCTCCCGACGAGAACCTCAGTATGCAGCAGTTGCTCAACGAGGAGTATCAGGGTATTCGTCCTGCTATAGGATATCCGTCGCTTCCGGACATATCAACGAGTCATATCCTCGACGAGTTGCTTCAACTGAAGCGTATCGGCATCCGTCTGACCGAGAACGGTATGATGCAGCCTCACGCTTCGGTGTCGGGATTGATGTTCGCTCATCCGGCAGCGCATTATTTCTCTGTAGGAAAGATAGACCAAACGCAGTTGGCCGATTATGCTGAACGGCGTGGAAAATCGGTTGCCGAGATGCGTAAGTATCTGCTGGGCAATCTATAAAGAAACATTTTAGGAGTTATGGTATTACTGAGAGTTGCGCTTTTCATCCTTGCCTTGTTGGGCTTGCCCGACTGGTACCTGTACTCTGCCTTCATAAAAGGCAGGGGCTTAAGCAAACGAAGGAAGTGTTTGCTATGGTTGCCATCGGTTTTGTTGCTATTGGCGTTGGGCGTTTTCATCGTCATGGGGCGCACTTATCATGAGGCGTTCGGCATTTACCTGATTATCGCCTTTGCCGTGTGCATACCTAAAGCCATTTTCGTAGTGCTGCATCTGTTGCTTCGTGGCATCGGATTGGTGGGTATACGAAACCGTCTGCATAGGGCTGTATATAATAAGGTGTCTACTGCTGTGTGTAGTTTGATAGCTGTGGCAGCGTTGGCGAGCATCGTATTCGGGGCTACCGCAGGAAAGCATCTCTTCCGTGTGAGAGAGGTGACTTACGCTTCTGATGAATTGCCATCGGCTTTCGATGGATACAGGATAGTGCAGATTTCGGATATTCATACCGGCAGTTGGAACAACGACACTACGGCTATGCGTCGGGCGGTGGAGTTATGCAACGGTCTGCAAGCTGATGCCGTGGCGTTTACGGGCGATTTGGTAAACAGTGAATCGA
This sequence comes from Bacteroides sp. CAG:530, assembly GCA_000434735.1. Lineage (GTDB taxonomy): Bacteria > Bacteroidota > Bacteroidia > Bacteroidales > Bacteroidaceae > Phocaeicola. Next base: position 32,311 of record FR881240.1, read on the forward strand.
ACGAACTGAAACCTTACATGCAGATACTGAGCCAACTTACAGCGAAGGATGGTGTGTTCTCTATTTTAGGGAATCATGACTATGCGCTGTATAGCCATTGGAACAGTGAGGCTGAGCGATTGGCGGATGTGGACTCGCTGATAGCGCACGAAGGCTCTATGGGATGGCAGATGCTGATAAACGATCATCGGATTATACGGCGCGGCAATGACTCTATAGCTATTGTTGGTGTAGAGAATAGCGGAAGGCCTCCGTTTCCAGACAGGGCCGACTTGCCTAAGGCACTAAAAGGTACCGACGGTATGTTTAAGGTATTGCTCAGCCACGACCCTACGCACTGGAGGCGTAGCGTATTGCCTGACACGGATATCGCACTGACGCTGTCGGGACATACGCACGACATGCAAATAAAGGTGTTCGGTTTCTCGCCCTCGGTTTTTGTTTATCCTGAATACGATGGGATGTACACTGAGGGGAAAAGGGCGCTGTTCGTGAACATCGGACTAGGGTACGTGCTTTTCCCGATGCGCATAGGTGCATGGCCTGATATTACGGTAATCACACTAAAGAAACAATGAAATTTTAAATTATAAACCTAACGGATTATGAGACTGTTATACATCATTTATCAAATCTGTATCGGGCTGCCTCTGTTTTTGGTAGCTACCGTCATCACGACTATCGTTACCATTGTAGGGTGCCGACTGGGCGACGGGAATTTCTGGGGTTATTATCCTGGTCATCTGTGGTCGGTGTTTACGTGCCGCTTGTTTTTGTTGCCTATCAGCGTAACTGGCCGTGAGAATATCGACAAGGATACTTCGTATGTGTTTGTGGCGAATCATCAGGGTTCGTTCGACATATTCTTGATTTACGGTTTCTTGCATCGTAACTTTAAGTGGATGATGAAGCAAAGCTTGCGCAACGTGCCAATGGTGGGTAAGGCAAGCGAAGCGGCTGGGTTCATCTTCGTCGATAAGTCGAGCCCACGTAAGATAGTGGAGACTATCAAGAAAGCAGAGAAGGTATTGCAAGGTGGTACATCAATGGTGGTGTTCCCAGAGGGTGCCCGTACGTACACTGGCCATATGCGCGACTTTAAGAAGGGTGCGTTCTTAATGGCCGATCAGCTTCAGCTTCCGGTGGTTCCGCTAACCATCGACGGTGCTTTCGAGGTTATGCCGCGCACCAGTCATCTGCTAAGCTGGCATCCTATGAAGTTGACTATTCATCCGCCTGTATATCCTACAGGAAAGAAGGGTGAAGAGAATCTTCAGAAGATTATGTCGGAATCGTATGCCGCGATAGAGTCGGCGCTTCCGGAGAAATATCAGAATAAGAAGTAAAAAAAGACCGCATTGCTCTTTTCATAAGTAATGCGGTCTTTTTATTTATAATAGTTTACGCCAACTCTAATCCGAAGGCTTCTTTCATGCGGAGGAGTTCGGGGTTCTTTTTGCTCATCATCTGGAAGCACTCTACTTGACTGTAGGGACGGAGGTTCTCGCCAGCCTCGCTTACACGGAGCGTCATGCGGAGGAGATAGTTGTGCAGGTTCTCGCGTAGATAGGCTTCTATCTGCGGGGCAAGACGACTCATGTATTTCTCTACCAAACCGTTGTCTACTACTACCTCGAAAGTTACACCGTCTTCTTTCAACACGGGGTGCATGTTCATCATACGCTGAGCGTTGGCTTTCTCCTCTATGGGTAAGGTAGTGGAGAACTGACGCCAACATCTGTCAAGTTCGTCTTTCTGAACAGGTTTGTTCTGATAGGTCTGAGCTTCGGCTACCGCCTGCTTCTGTTGCTGCGTTTCCGTTGCCGCCGATGCAGAGGTGTTTTTTGACGCACTCATCTGACGGATGGAGATGCCTCCTAACGACCCGGCTTTCATAACGGGTATCTTAGTACCACTATCGGTACGCTTGGGCAGAGGACTGGTATGCACCGGAGCGGAAGCCTGCGGCTGAGGAGCGGCTTGAGGCTGAACCGATGCTGCCGGATGCGGAGCAGCGGTGGCAGGAGCTACGTTAGAGGGCTGCTGTGCCACAGTAGGTTGCTGAGGCGCTACGTTAGGTTGCTGCGGAGCCGCTTGGCTGAATACGGGTTTTATCTTCTGCTCAGGGCTACGCCCACCACTGACATCTTCGTCGGGAAGAGTGAGTTGGGCTATCTGTATAAGCATAAGTTCTACCAGCAATCGTTTGTTGCGACTCATGCGGTAGTTGATATCGCACTCGTTGCTGAGTTTCATCGCCTTATAAAGGAACTGAGGGGTGCACTGCTGAGCCTGCACGCGATAGCGTTCGCGGATGGATGCTCCTACTTCGAGCAATTGCAGGGTTTGTTCATCTCGGCCTACCAACAAATCACGGAAGTGCGAAGTGAGTCCCGTAACGAAGTGATTTCCGTCGAAACCCTTCTTCAGTACCTCGTTGAAGATGAGCAGACACTCGCCCACACGGTTCTGCAAGAAACAATCGGTCAACTTGAAATAGTATTCGTAATCGAGTACGTTAAGATTCTCTATTACACTCTTATACGCCACATGTCCGTTTGTAAAGCTCACCACCTGGTCGAAGATAGACAAGGCATCGCGCATACCACCGTCGGCCTTCTGCGCTATTACGTTCAGGGCTTCCGGTTCTGCCTCTATATTCTCACTGGCAGCCACATGCTCCAGATGTTCTACGATATCTGCCACACTGATTCGGCTGAAGTCGTAAATCTGGCATCGGCTTAAAATAGTAGGGAGTATCTTATGCTTCTCGGTAGTGGCAAGGATGAAAATGGCGTGGGCTGGCGGCTCTTCAAGCGTCTTAAGGAAAGCGTTGAATGCCGATGCCGAAAGCATGTGCACCTCGTCAATGATGTACACCTTATACTTTCCCACCTGAGGCGGTACGCGCACCTGCTCTATCAGACTACGGATGTCTTCTACCGAGTTGTTAGACGCGGCATCAAGCTCGTGTATATTATAAGAGCGTTGCTCATTGAACGCACGGCACGACTCGCACTCGTTGCAAGCCTCGCCGTCGGGCAGCGGACTCAAGCAGTTGATGGTCTTGGCGAAGATACGCGCACAGGTAGTCTTACCCACCCCACGCGGTCCGCAGAACAAATAAGCATGAGCAAGTTTATGATTGGCTATAGCATTCTTCAGTGTGGTGGTAAGAGCTCGCTGGCCTACCACCGTATCAAAGGTAGCGGGACGATATTTTCGTGCCGATACGATGTAATTCTCCATAATCTGAATATTTAGTATCTGCAAATATACATAAAATCTATCTCCCGATATGGAGTTGAAACAAAATATTTCTACCTTTGCTCAGCACAAGGCTTAGCATGAGTCTATAACAAACTTAAACATATCAACATGAAATATCTTAAATTAATATTGAACTTCATCCCGCAGCACAAGTATTTAATTACGCTGCTGATTTTCGGTCTTATTATCGGTGTGCTCGATGACGAAAACAGCCTTATAACACGGGCAAAGCATGCAAGAGAAATCAGCGAGCTGAAAGCTGAAATAAAGCAGTACCGTCAGCAGTACGAAAAGGACAGCAAGACGCTGAAGGAGTTCACCACATCGCCCGATGCGTTGGAGAAGGTGGCGAGAGAGAAGTACCTCATGAAAAAGGAGAATGAGGATATCTATGTTTTTGAAGAAGACTTGAACAAGAAAAAGTAATGAGTAAATATAATTCTATTCTATCAGGCATCGGTGCGGTGCTGCTATTTGTGGGACTTGCCATAAAAATCACTAACTGGGTGTTTGCACCTTATATATATTTGGTGGGTGCCATCCTCTTCGCCTACGTGCAAGTAATGGATAGCTACGATGGTAACAACATCATCATCAAACGCCTTCGCCGTCAGCAAATTCTTGGGGCATCAATCCTAGTTCTAACCGGCGTAATAATGCTGCTCTGCCGCCACAACGAATGGATTGCCAGTCTTGCCATCGCCTCTATATTAGAGCTATACACCGCATTCCGCATTCCGCAGGAAATGGAAAAAGAAAAATAGCCATACATTATTGAGGTATATTTTAACTGGCAAACGTTAGGAAAGTAGCTGCCGTACTCTAAAAAGTAATCTTAAATAAGCGAAACCGATGTAAAAAGCCATACCACCATCATCAGAAAATAACTACATTTGTTTATCGACAAATAAAAACGGTATGGCAAAACAAAAAAACAACATAATAACCAAGACCCTCCTATTACTAACAATAACCCTATTGTGTAGTTGCGCCACAAAAGCCCCACGCTACAACTACCAAGAACTTGCCCAGGCAGCCCTCAGGCTCGATATGGACATCGACCTGAACGATAATCACCGCTTATATATAGAAGCGTCGCGCTGGATAGGTACTCCATACCGTAGAGGCGGATACTCCAAAAGCGGTACCGACTGCTCTGGATTATCGTACAGCATCTGTAAAACCGTATATCACAAGACTCTGAAACGAAGCTCAGAAGAGCAACGCACACGCAATTGCCAGAAGATAAGCAAAAGCAAGCTCAACGAGGGCGACTTGGTTTTCTTTCACAACGGAAGAAACAAGCGCACCGCCAATCATGTGGGCATCTATCTGAAAAACAATCGGTTTATACACGCCAGCACATCGCGCGGAGTGATAGTAAGCAGTCTTAACGAGGCTTACTACCGAAAGTGCTATATGCAATGCGGCAGAATAAAATAACACATGCTACACATCCAGACAAAAACAAACAATGATTCAGAATAAAAACATAGCGTGGTATACTCTCGTACTGCTTCTTCTGCTTACAAATGTATTCTATGCCTCGGCGCAGAGTACCTCTAAGACATCGGCACAGAAAGAAGAAGAGATAAAGCTTAACGAGAATGCGGTGAAGATGATACAGTTCGACTTCACGGCACAGCCCAACAACAAGATTGAGAAGATGCTGGAAGCACCGCTCGAAGCCGAGTGGAAGAAGTTCAAGGAGAAAGTCCCCTTCAAGAGAAGCTTTGCCGACACCACCACCGTTAAACAGATAGACGGATATGTAAGAGCCACCCCCTACTCCATCTGGAACCGCTATAACGAAGATCCGATAGAGAGCGTTATGCCCACGCTGAAAAAGAAGTGGAGCGTGTACTGGAAACTCACCCCTTATCTAAACAAGCAGAACGAGGAGTACGGAAAGACCATCATTACATCTACTGGAGAGATGTACGAAGCGCTAACAGCCCCAAGCGGCAGTGGCGTAGTGATAGAGACAGACTTCAACAAGCTGCTTTTCGAGAGCCTGACAGCTCGTGGCAGGGCCATCAAGCACAATCGTAAGTACGCCAACGCGTGGAAGACTTACGCTACCTACGTCCCCACACGTGAGGACAGCGCCCGCTATCCACGTTTCTGGAAATCGAACCAAAAGGTAAAGAGCGTATTTCCGGTATTAGCCCTTTCAAACGATACTACAGTAGAAAGTGCATACACTTCAAACACAGTAACTTCATCAGAATCGGCTACCAAAAAGAAAGCTCCTTCTGCCCGACAACAAAAAAAAGAAAGAGCCAAGCAGAAAGAGCTGGAAGAAGTCACCACCATAGAGCAATACATCCGTCAGCGAGCAGCCGAAGATTCCATCCGCCGCCGCGAGTATTTCCGCAAGGATAAAGAACGCCATAACGCGTACGATTTGGAAAAAGAAAATCGGTATTACAGAGATAGGAAAGAATAGCCTAAGCCAACAATGAAGCACATTAGCGTCTAAAGAAACCGTAAGAAATGAAAGACCGGCCTAGGCGTAGGGGCGTGAGCGGAGGAATGGACGGGCGGTGCTGAAAAATGCTGTTTGAGCGTAGTGCAACGAAGCGAGTTCTTTTTTCAGCATCAGAACGGCCTTTCCGGAGTAGGCCCGGAGACGTAGCCTTGATTTTTTCTTCTTGTTTCTTCTTCTTTTGTATCAAGACAAAAGAAGAAGAAAAACCCATCCGCATGGCCAATTTTAAAAAACAAGAAGAATCAAACAATTCTGTAAGTCAAAAACATCCACAAATTCAAAGCAAAACATTGCGCAGATTAAAATTACTAAACAATTTTCGAAGGGGTCAATGTCTGACAAGCAAATAATAAAAAATATAATAATATAAAGCTAACACTATTTCGCATATCGAAAGATATAGAATACACTGATATAATGCGAGTTAAATCAATTGTTTTAAAAGTATACTAAATTGTAATAATTGCAAATAATGAAATATACCTACTCCTAAGTATTGTGTATTACTGTTTGAATAGCTAACTTTGCACCCGTAATCGATAACTTATAAACATTCAGTTAAATTATGACACAGAATTTTAAAGAAGGACGTTGGAATCACGAAATCAATGTAACCGACTTTGTGAAGACCAACATCACTCCTTATACAGGAGACGCCTCTTTCCTCGTTGGTCCTACACAGCGTACTCAGGCAGTATGGAACAAATGTCTTGAAGCGTTGGCAGAAGAACGTGCTAACAACGGTGTTCGCTCGCTCGATCCGTCTACCGTTTCTACCATTACATCGTTCGCTGCAGGATACATCGATAAGGAAAACGAGGTAATTGTCGGATTGCAGACAGACGAAGTTCTCCGTCGTGCCATCAAGCCTTTCGGTGGTATCAAAGTAGTAGAAAAGGCTTGTCGTGAAAATGGTGTAGAAGTAGACCCACACGTAAAAGATATATTTACACACTACCGTAAAACTCACAATGACGGTGTGTTCGACGCTTATACAGAAGAAATCCGTTCATTCCGCTCTTTGGGATTCCTTACAGGTCTTCCAGATAACTACGCTCGTGGCCGTGTAATCGGTGACTATCGTCGTTTGGCTCTTTACGGTCTGGATAGACTTATTGAGGTTAAGCAGAATGACTTGCGCGACCTTACTGGTCCGATGACTGATGCTCGTATCCGCTTGCGCGAAGAAGTAGCAGAGCAGATCAAGGCTTTGAAGGAAATCAAGATCATGGGTCAGCAGTACGGACTCGACCTGAGCCGCCCGGCTTACACTGCACAGGAAGCTGTACAGTGGGTATACATGGCTTACCTTGCTGCCGTAAAAGAACAAGACGGTGCTGCCATGTCACTTGGTAACGTTTCTTCATTCCTCGATATCTATATCGAATATGATATGCACAACGGTACTTTGGACGAAACTCACGCTCAGGAGTTGATCGACCAGTTCGTTATCAAATTGCGTATGGTTCGCCACTTGCGTATGCAGGCTTACACCGATATCTTTGCAGGCGACCCGACTTGGGTAACTGAATCTTTGGGTGGACGCTTCAACGACGGACGTACTAAGGTAACTAAGACTTCATTCCGTTTCTTGCAGACTCTTTATAACTTGGGCCCATCGCCAGAACCTAACTTGACAGTTCTGTGGAGTCCTGAGTTGCCAGAAGGCTTCAAGAACTTCTGTGCTCAGGTATCTATCGATACATCTTCTATCCAGTACGAAAACGACGATTTGATGCGTGAAGTACGTAACTCTGACGACTACGGAATTGCTTGCTGCGTATCTTATCAGGATATAGGTCGCCACATACAGTTCTTCGGTGCACGCTGTAACTTGGCTAAGGCGTTGCTGTTGGCTATCAACGGCGGACGTTGCGAAAATACAGGTACTTTGATGGTTAAAGACATCCCGGCATTGACTGGTGACGTTCTTAACTTTGAAGAAGTATTGGCTAACTATAAGAAAGTGCTTCACGAAGTAGCTCGTGTATATAATGAAGCTATGAACATCATTCACTACATGCACGATAAGTACTACTACGAAAAAGCTCAGATGGCATTCGTTGACACTGACCCGGTTATCAACTTGGCTTATGGTGTAGCAGGTATGTCTATCGCTGTAGACTCACTTTCTGCTATCAAGTACGCTAAGGTTACAGCTCGCCGCAACGAGCAGGGATTGACTGAAGGTTTTGACATCGAAGGCGAATTCCCATGCTTCGGTAATGACGATGACCGCGTAGACCACTTGGCGGTTGACTTGATTTACTACTTCGACGAAGAGTTGAAGAAACTTCCGGTTTACAAGAACGCTAAGCCTACATTGTCTATCCTTACTATCACTTCTAACGTAATGTACGGTAAGAAGACAGGTGCTACTCCTGACGGTCGTGCTAAGGGTGTTGCTTTCGCTCCGGGTGCTAACCCAATGCACGGACGCGATAAGAACGGTGCTGTTGCTTCATTGAGCTCAGTAGCTAAGTTGCGTTACCGCGACTCACAAGACGGTATCAGTAACACATTCTCTATTGTTCCGAAGTCACTTGGCGTAGATTTGGAAACTCGTATCGAGAACTTGGTTACTATGATGGACGGATATTTCGTGAAGGGTGCACACCACTTGAACGTAAACGTATTGAACCGTGAAATGTTGGAAGACGCTATGGTTCATCCTGAAAAATATCCGCAACTTACTATCCGTGTAAGTGGATACGCAGTAAACTTCATCAAGTTGAGCCGTGAGCATCAGCTGGAAGTTATCTCTCGTAGTTTCCACGAAAGATTCTAATTTCGGATAAAATAACTATAATGATTAGAGTACATTCTTACGAATCATTAGGAACATACGACGGACCGGGCATCCGGCTCGTCGTTTTTCTTCAAGGCTGTAACTTCCGCTGCCTGTATTGCGCTAACCCCGATACCATCGACGCTAAAGGCGAGAGCAAAGAAACAGAGCCGGAAGAAATTCTGCGAATGGCTGTCAGCCAAAAACCTTTCTACGGAAAGAAGGGTGGGGTTACATTCAGTGGCGGCGAACCTACCTTTCAGGCAGGTGCTCTTATACCACTGTTTAAGATGCTGAAAGAAGCAGGCATTCATATCTGTGTGGATACTAACGGTGGTATATGGAACAAAGACGTAGAGGAACTCTTGTCGTTGGCCGACTTGGTGTTGCTCGATGTGAAGGAGTTCAATAATGATCGCCATCGCACTATTACCGCACGCAGCAATGAGCAGACACTGCGCACTGCCGCATGGCTCGAAGCCAACGGAAAGCCTTTCTGGATGCGCTATGTATTAGTGCCCGGATACAGCGATTTTGAAGAGGATATCCGTGCGCTGGGCGAAAGCATTAAAGACTATAAACAGTTACAGCGAATAGAGATATTGCCTTACCATACGCTGGGTGTACATAAGTACGAAGCGATGGGGCAGGAATATAAATTAAGGGATGTCCCGCAGAACACCCCTCAACAATTGGAACAGGCAAAGAATATATTCTCTGAATATTTCTCTACCGTATATGTAAACTAATTAGCTTCGGCTAACCTCTAATCCCTTGTCCGACAGACTCATCTCTACGAAACGAGCTTTGTCGTTCAGGGGATTTTGATTTAATACCTTGCGTATGCGCAGTGCCGCTTCGGTATCTTTCGCTATCATGTATAGATAGCCTCCACCACCGGCTCCCGGCAATTTATATCCTAAACATAAATCGTCTATCTGACTGGTTATGGCTTGTATAGACGCAGGATTGGTGCCCGAGTCGAGACTCTGGTTCTGTTCCCATGTTTTACGTACCAATCTGCCCATAGCGTCGAAGTCATTTCTTAAGATAGCATCGTACGTTTCGAGTGCGTGAGTCTTCATCTGTCCTAAAATCTCCAGCCTTTCTGTTTCGTTCAGGAACATTCCCTTTACTATTTCCGCCAGAATATTTTTGGCTGTACGTGTAATGCCCGTATAGTATAGCAAATGGCATTTGCGGCATTCATCATCAGTAAACAGATGCTCGGGTAGCCATCTTACAGCTGGCTCTTGGTTCCATCCGGCAGTAGTTTGCAAGAGTTTTACTCCTTGCAGTATGCCTCCATATTGGTCTTGCCATCCTCCGCCGGTAGTAAGCAGCTGTTCCAGTATCAGTGTGCGGCTACCTATGGCTTGCTTATCCCAGTTCAATCCACAGAAATCGTTGACCGCTCCAAGCACTGTAGATGCCAGGATAGAGCTTGTGCCTAGTCCCGATCCGGCAGGTACGGCAGCCAATAATGTCACTTCTATACCCGCACCGAAAGCTTCGAGTTGCTTCTGCAGAGATTCGAATTTCTCTTCTGAGAAATCAGGGTGGAATCCGGCAAGCACTAATGCGGCTTTAGGGATAGAGAACGGAGAGCCAACTACATTGAAATGGTGCAGCTCTTCGTAAGTAGAGATAACCTCCATTGCGCCTAAGTCGATAGAGCGCAGAATTATTTTATACTCTTTAGAAGGCTTTATGTAAACTTGCAACGGTGGCTGTCCGTTTAGCTCGATGGCCAAGTTTACGATATTGCCGCCATTCATCAGGCTATAAGGAGGCGTATCAGTCCACCCGCCTGCCAAGTCTATACGTACTGGGCTACGGCCCCATACTATCTGGTCGGCATATACATTCATCTTTGGGCGTTGGCTGTGGTTCATGGTCTGCGTAAGTTCCTGACGCATAATCTTGAAAGCCTTGGCTTCTTGCTCTTTGATTGCCTCCGTAGATGCCCCCTTGTATTCAAGCGTCTTGGCTCTGAACATGGCATCGCTGATGCGGGTCATCAACGGAGCGTCGGTAGGCAATTCTGCCGGCAAGTCGATGTTGTTCTTTGCGAACTCTTGTGCAGCTTCCTTCAAGTTGAGCTGATAGAACACACTCTGGCTGTAGTTCTTGGCCAAAGCACTCCAACTGCCTTTCCTGAATTCTTCGCGTTGTGCCGTAAGTCGACGGAGGTTGGCGTATGTAGATATCTCATCAGCCGAAAGCTTTTTGGCTTTCAGATAAATTTCTTTTCCTTCTGCTAAAGTCGGTTCGCTTGTCATGAAGCGCAATACTAGTCCCAACTCTTCTGTAGAGGTACATACCGGGAAGATGCGTGCGGCTTGCAAGTCTTGCTTACCTTCAATTTCTTCAGCGTTAAGTTTTCTGTCATTGAACCATTGTGGGGCAGGATTACCTAAGAATGCTGTACCTGCGTCAGTAATATCGCCTCTGAACATATCATTAAAGCCGTAAGGACGAGCCACGAAATCAGATTCTCCGATAGGAACCACGTCAATGCATACTCCGTCGGCAATGTTCAGTTCCCAATCGTTCTCTGGTACTCCTGTAATAATGTTCTTGCTGTGCAACTTCCACTTAGGACCAACGTGACTGTTCTCTATCCATACCTCCTGATTGTCGGAAGTTAGTTTATATTCTACTTTTGTGTTCTGTACAAAGATAGACGGATGAGGCTTAACCTTAAGGTGCATTATTTCGCGCTGGTCTATCACGCTGTTTTGTACGGCAAGAGTAGACGAAATCATTTCTCTGCTTGTGCCGTAATGATGGAATTCGCCTCCCGGCAATGGCAATATAGCGACCGACAGACTATTCAGTTCCTCATCGATGATGCTGGGATGATCGCCAAGCGCCTTACCGAAATCGGTATACATGTCATAGAATCCGATGCTACCATCAGCTTTTACTGAATGCTTAACGAGCAGCTCTACCGCACGGTCGCTCAGCAACCAGATTCCTATATCCATCAAGAACAGATAATCGCGCATCAGTTTTCCTAATTCTGCCACCGACGGTTTCTGTAGCATGAAATCCAATCGCTCAGGGTTATCTCTACGTGATACGAATACTCCATGATTCTTAGCCAACTCTGGGTCTACCCATAAGCCGTAGCATACTACGTCTGCTTCGGGTATTTCCTGCAGCGGCTTAGAAGCGCGGATATACACGTCGCCACTGGCGATAAGAGTGTGCAGAGAGCCGGGTGCCTTCTGCATAATGCGGTTGTACAGCGGAAGCTGTAACGAAAGTAAGTTCTGCGTGAGTCTCTGTCCGCGTCCCCATCTGAAGATAGGAATAGGGGTGAGTACTTTTCCCGATGGCGCATAGCTTGGCAGACGTCGGCTCTGACCTCCGGCGTGAAGTAATATGCGTTTCTCGTCGGCAAGCCATGACGGTAGATTCTGCAGCCAATCGATCTGTTGGTTATCCGAGTCGTTTTCTATGCATTCCTTAAGTAACCATGCGGTTCCTCCTCCAGAACCTAATTTGCGGTCTTTAGGGTCGGATGTACAGAACCATTCCTTGCGGTCGGCATTGGTTATATCATAAAAACATTCCACTAAGTTGGGTGGAAGTGAAAGTAACGTTTTCATTTCGATATATTATAAAAATTAATACAGATAATCTAAGCGAAAGCTATTTGTGATGCGCACTATAAACGCAATACGCACTAATAGCCTTTACAAAAGAACGGAAAAATATAATTATACGCAATGTTTCCGTTTATTAATTCACGTTGCATTATACCAATTAGGGTAGGGCTTTTACGTTTTGGATGAAATTGGTAAAAAAGAAAAGCCGAATGGTAAATATCACCACTCGGCTTTTTCTTAAAATGATATGTCTTTAACAATTTTACTTGTTATTTCTTCTTGCTTTCTTCGTTGGTATGTCCGTAACCGTATCCATAACCATATCCATATTTCTTGCCGTATCCGTAACGTCCGTAGCGTCCGTACTTACCATATCCGTAGTAAGAACCAGCTGTACGCTTGCTCATGTCGATACTGTTCAATATAACACATGGATTAGGCAACTTCTGTTCTCTGCTCAATTCATTAATCAGCTGGAAGTCGCTCTTGGCTGTTACGTTAGAACGACAGATGTAAACACTCATATCTGCGCATCGGGCGATAAGCTGAGTATCTGTTACCATTCCGATAGGAGCGGTATCCAAGATAACATAATCGAAGTTCTTCTTCAATATCTCAATAGCTTTATCCAATGCCGGACGTGCTACCAACTCAGTCGGGTTAGGAGGAATAGTACCACCAGGCAAGATGAACAAGTTAGGACTAACTTCGCTCTGCTGACAGAGACTCATCAAGTCTACGTGTTCAGGATCTACCAAGAACTGAGTAATACCGCGTTCCTTGTGCGGCAGGTTGAATATCTTATTCAAACCAGGCTTACGGATATCCAATCCGACGATAACTGTACGCTTGCCCATGAAAGCGAAACTACATGCCAAGTTACCGCTGACAAACGATTTACCTTCACCACTGGTGGTAGATGTGAAAAGAATAACCTTTTGATCGGTATTCAACATATACTGTGCGTTGGTACGTATAGAACGGCATACCTCTTCCATCATGCCGTTCTTGTTCTCGTGTACGACAATCGGGCTGCTGGTAACTTCTTCTGTCATAGGAATATCACCGATTACAGGTAGGTTGGTAAGCTTCTCAACATCGCCTCGTGTTTCAATCTTATAATGAGCGAGCGACAACAAGTAAATTATGCCGGCAGGAATACCCAAACCTAAGATAAACGCGATAAGATAAATCATCGCACCCTTAGGAGATACCTGCTTGTCGAACATCGGGTCGTCGATTACACGAGCGTTGTTTGCTGTAGACGCCAAAGTAATGTTGTTTTCCTCACGTTTCTGAAGCAACATAAGATACAAGTTGGCCTTGATTTCCTGCTGACGGCTCATGCTAAGGAACTCTTTCTCCTGAATAGGAGCACTGCTTACCTTACCAGAATACTTGTTTGCCTGATGTTGCAACTCGCGGCGTGTAATAAGCAAGCCTTCTTCGGCAGTACGGATAGAAAGCTCAACATTCTGACGCATCTGTGCGATACCTTCGTCCAGATTGATAAGGGCAGGGTTGGTGTCGCTGGTAGTACGCTGCAAGCGCTTACGCTCAATCAACATTTCATTATATGTGTTGATGATAGCGCTTAATTCGCTGCCTTTCGCCAATCCGATGTTACCCGGAATTACATCATAACGGTTCTTGTCGTTATTGATATATTCTTTTATGAACTGCAACAGACGAATCTGAGTCTCATTGTCGGCGTATGCTTTTTCAGCAGTAGAACGTTCTTGTACAGCCAAAGCAGCATCGTTAGTAATATCCACCAATCCGGCACCTTGCTTAAATGCAGCCAAGCGGTTTTCAGCCGAGCCCAACTCTTCATTGATTATAGTGATACGTTCGTTGATGAATTCGGCAGTCTTGTTGGCTACCTCGTTCTTGTCGTTGTTGGCCTCTTGGTTGTAGAGGTTTACCCAGCTTGTCAAGAAATCCTTAGCACGTTCTATGTGGCTATCTGTAAGAGTCAAGTTAGCAATAGTGGTAGTCTTGCTTGTTGCAGCAACTGTAAGTCTCGTCAAGTAGCTTTTAGTAGCTATGCTAGGAGCGTTGATGCTTGCTTCTACCACGATAGGAGCGTTTTCATCTTTCTTACCATCTTCGTCTTCGGCTACATTCTTCTTCGCGATGACAGTAGTGTCTGGTAAAGAAAAGCTGAATACACCGATTTCTGTAGGAAGCACTGCTGGCAGGCGGTCAAAATGATTGCTGAATGTTTTTTCTTTAGTCTTGATTTCTACATCCAGAACCTTTTTGTCTGTCAGTTTCATGCGTACATCTGCATGTTTTATTTTTTCAGCATCTTCGGGAGTAACCCATACATTTACAGCGTTGTCTTTATACAACTCTTCGCTGCGGAATGTTCCGGGGCTTGAATAGTGTATGTACAGATTAAGGTTACATACTACCTTCTTAACCAAAGTATGAGTCTGGAGGATACCCAATTCGTTGTCGAAGTTCTGAGCAGACGATGTAATAAGTCCCAATTCCTGTAAGTCGATACCTGATTTGCCAGATTTGCTTTTGCTTTCATCCTTAATCAAGATTGTAGAACTAACGGTGTATTGCGGTGTTAATGTCTTGATGTAAAAGAACGAGCCGATTAATGCTACCAGCACGCAACCCAAGATTATCGGCCAGCGCAACAGCATCATAAGCAAGAATGCCTTGTAATCGAACGAGGACACGCTGTTTTCGTCGTTCAAGGAAGTATTGTTAATGTTTTCAGCCATAATTTATCGTTTTGCTTTATTTGGTTAATGCGATTATCAAAGTTGAAACAGAAGTCAAGACACTGATCATTGTAATCCACATAGAAGTGTTGGTGTTGAATGTGTTTGTGTTGACTTTTGCTTTCTTAGGCTTAACGTATATAACATCGTTTTGCTGCAAATAGAAATAGGGTGACTGTGTGATGCTTGCGTCCAACAAGTTGAGGTGAACAATTCGGCGAACACCGTTTTCGTTTTCGCGGAGCAACTGTACGTCTTCTCTTACAGAGTTGAGGGTCATGTCGCCGGCCTGTGCCAATGCTTCGAAAAGAGTTACCTTTTCAGAACTTACGCTGTATGTACCCGGTTTTGATACTTCGCCCAATACAGAGTATTTGTAGTTAGCGTTTCTTACTGTTACGTTTGGGCTTTCTTTAAGGTACGGAGCCAATTTCTCGCGCAGAAGATTTTCGCATTCTCGTACTGTAAGCCCGTTTACCTTTATCATACCCAATACAGGCAAGTCTATGCATCCTGCGTTATCTACCAGGTAAGTAAGCAGTTTGGCGTCGTTCATACCCAAGTTCTGCATGTTTGAAGAGATGTTTTCTTTGCTTTGACCTATTTTTCGGTAGAATGGGGCAGAAGCTTCAGGGTCGGTAGTACTGATTACGATGGTCAATTCATCCTTTGGCATGATGCGGAAATCATACAATTGTCCAGTTGTAATGTGATTGATGTCACTGTCGTTCTGCATGTAGAGCGATTTGTGATAAGAGCCGCAACTTGCTAAGAATAAGGCGGCCAGACTCAATGCAAGAAGTTTAATCTTCATTTGTGTAAATTGGTTTATATGAATATTCAAAATAAATCGTATACATTAAGAATGTAAAAGTATTAATATTCTCTCTTTTAATAGCTGTACATAAAACAAACAAGATCCCTTTCTTGTTGTTGATTAGGATACAATTGTTGTTCCTGTATCAATTTTTAAATGGTATTGCTAAATAAACCTTGTTTAAATCAAATATATCCTTTTAAGCTCTTAATTATACGTAGTACAAAGTTTTACATCACTTTTTAAAGTCTCTAATCTTGCGCAAAGATAGACTTTATTTTGCAGCAGTCAAAAAAGATATTCTTTTTTCTTTGAAAACTTTCTGTATTCTGCCTTTTTAATGCTAATTCTTGTTAATAGATTAGCATTCTTGGTAGTGTTGAGATGCTATGTTTAAATTAATCATTACCTTTGCACTGTGTTTTTCATGGTATTAGATTTAAGGTTAATGAAGATTGGGAGTCTGGGAAGATTCCCTTTTTTGTTTGTGATTGTTCGCTACTATTGGAAACAATAAAAGCCGTTTTTACGTAGAGTAAAAACGGCTTTTATTATCGTCGGGGTAGCGGGATTCGAACCCACGACCCCCTGCTCCCAAAGCAGGTGCGCTAACCGGACTGCGCTACACCCCGAACTT
>FR881241.1 GCA_000434735.1 Bacteroides sp. CAG:530
CAAATAGAAGCTCGGAAAGCGCAAGGAACAACAACCATTTATTTGCGTGAAGGAGTTTATAGACTTGTACATCCTTTAATTTTTACTCCCGAAGATGGTGGGGAAGATAAGCCTTTGATTATACGTGCTTTTCAAAAAGAAAAGGTCGTATTGTCTGGTGGTAAAGTTTTGCAACCTTCATGGCATCCGTATAAGAAGGGTATTTTAAAGTCAGTACTCTCTAAAGACATTCAGCCGTTGGATATGTTGTTAAGCAACGGAAATATTCGCCATATGGCTCGTTATCCTAACTTTGATTCCACGGCAGTACGTTTTAATGGAACTTCTGCGGATGCCACATCTTTACAGCGGGTAAAAGGTTGGAAGAATCCTGAGGGAGGATATTTGCATGTCATGCATATTAGTGACTGGGGCGATTTTCATTATCTCATTACGGGAAAAGATAAAACTGGTCAGTTGGAATTAAAAGGTGGATGGCAGAATAACCGCCAGTCAGGATTGCATCCTGACAACCGAATGGTGGAAAATATTTTTGAGGAACTGGATGCGCCGGGAGAATGGTTTTATGATAAGAGGTCATTTACTTTGTATTATTATCCGATGCCGGGTGAAGATATAAAAACAGCTGTTTTCGAGACTCCTGTGCTGAAACATCTTGTAGAGTTCCGCGGTTCTGAACAGCGTCCTGTAACTCATATAACCATACAAGGTATTGAGCTTACGCAGACCAATCGTACTTTTATGGAAAAATATGAACCTCTTCTTCGTTCGGACTGGATGGTTTATCGTGGTGGTGCTGTTTTGTTGGAGGGAACGGAAAAGTGCTTGCTAAAAGATTGCTCATTATACGATTTGGGAGGCAATGCAATTTTCTTTTCCTGCTATAACCGAAACTCTACTGTATCAGGCTCTCATTTTACCCGTATTGGTGCAAGTGCCGTTTGTTTTGTGGGAGACCCGGATGCAGTTCGTTCACCTAGTTTTGAGTATAATGAATTTGTTCCATCCTCTAAAATTGACCGAAATGTAGGTCCAGTAGGAAATAATTATCCGGCTTATTGCACAGTATATGACAATCTGATTCATAATATAGGTCTGTTTGAAAAACAGATAACCGGAATAGAATTGTCAATGTGTCATCATATCACAGTTAGTCATAATAGTATATATGATACACCTCGTGCAGGGATCAATGTCAGTGAGGGAACCTGGGGTGGACATATTATTGAGTTCAATGACGTGTTTGACACAGTAAAAGAGACGGGTGATCATGGCTCTTTCAATTCATGGGGCAGGGACCGTTTTTGGCATCCTAACCGTCAGGTAATGGATTCGCTGGTTGCAGCAGAACCTTCATTGATACTGGCAGATGTTATTTCTCCTATTGTATTGCGAAATAATCGCTTCCGTTGTGATAGAGGCTGGGATATAGACCTTGACGATGGCTCAAGCAATTATCATATATATAACAATCTTTGTTTAAGCGGAGGTATTAAACTGCGTGAAGGTTTTTATCGGTTAGTTGAAAACAATATCATGATAAACAATTCTTTCCATCCTCATGTATGGTTTGAGAATAGCGGTGATGTTTTTGCGCGTAATCTGGTGATGTCTTCTTATCAGCCTATCCAAGTTCATCATTGGGGAATGGAAGTGGACTATAATATTTTTACTGACAGTGTAGCTTATAAGAAGTCCCGTTCATTAAATACAGATGCTCATTCTGTAGTGTGTACTCCTGTTTTCATAAACTCTCGAAAAGGTGATTATAGGATTGACAATCACTCTGATGCGGTTTTCCGTTGTGGCTTTCGTAATTTTGATATGGATAAATTTGGTGTTGTTTCTCCAAGGTTAAAGGCTTTGGCCCGAACTCCGCAATATCCAAATCCAATATTGTCAGAAGAAGGAAAGGTCTTTAAAACAATTCAATGGAAAGGCTTGCAGATAAAAGATTTGAATACGTTGGGTGAACGCTCTGCTACAGGCATTGATTCTGAATATGGTGTTTATGTAATTTCTGTTGATGCTTTGAGTGGTGTGTTGCGTGACTACATTCGTTCTAATGATGTTATTTTAGAATTAGGTGGCAAACCTATAAATAATTTAGTGAACTTACATGAAGTGATAGGTGGAATGGATTTAGCAAAACCACAGAGTGTAGTTGTTTTTAGGAATCAGAGGAAAATTAAAATTGTTTTACCTGCTAATATATTAAAATGATATAATCATTGTAACTTGAACACCCTAGCTTTCAGCCAGCTGTTTATTGGTGACATAAGTTATGATATTTAGATGTTGATCAATAATGATACACCTTCGTCCTTTTTAGATGGTAATCTTATTAGGGTTGTGAAAAGTATTAACAAAGTCGTCTTACTTCGAACGTAGTAAGACAACTTTGTTGAGAAATGTGCAGAATTCTAATATGGCATTTATTGTTTGCAAGTCAGGCAAATGTAAAAGTAGATTGTTATATTTGCGATATGAATACAATCAACCTAAACCTTAACTGTATGAAACGAAGACTCTTTTCTTGCTTTTTAGTTATGGCTTTGCTGTGTGGCGGAAGCGCGATGGCGGCCAATATTGTACCGGTCACTCCGGCTCCGTTGTCTTATGAACAGGCAAAAGGAACTTTTAGCTGGAAGAATGGGGCGAATGTTTGTTTCAGTGGAACAAAAGATGAAACGGATGTAGTGAAAACGGCTTTTTCGTATTCGGCTTATCTGGTGAACTATGTATCACAACCTGCCGACGGAGAGAAAAACATCCGTCTGGAACTAGACAAGACCGCGGCTATGCCCGACGAAGGATATCGCCTGGAGGTGACATCTGATGAAGTGACGCTGAAGGCTAAAACATCGGCTGGATTGTTTTACGGTATACAGACATTAGTGCAACTGGCGGAAGCTGGACACGGCAAAGTGCGTGCTTGCAGCATTGATGATGCGCCGCGCTTCCCTTATCGAGGCATCATGCTCGATGTATCGCGCCACTTCCGTTCGCTCGATTTCGTGAAAAAACAGATTGATTTATTGTCGTCGCTAAAGATAAACCGTTTGCATCTTCACCTTACAGATGAGGCGGGATGGCGTTTGGAGATAAAGAAGTATCCTCGACTTACGGGATTCGCTGCATGGCGTCCGTATGCCAACTGGAGAGACTGGAGCGATAACGGAAGCCAGTATTGCGAACAATTCGATTCGCGTGCACAAGGAGGCTTTTATACGCAAGACGAAATGCGAGACTTGATAGACTATGCCCGTAAGCGTAGTGTAATCATAGTGCCCGAAATTGAGATGCCATCGCACTCGGGCGAAGTGCTTACGGCTTATCCGGAACTGTCGTGCACGCACGAACTCTATAAGCAGCGCGATTTCTGCGTAGGAAACGAAAAAACTTTCGAGTTTATAGAGAATGTTCTCGATGAGGTTATCGCATTGTTCCCCTCGGAATATATTCATATAGGTGGCGATGAGGCCAGTAAGACATCATGGCCCACTTGTCCGCTTTGCCAGAAACGCATGAAAGACGAAGGCTTGAAAGGAGTTGACGAGTTGCAGAGTTATCTGATTAAGCGTGTAGAAAGATATTTGAATTCAAAAGGACGCCATCTCTTGGGATGGGATGAGATATTGCAAGGTGGTGTAGCCCCTAACGCTACGGTAATGTCATGGCGTGGCGAGCAAGGCGGTATAGACGCAGTACGTTCTGGACATCGTGCCATAATGACACCGGGTGCGTATTGCTACTTCGACAGTTATCAGGATGCTCCAAACTCTCAGCCTCTTGCCATCGGCGGTTATCTTCCGCTTGAAAAGGTTTATAGCTATAATCCGGTGCCCGATTCGCTTTCTGCCGAAGAATCGAAGCTGATTTATGGTGTACAGGCTAATCTCTGGACGGAGTATGTTCCTACAGCCGAACATGCGGAATATATGCTTTATCCGCGTTCATTGGCTCTGGCAGAGGTGGCATGGAGTCAGCCTGAAAAAAAATCGTGGGAGTCTTTCCGTAAACGTGTGTTGGCGGCACTGCCTGAGTTGCGTAAAAAAGGATATCATACGTTTAATTATAGCAAGGAACAAGGCAACCGTAAGGAGGCACTGAAACCGATAAAACATTTGGCGTTAGGAAAGAAAGTAACCTATAAGCGTCCGTATTGGAGGAATTATCCGGCTAACGGTGAGCAGACACTAACCGACGGTATACGTGGCGGATGGAATTACAGCGACCAGCGTTGGCAGGGCTTTGTGGGTAATCCGCGTATAGATGTAGTTATCGATTTGGAAGAAATGAAGAACATTCATAGCGTAGGAGCCGATTTCATGCAGATATGCGGACCGGACGTGTATATGCCAACTAAAGTGATTATCTCGGCTTCGGAAGACGGTGAACACTATTCCGTATTGGCGGAAGTCAATCATAAAGTTACTAAAGACGATAAAGTATCGTTTAAGAACTTCGGATGGAAGGGAAAGACGCGTGCACGCTATATCCGCTATCAGGCAGATGCCGACAGTAAGATTGGCGGAGTATTGTTTATAGATGAAATAGTAGTGAAATAATAATGAATGATGGGCGGTGCGGACATAAAAAAAGCGTCGCCCATTATTTCGTAATGAACACCGCCGACTTCCAAAAGAACCCCCTTAATGGGTTCTTGCATCTTTTTTACGTTTAGTTGTTGTGTTATCCTTAATCTTTTTTCCTACCTTAAAAGTAAACCTAATCACCTTCTTTTTTACCTTAACTTTCTAATCCTTATTGAAAACTAAAACCTAAAAACTAATCTTTAATATAACCTTAAAAACAAATACCTAAAAAATTGCTTTTTACCTTATTGTTCTAATACCTCTATAATAGTTTTACCTTAATTAAAATCTAATACCGTTTTTGTGTATCTTTTTACCTTTTGGTTTCACAACCACGATGCAAAGGTATGGCTTTCTGTTTAATCTGCAATAGCTTGATATGTTTTTTAGCATATTTTGGACCTTTTCATGATGTATGTCAAGAAAAGGCTGTTAATGCACCGTGTGCGGTAACGGTTTTTAAGAATTCAATTCGATATGTTAAACGATTTTGTTCTTTCTGACGCTGGGCTTAATGCAGCATGGTAGGTTTCTTTATGCGCTGTTTCGGGCTTTTCGCGTTAGTAGGCTGTGGAATGGTCTATAGTGAGTATGCGCTGATTTGTGCTTCCTCTGAAGTCGAGCGTGGGTTGGTACAGCTCTTGCACAAAGCGTCCGTCTACTAGCACGTCTATATAGTTAAGTGCGACTCTTCGTTCTTCGTCGGCTAATAGCTGCTCGTAGGTATATCCGGTGTAGCACCAAATGTTAAGTCCGGTACGCTCTTTTACTTCGCGTAGCAGAGGAATGAATTCTTTGGGGTTGTACATAGGATCTCCTCCCGAAAAAGTTACTCCGTCAAGCAATGGGTTTGAGTTGATTTCGGTTATGAATTCTTCTATTTTCTCACGGGTGAGGGGAGTGCCGGCTTTAGGATTCCACGATTCGGGATTGTGACATCCGGGACAATGGTGTGTGCATCCGGCCAGATAAATGGAAAAACGTATGCCGTCACCATCAACGATGGTTTCGGCATACGTATATAGATAATTCAACATGTTACGTGTTCCACTAAATAAATAGGGCGATTAATGATGTTTTACGCGGTCGTGCTCTTCTGCTCGTTTAGCAGAGTTCCAGCTGCTAAGGTCGCCTGTAAGGTAACCTGTGATGCGGCGCATACGCAAAATGTTCTCGCTGTTGCAGATAGGACACTTGTCGTATATCACTCCCTTGTAGCCGCAGTTGTGGCAAGTATCTACCGGGTGGTTGATAGAACCGTATCCTATGCCAGAGTCGTGCATTACCTTTACAATCTTGGCTATGGCCTTTATGTTCTTCTTTGCTTCGCCATCCAATTCTACGTAGGTGATGTGTCCGCCTAATGTAAGAGCGTGGAATGGAGCTTCGCGTTTGATCTTATCTACTATGGTGATAGGCTCTTTAACGTCTACGTGGAATGAGTTTACGTAGTAGTCGCGATCGTTCACTCCGGGGATGATGCCGTATTTGCGCTTATCCATGCGTGTGAATCGTCCTGACAAGCCTTCGGCAGGTGTAGCCAATACAGAGAAGTTAAGATGATATTTTTCTTTCAGCTCTGCTACTACTGCATTCATTTCCTTTACGGCTTCGTAAAGAGTATCCCATGCTTTCTGATTATGTCCGTGGCCTTCGCCATAGATGGCAACCATCGCATTGTGTCCACCGATGAATCCGATACCAAGTGTACCTTGTTTCAATACGTCGCCAACTTCGTCGTTAGGGTTGAGAGCGCCTCCGCCTTTCCATACGTCATTGCTCATCATGAACGGGAACTGGCGTGCCAAAGCTGTGCGCTGGTACTGATATCTTGTATAAAGCTGTTCGCCTATGAATTCCGCCATGCGGTGTACCGACTGCAGGAACAGTTCTTTTGTTTTTTGTTCTATGGTTTCTTTCGGAGCGTCCTTGCCGCATTCTTTTACAGCCTGCATGTGTGCTTCTATAGCCAAACGAGGCATGTTCATAGTTGTGAACGACAGGTTACCACGACCTAATGATGTCTTTTCTCCGTTCAAGTTCTCGAATACACGGGTTCTGCATCCCATTGTAGCGAGTTCGTAGCGATAACGCTTCGGATCATCGGCTCTCCATTTTTCGTTTTGGTTGAATGGAGTATCAAGGAACATGAAGTTAGGGAACAGAGCCTTGGCTGTAGTTTGGCAAGCCTTCAGGAATAAGTCGAAGTTAGGTGCTTCGAATGTCATTTCTCCGTTCATGGCAGCCTTGAAATCGGTCATAGCTTTTTCAAAGTCTGCGTCAGAATAAGATATTCCGTCCTTAATCTTGAAAATCTGGATAGGGAATACAGGCACTTCTCCTTGTGTGCCGAGGCCTTCTATAGTAGTTTTCAGCAACTCTTCTATAACCATTCGTCCTTCGGCCGATGTATCGGTTCCGTAGTTGATAGAGCTGAATACTACCTGATTACCACCGCGAGAGTGCATAGTATTCAAGTTGTGAATGAAGCCTTCCATAGCCTGATGGGTATCTTTGCGTACTTGCTGGGTAGACTTTTTCAGGATATGTTGCAGTTCGTCGTTGGTAAGTGTTATGTTCAGTGCGGTCAGTGCAGTCAGTAATTTGTTCTGCGCTTCTGCCGATGGAGCAATAGTAGGCAGGTTGTCTTTTACTGTTTGAAGAACTTGCTTATCGTCTACTACCACGCCTTTCATATCCATGTAGAACGAGATGCTGCTGGCCATAGCTTTCTGGAAGCTCTTCAATACACCCTTCGACATGAAATAGTCGAATGCCGGAATAGCCTGGCCTCCGTGCTGTTCGTTCTGGTTGGTCTGGAATATGATAGTAGCCAACGTAGCGTAGCTCTGGATGGACTGCGGAGTGCGGATGCTTCCGTTTTTAGTATGGAATCCGCGTTCAAACAAGTCCTCCATGTCATACTGAATACATGTAGTAGTCTTGGTAGGATAATAATCCAAGTCGTGAATATGGATATCTCCCAACTGATGTGCTTCAGAGAACTGTTTCGGCAAAAGATACTTATAAGTGTAGTCTTTAGTAATTTCAGAAGCGAATGTCATCATCTGTCCAGCCGGAGTATGGCTCGACATGTTGGCGTTGCTTAAGTTCACATCATTCTTATCGATGGCTACGATGCCGTCCATGATGTGCTTTATCTTAGTCTTTCTGTCGCGCTCAGTATTTCTCCATTGACGATAGATGATATATTTCTTTGCAACTTCGGGGCAGTCTTTCATTAACTCGGTTTCCACCAAGTCTTGAATTTCTTCTACACCGATAGTAGGTTGGTTTATATGCTCAATGACACGATGAGTTATTTCGTCTATTAATGACTCTTCGTTTTCAATGCCCGTAGCTTTGAATGCTTTCCCTATCGCATTCGATATTTTAGAATCAGAAAAGTCTTCTCTTTTTCCGTCTCTCTTAATAATACAGATGTGTGCTTGGTTCATAATTCTCTGGAAAAGTAAATTAATGTTTCTCGTATTGCTATCCGTTGGCATGCGTTTTGATTGTTCCCTTTTTAAACAGCTTTCTCGTGTCATTTTTGTTTTTGACAGAGTGGCTTGCCATTCATTTTTTAATCTATGCGATTGCCTTGCGATAACAGTGCAAATATAGTTCGATTTTGGAATACTTGAAAATGCTAAATGGTGGGATGTGTCTAAATATGGATAACTTTCTTAGCTAAAATCTGCGTCAGAACTATCTGTGAGCGTTTAAATGGATAACTATTATTTATAATGGTTTTTAGAAAATAAATTTCGTGCGTTTTTTTTATTATGTTTTAGATAGGTTTTGTTATATATAAATAAAGGTGTGTAGACAAGCAGTTTTTATACTGCTTGTCTCTATGGTAAATACGTTTTTTTATTGTGGCAAATTAACGGGTTTCAAGCCCATGTCTTTTGCCTTTTTCAGCATGTATTCAAAAGCGGCATCGTGCTCATTAGGAATTACTCCGTCTAATATGGCATCTTTTATAGAGCTTTTCAGACTGCCTATTTCACGGCAAGGCTGCAAGTCGAAAACGTGCATAATCTCTGCTCCGTCTACTGGCGGTTGGAAATTGCGTATACGGTCTTTTTCTTCTAGATCTTTAAGTTTCTGTCTAACCAACTTGAAGTTATCGAGGAAGCGTTGTTTACGCACTTCGTTCTTTGATGTGATGTCGGCTTCGCACAGAGTCATCAAGTCGTCTATGTCATCACCTGCTTCAAACAGTAGGCGTCGTACGGCAGAGTCGGTTACTATATCATCGGCTATCACTATAGGACGCATGTGCAGTTCTACCAATTTCTCTACATATTTCATCTTCTCGTTCATCGGGAGCTTCATCTTTCGGAATATTTCTGGTATCATCTTTCCGCCTATGTAGTTATGGTTATGGAAAGTCCACCCTACAAGAGGTTCCCATCTCTTGGTGCGAGGTTTACCTATGTCGTGAAGCAGTGCCGCCCAGCGTAGCCACAGGTTGTCGGTGAAACGTGATATATTGTCCAACACTTCCAGTGTGTGGTAGAAATTATCTTTATGTGCGCGTCCGTTTTTTATTTCTACTCCTTGCAGTGCTGCCAGCTCTGGGAAAATGAGTGGAAGCAGTCCGCATCTGTCTAGGTCTACGAAACCTTTCGACGGAATAGGAGAGAGCAATATTTTGTTTAGCTCGTCGGCTATGCGTTCTTTCGAAATAATATTGATGCGTTCCTTGTTTCGCTCTAGCGCATCGAATGTTTCATCTTCTATGTAGAAATTAAGCTGAGTGGCGAATCGTATGCAGCGCATCATGCGCAGAGGGTCGTCGCTGAACGTGATGTCAGGGTCTAACGGAGTGCGAATAATACGGTCTTCCAAATCCTTTAGCCCGTCGAACGGGTCTACAAGTTCTCCGAATCGGTCTTTGTTCATACATACGGCCATGGCGTTTATGGTGAAGTCGCGTCTGTTCTGGTCGTCTTCCAGCGTACCGTTTTCCACGATAGGCTTGCGGCTATCGTGAGTATACGATTCCTTTCGCGCTCCAACAAATTCCACTTCCGTATCGTGATACTTTACTTGAGCTGTTCCGAAAGTCTTGAATACCGATACATGCGCTCCTCGTCCGAGCTTTTTTCCGAATGCTTCCGCTATTTTTATTCCACTGCCCACTACTACTACATCGATGTCTTTCGATGGCCGTTTCAAGAATAGATCGCGCACGTAGCCTCCTACTACATAGCACTCCAGTCCCAATTCATCGGCTGTCTGAGAGATGAATTCGAATATTTTTCCTTTGAAGTATTCTTTTAATTCCATGCGTAAATATCGGTTTGTTTGTCTAACGGAGTGCAAAATTATAAAAAAAAAGATAGGCATGTGAGGTGTAATCTGATTTAATTGTATTTTTGTTGAACACAATGAATTATTTAACAAGATGAAAAAGATAATATTTGGAGCAGCTGTGCTGGCGATGATGACGGCGGCGTGTAGTGCCGACAAGAAGAATGCAGGCGAATTGTTTCAGCGTGCAGAGGTGTCTTTTGCAAAAGGCGATTATAGCTTGGCGAAATTGCAAATAGACAGTATTCGTACGCTTTATCCTAAGGCGATAGACGTGAGAAAGGCGGCTATCGGACTTATGCAGCAGATTGACCTGCACGAGCAGCAGAAAACTGTGGCCTATCTGGATAGTATGATGCAGATAAAACAGGCTGTGCTGGATGCTATCAAAGGAAAATTCGTTTTCGAGAAAGATACGGCTTATCAGGAAGTGGGTAATTATTTCTATCCAACTCAGGTGGTAGAGAAGAATGTAGGACGTTCTTTCTTGAGGGCACAGGTTAATGAAAGAGGTGAGATGCTGCTTACGTCTATTTATTGTGGTGCTGGCAATATTCATCATACGGCGGTAAAGGTTAGTGACGGAGGCGATACTTTTGCGCAGACTCCTGTTTCGTCCGATGGTTATGAAACTACCGATTTGGGGCGTGTAATAGAGAAGGCCGATTATCGTTTGCCTAATGATGGTGGAGTAACCGCTTTTGTTGAGTCGAACAGTGAGAAGAAATCGTTGAAACTAGAGTTCTTGGGCGATAGAAATTATAAAACCCAGATGCCTGCGTCTGATATCAAGGCGATAGCCGAAGTGGCCGACTTGGCTCGCGTGCTGGCTGGAATGGAAGAAATCCGTAAGGAGCTGCAAGAAGCTAACCTGAAGATTAAGTTCGTTACGCGCAAGATGCAAGAAGCCGAGGCTGAATCTAAAGAGAAATAATACAGCAAGAAATAAAAAGAAAAATAGCCGGGAGTCGATAATGAATCCCGGCTATTTTTCTTTCTCGGAAGAATGTGGAGCTGGAGGGAGTCGAACCCTCGTCCAAACAAGGAAGCCATATGCTTTCTACATGCTTATCTCTGCCTTCGGTTTTCGTGCGTAAGCAAGACCAGAGCCACCTACTTGCGCCTTAGCCTCTAAGTTTCATTTCGGCAGCGAGGCGAAGCCGAAACTATTCCCGATTTTGCTGCACCGTCATATCGAACGCTTCGGAACAAGAGCTTTCGGACGATGTCTCGTTTCTACCACTTTGGCAGAAATAAAGCTAATCTACTATACTTCGATTAAGCAGCGAGAGCATAAGATTCGTTGCCAGATAATTGTTCAGTAACTGAGATTATAGTGCAAATCACTGACGCACTGCATGCTTACATACCACATCTCTCGCTGTCAAAACCAAACAACCCCGTAGATGTTGTTAATGTATGCAATACATTCTTCGATTGCAAAGATAGTGATTATTTTTATTGTGAATCGTTTTTCCTTCGGTTTTAATAAAAAAATGTCTGCCGCACTAAGTCGGGCGACTTCATGCGGCAGGGCATTTATCTCATTTTATATACT
This sequence comes from Bacteroides sp. CAG:530, assembly GCA_000434735.1. GTDB lineage: Bacteria > Bacteroidota > Bacteroidia > Bacteroidales > Bacteroidaceae > Phocaeicola. The sequence goes on from FR881241.1 coordinate 11,482, forward strand.
AACGTACCACCATTTATAATGTCTTGGTGCGATATGTAGTTCTTGGTGTAAGGCTTTCCGTTTAGCGTGATGCTGTCTACGTACTTATGCTCTTTCGACAGGTTTTCGGCTTTTACGTTAAAGGTCTTTCCGTTGGCAAGGTGCAATGTGATTTCGGGCAACTGTGGAGCGCCGAATACGTATTGTCCGCTTACAGGGTTAACTGGGTAGAATCCCATAGCCGAGAACATATACCATGCCGACATCTGACCGCAGTCATCGTTTCCGCAAAGTCCGTCGGGTAATGGGCGATACTGGGTGTCGAATATTTCGCGTATCAGCTCTTGTGTGCGTTCTGGGCATCCTGCCAAGGCGTATAGATATGCTACGTGATGACTTGGCTCGTTGCCGTGAGCGTATTGTCCTATCAAACCGGTTACGTCGGCTTGGGTTGTTTCCAGTTTTACAGTGAACAGTGAGTCGAGCTTATCCAAGAAAGGTGCTTCACCACCGAACAGTTCAATCAAGCCTGGAATGTCGTGCTGAACATGCCATGTATATTGCCAAGCGTTTCCTTCAGTATAGTCACCGCCCACGCTTTCAGAGTGTCCTACCTGACTGGGGTTGAATGGCGATTTCCAAGTACCGTCAGTCTTGCGCGGACGCATGAATTTGGTGGTAGGGTCGAACAGGTTCTTGTAGAAGTCTGCTCGTTTGGCAAAATAAGCGGCATCTTCATCTTTTCCCATTCGTTTTGCCATATCTGCTGCTGCGTAATCGTCGTAAACACTTTCAAGGGTTGATGATACAGATTCGGCTTCGGTGATGTCTGTAGGGAAATATCCGTACTTCATATAAGATTCCCAGTTCGACTTCAGCGGATGCGATACGGTCTGCGTCTTCTTTATAGCTTGGAATGCGTGCTCCGCGTCAAATCCCTTGAATCCTTTAGCGTATGCTTCTGCCACTACAGATACTCCGTGGTTGGCTATCATGCAGAAGTTTTCTTTACCCCAAAGTCCCCATATAGGTAAGAAACCTTGTACGTCCGATTGTTCTATCAGTGAATTTACGAATCCGTCTACGCGCTCTGGTACCATGATAGTATAGAACGGGTGAGCTGCGCGATAGGTATCCCACAATGAGAAGGTAGAGTAGAATTTGCCTCCGTGAGCTGTCACTATAGAGTCGGCTGCATTGCGATATTGTCCGTCTACGTCCGAAATTTCGTTCGGCTGTATCAGCGCATGATAGAAGCTGGTGTAGAAATTAGTCTTTTCTTCGTCGGTTCCTTTAACGTCGATGCGACTCAAGTAACTGTTCCAGTCTTTTTTGGCTGCGAGGCATACTTGGTCGAAATTCCATCCGGGGAGTTCTGCGCTCAAGTTGGCATACGCTCCTTTTACACCGGTTGTAGAAAGGGCTATCTTCATCAACAGTTCGTCGCCGTCGTGCATCTTGAAGCTGGCGATGATACGTTTCCCTTTTTCTGTTTCCGCCATCGGCAATTCAAAATGTTCGGTTACGGGGCGGTTGAATTGTAAAACGAAGAAGTAATCTTGATCAACCCAAACTCTGTTTTTAACGTGTCCGGTAAGTGTGCTGTCGTTTTCCCACTCTACATTACAAGCGGTAACTTGAGAATGATATTGCTTGTCGTTCCAAGCAGGACCGTGCTGCAAGTCGATAAGTACCGATGCTGAGTCTGCTTTCAGATAAGTATATCTATGCAATGCGGTGTGTGGGGTAGCGGTAAGTTCGGCTTTCACTCCATGGCGGTCTAATGTTACGCCATAGTATCCTGGGGTAGCTGTTTCGCTTTGCTTATTGAACGGGCTGCGATAGTCGTCCCATGCGCGGTTGCGGTTGCCGGTAACAGGCATCACAAGCAAGTCTCCCAAGTCCATACATCCGGTTCCGTTGAGGTGAGTCTGTGTGAATCCCCATATAATAGAATCGGTGTATACATATTCAGAGCAGTATCTCCATCCCACGGCACCCGTTACTGGGCTGGTCTGAATCATACCGAATGGTCGGCAGGCTCCGGGAAATGTATGCCCGTTGTCGGCAGCTCCAATAAATGGATTCACGTATTGAGTGTAGTCGGCCTCTACGGTTTCTGCCTGATTGGTGCAGCTGTACAGCGAGCAGCCTAATGCAAGCATATATAAATAGGTGAATTTATTTCTCATGAGGTAGCTTAGGTGTGATATATTAAATATATGTCTCTAAGAATTTCACTCCTTCGGTAGGTATTACTGCAAGGCTGTTGGTAGTGGCGGGGAATAATACTGATTCTCCTGCCTGCATTTCTATCTTGTTGCCTTGGTCGTCGGTGATGGTGCACTTGCCTTCCATGCAGATGTAGATTACGAATGAGTCGAGCTCGCTGTAATCCATAGTCATTGATTCAGTAAGATCGTATACGGTAGTAGTGAAGTGTTCGCAACGAGCTATTTCTACCGGTTCGTCTTTCTTCGGAGTGTAGTGAGTTCTGTAGTCGGGCAAAACGCTGTAGTCTATAACGTCTTTAGCTAATTCGGTATGCAACTCGCGAGTATTGCCGTTCTTATCCTTACGGTTGAAGTCGTAGATGCGGTAGGTGATGTTAGAAGTCTCCTGAATTTCGGCCAAGAAACATCCGGCACCAATGCTGTGAATACGTCCTGCCGGAAGGAAAAATACGTCGCCCGGCTGTACTGCATAATCGGCAAGAGCGTCGCAAATAGTATTGTTTTCTACCATTTCGGCATATTTTTCTGGAGTCAATTCTTTGCTGAGGCCAGAACGCAGATGAGCTTTGCCATTGTCATTGCCGATGATATACCACATCTCTGTCTTACCCAATGAATTATGGCGCTGCATAGCAATTTCGTCATTAGGATGAACCTGAATAGACAAGTCCTGCTGAGCATCGATAAACTTGATGAGTAGCGGGAACTTGCCGCCGAAGCGTTCATAGTTAGCTTTTCCTACAAGCTGTTCTTTATATTCGCTTACCATTTGTGTAAGGTTCTTGCCTTCGTCAGTGCCATTGGCTACGATAGACTCGTCTCCTTTTACATCAGATATTTCCCAGCTTTCGCCTACTTGTTCTTGCTCATTATCAAGATGTTTGAAGGGGATGATTTTTGAACCGCCCCAGATGGTTGATTTCAGTATAGGTCTAAATTTTAAAGGGTACATAGTGGTATTATTTTAATTGGTTATTAAGTGCAAACTTATAGAAAAAATGCCATTGTGCCAAACGTTGTTTTATTGACATTTAGTATGATGGTCATATTTTTTACGGTGTGCAATTATGGGCTTCATATTATCTAAAGCCCATTGGGTTAATTGGTTGATGATAGGCACTAAACTTATTCCAGTTTCGGTTAGGTTGTATTCTACACGTGGTGGAACTTCTGGGTAGACTGTACGTTTTATCAGGTTGTCGGCCTCCAAAGTTTTTAGGGTAGATGATAATACCTTTGTAGAAATATCTGGAATTAACTTGCCTAATTGATTGAAACGTAGCTTTTCGTTTTCGCTCAATATTAGGATGATCAGTAGTGACCATTTATCTCCGAAACGTGAGATTACATTTCTTATCGGGCAGATTTCCACCATTGAAAATTTTTCGTTGTTTTTTTGCATTTTAGACTTCTGTTTTTCAATAAAAGTAACTTTTAGGTAACTATGTTACTATTTTGTAACGTCTTGTGTAATAGGAAAATAGTATATAGTTTTGCACTGTCAAATTGAAAGTGACTTTACTTTGCAAAGTAAATGAAAATATTAATAACATCTATAAAAATAAGAGTATTATGAAGCAAATTGAAAAAGTAGCGTCGGCAGAAAATTTTGCAGCTATAAGCGTGGGTAATTTTAATGAATTAGGTGATTATGTTCTTGAACTTGGTCCAGGTGTAAAGATACCGGGTAAGGTGTTTGGCGGTGTAGCACTTCAGGCTACCGGTGGTGAATTTTCGTTTCAAGTATTCCAGCCGGGCACCGAAACAGGCTTTTTGCACACCCATAAAGTGCACGAGGAACTTTACTTCTTTTTAAAAGGAAAAGGCGAGTTCCAAGTTGACGGTGAAGTATTCCCCATATCAGAAGGCAGTGTAGTGCGAGTATCACCAGCTGGAAAGCGTTCGGTACGCAACAATGGTGAAGATCCGCTTGTAATGCTTTGCGTACAATACCGTGGAGGAACATTCACAGCAGAAGACGCTGCTGATGGAGTGATTCTGAACGAGCCAGTGAAGTGGTGATAACCTTAATACTGATAAATAAAATCTCGCCATAGCAATTCAAATGAACTGTCACATTGAAAAACTGCTCCCTTCACCATGAAAGTTCTATACTTAGGCTAAGTATATAAAAACTCAGCTTAAGAATATATAAACTTAGGTTAAGTATATATATACTCAGCCTAAGTATAGAGAATTCCGTGCGAGAAGACAGAGTTTTCAATGCGATAAACTCAAGAAAGCTGCACAAGAAAGAGGATGTCATCAAATCCAACGGCGAAGCGAATAAGTGCTGGCGTAGAAACCGTAGCGTTATAAAACCAAAGATCCAAGAGCCAACAGCGAAGCGCCTTGGCGTGAAAAAAAGATTGGCCTAGTCGTAGGGGCGTGAGCGTAGGAATGGCCGGGCGGCGCTGAAAAATGCTGTCTGAGCGTAGTGCAACGAAGCGAGTTCATTTTTCAGCGCCAGAACGGCCTTTCCGGAGTAGGCCCGGAGACGTAGCCTTGATTTTTTCTTTTCGTTTCCTTTTCTTTTGTATCAAGACAAAAGAAAAAGAAAAAGCCATCCGAATGGGCTACATATTAATAAAATTAAAAAAACTCCCTTTTATTGGCACATCACACATAAATTCATAAATTTGTTTGTTATAAAGAGACGGCATATAACCGCCTCTGCCGAAAACCATAAAAAAGAACAAAACATTATGAGCAAAAAAATCGCATCACAATCAATCATGGCTTTGGGAGTAGTTGGTACCGCACTGACTATCAGCCTGTCGGGATGTCATCCTAAAACGACAAACCAACTGGCACAAGATACCCTAAGCATTAAGCTCGACACGACAATATATGCCATACCAGAAGAAGCTAAATCACCTCACTGCGACGTGAAGATGCAATTGGTTTTCATCAACAATGAAAAAGACTCTGCCGCTATCAACGTAAATCAGGCTATCAGACGCACTGCCTTCGGGCCTCAGTACGAGAAACTGAGCAACCGACAGTTTGCAGACTCACTGGCTGCCTTCTACGCTGCCGGATATAACAGCGATATAAAAAAACTACTGAATGCTGACCTAAAAAACGGTATGAGTGCCGAAGAGGTGCCCGGATGGTATAACTACGAATACGATCTCTCATCTACCCTGGCATTGGGTATGAACGACAAGATATGGAACTACTCGCTAACCGACTTCCAGTATACGGGTGGCGCCCATCCCAACACCATAAATACATTAATTAATATAGTAGCTGGAACAGGACGAGTGCTGACTAAAAAAGATGTCTTCACCGCAGAAGCTGAAAAAGCTATCCTTCCGCTTGTAATCGATGAACTGGTTAAAGAAGCTAAAGTTCGTTTCGAGACTGATACCATTACTTGTCTTGACGGACTGCATGAGGTAGGCGTATTCGACTTTTCGGATCCTTTCCTCCCCGAAAACTTCTTGTTGGGCAAAGACAAAGTGACTTTCTATTATAACCGATATGAAATAGCAGGTTACGCTGCCGGACCATTCGAAGTAACTCTACCGTTAGAAAAAATAAAACAGTACATAAAAGAATAACATGGATATAATTCTGAAATATTTTCCCGAGATAACCGAACAACAAAAGGAACAATTCGCTGCGCTATACGACTTATACACAGATTGGAACAGTAAGATAAACGTAATTTCGCGTAAAGACATTACCAACCTGTACGAGCATCATGTACTGCACTCGCTGGGTATAGCAAAGGTCATAAAGTTCCATCCCGGCACTAAGGTTATGGACTTAGGTACCGGAGGCGGATTTCCCGGCATTCCTTTGGCCATCTTGTTTCCCGACACTCAGTTCCATCTGGTAGACAGCATCGGCAAGAAGGTGAAGGTGGCTACAGAGATAGCTAACGCCATCGGATTGAAAAACGTTACCACACGCCACTGCCGCGCTGAAGAAGAGAAACAACTCTTCGACTTTGTGGTTAGCCGCGCCGTGATGCCGCTAACCGATCTGCTGAAGATTATCCGTAAAAATATCGCCAAAGAAGGAAAGAACGCTCTGCCCAACGGACTTATCTGTCTGAAGGGAGGCGAATTGGAAAACGAAGTGATGCCGGTAAAGAACAAAACGGTAATAACTCCGCTGAAAGACTTCTTCGACGAAGAATTCTTCGAGACAAAAAAAGTAGTTTACGTACCCGTGTAAATACAGGCAATCATGAAAATCAAACGATTTGAATTTAATATGTTCCCGGTGAACAGCTACGTGCTGTCGGACGATACCAACGAGGCGGTTATCATAGACGCAGGATGTTATTTTCCGCAGGACGAACAGAACCTGAAGCAATACATAGAGGATAATAACCTTACAGTTAAGCATCTGCTTAATACGCATTTGCATCTGGACCATGTGTTTGGTAACGCTTTTGTAGAGCGTACTTTCGGCGTTAAGCCAGAGGCTTCGGAAGCCGACGAGTTTCTGTTGGCACGTCTGGAACAGCAATGCCGAATGTTCGGGTTTGAGCCTAACGAGCCTACCGTGGCGCTTGGCACTCACCTGAAGGGAGGCGATAAAGTGACATTCGGAAACACTACCATCGATGTGATAGAAGTGCCGGGACATTCGCCCGGAGGTTTAGCTTATTACATAGCATCAGAACACTGCCTGTTTAGCGGAGACTCTCTGTTTAAAGGAAGCATTGGTCGGACTGATTTGGAGGGAGGCGACTTTGAGGCGCTACATAACGCTGTATGCACCCGACTCTTCACCCTACCATCCGAAACAGTTGTCTACCCAGGACACGGTGAACACACTACCATAGGATTTGAAAAAATGAATAACCCGTTCTTCAGGTAAGGAGGCTGGCGGTAATGCCGCCTTCTGCCTAAGACTATAAATCACCCTATTCTAATCATGAAAACAAACAACTTTTCATTGCGCCACATCGGAATCAATGAATCCGATTTGCCGAAAATGCTGAAGTCCATCGGAGTGGAATCAGTAGATGAGTTAATCAACAAAACTATTCCTACACAGATTCTCTTGAAACACCCGCTCGATTTGGCTCCTGCCATGACGGAGAGAGAGTTTGCCAACCATATCACTCAGCTGGCTTCACTGAATAAAATCAATAAAACGTATATCGGATGCGGATGGTATGACACCATTACTCCGGCTGTTATTCAGAGAAATGTGTTCGAAAACCCGGTATGGTATACCTCGTACACTCCGTATCAGACTGAAATCTCACAGGGACGACTTGAGGCGTTGCTTAATTTCCAGACTGTAGTTTCCGATCTTACTGCCATGCCATTGGCCAACTGCTCGTTGCTTGACGAAGCTACCGCTGCTGCCGAAGCTGCTACCATGATGCTTAGCCTACGTAGCCGCGCTCAGCAAAAGGCAGGTGCCACTACCCTTTTCGTTGATAAAGAAATATTCCCGCAAGACTTGGCGGTTATCCGCACCAGAGCCGTTCCGCAGGGTATTCAAGTGGTGACTGGCGATTATGCCGACTTTGAATTTACTCCCGAAGTTTTCGGTTGCATCATTCAGTATCCTAACAACAGTGGATCTGTAGAAGACTATCGCGAATTTGTAGCCAAGGCTCACGAAGCCGGATGTAAGGTGGCTGTTTGTGCCGACATCCTTAGCCTTACGCTTTTGGTTCCTCCCGGCGAATGGGGTGCCGACATAGTATTCGGCAGCACTCAGCGCCTGGGAACTCCGATGTTCTACGGTGGTCCGTCGGCTGCTTACTTCGCTACTCGCGATGAGTACAAGCGTAACATGCCGGGACGTATCATCGGATTGTCGAAAGATAAGTACGGACATGTTTGTTACCGTATGGCATTGCAGACACGTGAGCAGCACATCAAACGCGAAAAAGCTACCTCTAACATCTGTACCGCTCAGGCATTATTGGCTACTATGGCTGGTTTCTACGCTTTGTGGCATGGTGCTGAAGGATTGAAAGAAATAGCACAACGCATTCATAGCATTGCCAACTGGCTTAACAAGCAACTCATTAAGTTGGGCTACGAAGAAGTAAATAAGGTATTCTTTGATACCCTGCGCTTGAGACTGCCTGATAACGTATCTACTCAGAAACTGCGCACCATAGCACTGAGCAAAGAAGTCAACCTGCGCTACTTTGATAACGGCGACGTTGGTATCAGCATTGACGAAGCGACTACACTGGCCGACGCTAACCAGTTGCTCTTGATATTCGGCATCGCTGCCGAAAAGGCTATCCATGAGACTACCGAAATTCCTGAAAGCTCATCACTCACTAAAGCCTTTCTCCGCCAATCGGCTTATCTTACTCATCCTATCTTCTCGCTATATCACACAGAGACCGAAATGATGAGATACATAAAACGCCTCGACAGAAAAGATATCTCGCTTACTCATTCTATGATTTCTCTGGGATCGTGCACCATGAAGCTGAACGCTGCTGCCGAGATGTTACCGCTTAGCAACGCTGCATGGATGAACATCCACCCGTTGGTTCCGGAAGATCAGGCACAGGGTTATCATGCTTTGATAGAGAACTTGGGTAAACAGCTCACAACTATTACCGGATTTGCTGGCGTAACATTCCAACCCAACTCGGGTGCTGCGGGCGAATACACTGGTCTGCGCATCATCCGTTCTTATTTGGAAAGCATTGGCGAAGGTAAGCGCGACTTGATTCTTATCCCGGCGTCGGCACACGGTACTAACCCTGCGTCGGCTGTACAGGCTGGATATAGCACCATCACTTGCGCATGCGATGAGCGTGGTAATGTAGACATAGAGGACTTGAAGCAAAAGGCAGAGGCCAACAAAGACCGTCTGGCTGCGCTGATGATTACTTATCCGTCTACTCACGGTATTTTCGAGGCGGACATCGTAGAAATTTGCCGTATCATTCATGAATGTGGCGCTCAGGTTTATATGGACGGTGCCAACATGAACGCTCAGGTGGGACTGACTAATCCGGGTACTATCGGTGCCGACGTGTGTCACCTTAACTTGCATAAAACATTTGCCAGCCCTCACGGTGGTGGCGGTCCTGGTGTAGGTCCGGTATGCGTAGCTGCACATCTTACTCCGTTCTTGCCGGGTCATGCACTGTTCGGCAACGAGACAAACGAGGTTTCTGCCGCTCCTTACGGTAGCGCAGGTATATTGCCTATCACTTATGCTTACATCTGCATGATGGGTGCCGAAGGACTGGCTAACGCTACTCGTTACGCTATTCTTAACGCCAACTACTTGGCTTCTCGTCTAAAAGATACTTACGGTATAGTATATAGAGGTACTCAGGGATATGTGGGTCATGAAATGATTCTGGAATGCCGACCCATTCATGAGCAAAGCGGAATCAGCGAAAACGATATAGCCAAGCGTTTGATGGATTATGGTTACCACGCTCCTACACTGTCGTTCCCCGTACACGGCACACTGATGATAGAACCTACAGAAAGCGAAAGTCTGGCCGAGCTGGATAACTTCGTAGACTGCATGCTCCACATCTGGGACGAGATTAAAGAGGTAGAGAACGGTACCTACCCTGCCGAAGACAATGTATTGGTAAACGCTCCGCATCCTGAATATGAGGTGGTAAGCGATGAATGGAATCATGCTTACAGTCGCCAGAAAGCGGTTTACCCAACGGAATCGGTAAAAGAGAACAAGTTCTGGATTAACGTGGCTCGCGTAGACAACACATTGGGCGACAGACATCTGCTCCCTACCAGATACGGTACATTTGAATAATATAACAAATAGCAAAAGAGAGAGCCTCTCACATTTCCTTCGAGGATTTGCGAGAGGCTCTCTCTTTTATATGATTATGGGCATCTATGATTTTATCTGTTACCGATAATTTCATAGATTTCTACCTGACCTTTTACCTGAATCTGAGTAGCACCCTTAGCACATTCTATGCTATACAGCGGAGCATCTACTGTAGAAACAGACAGCTCCTTGCCTTTCTTATCGAGCTGAGCGATTTCTACCTTGGCATCATTCTGCAACTTCAGAAGCATGGTGTAGCCCTTTACATCCGATGGGATATCGAACGAAAGCGTACCCTTATTAATGAACGAAGTACCCGGGTGACGATCGAACGCATAAAGAGCTGCGTCGCCAGCATCAGATTTAACGGCGAAGCCCAACTTCTCGGCTCTAACCGGATTTATCTCGAACGAACGTACCGATAGCCAACTGCGCTTGGGCGATGACAACTTGCGTAAACGAACGTAACGAGCGTTCACAGGTTCGCCCTTCCAGTTCACTACATACACCTTCTCCATATCGGAAATCAACGGTTGCCATGTCTTGCCATCGGCAGAGTACTCAAGTGTAGCGTGGTCGAAATAGTCAACATCGTCTACAGAGTTACGTCCCTGAAGGATATTAACCTCCCATATAGGTTTAACAATGCCCATATCAACGCCTACCCAATCGCCCTGCTCGCCTTGCGATGCTCCAGAGTGATAGTAAGAAGTGGTATCGTTATCAAACATCAGCTTGCTCTGTGTTGTGGCCAGCGTAGCGAAAGAACCTATGCCTTTCAGTGTAGAAGGAATCTCGCCTGCCACCTTCTTGAAGAATCCGTCGCGCATGTCGTCCATTGCTACTTCGTAGAAGGGTTGCAACTTCATGGTACCCGACTTATGTGCCTGATATGCCTTCAAATCTTCTAATGTCATCAGGTTTTCTATATATCCTTTCCAGAACGCTGCCAAATCACCCTTTTCGTAAGTTTTCAATAGCGACAAAGTCTTGGCACCACGCTGTCCCAACTTGCCGAACTCTACGAGCCACGGACGAAGTTCGTTCATCAGCAGATGATTCTTACAGTTCTTCTCCATAGTTTCAGGAACGGCAGCCACCTTATTAAACTCGCTCAGCAAAGCGTCGTACTCTGCCTGAGTATAGTTCTGAATGCCGAAAGTCTTAGTCTCCCACGATTCAGCTCTGCGGTAACCGGTCTCAGTGTCGCATGAGTGAATGGCGAATGTGCGGTAAGCATCCTTTGCCTCTGGAGTCAGTTCTTCAATACCGCGTTCCCAACTGTCGATAGGATTATAAGCCGCTACGTTCCATGTATAATCAGCCACTCCGTAAAGTGCCAACTTTGAAGCCTCACCATGCTCCATAGGGTTGCTGCCGAAACCGCTGATGTCTTTAGATGTCATTGTAGTGTCGAGACCGTATGCAGGACCCTGCATCACGATATGGCGACAGTAGTCGGTTACCGGGAAGTTCCACCAGTAATATACAGGGCGCTTGATGCGCGAGTTCACCCAGTCTACAGTTTCGCGGGTAAGGTCGCTACAAACCACGTCGCCTGTCCAGAACACTTTAACAGATGGGTCGAGCGTTCTACCGTAGATGCTCAAACTACCCTGAGGTGTTGGGTTGGCCCACAGCTTAGAGTAATCTGTAGGACATACGGTAAGTGTACTTACGCCCGGCTTAACCTTAACGAACTCGTTAGTCAGACGATTAAGCAACTCTACCTGACGATTCGGGTTGGTTCCTTCGCCAGAGATATCATCGAAGTAAATAGCGAACGAACGTACACCAAGATCGTACATCATATTAAACTTCTTCAGCAAGTTCTGATAGTCCTCTTCGTTCCACTTGATATCCTTTCCCGGATGGATGGCCCACACAAAGTCTACGTAGTTGCGGTTACATGCCTCTACAAGCTCCTTAATCTGCTTAGCCTCTTTCTCGGGATAAGGCAAACGCCAATTGGGGAAGCTGTGATACGGGTCGTCCTTAGGTCCGTACTGGTATGAGTTCATCTTGAACTTTCCGTAGAAATCGATAAGCGAAAGACGAACCTCGTGCGACCATGGAGTACCGTAGAAGCCTTCTATCACACCACGGAATTCCAAATCGGGATAGTCGTTTATGGTGATGTAAGGGAGTACACCATTCTGGCCACGCTCGCCCGAAAGCAACTGAAGTAATGTCTGAACTCCATAGAAAGCTCCTCGTTCATCGTAACCTACTATCTGGACACCTTTCTTTCCGATATTTACGCTGTATGCGCCCGAGACCTCACGCACGCCATGCTTCTTTGCCAACTTTTCTCCGTAATCTATGGTAAGTTGGGCACCTCCTTTTGTTGACTCAGGAAGCAAATGACCGAATTTACCGTGCACATCCTTAATGCGGAAGCCACGTGTAAGGTCGAAAGCCGCAGCATCGTCTACCTTCATTTCGTGCGGTATAGGATTCACCAACAATCCGTGATGGTCTACCTTATGTCCGGGAACCATCTGGAAACTTTGCTTTTCAGAACGTTGCGTATTTAAATCAAATCCCGCCTCTTGCGCATTCAGAGTATTCATAACTCCCCCGCCAATGAGAAGACTTGCCGCTAACAACTGCCAAAAATGTTTTTCTCTCTTCATATACTAAATTAAAAGTTCAATAATACATGTGCTAAGTTAAAAAGAAAAATGTTAGCATACAAGAAATGTAAGAAAAACATATAACTTTGCACGCATACATTTATAATATCTAAGCTATGATGAGTAACGATTTACACTCCATAAATTGGGGGATTATCCCTTACAGAGAAGCGTGGGAGCTTCAACAGAAGTATTTCGACCAACTGGTAGAGGCACGTGCCAACCATCAGGGACATCCTAATTATATCATTTTTTGTGAACATCAGCCCGTATATACGTTGGGCCGTCATGGAAAAGCGGCTAACATGCTGCTCGACGAGGCTCACCTTAAATCTAAGGGTGCCGAGCTTATACCGATAGACCGTGGAGGAGACATCACGTTTCACGGACCGGGACAACTGGTGTGCTACCCTATCCTCTGCCTTGAAGATTTCGGGTTGGGACTGAAGGCGTACATCAATACCCTTGAAGAAGCCGTGATTCAGGTATGCACCCATTACGGCATAGAAGGCGGACGAGTAGACGGAGCCACTGGAGTATGGCTTGGCATAGGAACGCCGAACGAGCGTAAGATATGCGCCATCGGAGTAAAGAGCAGTCACTTCATAACCATGCACGGATTGGCACTAAACGTAAATACCGACCTCAGATATTTCGGCTACATCAACCCATGCGGATTCATCAATAAAGGCGTTACATCCATCTCAAAAGAGATTGGACACGAGGTTCCGATGGAGGAAGTGACTAAATTGCTGGAAAAATCTCTAAAAAGTTTACTTCAGAAATAACTGAGTTTCAACTAACTAAAATTTCATCGGAAAATTGTTTCGTTTTTTTTCGCTGCATTATTTGGTCAAATCAAATAAAACCTCTACATTTGCAACCGCAATCGAAAAAGAAACGCACTCTTAGCTCAGTTGGTAGAGCAACTGACTCTTAATCAGTGGGTCCAGGGTTCGAATCCCTGAGGGTGTACATCTTAATTAGAATGCACGGGAAATTTGACAATTTTATAGTGGATGCACTCTTAGCTCAGTTGGTAGAGCAACTGACTCTTAATCAGTGGGTCCAGGGTTCGAATCCCTGAGGGTGTACCTAAGCTGTGAAGCCGAAAAGAAATTGTGGAAGTTCTGAAAGTCTGATGATTTTCAGAACTTTTTTTCTTTATCCCTATTGTCAATCTAAAGAATCATTATTTACATCTAATAAAACCACATCAAGAATGACTATTGCAGTAGATTTCGACGGAACCATCGTAGAGCATAAATATCCCGCTATCGGTGCTCCTATCCCATTCGCTATAGAAACCCTTATCAAGCTTCGCGAAGAACGCCACAAGCTCATTTTATGGAGCGTACGCGAAGGTGAATTGCTTGACGAGGCTGTAAAGTATTGCAAAGACAGAGGACTGGAGTTCTACGCTGTAAACAGCAATTACCCTGAAGAGACCAACGAACACAAGACTTTCTCAAGAAAGCTTCAGGCGGACTTGTTCATAGACGACAGAAACATAGGCGGACTACCCGACTGGGGAATGATATACCGCATGGTTCACGATCATCTGACATACGAAGATATTCTTCAGGAATATTTCGATGGTTCAAAAGAAAAAAGAAATGAAAAGAAAAGCTTATTCAAACGCCTGTTTGGATAAACAGAAAGACGTACGATAATCAAACACCAAGAAACCCGTCATTGATGCCACACACATCAATGACGGGTTTCTTTTGTCATCAAACTCTTTAATGAAGTTGTCTTACTTCGACCGAAGTAAGCATTCACTTCGAGTCGGTCAACGTGCTTACTACGGTCGAAGTAAGCGTTCACATCGGTCGAAGTAAGACGACTTTGAGAAAAAAAGAGTCCACCGTACATGCAAACCAGCAAGTACGGTAGACTCTTATATAATCTAAGAAGTTTAAACCTACTTTAAGAAGCACTCTGAGCAACTTCAGCAGCCTCAGCCTGAGGAGCATCGAGCACCTCATAACGCGAATGCTTACTAACATACTCCGGTACAATCTGCTTCATCTTACGTACCGTCTCCATATCATCATACTTAACGGAGATATCACGCAGTTCCTCAATCTCGCGAAGCGCATCCTCGTATTCATAATTACGAACCATAGCGATACGAATCTTCTTATGGAATGAAGGCAAAGTATTCTCGTTCTCGTTAAGTACCTCTTCGTAAAGTTTCTCACCCTCACGCAGACCAGTGTACTTAATCTCAACGTTCTTAGCGCCACTCAACTGAATCATACGCTTAGCAAGATCGGCGATACGTACAGGCTCACCCATATCGAATACGAAGATTTCACCACCCTTACCGTGTGTACCGGCTTCGAGCACCAACTTACACGCTTCATGAACCAACATGAAGAAACGGATAATCTTAGGATGAGTAACTGTAAGCGGGCCACCCTTAGCCAACTGCTCACGGAACAACGGAATTACAGAACCGTTAGAACCAAGCACATTACCGAAACGAGTAGTAACGAACTGAGTTACACCTTTTATCTTGCCGTCCTTGATAGCCTTATCAAGACTCTGTACATAAATCTCACAGATACGCTTAGAGCAACCCATCACGTTAGTAGGGTTAACAGCCTTATCGGTAGAAATCATAACGAACTTCTTAACGCCGTACTTCACGCTCAGATCGGCTATTACCTTAGTACCCCATACGTTGTTCTGAACACTTTCGCTCGGATTATCCTCCATCATAGGCACATGCTTATATGCAGCTGCATGGAACACATAATCAGGTTTAAAATGACTGAAGATTTCCTCCATACGGTCTTCCTTACAGATAGAAGTAACCACGGTTTCGGCCTTGATATCAGAATAATTGTTCTTCATCATCAAGCGAACATCGTGCAACGGAGTCTCAGCCTGATCTATCAACATCATTTCAGCCGGTTTGTAGATAGCAATCTGACGAACCATTTCAGAACCGATAGAACCGGCAGCACCTGTAATAAGCACCCTCTTTCCACGAAGCAAAGCACCTACACTATCCATATCCACCTGAATTTCCTCACGCGGAAGCAAGTCTTCAATCTTCACCTCACGCAGACCAACCTTACCCTGTGGGTCTTGGTTCTTCTTCCACTCTTCGGCATTCTGAGCGATAAATATCTTTATACCTCGCTCTATCAGCAAATCTTGAAGCTTGCGGTTTTTAGTAAACTCCTCGTGTCTAAGCGGACTTACCAAGAAAGCCTTGATACATTGGCTCTCTATTATAGGAATCAAGTCTTCGTGTACAGAATATATCTTCTTACCCATCAAGCGTTCATTGTAATGCTCACGATCGTCGCCCACATAGCCCTTTATAAGAAAATGCACCGGCTTCTCATCACGCACATTGTTTGTTATAGCGATAGATCCGGCACGTGTTCCGTACACCAATGTGTTCATAGCACTACTGCTGACCAAAGCATTATCGAAAATCAATTTAACCAATACACGCGGAATACACATTGCTAAGATGTTACCCAAATACATGGTTATAATCTTGCGTCCGGTAAAAATGAAGAAGAAATCATCCCATCCAAAATTAAGAGCACACAGACTGAAAACAAATGCCAAAAGCATAGACAGCACGCAGGCATTAGTTACACGCATCAAGTCGATAAACTGCGAATAACGTAAGATACCAGAATAAGTATGAAATACTCGAAAACTGATAAAGTTTAATACAGCAAAGAGTCCTAATGTATGCATCAATTGAGGCCACGCTGCCAACACATCAGATGCCGGATGCCGTAACCATACAATAAACACTCCGCTAAGGAAACACACCATCAGGTCGAAAATCATTATACACCAATAAGGAAGTGCACCTCGACCAAAGTACCAATTAAAAAACTTACCAAATACTTTCATAAACTCAATTTTAATTGCTAGTCTACTTCTTCACATTATGAAGAAATATAATACTGTTATATACCTCTATTTTAATTTTTGTATCAGAATCAACGGTTGCAAAAATAGCACTTTTATTCAGTCTATAAAAAGAAATTCGCATTTTATTCTCTTTTCCACATAAAATCTAATAAATATCCACCAAGCATAACCAATATCTATGACACATAGAAATAACAAAATCAATCAAAATAGTCATTATTATCCTGCTACTCAATAGACTACACAAACCACATCATTTAACAAAGTGATTTTTCACTTTTTGTACATTTTACAATAAATAGTTATCACAATAGGCACAATAACCAACTCACACTATGTTACCCACAGGAATAACCATTTCCGCAATACGACTGCAGCTGAAATGCAATGGCATTTTAATAAATTGCACTATCTTTACAACCTTATTTCACTACTACATATTATTATGCCAATAATAGAAATCGATTCGCTGTCGCATCCGGGAACGGAGGTGTTCAGCACACTGACTGAAGCTCAGCTTCGTAACAACATAGAGCCCGAAAAGGGCATTTTCATAGCCGAAAGTCCGAAGGTTATCAATGTGGCACTCAATGCCGGATACCAACCTGTATCGCTTTTGTGCGAACGGAAACACATAGACGGCGATGCCGCAGATATAATCAGCCGATGCGGAGACATTCCGGTATATACGGGCACTCGCGACTTGCTGGCTCAACTTACAGGTTATACCCTTACACGCGGTGTGTTATGCGCCATGCGCAGACCTGCCCCACTCAGCATGGAAGAGGTGTGCAGAGACGCTCGACGCATTGTGGTGATTAACGGTGTGGTAGATACTACCAACATAGGTGCCATTTTCCGCTCGGCTGCCGCATTGGGCATTGATGCCGTGCTGCTTACACGCAACTCTTGCGATCCGCTGAACCGACGTGCCGTAAGAGTATCAATGGGTTCTGTATTCCTCGTGCCGTGGACATGGATGGACGGTCCGCTAACCGACCTCAACCCACTGGGCTTCCGCACCGCCGCTATGGCGCTTACAGAGAACTCCGTCTCTATAGACCATCCGTCACTTACCGCAGAACCAAAGCTTGCCATAGTAATGGGCACCGAAGGCGATGGACTGCCTAAAGAAACCATAGCCGAAGCCGACTATGTGGTACGCATCCCCATGTCGCATGCCGTAGACTCGCTCAATGTAGCCGCAGCCGCCGCTGTAGCTTTCTGGGAGCTTCGGGCCAGATAAAAGAGAAACCACCAAAAGAAGCAGGCGGCCCTTCTCATAAAAGAGA
Organism: Bacteroides sp. CAG:530; assembly: GCA_000434735.1. GTDB lineage: Bacteria > Bacteroidota > Bacteroidia > Bacteroidales > Bacteroidaceae > Phocaeicola. The sequence goes on from FR881241.1 coordinate 29,302, forward strand.
AGAACCGCCTGCACATATAAAAAGACATCTAATCAGTCTAACTTGTGGATTACCAATCCTGAACGCAGTTTAGGTTCAAACCAAGTGGTCTTAGGTGGCATGATGTTACCTGTATCGGCTATATCCATCAACTGCTTCATCGATACCGGGTAAAGAGCCAGAGCTACTTTCATTTCTCCGCTGTCCACTCGTCTCTTCAGTTCGCCTAATCCGCGGATACCTCCTACGAAATCGATGCGCTTATCAGAACGTAAATCCTTGATGCCTAAAATCTCGTCCAGGATTAAGTTAGAAGAGATAGTAACATCGAGCACTCCGATAGGATCGTTATCGTTATAAGTACCGGGGCGAGCAGTCAGGCTATACCAATTACCGCCAAGGTAAAGAGCGAAGTTATGCAGACCTGCAGGCTTATAAATCTCAGCCCCCATTTTCTGCACTTCAAAGTTCTTCTGCAGAGCAGCCAGGAACTCTTCTTCGGTAAGACCGTTCAAGTCCTTCACCACACGGTTATAGTCTATAATAGTAAGCTGACTAGCAGGGAAGCACACAGCCATGAAGTAGTTATACTCTTCGTCACCACGATGAGCCGGGTTCTGGTTAGCCTTTTCGGCACCCACCAATGCAGCCGCAGCGCTACGGTGATGACCGTCGGCAATGTACAATGCCGGCATTCCCTTGAACTCTTCGGTTATGCGTTCTATATCCTTATCATCATCTATTACCCAAAACTTATGACCGAAACCATCGTCAGGAGCCACGAAGTCGTAAACCGGCTTTTCGGCGGTGTACTTCTGTACAATTCCGTCGAGCAACGCATCATCAGGATAAGCAAAGAACACCGGTTCTACGTTGGCGTTATTCACTCTAACGTGCTTCATGCGGTCTTCCTCCTTGTCGCGACGAGTCAGTTCGTGCTTCTTGATAACTCCATTCATATAATCGGGCACATACGCACCTACCACCAATCCGTACTGCGTTTTACCGTTCATGGTTTGCGCATAGATATAATAGCAGTCTTTCTTATCCTGAACCAGCCATCCTTCCTGCTGGAACCTTTCGAAATTCTGTGCCGCCTTAGAATAAACCCGAGGGTCATGTTCATCTGTTCCTTCAGGAAAATCAATTTCCGGTTTAATGATATGATACAGCGATTTCTCATTGTCGCCAGCCTCAGCGCGAGCTTCAGCCGAGTTCAATACGTCGTAAGGACGAGAAACCACCTGCTCTACCAAATCTTGCGGAGGACGAATTCCTCTAAAGGGTTTAATTATAGCCATAAGTATTAGAGATTAAAGGATATACATTATTTGTTTACACGGAATTTTTCGCAGCCTTCCTTAAAGAAGCCTACAATCTGTTTAGCTGCCGCGATACCTGCGTTGATGTTAGCTTCGGCTGTCTGGGCACCCATCTTCTTAGGAGTGGTGAAGTAGCGTCCCGGATAGTGTTCAGCGAACTCTGCTGTATGTACAGGCATGATATCGGTAACATACTTCAAGTCGGGACGGTCGTTCATCAGGCGAAGCAAATCGGCTTCGTTGATAACTTCCTTACGAGCGGTATTAACCAGCAAACCGTTCTTCGGCATCAAGTTAACCAAGTCATAGTTGATAGATTCCTTAGTTTGTGGAGTTGCCGGGATATGAAGCGATACCACGTTACATTCTTTATACAGCTGTTCAACTGTATCTACCGGAGTAACGCCTTCGGCTTCCATAGCTTCCTTAGGACAGAAAGCATCATAAGCGAAGATTTCCATACCGAAGCCTTTAGCGATGCGAGCCACGTTTCTACCAACATTACCGAAAGCGTGGATACCCAACTTCTTGCCCTTCAATTCAGAACCCGACTTACCGTCGTAGAAGTTGCGCACTGCCATCACCATCAAACCGAAAGCCAATTCGGCTACTGCGTTAGAGTTCTGGCCCGGAGTATTCATTACGCATACCCCGTGAGCTGTAGCTTCTGCCAAGTCTACGTTATCGTATCCTGCACCTGCACGAACCACAATTTTCAGTTCGGGAGCCGCATCGAACACCTCCTTATTAATAATGTCACTGCGGATAATGATAGCATTAGCATCTTTCACTGCATCGAGCAACTGCTGTCTGTCTGTATATTTTTCAAGCAAAGCCAAAGTAAAGCCTGCATCTTCTATTTCCTTACGGATACCGTCGACCGCTACCTTAGCGAACGGTTTCTCTGTAGCGACTAAAACTTTCATAGTTTCAATGTTTTAATATTAGTGCATCTGTTCAAACTCACGCATACAGTCTACCAAAGCCTGTACACTTTCCAACGGCATAGCGTTGTAGCATGAAGCGCGGAAACCACCTACAGAACGGTGACCCTTGATACCTACCATACCCTTTTCTGTAGCGTACTTCAAGAAGTCGGCTTCAAGATCCTTATATTCATCGGCCATTACGAAGCAGATATTCATATAAGAACGGTCTTCCTTATTAGTTACGGTACCACGGAACAACTTGTTTCTGTCTATTTCGCCGTAAAGCAAATCAGCACGTTCTTTAGCGCGACGCTGCATTTCTACTACTCCACCCTGTTCTTTAATCCAACGTAAAGTCTGCAGAGCTGCGTAGATAGGAACTACAGGAGGTGTATTGAACATAGAGCCTTTATCGACATGAGTCTGATAATTAAGCATAGTAGGAATATGACGAGACACGTGACCCAACGCATCGTTCTTCACGACAACGAAAGTAACACCTGCCGGAGCCAAGTTCTTCTGAGCACCGCCATATACACAAATATATTTAGAGAAATCTACCGGACGAGAGAAGATATCCGATGACATATCGGCTATCATAGGTACGTTTTCATTCAAATCAGCATGAAGTTCAGTACCGTAAATAGTATTGTTGGTAGTAATGTGGAAGTAATCTACATCAGCCGGAACCGTATAATCCTTCGGGATATAAGTAAAGCCATCTTTTTCTGAAGATGCTACCTCTACTACCTCACCAAAAGCCTTAGCTTCTTTGATGGCCTTCTTAGACCATGTACCAGTATTTAAATAAGCCGCTTTTTTCTCGAGGAAGTTATATGGTACCATGCAGAATTCCAAACTTGCGCCACCGCCCAAGAACAAAACTGAGTATCCATCAGGAATATTCAGCAATTCCTTAAACAAAGCCACAGCTTTGTCTACCACTGGCTGAAAATCTTTCGCACGATGGCTAATCTCCATCAATGAAAGTCCTGAACCATTAAAATCAAGAATAGCCTGAGCTGTTTTTTCGATCACCTCACGTGGCAGAATAGAAGGTCCTGCATTAAAGTTATGTTTTTTCATCTTGGAAGTTATTTAGTTAAACATTTGTTCTCATTCACTCTCAATGAATGTTTCGCAAATATAGTCAAATTTTCTTTCCTTCCAAAAGTTTTATTACTTATTTTCTATTTATACAGGTTTTATTCTATCACAAAGTACAAATATTCATATTTTATGTGACTTTTTGACACACTACACATCTTTCCGTAGTAAGTCACTTGCTGCGGATACTGCTATGGAATAGGGCACTATATAGCGCCTCCATCCCATATTTCACAATACCATTATTTAGCTTCTTCTATTCGGGTTTTCTGTCCTTTAATTTTTTCTCCTTGCATTAGTTTTAAGGCTTGTCTACACTTCTGTCTAGATACCGCGGCATACGCGTAGTGGTCTTTTACGTCGATGCGACCCACGTCTTCTCTGCCCAATCCTCCTTTTTTAGAGAGGAATCCTACGATATCCACTTTGTTTATCTTGTCTTTTTTACCCTTACCGAAGTAGATGGTAACGAATGCCGGCAGCGGCGGACGTCCCACCTGTTCGGGGAGCACACATTCTTCTATATCCTGTGGCAAGTATTCGGGTGTTTTTTCTTCTACATATAATATAATGTATGCCGATCCGTCAGCGTCCCATCGTGCTGTTCTACCGTTGCGGTGAATGAATCCGTCTTCGGCTACAGGCAGATGATAGTGAACTATGTGTCTTATTTCGGGGATATCGAGTCCGCGTGCTGCCAAGTCGGTAGATATAAGCACCGGGCAACTTCCGTTTCTGAACTTATAAAGCGCACGTTCACGGTCGTCTTGCTCCATGCCTCCGTGAAATATTTCACAGTACAACTTGTTTTCGCGCAGATACTTTCCTACTCTCTCTACGCTCTCACGGTGATTACAGAACACCAATGTAGATTCATCACCCAAATAGCAGAGCAATTTATAGAGCGTTTCTAATTTATCTTTTATAGGCGACATCACTCTGTACAGGCTTAAACGATGCGACACTGTTTCTTCCGGGTTAAGGAAGTCCAGTTTCACGGTGCGTTTGTTCATCCCTGCAAACTGCGGTATCTGTTCGGCATCGGTAGCCGAAAGAAGGAAACGGCGCTGCACTGCTGGCAACTGGCCTATCACTTCATTCATCTCATCCTGAAAGCCGAACTCCAAACACTTGTCGAACTCATCTATTACAAGCAAGCGCACTGTCGACGCATCGAAATTCTGCTTACCAAGATGGTCGTTCATACGTCCCGGTGTACCAATGATAACCGAAGGATGAATGCCGTTCATGGTGCGATGCTCTTCCATAGCCGGACGTCCACCATAACAACTCATAACCTTGAATTCGGTACCCATCTGACGGAACACCTGTTCTATCTGCAGAGCCAACTCTCGCGAGGGCACTAACACCACTGCCTGCACACCTTCCACTCCAGGTTTCAATGTTTCGAGTAGAGGAATAAGGTAAGCCAACGTCTTTCCGGAACCGGTAGGCGAAAGCAATATCATGTCATTTCCTTTACTACAGACATCTACGGCAGCCTGCTGCATGGCGTTCAGTTCCGAAATCTTCAAGTTATCAAGTATGTTGCGTATTTCCATATCGTGCTTGTCTTATAATTAAAATAGTTCTTTTAAAATTCTTAAATGTTCAAAGGCAAAGTTAAGACTATTTTTCACCGATACAAATATTTTGCATAAAAAAACATCCGCTTCGCCCGTTGCAGTCTATAACCGCTCCGCAAGGATGCCGCTTATAATATCTGCATACGTTTTCATCTTATCACATCAGATGCTTTACGTAAATCCAATTTTTTATGTACTTTTGCAAAAAACTAAAAAAGATGAAAATAGGATTCGACAACGAGAAATACCAGAACATTCAGTCTCAGCACATTAAGGAGAGAATCTCACAATTCGACGGTAAGCTGTACCTGGAGTTGGGAGGCAAACTTTTCGATGACAATCATGCCAGCCGTGTACTGCCAGGCTTCCGCCCCGACAGTAAGCTCTGCATGTTTCAGAAGATTAGCGACAGTATAGAAATTGTTATCGTCATCAGTGCTATCGATATCGAGAAGAACAAGAAACGTGCCGATTTGGGCATCACTTACGATGAAGATGCGCTTCGTCTTAGAGGCGAATTCCAGAACCGTGGCTTCATGGTAGGTTCTATCGTCATCACTCACTACAACGGTCAGCCGGCGGCCATCGCTTTCAAGCAGCGCTTGGAGCGCGAGGGTATCAAGACCTACTGTCATTATCTGATAGAAGGCTATCCGCACGATGTTCGTCTTATCGCTTCGGACGAAGGCTTCGGTAAGAACGACTTTGTAGAGACTTCAAAACCTTTGGTCATCGTTACTGCTCCCGGTCCGGGTAGCGGCAAAATGGCAGTCTGCCTCAGTCAGCTGTACAATGAGAACAAGCGTGGCGTAAGAGCCGGATATGCCAAGTTCGAGACATTCCCCGTATGGAATCTTCCGCTTAAGCATCCTGTAAACATCGCTTACGAAGCCGCTACTGCCGACTTGAACGACGTTAACATGATAGACCCGTTCCACTTGGAGGCTTATAACAAGATAGCCATCAACTATAACCGCGACATCGAAATCTACCCCGTACTGAACGCTTTGTTCGAAGGTATTTACGGATCTAACCCGTATAAGTCGCCCACCGATATGGGTGTAAACATGGTAGGTTTCTGCATCAGCGATGATGATGTTTGCTGCGAGGCTTCTAAGAACGAAATTATCCGTCGCTACTACGACGCTACCAACAAGATGGCTTGCGGCGCTTGTAACGAGGCGGAAATCAGCAAGATTCAGATGTTGTTTAATCAGGCTAAGATTACTACCGACTTCCGCCGTACTACTGTAGCCGCTAAAGAATGCTTGCGCCAAACTGGTCATACATCTGCAGCTATAGAGCTTGAAGACGGTACCATCATCACCGCACATTCAGGTCAGTTATTAGGCTGTAGCGCTGCACTCTTGCTCAACGTAATGAAGCACTTAGCTGGTATTGACCACGAAAAGAAGCTCATCCCTCAGTCTATGATTGAGCCTATTCAGCATACTAAAATTAATTACTTGGGAAGCCGTAACCCGCGCTTGCACACCGATGAGGTTCTCGTTACGCTGTCCGTATTGTCAGAGAACGATGAAAACTGCCGCCGTGCGTTAGAGCAACTGCCTAAGTTGCGCGGATGCCAGGTACACTGCACCGTAATGCTTAGCGAGGTAGACCAAAAGATTTTCAAGAAACTTGGCGTAAACCTTACTTGCGAACCGGTTCTGAAAAGAAAGAATTGATTACAGCAGGCTTACTTAGAACATTAAAAATCAGAGCATAAAAAAAGCAATCTCCTTAAAGGCCGAAACCTTGGGAGATTGCTTTTTTGTTTTAGTACTCAGAGTACTGATTTATCGGATGATATCCATTTCTTCAATCAGATGAGTAGCACCCGCATACTTGTCGATAACGAACAATACGTAGCGAATATCTACACAAGCCGCACGCTGCAGCTGCTGGTTATAAGCGATATCGCCAGTAAGACCCTCGTAGTTACGGTCGAAGCCTAAGCCGCACAACTCACCTTTAGAGTTGAATACAGGCGAGCCCGAGTTACCACCAGTGTTATCGGTAGCGGTTACGAAACATACCGGCATACGTCCGTCGGCCATAGCATACGGTCCGAAGTCCTTCTTAGCGTAAAGTTCCTTCAACTTGGCGGGAACCACGAATTCCGGATTGTTAGGATCTTCTTTCTCCATCACACCCTTCAGTGTAGTATAGTAAAGATACTCTATACCATCTGCCGGAGTGTAAGAACCAATCTTACCGTATGTAAGACGAAGCGTAGAGTTGGCATCAGGATAGATAGCCTTACCCTCGTTCTTCCACAAAGTCATCATACCAGCCACCCATGTCTTATGAGCACGGTTGTAAGCATTGGTTTCAGCCTTCATAGCCTCGTCGGTAGCCTTGTAGCCATCTATAACCGACTTAGCGTAGCGTACCATCAAGTCAGATTCCAGAGTCTTGGCGTTAGCCTTGTCAAGGAAAGCGTTGAACGCTTCGTGCGAGCGGAAGATAGACTTATCGAAACAAGCGTCGATAAACGCGTCTGTGCTACCCTTAAACTGTTTGTCGATAGTAGCGAAGATAGAAATACGTTCCGCTGCCGGAATCAAGTTGGCATAAACAGCCAAGAGTTGCTTAGACACCTTGCGGTCTACCGCTGTGCTATAGTCCTTGTTAAAGTACTTATCGGCAGCCTTGCGCAGAGCGGCTACTGCCTTCTGTACGCCCTCTTTATCCTTAGCCACCAACGCATCGTGCAACTTGTCGGTATCAGGAATCTTAGAGAACTCAGTACCAAGCATCAAAGCCTCGTAGATAGCCTGCTGATGATAAACCGCGTCATGACGCTTAGCCACAATCTGCTTGATAGTTTCGTAAGCCTCACGATAATCGTTGTTACCAGTCTTAGCGGCGTAAGCCAACAAGCGTTCCTGCTCGGCACGCTTGCGGTCAAGTACCTTCAGTCGTACCAAACCCTCGTTCATGCCGATAGCGTTCTTCCAGTAGTTGGCAGATGAAGCATACTTAGCGGCATACTGAATACGAGTCTTGGCATCCTTAGCCATCTCCTCGCCCAATACATTAAGGCGAACGCCACGTACAGTGTCGCGCATAAAGTTGGTAGTCTGCATACGCTCTTCCACCTCGTCGCTAATCATGTAGCGCCAGTTACGTCCGGGGAATCCCATCACGAAAGTGAAATCGCCTTCTTTTACACCTTTTATATTAATAGTAAGATGCTTCTTCACCTTCAGAGGAACATTCTCTGCCGAGTAGTTAGCAGGCTTACCATTCTTATCAGCGTAGATACGGAACATAGAGAAGTCGCCGCAGTGACGAGGCCACATCCAGTTATCGGTATCAGCACCGAATTTTCCGATAGACGAAGGAGGCGCACCTACCATACGAATATCCTTATAAACGGTCTTCACAAAAAGATAATACTTATTCGCACCGTAGAAAGGCTTCAGCTCCAGGCGGATAAATTCGCTGGTAGCGATGTTTTCCTGCTTGGCGAATCGCTTAGCCACCTTTTCCATATAAGAGGGCGACAAGTAATTCAGTCCTTCCGGATCTTCATCCTTCTTGAGTTGCTCCATCACGTAATCGGTCACATCAAGAATGCGGTCGATAAAAGTAATGGTAAGACCCTCGCACGGCAGTTCTTCAGAGCGTTTCATAGCCCAGAAACCGTCGGTCAGATAGTCGTGCTCTACAGAGCTGTGCTGCTGTATGTAACCATACCCGCAGTGGTGATTAGTAAGCACCAAACCGTCTTTCGAGATGATTTCGCCAGTACAACCTCCACCAAAATGCACTACCGCATCTTTCAGGCTGATGCCGTCGGGACAGTACACCTGGTCAATGCCGATGTCAAGCCCCATATCCTGCATCACCGCCGCGTTCTGCTTTTTCAGATCGGTAAGCATCCACATTCCTTCGTCGGCCCACGAAGCTAGTGCGCCCGACAGAAGGAAAACAGATAATAATAGCTTTTTCATTATTCAACTATTGTCATTTCGTCAATAAGATTCTTACATCCACCAAGCTTCTCAACGATGAACAGCACGTAGCGGATATCTACCGCGATACAACGCTGCAAGTTATTGTCGAAGTTGATGTCGCCAGAGAGCGATTCCCAGTTACCGTCGAAAGCGGCACCAATCAATTCGCCGTTGCCGTTCATAACCGGAGAACCTGAGTTACCGCCGGTAATATCGTTGGTAGTCAAGAAGCAAGTAGGCATTTCACCGTTAGGCAAAGCGTAACGACCGAAGTCTTTAGCCGCATACAGTTCTTTCAGCTTAGCCGGTACCACGAATTCCGGATTGTTAGGATCTTCTTTTTCCATCACACCCTTCAGAGTAGTGTAGTATTTGTAGTGAACGCCGTCTTTCGGATCGTACGATTTCACGTTACCGTAAGTAAGACGCATAGTGAAGTTAGCGTCCGGAGCCTTAGGAGTAGGAGCGTACATTTCGCACAAACCGCGAACGTAAGTCTTATGCAGCAAGTCGATGCCACCGTTCAATGAAGACAATTCATTATAAAGTTTCTGAGCCATTTCGTTCTTGGCGATAGAGTACTGTACAGCCAAGTCAGATTCGATAGCCTTAACGGTAGGCTTCTTGATGAATGCGTTGAAGTTCTTTTCGCTAGCGAAGATAGAGTTGCTATACAAAGCGTCTACGTAAGCGTCTACGTTACCTTTGAACTTAGTCTTGATAGTCTCATAGAAAGCCGGGAGGTATTCGGCCGGAACGCTCTGTTCGTACAGCGGAATCAAGGCCTTAGCCACCTTGCGGTCTACTTCATGATCATAGTCTTTGTTGTGAATCAAGTAATACGCTACCTTCAGGCGGTTAACGCATTTCTCTACCTCTTCAGAATTCTTAGCTTTGATAGCATCCTTAAGCTGATTGAACAATGTGAACGCAGCTCCGAATTCAATGCCACGGAATGTCTCGCCAAAGTAAGTCATCAGCGTATTGATAGGAGTAACCTTGCTAACATACTCATCAATCTGCGCTACTACCTTTTCATAGTCAGCGTTCTGCTGCTTCTTTGCGAAAGCCAAGAAATTTGCTTCCTGTTCTGCCTTAGATTCAAGAACCTTGTTGTCTACGATAGCCTTATTCATACCGATAGAGTTCTTCCAGTAGTTGCTACTCTGGGCGTACTTAGAAGCATACTGAATACGAACTTTGTCGCTGGCAGCCATCTCAGCCTTCAGCACAGCCTGACGAGCCTCGCGGACCTGGATACGCGGAGTGTTCTGAGCGTCCATGCGCATCTTAACCTCGCTGCGTGTAAGGTAGCGGCTTGTGCTTCCGGGGAATCCCATAATCATGGCGTAATCGCCTTCCTGCAGTCCCTTCAATGAGATGGTAAGATGCTTCTTCACCTTCAAAGGCACGTTATCCTTGCTGTAGTCAGCCGGATTACCGTCCTTATCGGCATAGATACGGAACATAGAAAAGTCGCCTGTATGACGCGGCCACATCCAGTTGTCGGTTTCACCACCGAACTTACCGATTGATGAAGGCGGAGCAGCCACCATACGCACGTCGGTATAAGTCTTGATGTAGAACAAGTAGAACTTGTTTCCGGCATAGAACGGAAGAGCCTCTACCTCGATACCCGGTTTACCCTTCAGGTCGCTCTTTTCGTATTCTTCCTTAGCCAACTTAGCCAAGTAACCACCGCCGAACGATTCTGTTTCTGATACCTTACCAGCCTTAACGTCAGCGTTTACACGGTCTGTAAGGTCAACTATACGTTCCACGAATTTGAATGTCAATCCCGGAGTAGGTAGTTCCTCGCTGCGGCTCTTAGCCCAGAAACCGTTGGTCAGGTAGTCGTGTTCTACCGAGCTGTGCTGCTGAATAGCACCGTAGCCACAGTGATGGTTAGTAAGAATAAGTCCGTCTGCAGAAATAATTTCACCGGTACATCCGCGTCCGAAGATACCAACGGCATCCTTCAGCGTGATTTTTCCCGGATTATAAATGTCGGCTACATCCATGCTCATACCCTGAGCCTTCATGCGGTCGGCCAAGTGTTGTTCCTGCATGAGCTGAAGAAGCCACATACCCTCGTCAGCCTTTGCCGGCGAGAAAGCGGCGCACATTAGCGCAAGTGCTAAAACTTTCAGTTTTTTCATTGTTTGTAATTCTACGATTTTTAAAGTTATGAATTTTATTCATTTATGCATTTAAGAGGACAAATATAACTAAAAATACGTTGCCCAAGTAGTATTTATACGCTATTTAAGTAAAAACCTATATTAAGTTTTAATTTTTGGTAATTTATTTCTCTACAACTCAGAAACATTATAATTTTGCCGTGTTAATTATTAAGCGGTTTTACATGTATAGATTATATCTAATTATTCTTAGCGCTATTTTATGCGTTTCGTGCAACAAGAAATATAAGATAGAAGGCGTTTCATCTTTGTCTAGTCAAGACGGTAAAATGCTATATATCAAGGTTATTTCTGGCGATAAGTTGGTAAACATCGACTCTGCCGAAGTGGTGCACGGACTGTTTAAGATGCAGGGCAAGGTAGATTCTACCATGATTGGAATGCTCTATATGGCCGACGAAAGCATCATGCCTCTTGTCATCGAAAAAGGAAAGATAAAAATTGATATCAACAATTCGGGTGTCACAATAAAGGGCACCCCGCTCAATGAGAAGTTCAACGACTTTGTGGTTAAGAAGAACTCTCTCGATGACCAGGCATACGAAGTGGAACGTCTGGAGAGTCGCATGATTATGGACGGCAAAAATCCGCTTGAGATACAGCAGGAAATAACCGCGCAGCGTAAAGCCTTGTCGGGTAAGATGGACAGCTTGGCCATCAACTTCATAGAAGACAATTACGAGAATGTACTTGGTCCGGGCTTATTCATCATGATTTGCAACGGACTGCCCTACCCTGTGCTCACCCCTATGATGGAGCAGATACTTAAAAACGCTCCAGAGTCGTTCAAGAACAATCCGCTTATAAAGAACTACGTCAACGTAGCCCGTGCCAACATGGAGAAGCTTCAGAACGCCAATTAATCACTTCAACCAGATTCGTGTAATCTCCGGAGTACGGATACCCGGCTTCAACTCACCATTTATATTATAGAAGGAGTCGTTTCCACCGCTTACCAATACGGCTCCTGCTCTGGCCAGACGCGAGGAACGAATCACCGTATTCCACGCATCCTCTTTCAGCCGGACGCTGAACACATCGGTCAGCGAGCGAGTGCCGTCTGTACCTCCCGCGCAGATCAGTCGGTCATTATACACCGTAGCCACTCCGTAGGCCGAGGCAAACGGAAGCTCGCCCACCATTCTCCAGTTTAATACGGAATCTGCAGTAATATCGGCAGCATATATGCCTTTATAGAATTTCTTCTTACCACCATCGCTGGCTGGTACATCAGGAAAGTTACAGCCTCCTGCCATAATCAGTTTACCGCCAAGCGCACCTGCGTAACATGCCGAGACTCCATTTTCCATACCCTCTTCTTGAGAAGGAAACCCTGTGGTATGACACAGTTCCCATCGGGCGGAAGTAAGGTCTTTTTTCGGTGTACAGCTGCATAACATGAAAAGAGAAACAAGCGATAAGAAATAATAAGTTTTCATAATAGTGGTTTTTAATGGATTTACAAAAATACCAATAATCCTGCAGAAACCGTTGAGTTATTTAAACAAGAGTCGCGCTAACCCGTAAACATAACGGCGGAAGCCGGGTTGATATGCCAGCAAACGGTCGAACCAACCTAAATGCGTACTTACAGAACGAACCACCATGCCCACGTAGACCATGGCGAACAGCGTGCCTATCCCTACTAATTAGCTTACCTATTGGCGGAATTAAATTATAAAAGAT
>FR881242.1 GCA_000434735.1 Bacteroides sp. CAG:530
AATATATTTGGAACTTATATCGAACTCACGTTATTTAGTTCGGAATGCGCAAAAAGCCTCCCTACTCTCCGCATCATAGCCATACGCATACAAAGAAAACACCTGAGATATGCGTTCATTTTTCATGTAGCATACTTTTACTTGATCAAGTAGATTGGCTTTTACTATTCCACAAGGCTACGTCTGCATATATTCATTTAAAATCGGTTTCAGAACACCTTCTGAAGAGGGTTAAAAAACATTGCGATGCTCACAACAACAGAATGCGATAAGCCAACTGAAGCATCGCAATGTTTTAGTGTGTTCATCGCATTCTTTCAGTTGACTTATCGCATTCTGTTGTTCGCTGTTTGCAAATATGTTTGTTTGTGTGTAGTTTTTACTACTTTACCTTAAACAGAAACTCCTTGGCCATTGAAGGAAACGAGGTTTCACCTTTCAAACGAAGAGCAACCTTTTGAGAAACCAAGTTATAATCATCCCAAGAACCAGCGGAAATCATCATCATAACATGACCATCTTCTGACATCCATTTAACAGGGAAATTTGGTTGGTAATCACCATATGTTCCCCAATTATCATCACGGTGGAAAATACGCCAAGGTCCCCATGGTTCCGGTGCTTCATAGAGTGTTAACTGTGAACGAGAAGCCTCTGGATATCTCATTTGATGAATAGGCCGCGGATGCAACTCTTCATCTACAAAACTGTAATTACCCATTATATAACGTTTGATTCCTGGATTATAAACCACATGATTGGAGCCTGTCATTTTATAATAACGGAACACCAATTTAGCATCCTTTTCGTCGTGGCTCCATCGTGGTTCTGCCGGATTACTTGAAGAAAAGAATTCCCAAGCATCACGCTGCAAAATTTTATCCTTAGGAACTCGACCCAGCAACATACCGTCATTGTTCTCCCAATAGCTCTGATTATCATCTTCGTCACAAGGGAAATAGGCGTATACGTAACCATCACGTGCACCTTCATAGCCCTTTCCAAACTGCAAGAAATGACAAGAAGACAAACGTCCCTCAAAGAAATGGAATGGCGTAGCATGGTTGTCAAAAGTTAATCCTCCATCCTTAGAAACGGCAATCCATCCAAAAAGATTGTGCTGACGGCGAAAAAGAGGATTATCACCATAATTTTGAGCTTCAAAACTCATGTACAACGTACCATCAATATCCAATAACCCGGATGGCTTTACGCCTTCCAAGCGTTTATCTGCCATAAGTAACGAATCGTCAGGGGTAGGAGAAGGGCAAATCATATCCATAGACCACTGTCCTACCTGAGTTAAATCACCTAAATTAAAACGCTTAAAGGTGCGTAATTTCCAAACATTCACTGTACAACCTTTATTGTCGCCTGCCCCCAAATAGATGTTATCATCCTTTCCCCAAGTGAGAGGCCACATATCACCTTCACCAGAATGATAACGATAGCGATCGAATAATACCTCCTCAATCAGTTCAGAAGGTTCATAAGGAGGAATAGCCTTAGGATAAATATAATAATCAGCCTTTTTACCGTTAGCACAAACGCAAGGCTTGATTTCACGCTTTTGTGCGCTCAATGTAGAGGATGCTGCAAAAAGTAAAACACTCAAATAAAACAGATAATTATTCATCGTAATCATTGATTATATACACTTTTTTAAATAAATAAAAAACAAAATAATATCACTGAGACCATAACCTTCTCAGAAGATTAACCAAACATAGCGTTTTAAATCTGACATGGCTAAATATACAATAAAATTCGATATTCCTCTAAAGTATCTACAAAATATTTTTATCTAATTACAATAGACGTAACCATATAATAAACTACAATCTCAACTAAAACATGATAGTTATTATAATAAGATTGGAAACAAATTATAAAAAAGTGCACCCCTTAGGAATTAGCATTTAGAGTGCACTTTTTATCGATACCTAGAAAACTACATCTTTTATTCTTTGTATATTACATTAAATTCATAAACAGAAGGAGGAGCCAAAGCCTTTGTTACATTTAGACGAACATGTGAAGTCTGATACGGATAAGGAAAACGAATAACTTTACAATCGCGCATTGGTTCATCAGAAATGTATATAGTTTCCCACTGTCCATTCTTTTCAATCTCTATCCGATATGATTGTATACGGTTAGTCCTATAGTTAGAAAATCCGTCATCACCATTCTTAATATCACAACATTCAAAAATTACAATTTTATTGAATGGCTTGCTATTATCTATTGGAACAGTCAAAATAGCGGTCGTATCAGCAGCAGCCCAACGAGTCTGCATACCTCCATCTGTAGCATATTTTGCTCCGTACAACGACTCATTATTCTCATAGACAGAACTAGCAAATGCCGGTGATTGTAAAGATAAGAAAGAACCATTTTTTGGAAGCGGCATTCCTTTTCTTAAACCTAAGCGTTTACCCAAAGCAATCACTGTATTTGCCTCATGCTCCCTAATTCGACCTGTTTGATCTGCTGGAACATTTACAACCAATGTGTTATCATTATCTGTACACCAGTAAAATAATTCCTCAAGTTCATCTAAGTCTCTAACAGGAGTAAGTTCTTTTTTCTGAAACCAGTTCCATGCATTACTGATACAAAGTGTATGCTCAAATGGCAGATAAAAAGACTGACCATTATGCAAATACTGCTTTTTATCTTGTTTATGAGCTATCTTCGGATCCCAAAGTCGAAAATCACTAGGAAAATATTGAAAAGCATATTTATTATCTACAATCATTGAATCAGGCAATGCAAAATCACGCTCTCCTTCCTTCAAAACAATAGTGTGATTAACACCAACAGCACAATGTGGTTGAAGTCTTTTAATCATAGAGTAGATTTCAGGCAAACGCCACTCTTCAGGCTTCTTATCCCATCCACCGTCTAACCAAACTTCACAAACAGAACCATAGTTAGTCAAAAGTTCCGTCAACTGATTCGACATATACTTAATATACTCATCAAAATCAGCCTTTTTATAAACTGGCTCATGGCGATCCCAAAGTGAATAATAAATCGCAAACTGCAATCCATATTTTTTACAAGCATCAGATACAGCCTTCACAATATCAGTTTTTACTGGCGAAGAAGCAACATCATACGTTGTATATCGGCTATTCCACAGACAAAAACCATCATGATGCTTAGTTACCAAAAGAACATATCGAAAACCTGCATCACGCGCTACACGTACCCATTGGTCACAATCCAAGGAATCCGGGCAATACTTATCCACAGGAATAGTTCCATCCGACCATTCTTTGTCAACAAACGTATTAATTCCAAAATGAATAAACATCCCATATCCTCTTTTCTGCATTTCCAACTGCGTCTGATTAGGACAATCTGCCGAAACTATTTCTTGAGCCTTGAGCATACTTGCAGAAAGCACAAAAAATAATAGCAAAACTAAAAAATTATGTTTCATAAAGCAATCAACTCATTATTTTACCATTCCGGATTCTGAACTAAAGAGCCTTTCGATAGATCGACATCATTCAAAGGTATAGCCCATAAATAATCACGTTTCGGATTGAATTTGCGTGTTTCTACCCATACATATTCACCATTAACTTTCTTTCCATATACTGGCTTAGTCACAGCAGCTTCTGTTGTCTTCCAATGACGTGTATCATAAAGATAAACTCCTTCGAACGCAAATTCCACACGTTTTTCCTTGCGGATTGACTGTCGCATTTCTTCTTTTGTCAGATTGTCTGGTAAAGCAGGAAGCCCAACACGGTCTCTCACATCATTCACAGCCTTGTATACACTTTCATCCGGTCCAGACACTTCATTCTTGGCTTCAGCATATATCAACAAGATTTCAGCATAACGAATATAGATAAAATTCGTCCATCCAGGATAGTTCATTCCATCATTTTCCGGATTAATATATTTCCTGATGGAATATCCAGTACGGGTTGAGTTACCTAAAGCAGCCCCTGAACTATATGTTTTACCAGCAATAACGCTACCATCATACAATATTGTGTAATCCAAGCGTGGATCTCGGTTGGCAAACGGATTATTTTCATCATAAAGTGCTGACTCACTAATCGATTTACCATCTGTACACTCATATAGATCAACCAAATCTTTAGTTGGAGATATTGCTTCCCATCCCCCCATCATTTGTGGAGCAAAATACTGATCTATCCAGCTACCCAAGTCGTAATCTTTTGCATTTTCCATATACTGATGATCAAAAATCACCTCTTGGTTATTTTCATTATGTGGAGAAAACAGTTCCTCATAGTTAGGATATAAAGAATAGAGATTCATATTCATAACATCTTTTGCATACTTAGCAGCATCTTCATATTTATTCATAAAATTACTAATAACCGCCTTTTCTGCCAGAGCTGCGCCTTTTGTAGCACGACCTACTTTTGCCTGCTTTTCCGGAAGTAAAGAAGCTGCCCTATCGAGATCTGCAATCACAAAATTATAGACCTCTTCATCCGTGTTGCGTGCTGGTATCGTTTCATTTAATTCCAACGGTTTTTCAAGCAAAGGAACTCCACCATACAAACGCAGCAATGTCGCATAAAAATACCCACGCAAAAAATAGGCTTCACCCTTATAGACATTTTTATCTTCTTGTGACATTTCAACCTGGTCTATATTCTGCAAGCACACGTTACAACGACGTATACCTTGGTAAGTATTTCGCCATACCTGCTGAAAATGAGAATTAGAAGAAGTAGCTGTGCCTGCAGATATTTCTCCCTGAGCATTGTACACATGTACCGGAACAGCATTATCCGTATAACCGTCCAACATAATTACAAAATTTCCTGGTTCTAGGGTATATCTGTATAAAGAGGTGGTATATTTTTCCACATCATCCTGACTTTTCCAAAATGAAGCATCAGATAATTCGTCTCTGGGTATTTCATCCAAAAAATCATTATTACATCCAGTCAGCATACCTGTAAATAAAACAGATGCCAATAAAATATATTTAATATTCATAATAAACTGTTTTTCTATTAAAATGATACATTAACACCAAAAGAATAATTTCTTGTCAAAGGATAATAGGTCTTAGTTGTAACCATTTCAGGATCTAGACCATCAAAACCTGTAATTGTAAATAAGTTATCGATACTGCAATACAATCTTAATTTGGATACTCCAATATTGGTCAGAACATTACGTGGTAGAGAATAGCCTATTTGCAGATTTCTCATCTTCAGATAAGAAGCATTCTGTGCCCAAAAAGAAGAAGTCATATAATTTCTGCTAGAACTACTGATCGTCAAGCGAGGATATGAAGCATTAGGATTATCTGGAGTCCATCTATCAAGCCAACATTCAGTTACTTTTCCACCATTATAGAAAGCCTTGCTAATTTCATTTGCCACTAAACCTTTAACCATACCGGCACCTTGCAACAAGGCTGTAAAATCAAAATTCTTATACTCAAAATTCAAACGCAAACCGAAATTTATTTTAGGGAATGTAGAGCCCAAAGACTGACGATCATTTTGGTCAACAATATTATCACCTGTCAAATCACGATATTTCAAATCTCCTTTTTGTGCTCCCCAAACCTGTTTCGGAGAGTTCTCAATTTCTTGTTCTGATCTGAAAATACCATCACAAACATATCCATAAATATTATCTACTGGATCTCCAACAGAACGTCCTGGTATATCGCCTCCACTAAGGTCAGTAATCTTGTTATTAATATAACTGAAATTAAAAGAGGCCGAATATTTAAAGTCATTCACCTTATTGCGATGAGTTAATGCCAATTCAACACCTGTATTACGAACCTTACCGGCATTCTGCATCGGAGCATCTACACCAACTAAATCAGGTATAGGTAATTTCAATAAAATAGCATTAGTATTCTTAATAAAGAAGTCACCTGTAAAAGAAAGTTTTCCTCCCCAGAAATCAGCATCAACGCCAATATCAGTCTGGTTGGTCTTCTCCCAAGTGATAGCTGTATTGGCCATTACATCATTGATTGAAATGCCAGAATAAAGAGCGTTACCGAAACTATAGTCATAACCAAAAGCATATGTGTTATAGAAAGAATAATCATCTATCTCCTGATTACCTAACTGACCCCACGAAGCTCTAATTTTAAGATTGTCTACCCAATCTACTTTGAAAAAGCTCTCTTCAGACAGACGCCATCCTATAGAGAATGAAGGGAATACACCAAAACGATTATTTTTAGGAAAACGAGAAGATCCGTCATAACGTACGTTAGCTTCAAACAAATAACGACTGTCAAAATCATAATTTACACGACCAAAAACCGAGCGTAAAGCATAAGCTACACTAGTACCTGCAGTCTCTTGAGTGGTCACATCTCCGGCATTAATTTCTCCAATCATGTTATTCGTCGGAAGATCTTTCCTCAAAGCACTCAATAATCTATATTCGTTATGTATCTGTGAATATCCAAGCAAAGCCTTTATTCCATGTTTTCCAAAAGTTTTATCATAATCCAAATAAGCTTGCAAATTCAATTCTAACGACTTTTTGTCCATATCCTTCACTAAACTACGTGTCGACTTAATTGGCTCTTCAGAATCTGCTGTATAGAAATTCATCTTTTTCTGAAAAACATAAGTATCTTTCAAGTAATAGGTTGCAGCAGCATTTCCTCGCAAATTCAAACCATCCATAATCTTATATACGAAAGAAGCATTACCCTGAAAGTTATAGTTATAAACATGAGAAACGCCACTATTACGAGCCTCAGCCACAGAGTTGTGTTCATTAAGAAACAAACCATAATTTCCATTACTAAACTGAATAGGAGTGGTTGGGGTTTCACGGAATGCATGATACATGATATTAAACATATCAGTATCCGGATTGCTAACAGAAGATGTAGCAGGTGCCATACGGTCATCGCGTGAAGCCGATAAATTCAAAGCCACATCTAGCCTTTTATTAATCTTAGCATCTATATTTGAACGAACATTAAAACGATTATATGATACATTCTGCATCAAACCGTCCTTCTTGTGGTATCCTACCGCCAAAGAATAGCGTATACCTTCATTTCCTCCAATTACACTTAGGTGGTGATTATGGAACAAACCATTCTCACTCAAAAGAGCATCTACTTGGTTGCTGTTGGCAAAATGATCAGGATCATTACCTAAGCGAATCTTTTCCATGTCAGTAGTCCCGAACGGAGCGCTAGACTGGTCGTTACTGTATGCTTCATTTAGCAATGTAGCATAATTGTAAGAATCCAGAAAGTTCGGAAGACGACATGCAGATTGCCAGCCTATATAGCCATTATAAGATACAACAGGTTTACCAACAGCTCCTCGTTTAGTTGTAATAAGAATAACACCGTTGGCTGCACGTACTCCATAAATGGAAGATGCAGCAGCATCCTTCAGTACAGAGATACTTTCTATATCATTCGGATCAACATTCGACATAGAAGATTCAACACCATCTATAACTACCATTGCTTCGGCATTTCCCAACGTTCCGATACCTCTGACACGCAGATTTCCGGCATCGACACCTGGTTGCCCTGTGTTTTGTACAATTGTAACACCGGCAATCTGTCCGGTTAACATATTTACCGTATTAGACGTTGTACGGTTTTCTAACATTTCAGATTTTACAGTACTTACAGCCCCTGTCAAATTTACTTTCTTTTGTGTTCCGTAACCTACAACTACAACCTCATTCAGGTTTTGTGAATCATCAGATAGAATCACATTAAAAGAACTCTTACCACTCACAGGTATTTCTTTTGTTAAATAACCAATATAAGACACCTGCAAAACTCCATTATTTTGTACATCCAAAGAGAATTTTCCATCCATATCAGTTACAGTTCCGTTTGTGGTTCCCTTTTCAACCACATTCGCACCGATTATCGGTTCACCTGTCGCATCTTTAATAATGCCTGATATCCTTTTTTGTTTCTGCTGTTGTAAATTCGTATCCTGATAGTGCTCTTTTTTAGAAATAACTATCATTTTTCCCTGAATAGTCCAAGTTAGATCTTCACCTAAAATAGAGGTCAACACATCCTCGAGAGAAGCATTTTCAAAATTCTCCGTAATTAACTTATCTTCATTAACTACACCTTTCTTATAAATAATAGAAAATTGCAGTTGTTTCTCCACTTCTTTTAAAGCTGTTTTTAAGGAAGCTTCTTTAAATTGATAAGTTACTTTTTGTGCATTCATAGTCATTGAACCGGACAGTAATAATGCCACGATCAAAGACCTTCCAACATGTTTCTTGTAATTCATACGAATTTAATTTAGATTTGGTTAAACAATATAATAATTGCGTCATTTTTTTAGAATGTGAATATTCTTTCCAGAGCGTTCATACCGTATCGGTATAATTTTAGAAAGAGCTTTCAATATATCACCTATCGTCTTTTCATTCCTCAAAGAGACACGGAAAGATATATCTTTATCCAAACTATTATCCAAGGTGATTGAAACATCATATATCCTCGACAATCGTACAACTAACTCACCCAATGAGATTTTATCATATTCTACACGTCCTTCAGTCCATGATGCGTATTGTGATGCCTGTCCTTTTTCCATGAATAATTCTCCACTATGCTTATTCAGCCTCACTAATTCTCCAGGAGCAACAGATATGTGTTTGCCTTTATACAATATATCAATAGAGCCTTCTAAAAGAGCCGTTGTAGATAATTCATCTTCATCATAAGAAGAAACATTAAATTTAGTTCCTTTTACGACTACATTGTACTGATCGGTTTTTACGGTAAAAGGAGTATTACCAGGCTGGCGTGTAACTTCAAAATAAGCTTCTCCCGATAATAATACCTCCCTGTTTCTTGCGTTAAAACTTCCGGAATATTTTAAAGATGAACCAGCATTAAGATAAACCATTGTCCCATCAGCTAGCATCAAGCGACTTTTCTCTCCCATTCCTGTCTTCAAAACAAAATTATTTTTAGACATACTTTTATAGACATAATGTTGTGCGCTATATATTCCGCTACCAATTAATAACAGAACAATAACAACTGCCGCAACATACCTTAATAAATGCCTAGGCGAGAATTTAGATATTTGTATATCATACGAGGCATAACGAACAGACATTCTACTTTGTAGTTTTCTCCATTCATTTTCAACTTCAGGTATTAACCTCGTAGATGCAGCCCACTCTTGTTTCCACAGATTAAATAGTTTCTCATTTTCAGATGCAGTTTTGATAAACTGAAAAAAGAATCTCTTCCTCAGCTAAAGAAATACGACCGTTAAAATAACGAATCGCCAATTCTTGATAATAAGTGTTTGAATTGTCCATAAAATCGTTTTCTATAAGATATAACACCTATTGGCGGAATTAAATTATAAAAGATTT
>FR881243.1 GCA_000434735.1 Bacteroides sp. CAG:530
ATCAGCAAATTAAGTAATGCGTCAGCCCTGATAAGAAAAGCAATAGATTCTATAATAAGAATCACATTTGTAGGATCAAAAAAAAGAAGATATGCTTTTCTGCATACCTTCTTTTTTATAATATATCAATTAATTTAGAAAGGACGTCTGCCATAACCACCTGGGCGACCGCCTGGATGTCCTCCACCAGGATGACCGCCATAACCGCCGGGACCACCGAAGCCACCGTCTTTACGCGCCTGCTTACCGCCAAACAAGTTAAGGCGATAAATAAAGTGTACCATGCAATAGCTATAGATAGCGTTGTACTCTGTATCTTGACGCATAGCGGCACTGATAGTACGGCTCACGTTGCTCTGATTCTTCAAGATATCGTATAACTGAACACTTATGGTAGCGGCATTTCCTTTCAGGAAATTCTGCGAAAGCTGTGCGTTCCAAATCAACTCGTCACGATTCATGCTGGCATCAGAATAACCACGGCGTGAGCTTTGCGACAAATCAGTAGAAATACTCATGTTCCACGGGAGATAGACATTGGTGCTTCCTCCGTAAGAGAACTGATAAGTATCCATATTGTTGCGTTCCTGATAGTTGCTGCGGGCATGGCTATAATTCAACGAGCCATTCAATGACAATTCAAACCAGTTATTTCTGAAAGTACCGCGCAAGCGTTCGCCAAGCGACAAGTTCTTAGTGATATTCTTATTAGCATCTGTCAGCTGATTCAAATCTTTACCGTCGCTGATATAGCTTGCGCTATGACTGAAACCACCGCTGGTAAACGTATTGATGGTAAAACGCTTGTCGCGCAATGCCAACATAGAGCCAAACATACCTCGCGCACTCCAGTTGCCATTGATATTCTCGGGTTGAGTAATGTATCCACCGGTCTGCTCGTTATAAACACGCTTGCTGCTGATGCTGTTAAGTGTATTCTGGAAGAACACATGCGCCATCATACCACGCTGCGTATCAACATTGAATGTATTGAAGAACGATGAAAGCGAGTTGGTAAACGCCGGTTTCAAGTTTGGGTTACCTCTACGAATGTTCAACGGATTAGAATTATCTTCTATATCGAGCAAATCTACCATGCTGGGCTGCGAGCTTCGTCCACGGTAATTAATACGCAACTGACTAGTCTTAGAAGGCGTGTAACGAAAATCGAAAGTCGGCGTTACGTTAAACACATTACGCTTTGTTACTACATCAACATCGCCTTTCTTATATGCAAGCTTGGTATTCTGCGGCAAGAAAGATACACCCACGTTCATCTGCATCTTCTTAGCCTTTATCCAACGCAAAGATACATCTACCTGATGATTGAAGTAATCGTAATGCGCACTCTTACTCTGTTCCTTATCTAATACACCTACGCCATCGCTTGCCGGACCGTCCCAGATATTCCAATTACCGCCTAAAGCTGTAGTCATATCGTAGGTAGAATTGTCGGTTTCAGAACGTTTGTACTGAAAGTTATAGCTGAACTGCAGATAACCGCCACGGAATATCGGCTCGCTATAAGTTAATTGCGCTCCGTATTGATAACTCTTGGTAGGAGTTGTGATATAACGGCGGATATCTTCTTGCAGGCGTGCTATTTCCTCTTCGGTCATATTGTCCTTATTAGGATATTCGGTCTGTGAGCTTGAGAACTGTTCGCTTTCGCTATCGGTATAGCTGTATTTACCACGCAAAGTAACGTTTCTTCCTGGCTTACCCAAACGCCGGTTGATGATAGCCGAACCTCCGAATGAAAGGTCGTTTCCGGTGCTCAACGAATTTCGCACAATGGTATTCACAACTTTTTCTTTCGGCACGATGTCATACAGATTTGCCGCATTAAGCAGTTCGTCGGTAGTACGCTCAGGGTCATCGTTAAAAGTAAATGAGTTACCAGAAGTATTGTTATCCTTCTTTCCGTAAGAAAAGTTAGGACGGAACACGATATTCAATAACGAATCTGGCGCAAACTCGAAGCGGAAATCGGCATTTACGTTGGTATTCTTATTTCTGTTAGAACTCAGCGAATTACCGAAAGAACTTTTTCCTGAACTCGAAACGAAAGTCTCTGAAGCCTGCTTGCTTATCACGTCGGCATCTTTATAAGAATAATTCACGCTACCGCCGGTTTTTACTTTCTCGCGGTCGGTGGCAAAATTGAATCCTCCCGATTTAGTGGCAGTCAATCCGTTATTACTTCCCCATCTGCCATATCCGCCGCCGGGAAAGCCTTGGTCGCCTACGTTGTTTGCAGAGCCGAGAACCGTAAACTGGTCTTTCTCTTGCATATAGTTAGCCATCAGCTTACCGCTATAACGGTCTTTAGTTCCTGCCGCCAAATCGACATTTCCGAAGAATCCTTTATTCATACCTTTCTTCACGGTCAGGTCGAGCACGGTTTCTTCTTCACCGTCTTCTATACCAGTAAGGCGAGCCATATCCGACTGACGATCGTAAGCCTTCACCTTATCGATGATGTTCACCGGAAGATTCTTCATAGCCACATTGGGATCGTTAACGAAGAACTCTTTTCCGTCGAGCATGATTTTCTTTATTTCCTTACCGTTGATAGTAATCTTTCCGCTTTCATCGACTTCTGCTCCCGGCAACTTCTTCACAAGTTCTTCTAACGCAGAGCCTTCGGGCACACGATAAGCGGAAGAATTATACACCAATGTATCTTCCGAAGCGGTAACCTCGGCAGCTTGCGCCACTACTTCAGCACCTTTCAACATAATAGCATCCGAATGCAGTTGTACTTGGCCTAACAATACGCGAGGCTTTGTTTTAGAAAGTACCAAAGGCTTATATTCCGATTTATAGCCTACAAAAGAAATCTTCAGCAAATACCCGCCCATAGGAGCGGCAAGAGAGAAATGTCCGTTGTTGCTGGTTACATTTCCTACCACCATAGAACTATCCTTCACAGAAAGAATCTGAACTGTTGCCTGCATTACAGGCGATTTGTCGTCCGCATCGACTACTGTACCCGAAACAGACCCTTTGCTGCCCGTCTGAGCCAATGCGCTAAAACACACCATGAAGAACAGCAATCCAATTAACCCTTTTTTCATCTATATGTATTTTTCTATTTTCCCTTTTGTCTTTTCGACTTGTCATCAACAAAAAGGTTTAATCGCATCTTATTTTTTTGTGTTTTTTAATTCTGATTACTGCTTGTTGCGACGGAACAACTTCTCCGCACGGTGTTTCTGGAACAAGAATTCCCTGCATATAACACTTATTACCATATAGACAATAGCAGCCGAATTATCTGCCAACTGAAGGTTTTCGAGCATAGCGCTACGCACCAACATCACTACATAATATATTCCCCATAAATATAATGCGTATTGCAAAGCCTTGGCACGCAAGCCTACTACTTCGTCTTCGTCTTTCGTCTTAGACAGGAAGATAGCGAACAGCGACATCCAAATCACTAACTTCATGACAAGCTTAACCAAAATTATATTTCCATCGTGTACCGCACCAAACAGAGACATAGTAAGCGGAACGAAAACCGATAAAAGCAAAAGTGCATAACCTGCTATTCTACACCAAGAAGGTAAAAATCCTCTCATAATATTATTTTTTAAATTAGTTATCCGGCAAAATTAATTATTTTTTATTTTTGCATGGAAAACAAAGACTATAAACTTTCTGGCTGCCTGGTAATAACAAGGAAATACATGCCAAGCGGCTCAACAAACAACATACATAATATGAGTAAACAAGAGGTCATTATTTGCCAACAGCTGGAAGAGAACTTACACACAGCCGTAAAGAAGTGTCAGCGCGATAAGATATTCATTCTTACCGACGAACACACACAAGTATTCTGTAATCCGATAATCGCTTCTTATCCATATCTGAAAGATGCCATACATATATGTATAGGTGTAGAAGATATACATAAGAATCTTGAAACATTGGCTTACGTATGGAGTGAGCTAAGCAGCAAAGGCGGAACCAGGCACTCGCTTATGATTAATCTTGGCGGTGGCATGGTAACAGATTTGGGAGGATTTGCCGCAGCTACATTTAAGCGAGGCATCAATATGATTAATATCCCTACTACCCTACTGGCGATGGTAGACGCATCGGTGGGCGGAAAAACAGGTATTAACTTTAACGGACTTAAAAACGAGATTGGTGTATTCGCTCCCGCATCGAGCGTGTTAATAGACTGTGAGTTCTTGAAGACTCTTGATCATGCCAACATCCTTTCAGGATATGGAGAGATGCTGAAGCATGGCCTCATCAGTAACGTGAAGCATTGGAGCGAACTTGTTACGTTTGACATGCAGAACATAGACTACAAGAAATTGCAGGAACTGGTGGCAGAGTCGGTAGAGGTAAAAGAAAAGGTAGTAGAGAAAGATCCTTTCGAAAACGGAATACGCAAGGCTCTAAATTTCGGTCATACCATAGGACATGCGTTTGAAAGTCTGGCTTTAGAGCGTAAGAAACCTGTACTACATGGATATGCCGTGGCGTGGGGCATGGTATGCGAGCTTTATTTCTCGCACATCAAAGCCGGATTTCCAAAAGACAAGTTGCGCCAAACCATACGTTTCATCAAAGAGAATTATGGCTCGATGGAAATTACTTGCAAAGATTACGAACGCCTGTACGAACTGATGAAACACGATAAGAAGAATACTTCGGGCGAAAACGTAAACTTCACTTTGCTGGGCGAGATAGGTGATATACGCATCAACCAAACCGCTACTCAAGACGAGATTTACGACATGCTCGATTTTTATCAGGACACTATGAATTAACAGAGTATCGATTATAACAGAAAAACCTCCTTAATAGATTTTCGTGAGAGACTATTAAGGAGGTTTTCTTTATTTATCGTTTTGACTTCTTCACCAAGTAGATTACAGTAGGAAGATGGTCGCTATATCCATTCAGCCATTTTCCGCCGGCATGAGTACGAAGCGGATAGCCTGCGTATTTTGCATCTTTCTGGAAAAGATAGTCGCGACGGAATATCTCATGAGTAGAGAATGACAGTTTCTTATGACGACGGTTAAGCAAATTGCCCGAAAATACAATCTGGTCGAACAGATTCCACTTGCCTCTATATTTCAATGTTCCATCTCCGCCCAGCAATGTATTCCACCACGGGTTATATAAATCGAGTTTTCCCGTATCTTTCATTTCCTGCTTTGCTCCCAAAGCTTCTGCCATACTCTTGTTCATCGGGTCATCGTTCATATCGCCCATTATAATCAGTTTCACGTTCTTGTCGATATTCTGCAACGAATCTTTCAGGGCTTTTACCTGACGTCCCGCATGTTCACGATAGTCTTCGGCAGCTCCACGCGAAGGCCAATGATTTACAATTAAGGCTACATGCTCGCCACCCAACTCACCGTCGGCAATCAAGAAGCCACGTGTAGGATGGTCTGTACTCTTACGTAATACTGAAGGAACCAACTTGGCGTTTTTTAAAGTAAAAATGGCAGGATTATAGAAGAATGCACAGTCTATACCACGCTTATCTGGTCCTTCGAAATGAATAATCTGATATCCTCTTTCCGACAAAGCTGGCTGGCGCAACAAATCTTCAAGCACATGACGGTTCTCTACTTCCGCCATTCCTATTACTGCCGCTCCGCCTTCTACACGGTCGGTAGCCAGTTGAGACAATACGGTAGACATATTCTTCAGTTTGGCGAGATACTTCTCCTCGGTCCATTTGTTACGGCCTTCGGGCAAATATTCATAGTCGTTCTTACCCTCATCGTGCAAGGTATCGAACATATTTTCCAGATTATAGAAAGCGACACCATAAATCTTTTCCTGTTTCTTGCGAGCCGATGCAGACAGCGCGAAAAGCAAACAGAAGAATAATAAAAATGATTTTAGTTTCATAAATTACGTATTTTCTTGTTTTTAAGTGCAAATATAGGACATTTTATCTTTTTAGAATCATCACCTACCTACATTCGGTACCGGATAATATGGTGATAAAATATAATGTATTTCACGTATGGGCATAAAAAAAGGAGTACCGCTGTACTCCAACCTTTGTTAACCTTAAATCTAATACTATGAAAAACACAGTGCAAAGATACGGACTCTCAGGAAACTAGCAAATTAATGAAATAAAATTAGCTGTTTTATAACATCTTTTTGTAAAACACCATAATTTTATCAGGGTTGTTAACACAAG
>FR881244.1:0-4469 GCA_000434735.1 Bacteroides sp. CAG:530
GCCCGTAAGCATCTGATGGATAACTTTACAGAATTACCAGAAAGCCGTGTCTTTCTGTCAACTGATGCCGGAAGTACAGGGCTTAATCTACAGGTAGCGTCTATACTTATCAATCTTGACTTGCCTTGGAATCCGGCTGTTCTTGAACAGCGTATTGCCCGTATTTATCGTATCGGTCAGAAAAGGAATATTCAAGTGATTAATCTTGTTGCCAGTCAGACTATTGAAGAGAGGATGTTATCTACTCTAAATTTCAAAACATCTCTTTTTGAGGGCGTTCTCGATAATGGTGAAGATACTATCTTCTTAGAAGACAGTAAGTTCGATAAGATGATGGATAGCCTGAAAGTGGTGGTAGAGCCGTCTGATGAAATGGACGACACGCATAATCGTATGGCGGGCAGCAGTATAGATTTGAATGATAACGAAGAGAAAGTTGTGCCGAAACCAGATGATTTGCAAACGATAGATGTTGATTCATCAGTATTGTCTGAGGAAGAAACACCCGAAAAAGGGGCTACAGAGGTGAGTACGGAAAGGAATCATTCAGTATCTTCTGCGGAAAATAATCCCGAGCAATTACTTCAGCAAGGCTTTTCTTTCCTTAGTGGGCTGGCACGTACGCTTAGTTCGCCAGAAGCAACTCAGAAATTGGTTGATTCTATTGTAGAGGAAGATAAGGAGACAGGGCAGGTTAGTATTAGGATACCAGTATCTGACAAGGAGAGTGTGACAGGTATTCTGAATTTGTTCGGGAAACTGTTGGTGGCTGGAAATAAGTCATGAGATAAAATAGCGTTAGTTCGGGAAAATGTAATGACTGAAAAATAAATATTAACTGTAGAGCTCAATTCCTCTCGCAAGAGGAATTGATTCCTTTCTTAAAAGGAAAACATTCCTTTCGCAAAAGGAATAAGTGCAATTCGCATATTGCATGTATACCATTCGCATATTGCAAAAGCATGCGATGCAAAATTCAACTTGTCGGTATAAAAACTATATCTTTAGGCTAGATATATTATTCGAAAGCTTTATAACAATTCTAACCGATTGGGCCAAACAAAAAGCGGATGCTTACCCCGGTTTTCGGGAATAAGTATCCGCTTAATATTTTATCAGATTATTTCGCGTCGGTCAAAAAACATTAAATGCCGTGAGCGTTCGCTTCTTTGTTTATCTTCTTGATAAGTCCCTGTAATACAGCGCCCGGACCACATTCGATAAATTCATCAGCACCGTCGGCAATCATGTTCTGTACAGTCTGAGTCCAACGAACAGAAGCGGTAAGCTGAGCCACCAAGTTCTTCTTGATTTCCTGAGGATCGGTGTGAGGTTTAGCGTCTACGTTCTGATAAACCGGACATTTAGGAGTGTTGAAGTTGGTAGCGTTGATAGCAGCTTCAAGCTCTACCTTTGCAGGGTCCATAAGCGGAGAGTGGAACGCGCCACCCACCTTCAGCGGAAGAGCACGCTTAGCTCCGGCAGCCTTCATCAACTCGCAAGCCTTGTTGATACCTTCTATAGAACCAGAGATAACAATCTGTCCCGGGCAGTTGAAGTTGGCAGCTACGCAAACCTGACCTTCTGCGCTTACCTGAGCACAGATTTCTTCTACCTTTTCATCGGGCAAAGCGATGATGGCAGCCATAGTAGACGGTTGCAACTCGCATGCCTTCTGCATAGCCATGGCACGAGCGTAAACCAATTTCAAACCATCTTCGAACGACAAAGCTCCGGCAGCTACCAAAGCAGAGAATTCACCCAAAGAATGTCCGGCAGTCATGTCAGGCTTAAATTCTTCGCCCATACACAAAGCCGAGATTACAGAGTGCAAGAACACTGCAGGCTGAGTAACCTTAGTCTGTTTCAGTTCGTCGTCTGTGCCACTGAACATGATGTCAGTAATGCGGTATCCTAAAATGTCATTAGCTTTTTCGAACAGTTCTTTTGCAAGGGCAGAGCTTTCGTACAAGTCTTTACCCATTCCAACAAATTGAGCTCCCTGACCGGGAAATACAAATGCTTTCATAAAATTAATCTGTTAAGTATTACAGCGCAAAGGTAATGAATCTTTTTAAAACTCATTCCTTTTCGTTGAAAATGTGCATTGGTTCAGGGGCGTACAGATGGTTCATGGGGCCGTGTCCTTCGCCTATGTGTACGTCTTTTCCGCTTTCAAGACAATGGTGTACGTAGTCTTTACCGCTGCCTACGGCTTCTGCCAACGTATATCCCAACGCTAATCGGGCGGCGATGGCAGACGACAGCGTGCACCCCGTGCCGTGTGTGTTGTGGCTATCCACTTTTTGCGAGTCGAACGCCATCGGCAGCTCAGACTGTTTCTCCTGAAGTATGTCGGTCATTCGTTCTCCCTCCAAGTGTCCGCCTTTCAGCAATACGGCACCGCTTCCGTAGCGGAGCAATTCACGTGCGGCAGCCTTCATATCGTCTACGGTAGTTATATCTCTTTGTAGCAGCATAGAAGCCTCGTCTATGTTAGGCGTAATGAGCGTGCATAGCGGAAACAACTTCTGGCAGATAACCGTTACCGCTTCGTCGCTCATCAGCTTTCGTCCGCTCGATGATACCATAACTGGGTCGAACACGATATATCGGGGGTTGAAGCGCGACAGACATTCTGCTATGGCACGCACTGTATCGGCATCGCTTACCATGCCTATCTTTACCGCATCGGGATGGATATCGCTCATCACCGCCTCTATCTGCGCCGCTACATACTGCGGTGGCACGGGGAGCACATCGCTCACCCCACAAGTATTCTGCACGGTAACAGCCGTTACAGCGCTGGCAGCGTAGACTCCCGCTGCCGATATTGTTTTAATGTCGGCTTGTATTCCAGCCCCACCGCTACAGTCGGACCCGGCAATACTAAGCACACAAGGATATTTTTTCATTATGTTTTCTTTTTGTTTCCTTTTCTTTTGTATCAAGGCAAAGGAAGAAGTAAATCCCCACAAATATACGGCTTATCAGATTAAAGATATATATTTGTGCCGTCATTATTTATATAGCGTATGGATAAATGGGAACGATTATTACTCTACCGTAAAAAACTGATACTACCACAAGTGCACCGAGTGCTAAGCATACTATCACTGCTCACCTATGCCAGCTCACTGATATTCATGCTCACCATGGTATACGAATACGGCTTCATGGTATCGGATAGCGAATTGAACATCATCCATATCATCTATAAATGCGTATGGGCAGAGATGCTACTGCAAGCCATCGCCACCATACTATTCCGAAGTTCGAGCGATGATGACAGTCGCTACGGCCCTTGGATGTGGTTGCTCTACTCGCTGCTCTTCCTTACGTTGCTACCCATCATATTCCATGAACCCGAAGTACAGACACCGGGCGTATATTACATCTGGCACTTCTTCAATAGCCCATATTACTTTAAGGCCATACTTATACTGATGTCAGTCTTCGCCCTCTCTGGCAGCTTGGTGCGACTGATGGGACGGCGCACTAACCCCTCGCTTATCCTTGCGTCGAGCTTCCTCTTTATCCTTATGGTAGGTACGGGACTGTTGATGCTGCCTCGCGCCACCATAGATGGCATTTCATGGATTGACGCACTGTTTACCGCCACAAGCGCCACATGCGTTACGGGGCTTTCTACGGTAGATGTACCCTCTGTCTTCACTCTCGAAGGACAGATTATCATACTTCTGCTGATACAGATAGGAGGCTTGGGCATGATGACCATCACAAGCTTCTTCGCCCTCTTCTTTATGGGCAATACCTCTATCTATAACCAATTGCTTGTAGGCGACATGATAAGCTCTAACTCGCTGAACTCGCTTCTCTCTACCTTGCTTTATATACTCGGATTCACGCTCGCTATAGAAGGGGTGGGGATGGGCGTTATCTGGTACTCAGTGCACGGTACTATGGGAATGTCGGTGCACCAAGAACTCTATTTCGCTATATTCCATTCGGTATCGGCATTCTGTAACGCCGGATTCTCTACATTGCCGGGCAACTTGGGAAATCCGTTGGTTATGACGGGGCACAACCTGCTTTTCATGACCGTATCGGCCTTAGTGATTCTCGGTGGAATAGGTTTCCCCATCTTGGTAAACATTCGCGAAACAATAGTATATCACGCACGCTACTGCTGGGCATGGCTATGGCGTTTAATTACCGGACGACACGCATCAATTAAAGGACAGCGTGTGCATCTGTATAGCCTCAATACCAAAATAGTACTCGTGATGACCGCCTTGCTGCTTGTAGTGGGCACGGTAGTCATAGCCGTATTAGAGTGGAACGTATCATTGGCGGGAATGCCGGTGGCGGACAAATTGGTGCATGCCTTCTTCAACGCCGTATGTCCGCGTACCGCAGGCTTCTGCAGCGTAAGCTTCAACTCAATGACTGTACAGACCCTGCTCGTAATGCTTCTGCTTATGGTGATAGGCGGTGGTACACAGTCA
>FR881244.1:4478-54018 GCA_000434735.1 Bacteroides sp. CAG:530
AGGCGGTGGTACACAGTCAACCGCCGGTGGTATCAAGATTAACGTCTTTGCCGTGGTGATGCTCAACCTGAAAAGCGTGCTTCGCGGCTCCGACCGTGTGAGAATCTTACATAGAGAACTCTCGGCTGATAGCGTTCGTCGCTCTAATGCCGTAGTAACCCTCTACATGCTGATGCTCTTTGTCGGCGTGTTTCTTCTCTCGCTGTTAGAGCCTAAGGTGGGAATACTACCACTGGTGTTCGAGTGCGTATCGGCCCTCAGTACGGTAGGCTCTTCGCTCGACTTGACCCCTACGTTAGGAACGTACGGTAAAATGCTGATTGTGATACTAATGTTTATTGGCCGTGTAGGTGCCTTCACTCTCGTAATAGGATTGATAAAGCAAGAGAAGAAGCGTAACTACCGCTATCCTACAGACCACATTATTATAAACTGATATAGAATTTAAAAGACTGTTGTTATGAAATACATCATTATAGGTTTAGGTAACTATGGCGGCGTGTTGGCAGAAGAGCTTACCGCCCTTGGCCATGAAGTGATAGGAGTGGACAGTGAAGAACGTAATGCCGACCGACTGAAGGATAAGATAGCCACATCTTTCGTCATCGATGCTACCGACGAAGACGCACTCTCTGTATTACCCCTCCGCAAGGTAGACGTAGTGATAGTAGCCATAGGCGAAAACTTCGGAGCCTCAGTGCGAGTTGTGTCATTGCTGAAGAAGAACAAAGTGCCCCACATCTACGCCCGTGCCTTAGACGATGTGCACCGCACGGTACTCGAAGCCTTCTCCATCGACCGCATCCTCACCCCCGAGCAAGATGCGGCGCGTATGCTCGTCCAGTTTCTGGAACTCAACGTGGATGTAGAGCCTTTCCGCATAGACGACAATTACTATGTCTTTAAGTTCAACGTCCCGGCCCACCTAGTAGGTTACGGCCTTAACGAGCTAAACTTGGAAAAAGAGTTCGGTCTGAAAATCATCTCCCTAATCCGTGGAAAGAAAGCCCTGAACTGCATGGGCATCTCCATTATAGAGCGCAACGTAGCCAACGAGTTCCTCGAAAACTACGTAGTACAGCCCGATGACTCCCTAGTATGCTACGGTCTCTACGATAAGTTCCTTGAATTCTGGAAATCGCTAAGATAAAGGCGAACACACTAACCCCAAATACTATTATGAAAATAAAACAAACAGTCATATTATTAGGACTATTAATCCTGACAACGATTTCGGCATCGGCTGCAAGCAAGAAGCAAAAAACAGTACGCGTGGCCTGCATAGGCAACAGCATCACCTACGGCACAGGCATAGCCGACCGTACGAACGACAGCTATCCCTCGCAGCTGCAACGTCTGTTGGGAAGTAACTACCAAGTAGGAAACTTCGGCAAGCCCGGAGCCACACTACTATATCACGGCCATCGCCCCTACGTAAAACAAGAAGAATTCAAAGAAGCTATCGCCTTTAAAGGCGATATTGCCGTGATGCACCTCGGCATAAACGATACTGACCCACGCAATTGGCCCAACTATCGCGACGAGTTCGTAAAAGACTACCTCTCCATTATGGACTCGCTGCGAGCCGCCAATCCAAAGGTGCGTATCATCCTGGCACGCATGACACCTATAGCCGACCGCCATCCACGCTTTGTTTCAGGTACTAAGCAATGGCACGGTGAGATACAGACTGCCATAGAAACCGTGGCACGTGTCAGCGGAGCGGAGCTAATCGACTTTTACGAACCGCTTTATCCGTATCCATATCTGCTTCCCGACGCTATTCATCCCAATCCCGAGGGAGCAGGAATTCTTGCCAAGACAGTATATAGCGGCATTACAGGCGATTACGGCGGACTGCAGATGTCGCAGCTATACACCGACTATATGGTGCTACAGCGCGATATGCCACTCGACATACACGGCATAGCCAATGCCGGCGAAAAGATAACCGTAAGCATTAGCAACCAGAAAGCTACCGCCAACGCCAACAACCAAGGCAAGTGGAGCGTAGTGCTAAAACCGATGAATGCCGCTACCGACCTTACGCTCACCGTTGAGGCTGGCAGTGCAGCTAAAGTATATAAGCATGTGGCGGTAGGAGAGGTGTGGCTATGTTCGGGACAATCGAATATGGCGTTTATGCTCTGCCAAGCCGATACTTATAAGCGAGACATAGATAATGTAGGCGACCCGCAGTTACGACTCTTCGATATGAAAGCGCGTTGGGAAACATACAATGTGGCATGGCCTGCTTCGTGTCTCGACTCACTGAATCATCTGCAATATTATCGTTCTACCACATGGCAACCCACTACGCCAGACAACGCCAAATGGTTCTCTGCCATAGCTTATTACTACGGACGTATGTTGCGAGATTCGCTCAAAGTACCTGTTGGGCTGATTTGCAATGCCGTAGGAGGGTCGCCAACCGAAGCATGGGTAGACCGTAATACACTTGAAACATGCTTTCCTGCCATACTGAAGAACTGGCTTCACAACGACTTTATACAAGACTGGGTGCGAGGACGTGCCGCCAAGAACCTCACTAACGACAACACACACCTTGGCCGTCACCCCTACGAGCCGTGCTATCTGTATGAAAGCGGCATACTGCCATTGCAGAAATATCCTATAAAAGGTGTGATATGGTATCAAGGCGAATCGAACGCGCATAATATGGAAGCCCACTCCGAACTGTTCAAGTTGCTTGTTGGCAGTTGGCGAAGCAATTGGACCAACCCTACGATGCCTTTCTACTTTGTGCAACTCTCCAGCCTTAATCGCCCTTCGTGGCCGTGGTTTCGCTACAGTCAGCTACAACTGATGCAGCAAATAGCCAATACCGGTATGGCAGTGTCAAGCGATTGCGGCGATTCACTCGATGTTCACCCCTTGCGTAAGCAGCCCGTAGGTCAACGCTTGGCACGCTGGGCATTGAATAAGACCTATGGAAAGTCCATCACTCCATCAGGCCCTATATATAAAGGTGTAGTTCGCAGTGCCGACGCACTCATCGTAAGCTTCGACTATGCCGACAACCTTTGTACATCCGACGGAAAACAACCTTCAACCTTCGAGATAGCCGAGGAAGAAGGAATGTACTATCCCGCTACTGCCGTAATAGAAGGAAACACCGTTCGCCTCACATCGCCTGAAGTGAAGAACCTACGCTACGTGCGTTACGGATGGCAACCCTTTACACGCGCCAACCTTATCAATGGCGATGCCTTGCCTGCATCAACCTTTCGTGGTAAGGCAGAATGAATTTTAAGAATCGGTCCTGCAAGGTATCAGCGATCGCTCTAGTGTGAGTTGAGAGAGGGTGGGGCCGTGGTGATAGATAGAAATAAAAAAGGAGACTGTTTCTCGAATGAGATAGTCTCCTTTATAGTAAAAAAGCCGTGCCTGAGGCGTGACGAAACTCCGAAAAACAAGTTTTGAGTGCTCTCCCCCTTTGTAATCCACCGGCATAAATGCTACCCGAAGGCGTGGCCCGCCATTGGGAGATGAAGCTGTTCTCGGTATTTCATTAAAATTTGATGAGTTTCCCGATTCTGCAAGCACGGCTCCGTTTTTTTCTAAGACAAATGTAGGCATTTTAGTTGAATAAAAAAAGATTTCGATGTTTTTTTTCGGATAAACTTGGCTTTCGTGTGTTTTTCTGTTGGGAGAGGACTGTGGTTGCAGCTATTGCTATACCTATGTAGTATAACTATTTAATAAGAGTATGAGCTGAGTTTTGCATCAAAAGAAGCGTTTAATACTTTGTAAAAAATAAAAAAAGTTATAGAATTATTACCATATCTGTATGCCTTTTAGCTGATTACTTTATAATACATCGTTTCTTTTAAGATAAGTTTGTTATAGATTAATGTAATAATATGAAATACACTTTTAGTATAAACATTACAATAAGATACGGAAAATGAAATTTAAGTGATATTATGAGGTAATGTAAATCCCGTAATGCTGTTATTTTTACAATAAGATGTGTTAAGTTAAAATTCATTGACAGAAAGTGGCATATTTCTGAATAAAAAGGGATTTTTGATAACATTTGCAGCAGAAAATGAAGAAAAATTATCTTTTTGCATCACTTTTTTTTAATAGAAAAAACTTGTTTTAAGAATCTTTTTGTATTTTAGCCCCCAGAAAAAGGAACGCACATCGAAAATAAGATATATTAAGGTATTTCGATTACGTGGAATATAGGTTGATACCAATTTTTTTAACGCAGATATTTAAATTTATTAATTTTATGAACAACGCTTTACTGAAGGACAGTCTCATTGCAAAGTCAATAGACCGTCAGACGCGGAGGGTGTTTTCTAAGTCCGGTCTTATAGCTGGATTATGTATTTCTTCCCTCGTTCCAACGTATGCTACTCCTACCGAAGTAGATGCAGCGAAAGCAGTGAATGAAAGTGTTATGGCAGCCCAGCAGAATAAAAAAGTGACGGGTGTAGTAACAGACAGTGCAGGACAACCTATTCCGGGTGCCAATGTATTGCAGAAAGGAACCACTAACGGTGCTATTACCGATATGGACGGTAAGTATACTCTGAATGTTCCTAAAAACGCTACTTTGGTTGTTTCTTTTATAGGTTATGCTACGAAAGAAATTAAAGTGAATAACCAAAACGTGATAAACGTAAGTTTGTCTGAAGATGCCATCGGTCTGGATGAAGTCGTTGCCATCGGTTATGGTTACGTTAAAAAGAAAGACTTGACAGGCGCCGTTTCTACTGTATCGGCTAAGGATATGGTGTTGGGTGGTACTGTAAGCAACGCAGCGCAAGCACTACAAGGCAAAACAGCAGGTGTACAGGTATCACAAAGTTCTAAGGCTCCGGGCGGTACAATCTCGGTACGTGTACGTGGTAGCAACTCAATTTCATCTACTAACGAACCTCTTTATGTAGTAGATGGTTTCCCTTCATCAGAAGGTCTTAACTTAAACCCCAATGATATTGAATCAATGCAGATCCTTAAGGATGCGTCGGCTACGGCTATCTATGGTGCGCGTGGTGCCAACGGTGTTGTATTGATCACAACTAAAAGAGGTAAGGCTGGAGAAAACAAGATTTCTTATAGCGGTTATCTGGGTGCTCAGAAAATTGATAATCCGTTCGACTTTATCAACGCTAAGGATTATATGAACTTGCAGAATGCCTTGTATCAGGAAATCGATGGTCAGGAAGGTAATCCTAACGGTGCTTATACTCCGTCGCAGTTGCAGTCGAATGTAGATACTGACTGGCTTGATGTTTGTACTCGCACAGCTTTGGTACAAGACCATAACGTTCAGTTCCGCGGAGGTTCTGAAAAGACTAAGGTTTTGACCAGCTTGGGATATTACAAGCAGGAAGGTGTATTGAAGAATACCGACTTTAACCGTATCTCAGGTCGTATTAATGTAGACCAGACTATCAATGATTACATTAAGGCTGGCGCTACCATGTATGCTCACCGTGAGAAATCAAACTCACAGACTTATAGCGGTAACATCTTGGGCGAGAACGTTATGTTGAGCGTCATGACTTACGACCCTACCGTTAAGGCTTATAACGAAGATGGTAGTTACGGACGTGTTCCGGGCGGTCGTGGTGATAACCCGTTGGCTAACTTGCTTGAACGTAAGAAAGAAGTGGTAAACGATAAGTTCAACGGTACCGCTTTCATCGAACTTACTCCGTTCAAGGGATTCACGGCTAAGGCATCAGCAGGTGTTGAATTGCTGCATAACTTCAAAGGCTCTTACTTGCCACAGTCTACTACTTATGCCGGCGAAATTGAAGGTGGTGTTGCTTCATCATACGATTTTAGAGCAACCCGTCAGGTATTCGAAGGAACATTGAATTATATGAAGACCTTTGGTCGCATTCACGATTTGAATGTGATGTTAGGATACTCTTACGAAAAGTATTCTTCAGAATCTCGCTCTATAAACGGTAAAGGTTTCTCTACCGACTTATTCCAATGGAACAACTTGGGAGCCGCTTCTATCAAGACTGTTTCTTCTGCGAAGACTGAAAATATCTTGGCTTCTTTCTTTGGTCGTATTAATTACACATTGAACAATAAATACTTGGCAACAGTAACTGTACGTCGTGATGGTTCTTCTCGATTCGGTACTGAAAACCATTGGGGAACATTCCCATCAGGTTCTTTGGCATGGCGTGCCAGCGAAGAAGACTTCATCAAGAACTTGGGCGTATTCAGTAACTTGAAAGTACGTGCCGGATATGGTGTTACTGGTAACGAACGTATCGGTGACTATGCATCTTATGCATTGGTTTCTACTTCACACGTTACATTAGACGGAGCTAACAACACTCCTGGTACTCACCTTAGCCAGAGCAGCCCTGAAAACTCTAAGTTGAAATGGGAAACTACTACTCAGTACAACGTGGGTCTTGATATGGGATTCTTGAACGACCGCTTGTCTGTAACAGTAGATGCATACTGGAAAAAGACTAAAGACTTGTTGCTGAAAGTATCTTTGCCTTATTATACAGGCTTTACTTCTGGTCAGCAGAATGTAGGTGCTATCTCTAACAAGGGTGTTGAAATCGATATCACTTCTCATAACTTGACTGGCAAGTTCGTTTGGGATACCAAATTCAACATGGCGTTCAACCGCAATAAGGTTTTGGACTTGGGTAGCAACGGCGATATCCGTATCACATCGTCTAAGCCTCTTGGTACTGTATCAGAAAACGCTTACGCCATCGTTCGCGAAGGTGAATCTTTGGGATCTTTGTACGGATGGAAATACATCGGCGTATTGCAGGAGGGCGAAACTTACAAACCGCAGCCTAACTCTAAACCGGGTGACCCGAAATTTGAAGATGTAACCGGCAACGGTAGAATCGACGCTGACGACCGTACTATCATCGGTAACGCTAATCCGGATGTAATTTTCGGTTTGACCAATACATTCGCTTGGAAAGGATTCGATGCATCTATTTTCTTCCAAGGCTCTATCGGCAACGATTTGTTGAACATGACCCGTATGAACCTTGAATGGAAGCGTACTACAGACGCTTTGAACCGTTGGACTCCTACAAATACAAATACCGATATTCCGCGTAACGGTTTCTATTATTCAAAATATGGAGGCTACGTAAACGACCACTTTGTAGAAGACGCTTCATTCGTTCGTCTGAAGAACTTGACTATCGGTTACACTATTC
This sequence comes from Bacteroides sp. CAG:530, assembly GCA_000434735.1. Taxonomy (GTDB): domain Bacteria; phylum Bacteroidota; class Bacteroidia; order Bacteroidales; family Bacteroidaceae; genus Phocaeicola. The sequence goes on from FR881244.1 coordinate 11,678, forward strand.
CGTTCAAGAAAGTGGTAAGCTCATGCCGAGTATACTTCTCTGCCGAAAACTTGTTCACTATCACCGGCTACTCTGGTTGGGATCCTGAAGTAGATACTAAGGCAAACGAAGCAGCTCAGTCGGGTGGAAGCCAGCAGACAGCTAACGCTGGTGCCGGTATGGACTTTAACGCTTATCCGGCTATGCGTACTTATACCATTGGTTTGAATATTACATTCTAATAAAAAAGGAGAATCAAGAAATGAAATACAAGAAATATATATTAGGTCTGGCTACAATGGGATTGGTTTCGGCTTGTACCGATCTGACCCCTGAAATATATAGCAATTTGACTACGGCCAATGCTTATAGCACCGAGGCGGATATTGATGCAGCCGTAGTGGGTCTGTATTCGGATATGAATCCTTATCCAGGTGACTCATGGTTGTACTATGGAGGTTACATGGTAATGATTACCGATTACGCTACAGATATGGGTTATTCTACCGCTGCCGGCGACCCTACTAAACTGAGTACCATGACATACGATGCCAGCAACCGTTATTTCAGCAATAACTGGCGCGATATGTATAATGTAATCTCTAACGCCAATACCATATTGGAAAATGTAGACGCTATAGACATGTCGGAAGAAAACAAGAAGTTGGTTAAAGGACAGGCTAAGTTCTTGCGTGCGTTGGCTTATCGTGATTTGACCGATGCTTGGGGAGCCGTTCCTTTTGTCACTACACTTACTAAGGACCCGTTCAACATGAACGATATGCCGTTGACTCCGGTTTCACAGATTGAAGAAACATTGATTTCAGACTTGAAAGAATGTATCAATTTATTGCCTAAGAGCTGGACAGGCACAGACTTGGCACGTGCTACAAGCGGTGCGGCAGCTACCTTGTTGGGTAAGATCTACCTGCGTAACCATGACTATGCTAATGCTAAGACCTATATCGACATGGTGCTTAACAGCGGTCAGTACGATTTGGAAGACGATTTCAAATACGTATGGTCAGAGCAAAACAAATACGGCAAGGAAATGATTTTCGCCCTGTTGCATGAAACAGGAGGCAACGCCGCAGAAATTGCTTGTCACTTTGGACCATCTGATAATCCTGATGTTCCCGGACGTTGGCAGTACTATGGCGTGTCTCTTCCGTTCTGGCGTACATACAGTAAGAAAGACCCGCGTCGTGAATTCTTCTATTATGACTATATAGGCGATGCAAAGGCCGACGATCATGTAAATCACGGTTTCCACTATATGGTTCCCGAAGAAGGTCAGACTGAAGTGCCTGATTCTTACACCAAGTTCATGCAGAACGTGGCTACCAAGAAATATACTTGGGAGATGGCTTCGGATGCTTACTATGACGGACGTACTATTTGTATCTTCCGTTTGGCCGACGTAATTCTTTGTAAGGCAGAAATCGAGAACAACATTGCTGGTGGTAGTCCTGAAAAAGCTCTTCCTTATCTGAACAGGATTCGTCATCGTGCAGGCGCTCCGGAATACGGTGGTTCAGATCCTGAATTCCCGGCTCCTACAACTAAGGAAGCTATGAACGACGCTATCCTTAAGGAACGTGGTTGGGAACTTGTATTCGAATTCCAACGTCGTGCCGACTTAATCCGTTTCGGAAAATACGAAGAAATCGTAAATAAGCACTTGGGCAAATTGGGTATCAGCAAGCCTACTACAGTTACTCCTGATTTGCGTTACTTCCCGTATCCGCAGAATGACGCTCAGCTTAACGTAAATATGGCAAATGAGAACCCTTCACGTTTACCGAAATAATAAATAAGTAGTTTTTTAAAGGAAGGTGTGTCAAGATTCCTGTTTTGATGCATCTTCCTTTCTGTTCAATTGTAATATATAATCTTGATATGAAGCGTTTGATAGGAATTGTTGTTGCTTGCTGTGTGCTGGCGGCTATATTGTTTATATGGAGTGGAGAGAAAAATACATTAAAGTCGGTTGTACTGACTTCGCCGCGCAATACGGCCATGTATAATAAGGTGGATATTACGATAGCCAAGCCCGCTCCCGTATACGTAGAATATACGGAAAAGGCAACCGGAAAGTCTTATCGAACCAGAATCTCTCCGGCTGATACAATTCATCACCTGGATTTATTACTCTTAAAGGCTAATACAGAATATACTTATCGTGTAGTTATAGATAACTTATTTAAGCAGAAATCGGCAGAGATGTCTTTCAAGACCCGTGAGCAGTCGCCTTGGTTGGTGAATCACTGGTTTGACGAAAGCCGTCCTCACGACACTTCCGCTCTGGGCGACGGAATGATATTGGTATGTTTCGGACGTTTGCCGGGTAGTATGATGCTGATAGACGGTAAGGGCGATTTACGTTGGTATTGGCAGGTTGAAGACATAGGCGTACGTGCCGTTTCAATTACTCCGCAAGGGACATTTTTGGCCATGCTTCGTCCGGCTTTGAAGGATGTTGTAGACGATAACACTATGACACCCGAGCAGGTTCGGAATGATGAGCATAAAAAACCGATGCGTCGCGGCTCTATAGGATTCGCTGGCGGCACTGGTTTGGCAGAGGTATCCCTGACGGGAGAGACGATGTGGCGTCTTGACCTCAACAAGGTGGAGAAAGAAAAAGATTATCAGGTTATTCATCATGACATATTGATGGATAAAGACCGCCATATACATACATTATATCGCCCCAAGAAGGTTGCTACTATATCCGTAGACGGTAAGATGGAGACAGATACACTGGGTGGCGACGGTATCATGGTAATAGATACACTGGGTAATGTGATTAAGACATGGTCGGCTTGGGATGTGTGGGATATAGAAAAAGACCCGTACATAGCAGAGTATCGTTACGACCGTTTCCATATCAACGGACTGTGTTTCGATAAGGATAATAACTATTTGATATCGGCTCCTATAGAAGACCAGATTTGGAAGATAGACTCTAAGACCGGTAAGTTGGTTTGGCGTTTCGGACGTAACGGCGATTTCAAGATGGATTCTACAGCTTACTTCTCATTCCAGCATACACCTTATATAATGGATAACGGCGACTTGATGCTCTTCGATAATGGTCTGTACGACCAGCGTTCGGGTGGAAAGGCTTTTCATCTCGACGAAAAGAACCGCACCGCCACTACTACCATCAACGCCTTATTGCCTGCCGACAAATACACATCGCGTATGGGTAGCTGCTATCTTATGCCCAACGGAAATCTGTTGCAGTGCAGTTCTAAGACAGGTTCGGTAATGGTAACCGATAAGAAAGGAAAAGTGCTTTGGGAATGCGTATTGCATTTTGCGCCTTATAGAGCAGTATACGTACCTATGGAAACTTGGAGTAAATACTTTAAAGAAATAAAATAGTATGGAGCGTACATCACTATCTTACATATTCTTTACGTTCCTGAAGTTGGGCGCTACAGCTTTCGGCGGATACATGTCGTTGGTGGCTATTGTGCAGAAACAATTGGTAGAAGTAGATAAGAAGCTGAAAGAAGAAGACCTTCTTGACGGCATTTCTCTTACCTCCGTATTGCCCGGCCCTGTAGCCGTAAACACTATAGCTTATGTAGGCTATCAGTTAAGAGGAGTACCTGGAGCCATTGCCGCTTTTGCCGGAATCATCCTTCCTTCGTTTTTCTTGGTTATATTTCTTTCGTGGCTGTATTTCTCTTACGGAAATATCCCTGCGGTGAAGAATGTATTCAGTGGCATCACTCCAGCCATTACCGCCTTGATTGTTACGGTGGCTATCGGTATGACGCGAAAGACTATTAAGTTGCCCGCTCAGTGGACTATCTGTTTGCTGGCAGCTTTACTTCTTATTCTCGTAGGCGGATTTGCCGTAACTTTTTTGCTGATTATCGTCAGTGGGGTAGTAGGCACCTTCCTGTTCCGTCAGTCGGCAGAGCAAGCCTTGCCAGACGATGAGAAAATTCACTTTGAGAATAAGCAATTAGTGATATCAGGAGTAGTACTTCTGCTGTTACTCTGCACATTGCTTTGGGGAGGACAATATCCGGGTGCTCCTAAAGATGTTCAGATACTGTCTACATTCTCTGGCATCAGCCTTACATTGTTCGGTGGGGGATATGTAGTTATTCCGGCTTTGCACGAGTTGTTTGTAGAGAATCTCAATTGGCTTACATCTGCCGAGTTTGCCGACGGTATAGCTATAGGACAGATAACTCCGGGACCGATATTCGTTACCGCCACTTTCATCGGCTATAAGGTAGCGGGTGTGTTAGGAGCGTTTCTTGCTACGGTGGCCATATTTACTCCGCCTGCCGTACTTACCGTTTTGTTATCACGTTTCGTTAAGATACTAAATCAGTCATCGGTAGTAAAGGCCGCCATGAAAGGAGTACGTGCCGCCGTCATCGGCATGATATTCGCTTCGGCCATTACTATTGGTCAGACCATTACGCCGTCGGTAGTTTCGGCTATCATTTTTGCGGCTATATTTATAATTTCACTGAAGTACACAATCAGTCCGGTTTACCTGATTATCGCGTCGGGTGTGGCTGGCTTTATCTTATTCTAATTTTATGAATTCAATACAAGGTATACAGATGATTGGCACCCAGCGTTCTGGGTCTAATCTGTTGAGAGTGATGTTAGGCGGTATCGATGCTATTGCGGCTCCTCATCCTCCGCATATTCTTCAGCGTTTTTTGCCGTTGCTTCCTAAGTATGGTTCTTTGGAAGACTCTGCCAACTTCTATCAGTTGGCTCAGGATGTATGCGAGTTGGTCAATGTAAACCCGGTTCCGTGGGAAGGCGTTAATATCCGTACCGACGAAATAGTGTCGGCTTGTAAGCAGCATACGCTGTACGAGTTATTTAGGGTGATATATGAGTCGGCTGCCAGCCAGACAGGAGCTTCTTATTGGTTATGCAAGAGCATGAAAAACATGCTGTATGCCGAAGGTATAGAGTCTACAGGAATCCGTCCGTATTATGTATATCTGTACCGCGATGGTCGCGATGTAGCCCTTTCGTTCAAGAAAGCCATAGTAGGAGAGAAGCACATCTATGCGTTGGCACAGAACTGGAAGAAAGATCAGGAAGCGGCTCTCAGTCTGAAAGAAAGAACTGCCCCCGATCATTTCTTTATGTTGAACTATGAGACGCTTATAGCCAATCCTGAAAAGGTGATGCGTGAGCTTTGCGATTTCCTTCACCTTCCTTATACCGATAAGGTGATGGATTATTATAAGAGCAAGGAATCTGCCAACACTGCTGTAGCTGGAAAAATGTGGGCTAATGTTACCAAGCCTATCTTGAAAGACAATACCAAGAAATTCTTGCGCGAACTATCTGCCGAAGACATTGCCATTTTTGAATCTGTAGCCGGAAATGTATTGCAGCGCTTAGGCTATACCTTATGCACACCGGCAGAGCAGTTGAGAGACAGCTTTTCCGATGAAGAAATAGAAGCATTCAATAAAGAGAATATTCGTCTGAAGAATGAATTTATTCGTGAAGTAGACCCTGTTGATTTAGAGAAAAGACGTCCGCAAGACGAATTGCTCAAACGTATAAAACAGTATAAAGACAAATAACGGGTACAATGAAACATTTATTTATTACACTTTTCTGCCTATTGGCCTGCGGAGGCTTACGGGCACAGACAGTTCCCACCGACCAACTATATGGGGTAGGTGCGTGGAACGCTGATTCATTAGGAAATCATCGGGTTGTTGTTTCTGTAGACAAACAGGCCGATGCTGTATTGGCAAAGATAGAATGGCGCCGTCGCGATCAGAATCCCGAAGCGAAGAATCTGATTGTAGTGGATGCCGCTACCGGTAAGCGCATTACTAACGTATGTCGTTTTGGCATTAACAGAGAGAATGGCGAGGTAGTTTTCCAGCCTCAGACTGTTCCGGGAGAATATTACATTTATTATCTGAAAAATGTAATGAGCGGTAGCCCTTATTATCCTACCGTTAAATATCCGGCTTTTGAAAACACGGCTTCTGCAGATTGGGTTAAGAAGAACAAGCTCTCTGGCAAGAAAGCTCCTTCGCTTCCGGCTGCTAAGGTTGTGCAGTTTCAGGCCATCAATCAGTTGAACAGTTTCTATCCGATGGAGGTAATAGCTACATCTAACGAGACTAACCAATTGTTGAAAGAACACTCTGGCGAGAAATACATTCTCTTTACCGAAGACCGTAAATTCCCTATCCGCATGACTTCGGATATTCCTTATAAATGGATAGCCGATAACAGACACGACTTCTTTAACGGTCAGGCCGATCAGGGCGAATATTACGTATTCCAATTGGGTGTTTGGGCTGCCCGTGCAGGTGTAGAGAATCTGCATGTAGATTTCTCTGCTCTCACCAATAAAGCTACTGGCGAGCAGATTCCGGCTTCTACATTTACTTGCTTCAATACTGGCGGTACTGATGTAACCGGTACTCTCTTCGAGAAGAAATGTTCGGTAGAAAAAGGTAAGGTACAGGCTTTATGGATTGGTACTCAGTTGCCCGACCATCTTTCTGCTGGTACTTACCAAGGCACACTGACGATATCTGCCGCTAATGCCGAAAGCAAGACCGTAAAGGTTACTCTGAATGTTACCGATAATGTAATAGCCAATCATGGCGACAACGAGCCTTGGCGTCATTCTCGTTTGCGTTGGCTCAACTCTCAGATTGGTTTCGACGATGAGGTAATAGCTCCTTATACTCCGCTTGTAATGAAGGGTAAGACTATCAGCTGTCTGGGTCGTGAGGTCAAGCTCTCCGACTTGGGTCTGCCTGAGAATATCACCAGCTACTTTAAGGAAACCATGACAGGCATAGGTACTACAGGCCGTAGTGTATTGGCTACTCCTATGGAATTGGCTGCCGATGGCGGTGCTTGGAAGAACTTGAACTTTGAAATCACAAAGCATAAACAAGGCGCTATAGCATGGAAGGCACTTAACCAGAACGACCGCTTCCTGATGGATCTGGAAGGACAAATGGAATCTGACGGAAATATAGAATATAAGGTGACATTGATTGCCCGCGAAGACGCATCGGTACAAGATGTAGCGTTGCAGACACGTTTGGCTTCGGGCATAGGTCGTTATATGATGGGCTTAGGCGAAAAAGGCGGTTACTGCCCCAATGATTTCAGTTGGAAATGGGATGTAGAGAAAAACCAAGATGCTGTTTGGGTAGGCGATGTAAATGCGGGTATCCAGATCCGTCTGTACGATAACAAATATGAGCGTCCGCTGAATACCAATTTCTATCATCAGAAACCTCTGCACATGCCTGTGTCTTGGTGTAACGGTGGCAACGGAGGTATTGATATTCATAACACAGCCGACGGTACTTCTATCAACGCTTATTCTGGCAAGCGTAGCGTTAAGAAAGGCGATAGATTATACTATTATTTCAACTTGGCGCTTACTCCGTTCCGCCCCATCGATACCAACAAACAGTGGCGCGAACGCTATTATCACAGCTATGAATTCTTGGATGGCATTCAGAAGAAGGGTGCCAACGTAATCAATATTCACCACGCTAACGCCATCAATCCGTTTATCAATTATCCGTTCTTGCGTACCAAGGAGATGAAGGCGTACATAGACGGTGCTCATGCCCGTAATATGAAAGTTAAGATTTACAATACCGTTCGCGAATTGTCGAACAGTTGTGTTGAGTTGTTCGCTTTGCGTAGCTTGGGTAACGAAATCTTCTCAGAAGGTCCTGGCGGCGGCTTCTCTTGGTTGCAGGAGCATCTTGACCAGAACTACATCGGAGCATGGTTCGTTCCAGAACTGAAGGATGCTGCCATAGTAAACAGCGGCGTTTCTCGTTGGCATAATTATTATCTCGAAGGACTCGATTGGTTGGTTAAGAATATCGGCATCGACGGATTGTATATCGATGATTTGGCGTTCGACCGTATGACCATGAAGCGTATCCGTAAGATTCTGAACCGCACTAATCCGGGAGCTATGATTGACTTGCATTCGGCAAATCAGTATAATGTAAGAGACGGTTTCGCTAATAGTGCCAACTTGTATCTGGAGCACTTCCCGTACCTCGACCGTCTATGGTTCGGTGAGTATTTCGATTATAACTTCCCTCCAGAGTTCTGGTTGATAGAAGTTTCGGGTATTCCTTACGGCTTGATGGGCGAGATGCTTGAAGGAGGCGGTAACCCATGGCGTGGTATGCTGTTTGGCATGACAGGACGTGCTCCGCGAGTAGACAACGGTCCGCTGTGGAAGTTGTGGGATTCTTTCGGTATGCAGAATAGCGAGATGATAGGTTACTGGGTGAAAGATAATCCGGTAAAGACCGGCAGCGAGAAGACATTGGCAACTGTTTACACCCACGTAGGCGATAAGACTTTGATAGCCTTGGCTACTTGGGAAGATGCAGACGCTAAAGTTAAGCTTTCTGTAGACTGGGCAAAACTTGGCCTTGACGCATCGAAGGTTACACTTCACGCTCCGGCTATCGAGAACTTCCAGCAGGAAGGCAATTGGAAACCCGGTGATGAGATAGTTGTACCTAAAGGAAAAGGTCTGCTCATTATCGCCGAGAATAAATAATATTTCAGAGAATCAGTTATAAAAAAGATATTGCTGTCCGGTAAAAGCCATCAGATGGTATTGCCGGACAGTGATATTATAGAATTTACCGACTATGAAAAATATTTTCTTTCTTTTCTGTGCCGCATCAATGATGCAACCCTTGTTCGCACAGAAAGCCACTGTTACAGAGACGGTAGAAAGTGTTAAGACATATCCGTTTTCCGATCCCGACCCAGTGGCCGACCCTTCTGACTTGTTTTATCCGTATTTCCGTTTCGACGGTTTCTCGGCTAAGGGAATCGATAAGCAATGGAAAGTGGTTTCTCTTGAAAACGATTATATAAAGCTTACTCTCTTCCCCGAGGTAGGAGGAAAGGTGTGGGGAGCTGTAGATAAGACTACCGGCATGGAGTTTATCTATAACAACCATGTGGTGAAGTTTCGCGATATAGCAATGCGTGGTCCGTGGACATCGGGAGGCATTGAGTTTAACTTCGGTATTATAGGTCATGCGCCTACATCGAGCACGCCTGTAGATTACGTTACTCGGCAGAAGCCTGACGGCAGCGTAAGTTGTTATGTCTCGTCTTATGAGTTGGTTACACGCACTCTGTGGACGGTAGAGGTTAATCTGCCTAAAGATAAGGCTTATTTCACTACCACTACCACTTGGCATAACTGTTCTTCTATAGACCAGCCTTACTATCAGTGGATGAATGCCGGCTATCCTGCCAATGGCAACGCTGAGTTCTGCTATCCGGGTACCAATTACATAGGTCACGATGGTGAACTTCATCCTTTCCCGTTCGATGAAGAAGGACATGATATCTCTTGGTACGAAAAGAACAATTTCGGTCCTTCCAAATCATATCACGTGGTGGGTAAGTACAATGATTTCTATGGCGCTTATTGGCACGATAAAGATTTTGGCTCTATCCATCATGCCGATTACGACGAGAAACTTGGTATGAAGATATTCCTTTGGGGGCTCTCTCGCGATGGTGGCATTTGGGAAGATTTGCTTACCGATACCGATGGTCAGTACATAGAATTGCAGTCGGGACGTATGTATAATCAGTCCACTTCGGGCAGTGCGTTTACTCCATTCAAGCATACGGCGTTCGGCACTCAGGCTACCGATAAGTGGACTGAATATTGGTTCCCGGTAAAGGGCATCAAGGGCGTGTCTAAGGCAAGCCGTGTAGGTGCGCTTAACGTATTGCGCGAAGACGGTTTCCTGAAATTATATATCTCTCCGTTGCAGAAAATGTCTACTACCATGAAGTTGTACGATGGCGATAAAGAGATTAAGTCTCTTCCGCTTAATTGTGATGTGCTGCAGACATGGAAAGATTCTATCCCGATGAATCAGGTCGTTGCTGCCGGTAAGCTGAAGGTAGTGGTAGGCGACGACTGGCTGGTATATTCAGAGGTCCCGTCAGATAATATTATAAACCGACCCAAGCAGTCGCCCTCCGATTTTGACTGGAACTCGGCATACGGCCTTTATACTCAGGGCGAGCAATGGATGAATCAGAAGATATACGATAAGGCTGAAACCTTCTTGTTGGCAGCCCTGAAGAAAGAGCCTTATTTAGTGCCCGCACTTACCGATTTGGCTTCTCTGTATTATCGTCAGGGACGTTATGATGAGGCTTTGGCACGTTGCAAAACAGCATTGAGCGTAAACACATACGATGGTAACGCCAATTACATGTACGGTCTGTGTAATAAGGTGCTTGGCAATAACACCGATGCAAAAGACGGTTTCTCTATAGCATCTTACTCTCTTGCAGTGCGTAGCGCCGCTTACGAAAAGTTGGCGGAAATGTTCATGCTCGATAAGAACTGGGCAAAGGCCGAACACTACGCTTTGCTTAGCAAGGAGTTCAATACTCAAAACCTTAGTGCCGACCATGCTTTGATGGTGATTTATCGTAAAATGAATAAGCCCGAAAAAGCCAAGGCACTTATCGATTCCGTTCTCGAAAATCTTCCGCTGTATCATGCGGCACGATTTGAACGCTTCTATCAGGGCGGTGAAAAGGCGATGGCCGATTTTCAGTCGATGATTCGCAATGAACTTCCTGCCCAGACTTATATGGAGCTGGCAGAGTGGTACGAGTCGGTTGATTGTACAGATGAGGCTGTGACGCTCTTGTCGTGTGCAGGCGATTATCCTATCGCTCTTTATCGTAAAGCCTACTTGTTGCATCAGTCAGGCAACGATGCCGAAAGTCGTAGTTTGTTGCAACGTGCAGAGAGTCTTTCTCCTTCTATGGTATTTCCGTTCCGTCCGTCATCACTGAAAGCCTTGGAGTGGGCTAAGACCGAAAAGCCCAACTGGAAGATAGATTATTACGAAGCTTTGATATGGTGGGCTAATCAGAACAAGGCAAAGGCATTACAGTTGCTCGAAGCTTGTGGCGATGTAGACTACGCACCGTTCTATATGAGTCGCGCATCTCTTAAAGAAGGCGAAGCCCGATTAGCAGATTTGCAGAAGGCTGAAAAAATAGGCAAGTCATGGCGTACCGGATTCGCTTTGATTAACTGGTATGTCTCAAATCGCCAGTGGCAGAAAGCTGCCGAAATAGGAAAGAGATACATGAAGACCTATCCGTCTAATTACTACATCGGTTTGAAATACGCCAAAGCTTTATGCGAGACAGGTCAGTATCAGCAGTGCATCTCTCTGCTTAGTAAGATGCAGGTATTGCCTAACGAAGGAGCATATGCCGGACGTGCCGTTTATCGCGGAGCCAATCTGTATAGAGCTATGGAGCAGCTGAACCAAAAAAGCTATAAGCAAGCTCTTAAGAGCATAGAAGCATCTAAAGAGTGGCCCGAGAATTTGGGTGTAGGAAAACCTTACGACAATATGATAGACAGTCGCCTGGAGAATTATTTGGAAGCTAAAGCAGCTGCGGGACTTGGCGATAAAGAGAAAGCATCCGCTTTGCTCGCTGCCATCGTTCAGCACAAATCGTCTCGCCCTAATTTCGAGTCGGCTAATCTGCTCAGTGCATTAGCTTTGCGAGAACTTGGTAAGACACAAGAAGCCGATAGCATGGCATCTGCTTGGAGTAAAGACTTCCCCGAAAACCGTATCGCTCAGTGGTGCACCGCTATTTATAAAGGAGAAAACGAAAAGGCTGCCTCTATGCTTCAGGTGCGAGATGAACAGACCGATTCAGCTCCGTGGGAAGCATCGTTCCGCGATTCTAACTTCGACTTGATAGTGCGCTTGTTCTCTAATGCCCGATAAGGTTTAAATAGATTAAAGAAAAGAATTATATCATGAGTAAAATAACGAACCTCTTGTTTGCCACGCTATTGGCACTGCCCGTAGCGGGACAGACAGTCAGTCAGGATAGCGCTTCGCGCATCACTACCAATAGGCAAGACGGTCGGTTCTTGAGCACGCGTGGAACCGTACAGTACATGCTTAAAAACGTGCAGCCGGCTTATGCCTTTAACCCCTCGTTTACGCCTGCCGAGTTCAAGAAATGGCAATCCGGCCTTCGTGACACTATGAAAGAGTTGATGCGTTTCCCTCAGCAGGCAGCAGTGCAGGCTCCGGTGTGCGTTAAGACCGTGCAGCGCGGCGGCTATCGTGTTGAGAAATGGGAGTCGTATCCGCAGCAGGGTAGTGTAGTGCCTTTCCTTGTGCTGATACCCGATGGAGTAGATGCCAAGCATAAAGTGTCCGCAGTGCTCTGCATCCCCGGATTCGGTGGAAGCAAAGAAGGGTTGGCTGGCGAGAACGAAGGCGATTATGAGTTGACTCTGTCGCCTAAAGAACCCGTAAAGAAGGGAGCTATGGCTCTGCATTACGTAAAGAAAGGATTGGTAGCAGTGGCGGTAGATAACCCCTCTTGCGCCGAACTTTCAGACAACGGCCATTTCGATTATTTGGTAACCTCTCGCTTCCTGCTCGAAATGGGATGGAGCTACTTGGGACTTACCGCTTATCAGGACTGGAATGTACTGAACTGGATGAAAACGCAGAACTATGTGCGTAAAGACCGAATTATAGTCAGCGGCTTTTCTTTAGGAACAGAAGCGTTGATGGTGCTTGGCGCATTAGATCCGTCTATCTATGCCTTCGTCTACAATGATTTCTTATGCCGTACCCTCGAACGAATTTTGGTTATGAGTAAGCCCGATGACAAGGGAGTGCGTCATTTCCCTAATTCCATAGAGCACCTCATTCCGGGCTTCCTTACACAATTCGACTTCCCCGATTTGGTAGCCGCATTAGCTCCGCGCCCCGTAATATGCACCGAAGGCGGTATCGACCGCGATTTCGACCTGATTAGTAAGGCATATAAGATAGCAGGAAAGCCCGACAACTTTACATACTATCATTATAAGAAGTATGCCGACCCCAAAGACCGTAAGCAGATAGACAAGGTTCCCGAAGGTGTAGACCTTGCTACTTATTTCGATTACGCCAATGTAGACCCTAAGAACCATTACTTCAAGAAAGAATGGGTGATACCTTGGCTTGAAAAGATTTTGAAGTAAAGCAGTAGGTGCTTACTCCTAGGGGTAACATACTGTTTAATACCCCTAAATCTTAATGAGGATTTACGTCGGTAATTTTATTATATAGAAATTATACCTTGTAAAACCTGAAAAATCATTGCGATGGTTTAATCAGATCATCGCAATGATTCACTTATCCATTCGCATATTGCAGTGCTGCGATTCGTATTCTTTCCACTTGCACATCGCAATGTTTTTTCAATCCACTCCAGAATGGCTTCTGAAGCTGATTTATTAAAGCTAAATATTGTGGGCTTTGTGTTGATGAGGCTTTTATGTTTTATTGATGCGGGTAAAATAATTATACATAGTACAATGTTAGAGTTTATTGGTGTTTGTTATGTCTTGGTTAGTTACGACTATGATGCTTTCTTTTTTAATATAGTGGATGTCTTTGCGGTGTGTAAAACTATTCGTACTTTTGATAGATAGATTATACAAAGTGTTTAGCACTAATTAATAAGCCTATGCAATACCCATTAATATCAGAATATGTCAGAGCTATTCAAGATGCACAAAGCAATCTTGATAAGTTAGCTCACCTGTCACCAGTACTTGACGACCATGGCGAACCTTATCGTAGTAGCGGCGCATTTGCCGTTGTGTTCAAGATGAAGGACGAGCAGACAGGTAAGTGCTATGCCTTAAAATGTTTTACTGAGGAACAAGAGGGGCGAGCAGAAGCTTATCGTAAAATAGCCGATGAATTGGAGTATGTAGGCTCACCTTATGTTGTGTCGGTAAGATATCTGGAGAAAGAATTGTTTGTAGACTGCAACTGTGAGGAAGAAGAATTTCCCGTGTTGCTTATGGATTGGATAGAGGGTGATACGATGGAGACATACATCGCCAATAACTATTCTGACAACTATGCCATGTCTATGCTCTGCTATCGTTTCTGTAAGATGGCGGCATGGCTTCGCTCACAGCCGTTCGCTCATGGCGACATTAAGCCTGATAACATTATCGTGCGTAGTGATGGAACGCTTACCCTTGTAGATTACGACGGAATGTTTGTTCCGGCTATGAAAGGCCAAAAGTCACCGACTATCGGTACAAAGGATTTCTCGCATCCGCTACGTTCTATTGATGATTTCGATGAAACTATTGACGATTTCGCCTTGGCTACCATTGCCCTCTCGCTTAAAGCCATCTCTCTTGATTCGTCTCTATTTAATAGCTTCGGTGCTTCCGACCGTCTTCTTTTCTCTGCTAATGACTATCTCTATTTAAGCAAGAGTCAAGTTTTAACCGCTCTTCAAGGTTTGTTGGCGGATGAGGAAATAAGGACTCTCTTGTCTATGCTCCTGTTAGCCAGCGCTAAAAAAGATTTGTCCACGTGCTCTTTTAGATTGTTTGATGTTCAGAAACCGAAGGAAGGGGAAGTTTGGAGTACTGAGGTAACGGAAGAAGATTTAGCAAATGCCGTTGAGGATGAGTTTGGCGTAAAATATAGTAAGGATTGGAAACGATTGCTTAAGGCACCACAAGACTTAAAGGGTGAATATGTTATAAGAGAAGGTGTGAGAATTATTGGTGATCATGCTTTTTGGTGGCGTTCTATTGAAAGTATTACTATCCCTAATGGTGTAACAAGTATTGGTAAATGTGCTTTTCAGCTTTGTGGATCTCTTAAAAGTATCACTATTCCTAATAGTGTAATAATTATAGGTGAAAGTGCTTTTGGATTTTGTGGATCTCTTAAAAGTATCACCATTCCTAATAGTGTAACAAGTATTGGTGATAATGCTTTTTACAGATGTCGCTCTCTTAAAAGTATCACCATTCCTAATAGTGTAACAAGTATTAGTGATAATGTTTTTGATGGCTGTGATAACCTCAATACACAAATTGAAACTGAAATTAAACAACGTTTTGGCGAAAGAGTTTTTCCCCTTTCTGAAATTCTTTTTGGTGATTTTGAATAATGATAGTAATAGAATCAAAGCGCAGGAAGCGTGAAAACATATTGAAGAAATACCCTGATGCGGTTATTGCTGACGTTACAAGCCAAGCCACAGACGACTTGGTGAAGCTAAGTCCGTTCTATCCTCACGGTGGAATTCCCGTACCATTCAGCGAAGGCTATACCGCCATGTGCGTTGAGGCAATATGGCAAGGACTGAAAGTCTTTGAGTCGGCAGATGTAGACGTGAATATGTTCGGCAATGACACGATGAAAAATATCAAGCGTACAGTTCGTCGATTTGGCAAGCCGCTCGGCCATCGCAAGGGCGTGAACGGCACTGAGTTGTTAGGATATATAGAGGCGCGAAAGCAAATTTATCTGCCTGCCTACAAGTGGGTACTCGATAACAAGGTGGCTGGTATCATAGAGCGGTTGAGGGAAGCCAACAAAACGAGAACTATCGTGCTGCTTGATTATACTACAAACTGCGACATAGATAATCAGGATGCGCCTTTGTCGCATGCCTTCCTGATAAAGGCATACGCGGAGGGGCTGTATCCTTTCAGTGATAAGAAACTACAGACGGAAGCGCAACAAATGTCGTTGCTATTCTAAACCATATAAACCTGATGCCATTATGAATAAAAGAAACGATTGGGAGCAGTTCAAGAAACTCCTGGAACAGCATAATATCAAAAAGTTGTATCACTTTACAGACCGTGATAACTTGGAGAATATCATTAAGAACGGTGGCCTTTATTCTTGGAAAGATTGCCAAGAGCGTGGTATTGCAATTCCTAAGCCGGGCGGTGGTGGCGTAGGCTCTTTGTCGTGGTCGCTCGATGAACGCGATGGTTTGGAGCATTATGTACGCATCAGTTTTACACGCCAACATCCCATGATGTTTGTGGCGATGAACGAGGGAAGAATATCAAATCCTGTTATTCTTGAAATAGATCCGGAGATTATTTATGATGAGAGCACTCGTTATGCTGATAGAAACGCTACACGCAGCGGAGCGAACGTGGGAAGCGGCTTGAACGATTTTAAGAAAATTCATTTTCAAACGGTAAAGGCTAATAATCATTTTGATCTTGGCATTGACGAGCAACCGTTCTATCAGGCGGAGATATTGGTAAAGAACTTTATCCCGTTGAAGTATATCACCAATATAGCCAATTTCGGTATTCCTATCCCGAGCCAGCCGCAGCAGATGCAAAGCAAGAATGCCTACACCGCACGTGTTGACCGTGAGCATCCTACGGCATTTATCTTCCTTGTTGACCAAAGTGTGTCAATGAGGCGTTTCACTACGTTCAATGGTGAGGAGATGACACTTTCTGAAGCTGTGGCACGCATAGTGAACTCGCAGATAAACGAGCTTGTAGAGCGTTGTGTAAAGCATAATGAAACACGCCGTTACTTTGATATTGCCGTGATAGGATATGGCAAGGAGGCTTACAGCACTTGGAACGGATGTCTTGAGGGTAGAGACTTTGTTACGCCCGAAGAGATACGCAATAATCCGTTCATGAAGAAGATGGTTAAGGAGGAAGTGCGCACACGCAAGGGTATTACTGTAAAGGAAGTAGAGACCAAGCAGTGGATGACAGCACGTCACGACGGAAATTGGACTCACATGGACAAGGCTTTTAAACGGGCTGAGGGACTTCTGGAAAATTGGATGAAGCAGCATCATGATAAGGACTGCTATCCGCCTACAATCATAAACATTACCGATGGGGAATATAATGGTGTGAGTGATGCCGAGATGCAGCAACTGGCAAACCAGTTGAAGTCGATGTTTACAAATGACGGCAACGTATTGCTTTTTAATATTCACATAGTGCCGGGACATATAGAATCGGTGGTTTTCCCGGCTTCTATTGGCGAACTGAATGGAAACGGTTACGGTGAGAAACTGTATAGCATGTCGAGTTTGCTGCCGCTTAACTACAACGAGCAGATACGGGCTATTTTCGGCGACAAGCAACCTGATATACGTTATCATGCTATGGGTGTGAACGCAGGTATGGAGCGTCTTGTAAAGATGATGAAGATAGGAACACTGTCTAGTATGTTCGTAAACAATAACCTGTAATAGGAAGATGAGTAAAAGTGTAAGCATAGCAAAACCAAACGACCATGCACCTAATGAGGATGCCGTGTTCTGTTCGCCACAGTGCATAGCCGTGTCGGACGGTGCTGGAGGTTGCGGACTCTATGCCGACGAGTGGTCGCGGTATCTGATAGAGCATCTGCCAAAGGATGCTCCGCTTTGTTCGTTCACAGAGTTGGACGAATGGGTTGACGGCATTTGGGAGGAGTTCTATAATGAGCATGAAGAACAGGCCAAGAAAGGCGATGGCATCTTGCTTAACAAGTTCTACAACGAAGGTTCGTGCGCAACAATCGCTGCTGCGTGGGGTACGGAACAGGGGCAATGCCAGTGGATGGCGTATGGCGACAGCGTAGTGTTCCATTACAGCTCGCAGACAGGGTTACTGGAGCATAGCTTTACACGGTTGGCCGACTTTAGCAATCCGCCTCGCCTTGTAAGTTGCAAGGATCCTTTGGAGGAAGAAGGCTTTCGCTCGGGCGTGTTCCACCTTGACGATACGTCGGTGGTATTTGCCGCAAGTGATGCGCTTTCTCATTATTGCCTTATGATGTACGAACTCTCAAAGAGTACGGAGTTTGAAAGCGAACTTATGGAAGTGAGAATGAAACAAACCACGAACCTGCAGTTGCTTCAAATGGCAGAGAAGGAACATCTCGATTTTAACGAAGATGTTCTCATGCCTCTTTTAAGAAGCGCAGATTCGGAAGACAGCTTTAAAGATTTGCTGGAATCATTATATGCCAAGAAATTGATTGATATAGACGATTACACGTTGGCTATGCTATATGCGTAGACTGACTTGAGCTTGCTTTATCCCGCTTCCGATTCTTAAGCTGCACAGCCATTGTATTTTTTGAACAACGCACACTTAATAACAGTTGGTGGCGGTAATCTTCGTTGGGGAGGCTATTCCATTCGTCCTGTTGCAAGGATATAAAGATCTCAATATCAGCGGCTATTTACGCTAAAAACAAGTATCGCTGTTAAACCAAGCATTACGCTCAGTTTAACAGCGATACCTGTTTTATATATGGCATGACAATTTGCGTCGTCGTTAGACTATAGGCGGTTGAAACAGATTATGGCTATGTTTGGCAAGGATTATTGTTTTCTTAATGCGAAAAAAGAAATATTTTCTGACAACAAATGGTTACTTTCATACTCTGTATCTCATAAACAGACAAATAACAAATTAGAAGTTGCGATGACGTAAGCTATGATATGTCTTTGCATAGTTCACTTATGACGCACCCTTTTCTTAGTCAATTTTAGCGGTACGAATCTCGCCGCTACCTATGCATAAGTGCGCTTCTTTATCGTAAACTACTCCGAATTGTCCGGGGGCTACACCTTGTACGTTAGTGTCGCTCTCTATGTGGCATTCGCCGTCTTTGTATATCAGTTTGCCCGACTGGAACACGTCGGTGTGTCTTACTTTAAAGCGGATTTCTTCTTCATGATCTTCTGTCCACGGGTTATCGGTGATGAAGTGGAAGTCAACCAATCTGAACTCGCGGCTGTATTGTTTCTGGGTGTCATAGCCATGTGATACGTACAGAATGTTACGCTTTACGTCTTTGTCGATGACGAACCAAGGACCTCCGCCTAGTCCCAGTCCCTTACGCTGGCCGATGGTGTGGAACCAGAATCCGTTGTGAGTACCTATTTTCTTTCCTGTCTCCAGCTCGATGATGCTTCCGCGCTTTTCTCCTAAGAAACGTTTGATGAAATCGTTATAGTTTATCTTGCCTAAGAAACAGATGCCTTGGCTATCCTTACGGCGTGCGCTGGGCAGTTTTGCCTGAAGAGCTATATCACGCACATCGTGTTTCATTATTCCGCCCAAGGGCAAAAGCAACTTCGACACTTGGAAATAGTCTATCTGAGCCAGGAAGTCGGTTTGGTCTTTTACCGGGTCGATAGCTGTGGTGAGCCATGTGCGTCCGTTTATATCTTCGGTCGACGCATAGTGACCGGTGGCGATGCGGTCGTAAGCGTATCCTACCTGCTCTTCGAAACAGCCGAATTTAATCAGCTTGTTGCACATCACGTCCGGATTTGGAGTAAGTCCGCGGCGTACTTTATCGATGGCGTATGCCACTACACGGTCCCAGTATTCTTTTTGCAGGTCGATGATGTTAAACTGCAATCCGTATTTACGGGCTGTAGCGCTGGCTAGTTCAATGTCTTCTTCAGCGGTACATGTCAGTCCGTCGTCGGTGTCCATACCTATCTTGATATAAAACAAATCGGGCTTGTAACCTTGTTCGCAAAGCAGATGGACGGCTACTGCGCTGTCTACTCCGCCCGAAATAAGTCCGGCTATATTCATGATCTATCTTGTTTTTAATCGTCCGTTAATTATCGTCCGTACAGTTTGTCTATCAGGTCTGTGCGTCCTATCTTTCGTAATTCGTTTATTATGGCCCTGCGTTCTTCGGGCTTGTACCAGAAGAAGAACATGCGTTGCGCCAGCTTCTCCTTTGGTGTCTTGGCCGAGAATATAGGCTCTAGAGTGTAAGGATGAAATCCTGTGTACCAAGCTTCGGTGGCTACCGTCATGGGGGTAGGGGTGAAGTCTTGCACCTGCTCCAGATGGAAGTCGAGCTTCTTGGTGATTACCGCCAGCTCTGCCATATCTTTTTCGGTGCATCCCGGATGGCTGCTTATGAAGTAAGGTATGATTTGCTGTCGTAGATTAAGTTCCTTGTTCAGGCGGTCGAATATCCGCTTGAAGCGGTAGAACTGCTCGAACGGCGGTTTACGCATTATGTACAGAACATCGTCGCTGGTATGCTCAGGGGCAACTTTGAGTCGTCCGCTTACATGCTTTGCTATAAGCTCGCGCGTGTATTCTGCCGTACTGCGGTTTACCTCTGGGTCTTTGCTTTCGTGTAGCAAAAGGTCGTAGCGCACACCGCTACCTATGAAGCTCTTCTTGATGCCCGGCAGTGAGTCTACCGCATGATAGATGTCGAGCAATGGCCTATGGTCGGTGTTGAGGTTGGGGCATACCTTAGGGTGTATGCACGATGGGCGTTTGCAGCGTCTGCATAGCTTTTGGTCTTTGCCGTGCATGGCGTACATGTTGGCCGATGGACCTCCCAAGTCGCTAAGGTATCCTTTAAAGTCGTCCATCTGTGTGATGGCTTTCACCTCTTTCAATATACTTTCCTTGCTGCGGCTCACTATGAACTTTCCTTGGTGTGCCGATATGGTACAGAATGCGCATCCGCCAAAACATCCTCGGTGCAGGTTGACAGAGAACTTAATCATATCATAGGCAGGAATGCGTTTACCCTTATATTTAGGGTGAGGAAGACGAGTGTATGGCAAATCGAACGACATGTCAAGTTCGCCTTGTGTCATAGGTGGATAAGGCGGGTTTACCACTACTACCTGATTTCCTACCTCCTGATAGATGCGTTGTGCTGCATACTTGTTTGATTCTTCTTCTATATGTCTGAAGTTCTCGGCTTGCTTTTTCTTGTCTTTCAGGCACTCTTCGTGCGAGTGCAGACGCAAGTCGTTCTCTTCGGGCTTAAACTGATTTCGTTTGGTAAGGTATGCCGTCTGGAGCAAATCGTGCGGCAATTCGGGGTTTTCTTTCAGTCGCTTGCATAAGTCGGTGATAGGCTTTTCGCCCATGCCGTAAATCAGCAAGTCGGCTTTAGCGTCTACCAGAATAGATGGGCGAACCGCTTCTTTCCAGTAGTCGTAATGCGTAAGTCGGCGCAGTGAAGCCTCGATGCCTCCCAACACGATAGGCACATCGGGGAACAGTTCCTTTAAGATTTTGGTGTAGACAATGCTGGGATATTCAGGACGCATATCGTGACGTCCGTCGGGGGTATACGCATCCTCACTGCGCAAGCGTTTGTTGGCAGTGTATTTATTAACCATGCTGTCCATACATCCGGGCGAGACCCCGAAAAACAAGCGTGGACGACCCAGTTTCTTAAAGTCGCGTAAGTCGTCTCTCCAGTTAGGCTGTGGCACAATGGCTACTTTCAAGCCTTGTGCCTCCAGCATTCTTCCTATTACGGCAGCGCCGAACGATGGGTGGTCTACATAAGCATCACCGCTGAACAAAATCACGTCCAGCTCGTCCCATCCTCTCATTTCTACTTCCTTTTTGGTAGTGGGCAACCAGTCGGTCAGTCTGTGTTCTTTCAAATTATGCTTCCTCTTCTTCTGTGTCTTCAGATTGTTCGCGCTCCCATTTTATGTATAGCTGGATAAGTTGGAACAGTCCGAACGCTTTCATATTGTTATGGTAAATTACATCAATGCACAAGTCGAGCAAATCTTTGCAATCGTTTTCGCTCGAAGCGATAAGTGAACGGATATTCAGTTTCAGTTTGTCTAAAACTGATTCGTCTACTATACCGTTGCTGTCTATAAGGTGCTGAAACAATGAATACTTTTCAATAGTTTTCAGGTTCTCTTCTGATATTTCCAGGGTACGTGTACCCGATTGGTTTGCTTGTATTGTATACATAACTGTTCGTTTTTTTATTCAACGAAACAAAGGTAATATAAAATATTATAAGCAGAAGTTTTAAAACCTCAATTTTGTTTCTGTTTTCTACTGTGTTTATTGTCATCAGTCTTCTATCTGCATCATCTTTTGCAGCTTGCTCGATAAGAAGAACAATATGATGGCCGCTGCTCCGCTCATGAATACGAATATCATGAAGAAATCGAACAGGTTTTCTATGGCAAATCCCATAAACGATTTCGAAACTCCGGCTTCGGGATAGTATCCGCTAAGCAGTCCGGCAAACTTGTTGGCGCTGGCGGTGCTGAGGTACCATACGCCCATCAGCAGTGATGAGAAACGTGCAGGCGACAGCTTGAATACTAACGACAGTCCGATAGGTGCCAAGCAAAGCTCTCCCATGGTATGAATGAAATAGAGTCCTGTAAGCCATATCATGCTGACTTTAACGCCCGGCTCTACGTTCTTTACTCCGAAGGCGATAAAGAGATAGCCTAATGAGAGCAACAGCAAACCGATGGACTGTTTACACGGTGAGCTTGGCTCGATGCCTCGTTTTCCTAAGAACGACCATAATGTAGCGAATAATGGAGCTAACATTACAATCATGATGGCGTTAAATGATTGGAAGTAAGCTGCCGGCATTTCCCAGTTGCCTATCTGACGGTCGGTCTGCTCATCGGCAAAGAATGTAAGCGATGCTCCTGCCTGCTCGTATGCAGCCCAGAAGAAAACCACGAAGAAGGCGATGATATAGATAACGCCGATACGCATTTTCTCTATTCGGCTAAGCGATTTATCGGTGATGATGACGATAGGCATAACGATGGTGGTGGCGTAGATGAACGATCCGAACCAGTCGGCTCCGGCGAAGATGCCGCCTTCACCGTTCCAGTTGAACGAGAACAATAGGGTGAGTATTGCTATACATCCTACCATCAAAGCGGTACGTGTATTGTTTTTGGCGGTATTAGGCGTAGCGGTAGTTTCTTTAGGTTGAGGCTTTGGAGGCATACCGATAGGCGTGCCGTCTGGAGCTATGATGTATTTGCTCTTGAACAGTTGGAATACTGTAGCGGCAATCATCATACCTATAGACGACGCTAAGAATCCCCATTTGAAATCTTCGGGATGCCCTGTGTTTCCTACTAATCCGCATACCAAAGGGGCTATCATGGAACCTGTGTTTACGCCCATATAGAATATGGTGTAGGCCGAGTCTTTACGCTTGTCATCGTGTGAGTAGAGTCGCCCTACCATAGTCGAAATGTTGGGCTTGAAGAATCCGTTACCTAAGATAAGCAATCCAAGTCCGCAGAACATAAGCCACTTGGCTAACTCTACATCGTGAAAGTATACGGCACTGAAGAACATCATCAATTGTCCGATAGCCATTGTTATGGCTCCGGTTACTATAGAGCGTCTGTTTCCCCAATAGCGGTCGGCTATGTAGCCTCCTAATAGTGGGGTGAGATATACTAGCCCAGTGTAGCTGCCGTACACTTGCGATGCGGTTTCTTTGTTGAATAACAATGCCTGTACCATGTAAAGCATGAACAGGGCACGCATGCCGTAGTAGCTGAAACGTTCCCACATTTCAGTTACGAATAAAAGGTAAAGACCTTTAGGGTGACCTTTGGTTTTGTCCATTTTGACTTGTTGATAAATAAAAAGATTGTCGATTTGCTAATTAAAAGCGCAAAAATAATAAATTTAATCAAGCCGTGCAAATGGATTGCCTTTCGTGCGGTCGTTGATAAGCCTTTTATTGCTTACTTGGTGATATAAGAGCCTTTGTTTTTTACGCTGAGGGCTAATAATCCCATGAATGTAAGTAACCCGTTAAGCATTAGCATTTCGTAGCCGAACTTATATCCGGTGGCGGTAAATGTGCCCCAGTCGATAAGGTAACACACCACGGGCGAGGCGATGGCTACGTATGGCACGAATCGATCGGTAGGTATTTTTTTAGTGAATAGTCCGAAGACGAATAATCCCAACAACGGACCGTAGGTGTACGAAGCCAACACGTATATGGTGTCTATAACGCTCTGACTGCCGATAGCTTCGAATGCGAGGATACACGCCACGAATGCTGTGCAGATAAGCAAGTGTACCTTACGACGTGTAGCCGCAGCCTTTTGCTCTGTCTGTTTCTCAGTCCCTAAGATATCGATGCAGAAGCTGGTGGTGAGGGCTGCAAGTGCAGAATCGGCGCTTGAGAAAGCGGCGGCTATGATTCCTATGGTAAACAATACCAATACCGTCGGGCCAAGATAGCCTTCGGCAGCGAAGAGCGGCAGAATATCGTCGCCCTTAGCAGGTAGTTCGATATCCAACTGAGGGGCGGCAATAAGCAGCAGGATGCCCAACGATAAGAACAGTAAGTTGACGGGCACGAATGATATGCCGTAGCAGTACATGTTCTTTTGAGCCTCGTGCAGATTGCGGCACGAAAGGTTCTTCTGCATCATGTCCTGATCGAGTCCTGTCATTACGATGGTGATGAATATTCCGCTGAAGAACTGTTTGAAGAAGTTCTGTTTGCTCTGCCAATCATCGAAAACGAATATGCGGCTATGCTCGCTATTGCGTATTGTATCTATCGTTTGAGAAAGGTTCAAGTCGAGTATATTCATCACATTATATATAATAAGTGCCAAGGCAGCCAATAGGCAGAAGGTCTGCAAACTGTCGGTCCAAACGATGGTTCGTATTCCGCTGCGTCGGGTGTAGAGCCAAATTAGTATCACTGTGCCGATAGCGGTAGCGGCGAAAGGAACTCCGTAGGCGGCAAATACGTAATGCTGCAATATCAGGCACACCAGATACAATCGTGCGGCGGCTCCCAGCATCTTAGAAAGAAGGAAGAACGAAGCCCCGGTCTTATACGAGTGCCGTCCGAAGCGTTGCCCTAAATACGAGTAGATAGACGTAAGATTCAGTCGGTAGTACAGCGGCAGCAGTACCAAGGCGATTACGATATATCCAAAGAAGAAGCCGATGCAGGTCTGCATATACGTCATGTCTATATATCGCACCATGCCGGGCACAGATACGAACGTTACCCCCGAAAGCGATGCTCCAATCATTCCGAACGATACGATGTACCAAGGCGACTGGCGGTTTCCTCTGAAGAAAGCGTCGTTATCTGTATGCTTTCCGCTGGTTAGTTTCGATATAGTCAGCAGTACGCCGAAATATACTAAAATAGTGATGAGTATGAATAATCCATTCATGGTCTTTGTGTAAATGATGTTTTTATTAAAGTCCGCAAAAATATAAATTCTTAAAATGATATGTGGTATGAAACAGAAAAAATCACTCTGCCGGATAATCGGTGTATTTAGGCTTGTTGTTGACTTTTGTCCGTCTGTTAGGCTTGGTTTCTAAAGATGGGTAAGGTGTTGTTCGGCATATTTTGGTATGGTATGTTGAAAAAAGTGTCTTTTTGTTATTGTTTATAGTCGATTTTATTGAAACTCTTGGCCGTTTCCTTTTGTAAAACAATTGATTTTGCATTATATTTGCCCATAAAATAATATTAATCATTAAATCAAAACTATTAATTATGTTTAGCAAACATCCTAAAGGACTGATCGCGGCAGCCATTTCTAACATGGGTGAACGATTTGGTTACTACATCATGAACGCTGTGCTGGTTTTGTTTCTGTGCTCTAAATTTGGTTTGAGCGACGAATCCAGTGCTATTATCTATTCTCTTTTTTACTGTGGAATTTATGTGTTGAGTTTGATTGGCGGTATCATTGCCGATAAGACTCAGAATTACAAAGGCACTATCATGGCGGGATTGATAGTGATGTCTTTAGGATATATCATACTTTCCGTTCCGGTATTGTCTACCGAGAATAATATCGGTTGGTTGTTGCCGCTTACTTGCGTGGCGTTGTTCCTTATCGCATTCGGTAACGGTTTGTTCAAGGGTAACTTGCAGGCTATCGTTGGTCAGATGTATGACAACCTTGAAGAAGATGCAGTAAAAGACGGACCCGAAGCTGTGAAGTTGGCTAAGAGCCGTCGTGACTCTGGTTTCCAGATTTTCTACGTATTTATCAACGTTGGTGGTTTGATTGCTCCGTTCGTGGCTCCGTTGCTTCGCGAATGGTGGTTGAAGGCTCACCAGTTGGCTTACAATGCCGATCTTCCTGCATTGTGCCACCAGTATATTAAAGAAGGTGCATCTATGGCTTCAGAAAACATGGCTAACCTTACTGAGTTGGTAACTAAGGTAGGCGGAACAGTAAGCGATGACTTGACTCCGTTCTGTACTCAGTACCTCGACGTATTTAACACCGGTATTCACTACTCATTCATCGCTTCTGTAGTAGCTATGGGTATTTCTTTGATGATCTTCATGATTAACAAGAAGATATTCCCAACTCCGGGAAAGAAAGAAAAAGTAGAATCGGTTTCTTATACAGCAGAAGAAAAAGCTGCTATGGCTAAGGAAATAAAACAGCGTCTGTATGCATTGTTCGCAGTATTGGGCGTGGTTATTTTCTTCTGGTTTTCATTCCATCAGAACGGACAGTCTCTTTCTTACTTCGCACGCGACTTCGTTGTAACAGATAGCATCGCTCCTGAAATCTGGCAGGCTGTAAACCCATTCTTCGTAATCGTTCTTACTCCTATTATCATGTGGTTCTTCGGACGTCTTATTCGTCGTGGAAAAGAAATCTCTACTCCTAAGAAGATCGCTATCGGTATGGGTATCGCCGGAATGGCATTCTTGTTCCTTACTATCTATTCTTGGATTATGGGTTATCCTTCAGGAACAGAATTCAAGGCTATGGCCGATTCTGCAAAAGAAGGCTTGAAGGCTGGTCCTTGGGTGTTGATTGTAATCTACTTCTTCTTAACAGTAGCCGAATTGTTCATCTCTCCGCTGGGTCTTTCTTTCGTTTCTAAAGTTGCTCCGAAACACATCCAGGGCTTGTGCCAAGGTTTGTGGCTTGGTGCTACAGCTATCGGTAACTTGTTCTTGTGGGTAGGTCCGTTAATGTACAACAAGATTCCTATCTGGCAGTGCTGGGGCGTATTCGTAGTAGTATGTCTTATCTCTATGTTTACCATGCTGTTTATGCTGAAATGGTTGGAACGCGTAGCTAAATAATATATTATACATTATTATATATAGCAGTTAAAAAACTTGTCCGTGAATGCTGTATCAAAGCACTCACGGACAAGTTTTTTTTATGACGGTACCTCGTCTTCTTTCGTTATTCAATGATTTTTCCGTACTTTTGTGCATCTATAAGCAAAAACAATGGAAATAACTGAACTTCAACATAATTATTTCAGTCATCCCGCGTCAAAAGGACTTATTGCTCTTATGGACGATGCTTCCGTTAAGACTATATTCCTTGAGGGAACTCACGCATCGTGCGCTTCACTTTTCGCTTCTGCGATAATAAAGAATCATCCGGGTGTTAATCTGTTTATACTTAACGATCAAGAAGAGGCGGGGTATTTCTATCACGACATGGTACAGGCAAATGGCGATGAAGATATTTTGTTTCTGCCTTCATCGTATCGGCGTGCCATTAAGTACGGACAGAAAGACAGTGCCAACGAGATATTACGCACAGAGGTGCTGAGCCGTTTAGAGCGTAAGGTGCCGGTTACGGTAGTTTCATATCCGGAGGCGTTGGCAGAAAAGGTAGTATCGCCCAAAACATTGTCGGACAAAACGCTGCGCCTTAAAGTTGGGCAACAGATAGAAACCGATAAGATCGCCGAAGAGTTGGTAGGCTACGGTTTTGAACATGTAGACTATGTGTACGAGCCGGGACAATTCGCTACCCGTGGAAGCATTGTCGATGTGTATTCGTATGCTTCTGAATATCCTTATCGAATAGATTTCTTTGGCGATGAGATAGACAGCATCCGTACTTTCGAAGTCGATTCACAATTATCTAAAGAGAAGAAAGAGTCGGTAAGCATAGTGCCCGAAATGGCGCAAACCGACGGTTGCGATATATGTTTCTTGGAGTTTCTGCCTAAAGATGCCTTCTTGTGGGTGAAAGATTTGCTTTGGGTACGCGAGCGTATACAGAGCATTCATGATGAAGAGTTCTCTTCTCAAGCTTTACAGGCATACGAAGGCGAGGCTACCGACTTGGATAGTTTGAAGAAGATGCTTGTTGACGGAGCCGATTTTGCTGCCCAAGCTCTGGAGTTCCGACGGATAGAGTTCGGCAACAAGCCGGTAGGCACTCCGCAGGCTACTTTGAAGTTCGAGACTTCTATGCAACCCATCTTTCATAAGAACTTTGATTTGGTATCGAGCGCACTGACCGATTTCTTGCAGCGTGGATATAAAATCTTTATCTGCTCGGATAGCGTGAAGCAGACCGACCGCTTGAGGGATATATTCAAGGAGAGGGGAGATAAGATTGAATTCACTCCGGTAGACCGTACTCTTCACGAGGGTTTCGTAGATCATACATTGAAGTACTGCGTTTTTACCGATCATCAGATATTCGACCGTTTTCATAAATACAATTTGCGTAGCGACAAGGCACGCAGTGGCAAGGTGGCTCTTTCGCTCAAAGAGTTGAATCAGTTTGAGCCGGGCGATTACGTGGTGCACATAGATCACGGAATAGGTAAGTTTGCAGGCTTGGTTCGTATCCCCAACGGAAATACCACTCAAGAGGTTATCAAGCTGATTTATCAGAATGACGATGTGGTGTTCGTGTCTATTCACTCGCTTCATAAAATCTCTAAATATAAAGGTAAGGAAGGCGAAGAACCGCGCATAAGCAAGTTGGGCACGGGTGCTTGGGAGAAGATGAAAGAACGTACCAAGTCGAAGATTAAAGACATAGCGCGCGATTTGATTAAGTTATATTCTCAGCGAAAGCAGGAGAAAGGATACCAATATAGTGCCGACAGCTTCTTGCAGCATGAGTTGGAAGCCAGCTTTATATACGAAGATACCCCCGACCAGCTGAAGGCTACTCAGGATGTAAAGGCGGATATGGAGAGCAATCGTCCGATGGACCGCCTGGTGTGTGGTGACGTAGGATTCGGTAAGACAGAAGTTGCCGTGCGTGCGGCTTTCAAGGCTGTAGCCGACAATAAGCAGGTGGCGGTGTTAGTACCTACCACGGTCTTGGCGTTTCAGCACTACCAGACATTTAAGAAACGACTAGAAGGTATGCCGTGCAAGGTAGATTATCTTACACGTGCCCGTACTGCAAAGGATACCAGCCGCATATTGAAGGAATTGGCTAATGGTGATATTAATATAATAATAGGTACTCATAAGGTGATAGGCAAGAGCGTGAAGTTTAAAGACTTGGGCTTGCTCATTATCGATGAGGAACAGAAGTTCGGTGTTAGTGTGAAAGAAAAACTCCGTCAGCTTAAGGTGAACGTGGATACGCTTACCATGACCGCTACGCCTATACCTCGTACATTGCAGTTCTCGCTGATTGGTGCGCGCGACCTTTCTGTCATTCAGACTCCGCCGCCCAACCGCTATCCTATACAGACCGAGGTGCATACTTTTAATGAGGAGGTTATCACCGATGCCATCAATTTCGAGATGAGCCGTAACGGACAGGTGTTCTTCGTGAACAACCGGATTCAGAATCTGGCGGAGCTGAAAGCGATGATTCTGCGTAATATCCCCGACTGTCGTGTATGTATAGGGCACGGACAGATGCAACCCGATGAGTTGGAAAAGATAATCATCGACTTTGCCAATTACGATTACGATGTGCTGCTTGCCACTACTATCATAGAGAGCGGTATAGATATACCTAACGCCAATACCATCATAATCAATCAGGCGCAGAACTTCGGACTTAGCGACTTGCATCAGATGCGTGGTAGAGTGGGCAGAAGTAATAAAAAGGCGTTCTGCTACTTGCTTGCTCCACCGTTGGCATCGCTTACTCCCGAGGCTAAACGCCGTTTGCAGGCCATAGAGAACTTCAGCGATTTGGGTAGCGGCATTCACATTGCCATGCAAGACCTTGATATCCGAGGTGCCGGAAACATGTTGGGCGCCGAGCAAAGCGGATTCATAGCCGACTTGGGTTACGAAACCTATCAGAAGATTCTTAATGAGGCTGTAACCGAGTTGAAGAACGACGAGTTTGCCGAGCTTTATGCCGACGAGAACAAATCGGGCGACAGCCGCATCAGTGGAGAAGAGTTTGTAGACGAATGTAATGTAGAAAGCGACCTTGAGTTGTTGTTCCCCAACGAATACATTCCAAGTAGCAGCGAACGTATGTTGGTATACCGCGAACTTGATAAACTGGAACTCGATAAAGACGTGGATGCCTTTAAGCAACGACTGGTAGACCGCTTCGGTAAGATTCCGCCCGAAGGAGAAGAACTTATCCGCATCGTGCCCTTGCGCAGGTTGGGCAAGCGCCTTGGTGTAGAAAAGATAACCCTTAAAGCCGGCAGAATGATATTGTATTTTGTCAGCAACCAAGAAAGTCCATACTATCAGAGCGAAGCATTCGGAAAAATTATCGACTATATGTCGCACAACCCACGTAATTGCAACTTGCGCGAGCAGAATGGACGTCGTAGCATGGTTATTACGAAAGTGGAAAATGTAGAGACAGCTGTTAAGATACTACAGGAAATAGTATCGATAAGCTAATACTTGATATCTGAAAACATTGCGATGCTTTAATCGGTTCATTGCGATGCTTCAATCGGCTCATCGCAATGACTTGATTGAAGCATCGCAATGTTTTTTTGTAATCTCCACATGACTTTTAGGATTGATTTAAGTCAATTTACTGAATTTACATACCTAAAAGTGGGCATAAATATGTTGTACAACCTAAAAAAAGGCCCGAAGAGCGTGGCTTTTCCCCTTTTTTATGTATTTTTGCACAGATTTGTAATAAGTGTGCGTAATGCGTATACGCACAGAGCTACTAAACTAAAACAAATGAAGCATGATACACAAAGTATTAATCGCTAACCGTGGTGAAATCGCTGTACGTGTAATGCGTTCTTGTCGTGAGATGGGTATTCGCACCGTAGCGGTATTTTCAGAAGCCGATAGAACGGCTCGTCACGTATTTTATGCAGATGAGGCTTGCCTTATTGGTCCGGCCGCTTCTCGTGAGAGTTATCTGAATATAGATAAAATAATCATGGCGGCTAAACGTCATGGAGTGGATGCAATTCATCCGGGATATGGTTTCCTTTCTGAAAACTCAGAATTTGCTCGTCGTTGCCGCGAAGAGGGAATTATATTTATCGGTCCCGATCCTGAAACAATGGATGCTATGGGCGATAAGATTTCAGCTCGTAAGCACATGATTTCAGCCGGAGTGCCGGTTGTGCCGGGTACAGAACAACCATTGCAGAGTGTAGAAGAAGCTAAAGAAATTTGTAACCGCATTGGCTACCCAGTTATGCTTAAGGCTTCTATGGGTGGCGGTGGTAAGGGTATGCGTCTTATCCATAGCGAAAGCGAGGTAGAAGAGGCTTATAATACTGCCCGCTCAGAGTCGATGTCTTCTTTCGGCGATGATACTGTTTATTTGGAGAAATTCGTAGAAGAACCTCATCATATCGAATTCCAGATTCTTGGCGATAACTTTGGTAATGCTGTGCATCTGTTTGAGCGCGAATGCTCTATTCAGCGCCGTAACCAGAAGGTGGTAGAAGAGACTCCGTCGCCATTCGTTACTCCAGAACTTCGTCAGAAGATGGGTGAGGCTGCGGTAGCTGCGGCTAAGGCGGTTCATTATAAAGGCGCCGGAACCATCGAGTTCCTCGTCGACAAGCATCGTAATTTCTATTTCCTCGAAATGAATACTCGTTTGCAGGTAGAGCATCCTATTACTGAAGAAGTTGTGGGTGTAGACTTGGTTAAGGAGCAGTTGCGTGTGGCCAACAATGAACCTTTGCACTTCAAGCAAGAAGACTTGCATCAGCGCGGTCACGCCATAGAGTGCCGTATCTGTGCCGAGGATACTGAGAACAACTTCATGCCGTCGCCGGGAGTTATCCGTCAGTTGATAGAACCGAACGGAATAGGTGTTCGTATTGATAGCTATGTATACGAAAGCTACGAAATTCCTATCTATTACGACCCTATGATTGGTAAGCTCATCGTTTGGGCCACTACCCGCGAGTTCGCCATAGAGCGTATGCGCCGTGTGCTTTATGAGTACAAGATTACCGGTTTGAAGACAAACATCAGCTATCTGCGTCATATCATGAACGTGCCCGATTTTGTAGAAGGACACTATGACACCTTATTTATACCTAAGCACCAGCAGATGCTTAACGAGTGGGCGCAGAAGAAAGAAGAGGATACCGAAAATATAGCCTTGATAGCGGCATATATCGATTATCTGATGAACTTGGAAGAGAACAAAACCACTACTGGCGACAACCGTCCTATCAGCCGTTGGCGTGAGTTCGGATTGAAGAAAGGCGTATTGCGCATCTAATATATTAAAGAGAAATAATTATGGAAATACATATTGGTGAAAGAGTTGCCGACGTGACGTTGGTTAGCAAAGACGGCAATAAGGTTCAGCTCCTGGTAGACGGAGTGCCATACGATGTAGATGTTGTAATGGCCGAAAACGGTAGCTGTTCTATTTTGCACGATGGAAAGTCATACAATGCCGAACTTATCCGTAAAGAAGGTGGGAAAAGTTATACGGTAAACGCGCATTATCAGTCGTACGACATCGATATCATCGATTCTCAGGCTAAGTTCCTGCGTATGCGCAAGGGAGCCGACGAGAAACAGCAAGATAAGATTATCTCGCCTATGCCGGGTAAGGTGGTTAAGATTCCGGTAAGCGTAGGCGACCGTCTTGAAGCAGGCGATATCGTAGTGGTGATTGAAGCCATGAAGATGCAGAGTAACTATAAGGTTAACAGCCCGTGTGTAGTTAAGGAAATCTTGGTTAACGAGGGCGACTCTGTAAACAGTAATCAGGTAATAATGACACTCGACATAATAAAAGAGGAAGATTAATTATGACAACAGCAGAACAATATAAGAAATTTGAGGAGCTTGATAAATTGGCTTCTCAGGGCGGTGGGGTAGACCGTGTGGAAAGACAACACGCTAACGGACACATGACCGCACGCGAGCGTATCGACATGTTGCTCGATAAGGGTACTTTCAATGAGCTTGATAAGTTGGTTATCCATCACTGTACCGATTTTGGTATGGACAAGAATCATATTCCTGGCGACGGTATCGTATGCGGATACGGTAAAGTAGACGGACGTTTGGTATATGTTTACGCTTACGATTTCACCGTTTACGGCGGAACATTGAGCGTAACCGGAGCGCAGAAGATTGTAAAGGTGCAGCAGTTGGCTCTTAAGAACGGAGCGCCAGTTATCGCGTTGAACGACTCGGGTGGTGCCCGCATACAGGAAGGCGTAGGCAGTATCTCTGGTTATGCGTCTATCTTCTATCAGAACACTATCGCTTCGGGCGTTGTTCCGCAGATTTCTGCCATCCTTGGTCCTTGTGCCGGGGGTGCGTGCTATTCGCCTGCTCTTACAGACTTCATCTTCATGGTGAAAGAAAAGAGCCACATGTTCATTACCGGACCAGATGTAGTAAAGGCTGTTACTCACGAAGAAGTCGACAAAGAAGAGCTTGGTGGCGCATATACCCACAGCAGCAAGAGCGGTGTAACTCACTTCCTTTGCGATACAGAAGAAGAAACCCTGATGAGCATCCGCGAGTTGCTTAGTTTTTTGCCTTCTAACAATATGGAAGACGCTCCTATGATTCCGTGCACAGATGATATCCGTCGTGCCGAAGAATCATTGATGACCGTTATACCAGACGACCCGAATATGCCTTACGATATCAAGAATATCATAGAGCCGGTAGTCGATAACCATTACTTCTTCGAGGTAATGCCTCACTTCGCTAAGAACATTGTAGTAGGTTTCGCTCGCCTTGGCGGTCGTTCTGTAGGTATCGTAGCAAATCAGCCGGCTTATCTGGCAGGTGTTCTCGATATCGACGCATCCGATAAGGCTTCACGCTTCATCCGTTTCTGCGACTGCTTCAATATTCCTATCGTTACTTTCGAAGACGTGCCGGGATTCTTGCCGGGTTGCACTCAAGAGCACAACGGTATCATCCGTCACGGAGCTAAGATAGTATATGCTTATGCCGAAGCTACAGTGCCTAAGATTACAGTCATCACCCGTAAGGCATACGGAGGTGCTTACATCGTAATGAACAGTAAGCCTATCGGCGCCGATGTGAACTTCTCTTATCCTACAGCCGAAATCGCTGTGATGGGAGCGGACGGAGCGGTAAACATTCTGTATCGTAAAGCCACTCCCGAAGAGAAGGCTAAGGCTATAGAAGATTATAAGGAGAAATTCTCTAATCCGTATCGCGCTGCCGAGCAGGGATACATCGATGAGATTATTCTTCCTAAAGATACTCGCTACAAGCTTATTCAGGCGTTAGAGATGACTCAGAACAAGAGCCAGAGCAATCCGCCTAAGAAGCATGGCAACATGCCGCTGTAATATCATGGCATGATGAGCGCACCGTTTAAACAAGAAGTTTGACACTATCCGTGATGAACTCCTTGTTTAGACGGTATTTTTTTGTAGTTTTACAGACTGAAAATAAAAATTGGAGAGATTGAATTTTATGAAACGTTGGTTGCTGGCTATTATGTGTTGTGTGGTTTTCTTGTCCGTTGGGGCAAAAGGTAAGAAGCAGACACGTAAGGAGCCTCTTTTTGGTAAGGCATTAGCCTCTTATACGGTATCTTCTAACGCTCTTAACGGAGCTGTGTTTTATTTGGTAAGCGGACATGGCGGTCCCGACCCCGGATGCATAGGTAAATATCAGGGAAAGGAGTTGCACGAAGATGAATATGCGTACGATATTATCCTCAGACTGGGACGCGAACTGCTTACTCGTGGAGCTACGGTTCATTTCATCATTCAGGATAAGAAAGACGGCATACGCAATACAGCCATACTGAATAACAGCAAGCGCGAAACATGCATGGGTGACCCTATTCCGTTGAACCAAGTAGCACGACTTCAGCA
This sequence comes from Bacteroides sp. CAG:530, assembly GCA_000434735.1. GTDB lineage: Bacteria > Bacteroidota > Bacteroidia > Bacteroidales > Bacteroidaceae > Phocaeicola. The sequence goes on from FR881244.1 coordinate 46,386, forward strand.
GCGTTGCGATGCCATTAACCGTCTGCACCGCAAGTCGAAGAGCACATATAAGCGTGCCATATTCATCCATGTTGATAGTCGTAGCAAAGGCAAGCAGACCGACGTGTTCTTCTATCACTCTCCGGGCAGCAAGTACGGAAAACGCTTGGCAGAAGGATTACACAGTACATTCTCGGCAAAGTACGACCGTCATCAGCCTAACCGCGGATTCAGCGGAACGGTTAGCGAGCGCAATCTTTATGTGCTGAAGCATAGCAATCCGTATGCGGTATTCCTCGAATTGGGAAATATACAGAATCCGCAAGACCAGAAGCGATTGGTCATCCCCGATAATCGTCAGGCATTGGCCAACTGGATTACCGAGGCGATAGTGAAAGACTTCAAGAAATCGAAATAAAACAATCAATTAATACTAACCCCCTAATCAATTATGAAAACATTTCTTTTTACAGCAGGACTATTGGCGTCGTTGACTGCCAGTGCGTCTTCTACTGACACTCTTTACGTTAAGCAGCAGCAGTTGCCTATCTTGATAGAGCGTACAGACAATGTATTGTTTTTGATGCGCATGAATGGCGGAAACACCCAACATCTGGATGAGGTAACTCTGAACTTTGGCAAAGATGTTTCGCTGTCCGATATAAAGGCGGTGAAATTATATTACGGCGGAACAGAGGCTCGTCAAGTTAATGCCACTCAGCGTTTCGCTCCGGTAGAATACATCTCTCGTGCTCCGGGACAGACCTTGGCTGCTCATCCATCATATTCTATAAAGAAAGATGAGGCTCGTCCTAACAAGAACACCGTAGTGCTGAAAGGACAGCAAAAGCTTTATCCGGGAGTGAATTATTTCTGGGTGAGCGTATATATGAACCCTAACACATCGCTTACATCTACTCTTTCGGCTACCGTAGAAGGTGCTAAGGCCGACGGAAAGATGCTTCCCGTCAAGACTGTTTCGGCTCCTATGAAACGCTATATGGGTATCGGTGTTCGTCATGCTGGCGATGATGGCTCTAACGCTTTCCGTATTCCGGGATTGGTTACTACCAACAAGGGTACTCTGCTGGGCGTATACGATGTGCGCTATAACAACAGCAACGACTTGCAAGAGCATGTAGATATAGGTTTGAGCCGCAGTACTGATGGCGGTAAGACTTGGGAAAAGATGCGTCTTCCTCTGTCGTTTGGCGAAACCGGTGATATGCCGAAAGCGCAAAACGGAGTTGGCGACCCGTCTATCCTTGTAGATACCAAGACAAATACCATTTGGATAGTAGCGGCTTGGACACACGGCATGGGTAATCAGCGTGCGTGGGTAAGCTCTCATCCGGGCATGGATATGTATCACACCGCACAGCTCGTTATGGCTAAGAGTACCGACGACGGCAAGACATGGTCGGCACCTATCAATATCACAGATCAGGTTAAGAACCCCGAATGGCACTTCTTGCTTCAGGGTCCCGGACGAGGCATTACAATGCAAGACGGAACTTTGGTATTCCCCATTCAGTACATCGGAAAAGACCGCATCCCTAACGCCGGCATCATGTACAGCAAAGACCGTGGTGAGACATGGCATATCCATAACCACGCTCGCACCAACACTACCGAATCGCAGGTAGTAGAAGTTGAACCGGGCGTACTGATGCTGAACATGCGCGATAACCGTGGAGGCAGCAGAGCCGTTTACACCACTACCGATTTAGGTCGCACATGGAAAGAACACATATCTTCGCGCACCGCACTTCAAGAACCGGTCTGCATGGCCAGCTTGATTAGCGTAAAGGCAAAAGACAACGTTACCGGCAAGGACTTGCTGATATTCTCTAACCCCAACAGCACCAGTCGCCGTAACCACATAACCATAAAAATCAGCACCGACGGAGGCGAAACATGGTTGCCCGAGCATCAGCTTATGATAGACGAAGGCGACTCATGGGGCTACTCATGTCTTACCATGGTAGATAAAGAAACCGTAGGTATACTATACGAAAGCAGTATGGCGCACATGCTGTTCCAGAAAGTAAAACTAAGCGAGATAATGTCTGGCAAGTAATTCAGGGCACTATCTCTTTATAATAAACTTTTTAAATACATTTTATTATGATCAGATTAAATTGTTTTATTCAGGTAGAAGAGAGCAAACGCGAACAGGTGCTTGCTTTGGCAAAAGAATTGGTAGCGGCATCATTGAACGATGAAGGATGCATCGCTTACGACATTTTTGAAAGCTCAACACGCAGAGACGTGATGATGATTTGCGAAACTTGGAAAGACGCAGCATCGCTCGACGCTCATTCTAAGTCGGCTCATTTCACTACATTGGTTCCTCAGATTCAAAACTTGGGAAGCCTTAAGCTTGAGCAGTTTGAGTTCTAAGCCACTATATGGTAATGGAGAAAGGACTTACTTATACTTCTGTAGCCGAAGTCACCGCAGCTAATACAGCCATAGCCTTAGGTTCTGGCGATATGGAGGTATTTGCCACTCCGGCTTTGGTAGCACTGATGGAAAACGCCGCCATGAACGCCGTGAAGTCGGCCTTGCCCGAAGGTTCTACTACCGTAGGCGCAATGATACAGACATCGCACATCAAGCCATCTGCCGTAGGCGAAACCGTAAAGGCAACAGCCGTATTGCAGGAGGTTGATGGCCGTAAGCTAACCTTCAGCGTGTCGGCAGTCGACTCGCAGGGAGCGGTAGGCGAATGTACCCACGTAAGATATGTGGTAGACCGTGAGCGTTTTCTTGCTAAGCTGAAAAAGTAAGAAAGCAGAATAATAACCATAAAGGCGCATTGTTAGGGTATAGTAACCTTGACAATGCGCCTTTCGTTGTTTACATAGAAATATTATCACTGATTTGGTAGAAGACGCTTTTTTTGAGATGAAGACAACATAAATTCTCTAATTTATTTAACTTTGTATGAAATCCAGTTTATTCATCAAAAAATACATCCGTTATGAAATATCCGGTTGGCATACAGACATTCGAACAAATTATAGAACGTGATTTTGTTTATGTAGACAAAACAGACTTGGTTTATTCCTTGGCTACGGAAGGTAAGATTTATTTTATGAGTCGTCCCCGTCGTTTCGGAAAGAGTTTGCTGCTATCTACGCTTCGTGCTTATTTCGAAGGAAAGAAAGAACTGTTCGCTGGTTTGAAGATCGATGCGTTAGAGCACGATTGGCATGTACACCGTGTGTTTCATATAGATTTTAACGGCACTAATTTTACACAGCCTGGTGCCTTGCATATGAGAATCGAGGGCTATCTGCATGATTGGGAAAAGGAATATGGCATAACTCCAGATGTTGATTTTAGTTTGGGCTCTCGCTTCAACCGCATACTTCAAGCTGCTGCCGAGCAAACTGGAAGAGGTGCTGTAGTTTTGGTGGATGAGTACGACAAGCCTTTGCTCGATGTATTAGAAGGCGATTCGGAACTTCTTGAACAGAACCGAGAGATTCTGAAAGCGTTTTATTCCGTATTCAAGCTTGCCGATGCTTCCCTCCGTTTCGTTTTTCTTACAGGTGTTACCAAATTCTCGCAGGTCAGCGTGTTCAGTGGTTTTAACCAACCGAAGGACATCAGTATGTTTGAAAAATACGAAGCTCTTTGCGGTATTACTGAAGAAGAGCTGCATACACAGTTTGCCGAATCCATCAAAGAGATGGCGGCAGTAAACGGTTGTAGCGAAGAGGAAATCCGTCAGCGATTAAAACGGCATTACGACGGTTATCACTTCAGTGAAAACCTTACGGATATTTATAATCCGTTCAGCGTATTGAATGCGCTCGATAGCCGACGAATCCGCGACTTCTGGTTTACCAGCGGTACACCATCTTACTTGATTCGCTTAATGAATCATTTTCATAAGGGAATTGACGAGCTTACCAATAAGTATTACCTCCCAGATGAATTCATTAACTATAAAGCAGACATAGAATATCCGTTGCCTATGATTTACCAGAGCGGTTACCTCACCATAAAAGATTTCGATAGAGATTCAAATCTCTTCTTGCTTGATTTCCCCAACAACGAGGTAAAGAGCGGTTTCTTGGCTATGGTGGCTACCAACTACTTGCAATGCAAAATGCCATTAGAGTCTTGGATGGTGAAAGCGGTATTTGCGTTAAAGCGTGGTCAACTGGAAGAATTCCGCAAGATGCTCACTTCTTTTTTGGCAAGCATCCCATATACCATGCGCCGCAAAGAAAACGAGCCTGAAAGGGAACGTTATTTCCATTATACATTCTATCTGCTGCTTCGCTTGATGAGTGTGTACGCTGTTCTTACTGAAAAAGAGCAGAGCGAAGGTAGGGTAGACTGCATTGTAGAAACTCCTCAGTACGTGTATATCTTCGAGTTCAAGTTGGATGGTACTGCCGCCGAGGCTTTACAGCAGATAAACGATAAAGGTTATGCCCGTCCGTACGAAGCGTCAGAGCGCAAAGTGTATAAGGTGGGAGTAAACTTCTCTTCCAAGACCGGAACTATAGATGAATGGGAAGTAGGATGATTTTATAAACAATAAACCATAAAGGCGCATTGTTAGGGTGGAGTAACCTTGACAATGCGCCTTTCGTTTTTTATGTATCCTCGAAAAAGTGTATTCTTAGAAGAAATTTCCCATTTTAAAGTGACCACCACTGTAGTCGTTGAAAAACCATTGCGATGATTAAAACCAACCATTGCGATGGTTAAGACGAAACAATGCGATGGTTTAATCGGATTATCGCATTGTTTTTTCAGTGCTTTTAAGCAGTTATTTTATGTATGTGATATTTACTTTGTTTATCGAGAGAAGTTATATATCTAATAAGAAAGCCAGATTAGAATATTACGAATTTCGAATCGTCAAAATTGAAGATACTTACATAGCGGTCGAAGAACTTCAAACCGATATTTCCTTCCGAAGTGAATTTAGGTAACATGGCGGTTATCACCACAATCTGATCTCTAAAAGTTATGCCACATAGCTTTGCTTGCTGAGTAGCTATTGCTTCGGCCACAACGTCCCCTTTCCTGTTGTAACCCTTTTGCAGCTTAAGCCCCGCATTCTCTTTCACGAAATCTTTCACCGCTTGGCTCTGTTTCATCAATGCGATAAACGATCCGTTCCCTAAGTCTAAGACGAAATTTCCGCCGAGCGAAAATTTTCTACCATCCTGCTTGAATGTCAATTCAGCCTTGATAGCCGGCATTTTTAAGTACGTGTCATAATTTATGTCGAACGATTTACCCGACTGACACTCCGTAAGATACTCATCCTTACCAATTAGTTGCAGCGTATAATTCTTCATGTCCAGCTTTACTATGCGAGAATTATCGGTGGCGTTATGCAAGTTTTGTACAGGAACAGCCATGTCGTAATACGAAGATAAATCAGCTAAGATTAATATCTTGCCTTCGTACGTAGTCTTTTCGCTCAGCATGATTTTACCCTTTGCCCTATGCGTAATACGATGCCGTTTTCCGCCCAAATTCATTTTCTGTTCACTTTGGTGAGGAACAAGCATCAAGTGCAACTCCTCTTGATGCTTGAATGCAAAAGCAGAGTCGATAAGCATAACGTGTATGCCCGATTCCACAAGTATTTTACTTTCTACCGATTGATTTATTTGTGCGTTGAAAACGTAGTGTCCATCTACTTTTTTCAATTTAAATACGTCAGCATTATTCTGTTGTGCAAACGCAAGGTTGCATTCTGCTATGATAAAAACGATAAGGCTCAATAATGTTCTCATATTACTCATGATAGAAGATTTATGTGTTAGTTTGGTCGCAAATATATTAAAAATCGTTTTCGCAATGCTGAGTGCTTGTTCCTTTTTCTATGATCTGTTTCGCTTAGGTCAGTCATTATAAATCGGATATATAACATCCCCATCGCCCAACAACCGGAGCGATGGGAATGTCTCTTTAAATACATCCCTTACTAGAGGGAACTTCATAATGATATATATCTCGGCGGACAGCCATTTTGATGCTTCGCGCCAACGCCTTGAAGATGCCTTCTATCTTATGATGTTCGTTCTGACCCTCGGCTTTGATGTTTAGGTTCATGCGAGCGGAGTCGCTGAGCGACTTGAAGAAGTGAAGGAACATTTCGGTGGGCATGTCGCCTATCTTTTCGCGGTGGAACTCTGCGTCCCATACCAGCCAGGCACGACCGCCGAAGTCGAGTGATACCTGGCATAGGCAATCGTCCATAGGGAGGCAGAAGCCGTAGCGCTCTATTCCTCTCTTGCTGCCTAAGGCTTGGTAGATGCATTCTCCAAGTGCTATGGCGGTGTCTTCTATGGTGTGGTGCTCGTCAACTTCCAAGTCGCCTTTTACGGTGATGTCGAGGTCGATGCCGCCGTGCTTGCCTATCTGCTCCAGCATGTGGTCGAAGAATCCCAGCCCTGTACTGATGTGGCAAGTGCCGTTGCCGTCCAAGTTCAGGCGGATGCGTATATCTGTCTCTTTGGTAGTGCGTTGCACTTCGGCTGTGCGCTCTCCGGCAAACAGAAACTCGGCTACGCGGTCCCAGTCGGTAGTGGCAAGTGCGCATACATCTTCCAAGTTTTTCTCTTTAAGACACTCTTTGTCATCTTGCAGCAAGATGGCTTTACATCCCAAGTTATTTGCCAACTCTACATCCGTAGCACGGTCGCCTATCACGAAGCTTCCTGCCAAGTCATAGTCTTCATTATTAAGATAGCGAGTCAGCATTCTGGTGCGAGGCTTACGTGTGGGGGCGTTATCCTCCGGGAAGCTGCGGTCTATGAAAATCTCGTCGAATGTCACTCCCTCATTACGCAGGGTGTTCAGCACCAGATTATGCACGGGCCAAAACGTATCTTCGGGGAAAGACGGAGTGCCCAATCCGTCTTGGTTGGTTACCATGGCGAACTCGAAGTCGAGCTTCTGACGGATGAAATAAAGGTTGCGTATAGCTTTAGGATAAAACTCCAACTTCTCGAAAGCGTCGAGTTGATAGTCTACGGGCGGCTCTATCACGATTGTTCCATCGCGGTCTATAAATAATACTTTTTTCTTCATGGTTACGCCTCCTTATATTCATTCAGCGCCTCTATCAGCATATCGTTTTCGGGGCGGGTTCCTATGGTTATGCGAAGGCAGTCCTTGCATAACGTCACGTTGGTTCGGTTTCGTACTATGATGCCCTTATCTACCAAGTAATTGTATATCTTACGGGCATCGGTTACTTTTGCCAAGAAGAAGTTGGCGTCGGTAGGGTAGATGTGCTTGCATATAGCCAACTTGCCGAACACCTCAATCAGTCGTGCTCTTTCTTCGAGCAGCGAGTTTACCCATCGTTTTACTTCGTAGTGTTTCTGAATAATCTTCAGTGCCTCTTCTTGGGTAAGGCGGTTCACATTGTATGGGTATTTCACCTTATTGAATATGCTGATGATGTCTGCGCTGGCAAATGCCATACCCAAGCGGATAGCTGCGCATCCCCATGCCTTACTGAATGTGTTGAGGATAATCATGTTGGGATGTTGGTCGAGTTCCAAGCGGAATGGCTTTTCGGACGAGAAATCAGAGTATGCCTCGTCTATTACTACCAATCCATCGAAGCCCGAAAGAATTTTCAGTATTTCTGAGCGGTTCA
>FR881244.1:54050-97255 GCA_000434735.1 Bacteroides sp. CAG:530
GTTCAGACTGTTTCCTGAAGGGTTGTTGGGACTGCATATCCAGATTACCTTAGTATTAGCGTCGCATGCGGCAAGCAACTTATCAGCCGAAAGTTGGAAGTTGGCATCGAGCTGTACGGGACGATACTCTACATCATTGATATCGGCGCATACCTTATACATGCCGTAAGTAGGTTCTATAGCCACCACGTTGTCGGTCTGCGGGCGAGTAAAGCAGCGGTAAATCAAGTCGATAGCCTCATCGCTACCGTTGCCCAAGAAAACCTGGCTGGGCTTAACGCCCTTTATGGGAGCGATAAGATTCTTCAGTTCACGCTGCAGCGGGTCGGGGTAGCGGTTGTTGGGCGTATTATATGGATTTTCATTGGCATCCAAGAACACTGAGGCTTCTTTTCCGCTGTACTCATCGCGTGCCGACGAGTAAGGCTTCAATGCCCAGATGTTGGGACGTGTCAATTCTTGTAAAGACTTCATGATATTTGCGTTTTTATTTATTGTTTTCGAGGCGCACGGTCACTGCATTCTTGTGAGCGTCAAGGTGCTCGTTGGCTGCCATTACCTGAATGGCGGGACCCAGTGTGGCGATGCCTTCGCGTGTAATTTCCTGGAAAGTGATTTTACGTATAAAGCTATCGAGGCTTACACCGCTATAAGCTTTGGCATATCCGTTGGTAGGCAGGGTGTGATTGGTGCCCGAAGCATAGTCGCCTGCACTCTCGGGCGAGTACGAGCCAAGGAATACAGAACCGGCATTGATAATCTGCGCCGCCACTTCGTTATAGTTTCGAGTCTCGATGATAAGGTGCTCTGGAGCATATTCGTTTACCATGCAGATGGCTTCTTGCATATCGTTTACCAATATCAGCTTACTCGATTCAAGCGAGCGCGAAGCCAACTCTTTACGCGGAAGGGCTGCCAATTGTTTCTCAACCTCGTCAGTTACGGCATCAAGCAAAGCCTCGGATGTAGTGATAAGCATAGCCTGACTGTCGGCACCATGTTCGGCTTGCGATAACAAATCGACTGCTACATATACTGGGTTGGCACTGTCGTCGGCTAACACTGCCACTTCCGACGGTCCGGCAGGCATATCAATAGCCACATCGCGCAACGAAACCTGCTGCTTGGCTACGGTAACGAACTGATTGCCCGGTCCGAATATCTTATATACCTTAGGAATGCTGGTTGTGCCATAAGCCATAGCTCCGATAGCCTGCACGCCTCCGGCTTTGAATACCTTGTTTACTCCAGCGGCACGTGCGGCGTAAAGCACTGCGGGGTGTACCTTTCCCTCACGGTTGGGAGGTGTGCAAAGCACTATCTCCTTACATCCGGCTATCTGTGCAGGGGTGGCAAGCATCAGCACTGTAGAGAATAAAGGAGCTGTTCCGCCGGGAACGTATAAGCCCACTTTCTCTATGGCTACTGACTTCTGCCAACAAGTAACTCCCGGCAGGGTCTGTATCTTCTTGCCTTCGAACTTCTGTGCGGCGTGGAATGTGCGGATGTTGTTCAGCGCAAGCATGATTGCCGCTTTCAGTTCTATGCCTACCTCTTTTTCGGCTTCTTCAAACTCCTCTTCGGTTACGCGCAATGAGTCGAGTTGCACGTGGTCGAACTTCTCTTCATATTCTTTTACTGCCTTATCGCCTTCGGCACGCACCTTGTCGAGAATCTCTCTCACGGTGTCTTGCAGCGAATCAGTCTTTAGGGCTGAGCGTTTCAGTATGAAAGCCCAGTCGCTACGGTTGGGATAACGTATAATATTCATAAAAGCATTCGGTAGTTAGAAGATTATAGAATCATTTTTTCGATAGGGAGAACCAAGATGCCCTGTGCACCGAGTGCCTTCAGCTTGCCGATGATTTCCCAGAAACGTTTCTCGTCGAGCACGGTGTGCACGCTGCTCCATCCTTCGGTAGCCAGCGGCATGATGGTAGGACTCTTTACACCCGGAAGTACTTCGATTATTTCCTTCAGACGGTCGGTAGGAGCGTTCATAAGTACATACTTCTTGTCTTCGGCTGCCTTAACCGCTTCTATGCGGAACAGCAATTCCTGAAGTATCTCTTTCTTTTCGGGCGAAAGGTTCTTGTGCCCGATGAGCAGAGCCTCGCTCTTCATTACTACTTCCACCTCCTTAAGATTGTTGCTGATAAGGGTAGAACCGGAGCTAACGATGTCGAATATAGCGTCGCTGAGGCCGATGCCCGGAGCGATTTCTACAGAGCCGGTGATAACGTGAATATCGGCGTTGATATTATTATCGTTCAAGAATTTGCGTAGAATGGCAGGATAAGAAGTGGCGATTTTCTTTCCGTTGAACCAAGACAAGTCGTTATAGTCTTCTTCTTTGTGAATGGCGAGAGACAATCGGCACTTGCTGAATCCTAAACGGTAGATTATTTCGGCATCTTCATCTCTTTCTGTGAATTCATTTTCTCCCACTATACCTATGTCGGCAACTCCGCTTGCCACGCTTTGCGGAATATCATCATCGCGAAGGAACAATACTTCTACAGGGAAGTTGGTAGACTGTGTCAACAGAGTTCGTTTAGAGGTAGACAATTTAATGTCGGCTTCGGCCAATAAGTTCATTGTGTCATCGAACAAGCGGCCTTTTGATTGTACTGCAATTCTAAGCATATTCAATGTGTATTTTTAATTTGTATTCTTGTTAATGTGCTATATAAAAAAAGAGGCTCACCACTACGGCAAGCCTCTTTCGTTATGTCTTATGATATATATCTATATACAACCATCCGGCTACCGTATTGTTACGTTAGTGCAATGATGATGGCGATGTAGAATATTTATAATCATATTATTCGTTTTGTTCTTTTGTTTGTTGCAAAAGTATGTAATGGATTTCTTTATTCCAAATAAATATCAGAAAAACTTTTTGTTTTCTTTCATTTTATTCTTTCTGTAATGTTGATGACGTCATTTTGTCATGCAGTATAGGCGGTTATTCGTCTTCTGTCTTACAGTGCTCAAAGTGCATTTCCTTATGCGCCTTTTCGGGCGGGAAAGCGAAGTAAGTACATACGGCGTGCGTGCATTCTTCTCCGGCTTCATTATAGAGCGAAGCCTCTACCGTTACAATGTTTCGGCGTTGTTCAGTGATGTGCGCTCTAAGAGTGATGCGCTTGTCGGTAGTGTACACGGGCTTTTTGTATCGTGTATCCATGCGACTTGTTACGCCGGCTGTCTGTAACTTCCGGATAATAACCCATCCGCATATCTCGTCGAGCAGGGTAGCCTGAATACCTCCGTGCAGCGTGTTGTGCCATCCTTGAAAACGTCCGTCGGGCTGCCAGTAGCTCACTATGTCGTCACCGTCTTCGTAGAACTCCATCTTTACGCCCCATTCATTATCGGGAGCGCAACCGAAACAGTTGTATCCTTCTGTTCCTATCCAAGGATTGATTATCTTTTTCATGTGGATTTGATGTTTTTAGAATTCATAATCGCAGCAGGCGCGGTCGGCTTTGGCATCTTTCAATATGCCAGCGGCAGCCACGTGAGCTGGGTGTACAGCGTATGCCTTTACGTCGTCCAGACTATCGAATTCACTTTCAAGACAGATGTCCCACGCCTCTGCAGCGTTGATGTTTACTCCTACAAATACTTTGCGTATAAACGGAATGGAAGCTGGCAGTGCTTCGATGGCATTCTTAAAACAGTTGGCTACTTCCGATTTGGCTTCTGCCGTAAGGCTTTCTTTTAGCTTAAATAAAACAATGTGCTTGACCATAGTTGCTTATTTTATATTTTATTGTATATTTGTGCATTTAGCTCATGCTATATAGTGCAAATTAAAACATAAAATTCAAAATATACAAGATGATAATTATAGGAATTGCTGGTGGAACAGGCTCTGGTAAAACCACCGTGGTGCGTAAAATAGTAGAAAGTCTTCCGAAAGATTCTGTAGCGGTTATACCTCAAGATTCGTATTATAATGACCAGTCGGACATGCCGTTAGAAGAACGTAAGAAAACTAATTTCGACCATCCCGATGCGTTCGATTGGACTCTCTTCGGACAGCAGATTGCCGAGCTTCGTCATGGAAGAGCCATAGAGCAACCTACGTATTCTTATTTAGTATGTACTCGATTGCCCGAAACCATACACGTAGAACCTAAGGAGGTAATTATAGTAGAAGGTATTATGAGCCTTTACGATAAGGGTCTGCGCGACTTGATGGACCTGAAGGTGTTTGTAGAAACCAGTCCCGACGAACGATTGCTGCGTGTGATAACGCGCGACACTGTAGAGCGCGGACATCCGCTGGAAATGCTTATCGATAAATACCGTAATGTGCTTAAACCTATGCACGACCAATTTATAGAACCTACCAAACAGTTTGCCGATATCATCGTTCCCAACGGTGGAACTAATCAGAAAGCCATCGATATACTTACCACATATATTGAAAAAATGTTAGAACGATGAAACTGTTCCGCTTCTTCTTGGCAATGGTTGTGGCTATGATGCTATTCTCGTCTTGTCACAATGGCAACGGAAACGAGGAAGGCGCTATCGACCTTCCGGCCATACAGCAAAAGGGAGAGCTTACTGTGCTCACCCTGAACTCTTCTACATCTTACTTCAGCTATCGTGGTGAGCCTATGGGTTTTCAGTACGAGTTGGCTCAGCAGTTCGCCGCATCGCTTGGCGTGAAATTGAACATTAAGGTAGTGAAGAATGTAAAGGCCATGACCGATAGCTTGCTTGCCGGGAAGGGCGATCTTATAGCATTTAATCTTACTATCAGCAATGCGCTTAAAGATAGCGTAATTTATTGTGGCGAAGAGAATATCACCCATCAGGTGCTGGTTCAGCGGAAGAGCAAGTCGGCTATTACCGATGTTACCCAACTGATAGGGAAGGAAGTGTATGCTACTCCTGGGGCGCATCTGACCAGATTGCGTAATTTGAATGATGAGTTGGGCGGCGGCATCAACGTGAAAGAGATTTCGGCGGATAGTGTGTCGGTAGAAGAACTTATCTCGTGGGTGGCAGATGGAAAGATTGACTATACCTTGGCAACCGAAGAAGTGGCGAAACTTAACCGTACGTATTATCCCAACCTGAATGTATCGTTGCCTGTCAGCTTTGATCAGCGTTCATCGTGGGCGGTGCGTAAGACTTCGCCATTGCTGGCGCAGGCAGCCGACAAGTGGCACAAGGAAAATATCAATTCGCCGGAATTCAAGATCAGCGCCAAACGTTATTTTGAACTCAACAAGCATCCGCATAGTGCGGCTATACTGTCGATTAAAGACGGAAAGATATCGCATTACGACCATCTGTTCCGTAAGTACGCTCCACGTGTGGGGTGGGACTGGCGTTTGCTTGCTTCGCTATGTTTCGCAGAGTCTAACTTCAACCCCGACGTAGTATCATGGGCAGGAGCCAAGGGACTTATGCAGCTGATGCCTGCCACATGTCGTGCTATGGGTATCCCTATTGGAAAAGAGAAAGACCCAGAAGAAAGTATCCGTGCTGGGGTGGAATACATCGCTCGTCTGCAAAGCATATTTAAGCGTGTGCCAGAAGCGGAAGAACGCACCAAATTCGTGTTGGCTGCATATAATGCCGGGGTGGGGCACATAACAGATGCCATGGCGTTGGCAGAGAAATATGGCAGAAACCGCTATAGATGGGAACATCACGTAGACCATTATGTATTGCTAAAGAGCAATGAGGAATATTATCAAGACCCAGTATGTAAGAATGGATACTTCAGAGGTACGGAAACCTACAACTTTGTGCGCGACGTGCTGCGCAGAGCGGAAATATATAAGAAGAAAATCCGTAAATGACGGTATCGGTCTTTGTTAAAATTTACTCCGGTTACCCAATAGTAGCTACCGCTAATAAGGTATTCACCGTATAGGTTTATACCCACATTATGGTATATATTTTAGAGCATATTCTAAATGAGATAATACACTATAAGCACGTAAATTCATTTGTATTCAGTGTGTTATAAATAAATCTGCCAACTTCCTTAAATCTTAGAACACTTTTTAATGCTTTATTGTTTCTTTTAAGCTATTTTTCGTAAAATTTGGGTATTGTCCCACTTTTTGCTTGTCTCTAATTTTGCACCAGAAAAAATTAAGAGAAAGCAATGAAAGCAAAAAGAAACATTATTCTGACTACAGCTCTCTTTTCGTTGGCAGCCCTGCCAGCGTTGGCAGCAGAACCGGGAACTACAGAGAAAGAGGTAGCTACAGCATCGGAAGTAAAGGCTGAGGCGCAGCCTAAAATCAAACAGACCAATTATACTGACGATTATGAGAAATTCCGTTTCGGCGGATACGGTGAGATGGTAGCCAGCTTTATGGATTATGGAAAGAACCGTTTTTCGGGTGCGAACTACGGTAATACCCGTGAACACAGAAGTACGATAGCTATTCCGCGTTTCGTGTTGGCACTCGATTATAAGTTCAACTCTAAGTGGGTGCTTGGTGCCGAAATAGAATTCGAATCGGGTGGTGTAGGCATAGAACAGGAGATGGAAAGTGCTCCCGGTGGAACAGAAAACATGGAGTATGAGCGCGAGATGGAAAAAGGCGGTGAGGTAGCTCTGGAGCAATTCCACATTACTCGTCTCATTAATCCGGCTTTCAACGTACGTGTAGGTCATATGATTGTGCCTTTGGGACTGACCAACTCTCATCATGAACCAATCAATTTCTTCGGAACTTCTCGTCCGGAAGGCGAAACAACAATATTACCCTCTACTTGGCATGAAACAGGTGTATCGGTGTTCGGTACTTTTGGTAGAGGTTATGCCACCTTCGATTATCAGGCAATGGTGGTTGCCGGATTGAATCCTGACGGTTTCGGTATGCTTAACTGGGTGCAGGGCGGTAAACAGGGCTTGTTTGAATCGGATAACTTCTCATCGCCGGCTTATGTAGCTCGTCTGGATTATAAAGGTGTGCCGGGACTTCGACTTGGGGCTTCTGCATACTATTGTCATGACGTACTGAAGAATGCCGACAAGAGTTGGAAATACTCTTCAATCAGTCGTTCTGCTCTGAAAATCTTCTCGTTCGACGGTCAGTATAAAAACCCGTACGTTACTGCACGTGCCAATGTTATCTGGGGAAATCTCGACAATGCCTCGGCTATAGGTAATGTGGTTACCGGAAACAAGAGCAACACTAATAGCTATCCCACTGGAGTGCGTCGTCACGTTGCTAAGACAGCCTTGTGCTATGGAGGCGAACTTGGCGTAAACGTAAGCAAGTTCTTCAAGAAAGGCAAGTGCCCTGTAATCTATCCGTTTGTTCGTTACGACTATTATAACCCTCAGCAGAAAGGCGACGATAATCAGACCATGCAGAACATTCTGCAGGTAAGCAAATGGACAGCCGGAGTAAATTGGTACGCTCTACCTAATCTGGTAGTAAAGGCAGATTATACTACACGCCAGATAGGTACTCAGAAAGTATTTGGAACTACTAAGTTCAACAGCGAAAATGAGTTGTCGTTCGGTATCGCTTATATCGGCTGGTTCACAAAAAGATAAATAATATAAAATCAAATAATTAAAAATAGGTATGAAAAAGAATTTTTTATTGGCAGGAAGTTTCTTGATGGGCTTGCTTATGACATTTACATCATGCAGTGACGATAAGGGTGCTACAGAAGAGAAAGTTGCCGCAGGCGAATCATTCACTTGCATCGAACAGATTATCGACGGCTGTTCAGACATCGCTCACGAAGTAGGCGAAAGCAAAATCGGTGACCCGTTGAACCTCTATAACGAAGGAAAGCAGCACGAAGCTCTTCTGGCTGTAGAATCTTGGTACAGCTTCCACTCTCGCGAAGACTATAGCAACAACATTTATTCTATCCGCAATTCTTATTACGGCACATTAGACGGTACTGTATCTCAGAACTCGTTGGCTGCATTGATTAGTAAGAACAATTCTTCATTGGATACAAGAGTAAGAGAAGCTATCGACGCCGCTGCAAAAGCTATCTTGAATATTCCTAACCCATTCCGCGATCATATTAACTGCACAGAAGCTAAAACAGCTCAGACTCGTTGCGCTGACCTGGAAGATATTTTGGGCGAACTTAAAACATACATGGAAGGTACAGCAGCCGTTAACCAGGACGAAGTGCTTGCTCCTATCGTAAACAATTACGTTGATAATGTGATATTGCCTACTTACAGAAGTCTGAAAGAACAGAACTCTAAGCTCTATGATTTGGTTTCTACATTCCAGGCAAATCCTACAAATGAAAACTTGAAGGCCGTATCTGATCAGTGGTTGATAGCACGTGCACCATGGGAAACTAGCGAAGCATTCCTTTTCGGTCCTGTAGACGATCAGGGCTTGGATCCTAACATGGACTCTTGGCCTCTTGATGCAGGAGCTATCGCTAACATCTTGAACTCTGGCAACTTTGACAACCTTGACTGGACAGACGATAACACCGACAAAGAAATTGAAGCAAAACAGGGTGTGCGTGGTTTCCATACACTTGAGTTCCTTACATTCTACAACGGTAAGGCTCGTACTCTCAACGATAAGGCTCAGGGCGAAGGCGACGAATACTTGGTTTACAACAGCACTAACGCTAAGAGCTGGGGTAACTACATGAAACAAGTTGCTTATTTGCTGAAGAAAGATGCTTCTAGTCTTTACGACTATTGGACTGTATCTTACAAAGGTGGTGACAGTTTTGCCGCACGCTTCAAATCATTCGATTTCTAAATCGAACGAGAGCTTTTAAGGTAAATATATAAAAGTAAGCTGGAAGAACTCCGGCTTACTTTTAGGCATGTATAGACGTAATATTCGTGCCGTAAATAAAACAATCCTTAAGAAAAGAGAATGATGATTTGTTCAAACATGAAATATATATCTTTAATATGCGCCGCAGCCATACTCGCTTCGTGCGAAAGCGATGACGGGATTGACGTGCAAGACATAAGCATCCCCGGCGGATACGCACTGTCGGCTGGTACTGCTACTGTCTTCACCAAATCTACCTTCGCTTATGATACTGGTTCCGACTGGCTGAGCGGAACTTACTCCAAACGTTTTGATAAAGGCGATAAGATATACAGCGATGTCAACCTGACAAGCGACACAGGATTAGGTCCGGTTTATGCCGGCTATTCGTGCGGTAGTTGTCATCGTAACTCTGGACGTACCAAGCCTAGCACATGGGAAGGCGGATCGGGTACTACAGGATTTTCGTCTATGTTGGTTTATATCACCCGTAAGAACGGTTCGTTCTTTCCCGATTACGGACGTGTGCTACACGACCAAAGTATTGAAGGCGTAAAGCCCGAAGGTAAGCTTAAAGTAACATGGAGCTATGAATCGGGCGAGTTCCCGTTGACTGCCGAAGACCGTGAAGACGGCATAACCACTCCCGAAAAGTACGAACTTGCATTACCGCATTATCAGGTTACCGAGTGGTATACCGATGGTACTAAGAACTATGGCGAACCGACAGCAGAGGCGGTGAAGCCCGAAGACCTTAACATCTCAGTGCGCATACCATTGCGTCATGTAGGTATGGGGCAACTCATGTCGCTCGACCCTACAGAGATTGAGGCATTAGCAGCCAAGAGCAACTATCCTGAGTATGGCATCAGCGGACGATGCAATTACATTACTGAAAGAGGAGTACTGGGATTAGGTATCTCAGGAAATAAAGCTCAGCACCAGGACTTGACGGTAGAACTTGGATTCTCAAGCGATATGGGAGCTACGAACAGTCGTTACCCAGAAGAAATATGCGAAGGTCAGAGCCAGATGCAGGGAGGAAGCATGATGGGACTTTCGTACGATAAGCTTGATGTATCGACCGAAGACATGGAGAATGTAGACCTTTATCTGCAATGCTTGGGTGTGCCTGCCCGTAGACTTGGCAGCACCGGAAAGGATGTGAAATATGGAAACAAGACTATTAAAGAAAGAGAGTTGGTTTCTATAGGCGAGCAGAATTTCTATAAAGCCAAATGTCATCTTTGCCACGTCACCACGCTTCACACTAAGCAGCGCGGATCTACATTGCTTAACGGTACTCATATTCCTTGGCTTGGCGGACAGACTATCCATCCTTATTCTGATTTCTTGCTTCACGACATGGGTTCAGAGATTATGGGAAGAGGTCTGAACGACGACTACGTAAGCGGCTTGGCCCGTGGAAACGAGTGGCGTACCACTCCGCTTTGGGGTGTAGGACTGCAGGAGAAAGTCAACGGACATACATACTTCTTGCACGACGGACGTGCCCGCAACTTTGTTGAGGCCATTATGTGGCACGGAGGCGAAGGCGAAGCGTCGAAGAACATCTTCAAGAACATGAGCAAGAAAGACCGTGACGCATTAATCAAGTTTTTACAATCGTTATAACTACAGAATAGCATGAAAAAAATTATAGCATTGGCCGCACTTGCCACTTTACCTCTTGGCATGATGGCCCAGCACGAAGAAGACAGTGAAAATGGGGTAGTGTCATTAGCCGGACGCGAAGGTTTTACTATCCAGAGCAAGAAGGGCGATTTCGTATTCAAACCGTATATGTTGGTGCAGACCAGCGGCAACTTTAACTGGTATGATGACGAGGGCCTCGATAAAGCTTATAATCAAGACAATATCGCCAACTCTGGCTTCGGAATTCCGTATGCCGTACTCGGATTCACCGGAAAAGCTTTCGATAAGGTTTCGTTCAACCTCTCAATCAATGCGGCGAAGAGCGGTGGGCAGTTGTTGCAGCAGGCGTGGTTCGACGTTAAGTTTAAAGAAGCAGCTCAGCTGCGTGTGGGTAAGTTTAAAACTCCTTTCTCTCATGCTTACCTCACTACACTTGGCGAGACATTGTTTCCGCAGTTGCCTACATCGCTTACCACGGCAGTCATTATGCCTTATACGCTTAACGCCGTTACGCCTAACATCGGTACAGGTTTCGATTTGGGTGTAGAACTTCACGGATTGGTGAAAGATAAATTCGGTTACGAAATAGGTTTGTTCAACGGAACCGGAGCTGCTGTAAACACAGCGTCTAAAACCATGAGCGACGATTGGCACATCCCCTCACTGCTTTATGCCGGACGCTTTACATACATGCCTTACGGTGTGATGCCTTCTACTCAAGGAAATCCTAATCGTCTTGATGAAAAGAAGATGTTGATTGGTGTATCTGGCTCTATCAATGTAGAGAGCGAGAACGAAAGTACCAACGATACCCGTGTAGGTTTTGAATGGGCGCTTTTATATCATAAATGGTATTTCGCAGCCGAGGCTTACTGGATGAACGTAGGTTTCACCAAGCGTCAGAAGATAAACGAACACTATAACTATGTAGGCGGATACATTCAGGGTGGTTATTTTGTAGCACCTCGCGTACAGTTGGCTGCACGTTATGACATCATGAATCGTAACAGCACCACTAAAGACGGATTGCTTAACATGCCGGCTGTAGGTGTGAACTATTTCTTCAAGGGATGTAACCTCAAGTTGCAGGCTATGTATCAGTACACCGGACGTACCGGACACGCTAACCAGCTAGATCGTGACAACGACAATCTCGGATTGGCTACCCACTCGGCTACCGTTCAGTTGCAATACGCATTCTAAGTCATGTATTTTTCAAACAGTCTTGTTATGAAGAAAATGAAAACAAGTCTTTCAGTATGCTTATGTCTGGGGGCGCTTCTCGCTTCGTGCGATGAAGGACGTATATACGAGGAAGAACTCGTTATCCCTCAAGATGGTCTCACCGTAAACCTTACGGCTTCTGTAGAAGGTATAAGCACATGGCCAAGCGGCTATGAGTTGGCTTTGGCGGGACTTACGTCAGACGATGCGGTGAGCATTTATAAGGTTATCGATGCAGACGGCGATTTATCGCTCGATATGTCGGGCATTACCGATGATATAGAGAAGGTGCAGTTGTGCATTATGGATAGGGCTTCAAGAAAGAGCGTAGTGGCGTATAAGGAAATCGATAAAAACGATTTTAAAACCGAGAACAATGTCATAAAGATGGATGCCGGACAGGTGAACGTAGCTATGTACAACACCATACAAACCTACATCTTCAATGATAAATGCATTTCGTGTCACGGCTCGCAGGGCAGTGCTCCGCGCGGATTGTTCCTTACCTCGGGTAAGAGCTACGGCTGTTTGGTTAATGTAGCCTCTAAGTCGAACCCCGATTATTTGCTGGTTAAGCCGAACAATGCCACAAGTAGTTTCCTTCCGCTTATACTTAGTGAGAACGGACACTTGGGGCACGATCATGTAGACATTCTTGATGCACGAAAAAGTTCCTCGCTGGTAGCTTTGATAAGAAGTTGGATAAGCAACGGAGCGAAGGAATAGATACTAAAACTATAAGATTTTATGAGCAACAAACAACAAAGAATAACGAAACAATTGGAAAACTCTTTCGTTGAGATTTCTAAATTTGAAGTAGAGGGTGGAGTGACCGAATACCACGTCATGGTTCATGCTACCCGTCCGGAACAGACTTACCAAGAGCAGCAAGACGCTGTGCTGAATACTTATTATAACCTGCTTGAGGAGGAGTTGAAAGGCGGCATAGCTGTATTCAAACGCTATTTTCTGAGCGATGCTGCAAATCAGGTAGACACACTGCTTGCCGCAGTGCCCGAAAGCTCTACCTGCGGATGCTCGGTTATACAGCAGGCTCCGCTTAACGGAACCAAGATTGCCTTGTGGGTGTATCTGCAGACCGGAATGGATCCTGCCACGCTGAGTAGCGGACTATTCGAGGCGAGTCATAACGGCTATCGTCATCTGTGGGGAGGAAGCGCATATAATCATGCGCAGACATCCGAATACCAAACCCGACTTCTGCTGAAGGATTACATCATGCAGCTGATAGAAAGCGGCGGACATCTTGCTACCAACTGCATCCGTACTTGGTTTTTCGTGCAGAACGTAGATGTAAATTATGCCGGAGTGGTGAAGGCTCGTAATGAGGTCTTTATGACTCAGAACCTGACGGAGAAGACACATTATATATCTAGTACCGGAATAGGTGGACGCAACGCCGACCCATCGGTATTGGTGCAACTTGATACTTATGCCGTGGTAGGAATTAAGCCTGAGCAGATGCACTTTCTTTATGCACCTACTCATCTTAACCCTACATACGAATATGGTGTAAGTTTTGAGCGCGGCACTTACGTAGACTATGGCGACCGTCGTCAGGTATTCATCTCGGGTACTGCCAGCATCGACAATAAGGGTAATGTGCTCTATCCGGGCGATATACGTAAGCAGACTCAGCGCATGTGGGAGAATGTTGAGGCATTGCTGAGCGAAGCGGAAATGGATTTCGGCGACATCGGTCAGATGATAGTATATCTGCGTGATACTGCCGACTATGCCGTGGTGAAGGAAATGTTCGACGCCCGTTTCCCCGATACTCCAAAGGTAATAGTTTCGGCTCCGGTTTGCCGTCCGGGATGGCTCATAGAAATGGAGTGCATGGGAACTAAAGAGATTATAAATCCTGAATTCAATAATTTCTAAACATACATATTATATCATGAAGGTGTATCAACACACCCTTTGATGATATAGTATGGAGAAGATTGATTAGCTGCGAAGAAAAAGTATGCCAGTTGGCATAAAAACTCTATACTTAGCTTAAGAATATATAAACCTAGGTTAAGTATATATATTCTTAGGATTAGTTTTTATATACTTAGGTTAAGTATAGAGATTTCTACAAGAAACAGTGAAGTTTTATTCGCGAGCTTATTACGATAATGAAGAAATTTCTAATTCTTATATATGTAGTACTGACGGGGGTGTTGATGGCTGCCACATTCATCGAGCACTCTCGTGGCACTGCTTTCGTTGAAAGATACATCTACCACTCTGTGTGGTTTTGTTGTTTATGGGGAATATTGGCTTGCTTTGTAGTGGTAGCAATGGCAAGATTCAATTGGCTTAAACGCCTCCCCGTAGTGTTGCTTCATAGCTCCTTCCTGATTATTTTAGGGGGAGCTATGCTCACGTTTCTGTTTGGCGAAAAGGGGTATATCCATTTAAAGAAGGGGGTTGAAGTGACAACATTCGTCCGTGAGTCGGACAAGCATGAGGTTTCGCTTCCTTTCGCTCTTTGTCTGGATAGTTTCAATATCAAGTATTATCCTGGCACGGAAGCTCCGTCTGATTATGTTAGTGCGGTGACGTATGTGCTGCACGGACATTCGGTATCTGCCAATATCTCCATGAACCGTGTACTTTCTGTAGATGGCTATCGCTTGTATCAGTCGTCGTACGATGATGATGGTTCGGGCAGTTGGCTTAGCGTTAACTATGACCCTATGGGTATAGGAGTGGCTTACACCGGATATGTACTATTGGCTTTGGCATCTATCGGGCTGCTTATCAGTAAGCGAGAGTCGTTCTGCCGACTGCTACAGAACCCGTTGCTACGCAAAGGAGGACTTCTGCTTATGCTGCTGTTAGTATTTGGAGTATCTGCCCATGCCGAGCTAAGGGCGATATCGCTTGAAGAGGCGAACACTCTATGCGCCAAGCAGGTGATTTACCAAGACCGCATAGTGCCGCTCAACACGCTGGCTCGTGATTTCGTTTTGAAGCTTACCGGCAAAGACGCTTATCGTGGACTATCGCCAGAGCAAGTGCTTGCTTCTTGGTTAGTGTATACCGAAGATTGGGCACGCGAGCCTATGATTTATGTTAAGAACGGTGCCTTGCGCCAGATGCTTAATCACCCTCGTGGCAAATACATCGCGCTTAATGAGTTGTTCGATGGCGACAAGTATAAGTTGCAGTCGATGCTGAGTGGGGAAGTGTGTAAGAACGACTCTAAGTTGAAGAACGCCATTTTGGAACTCGATGAAAAGGTAGGGCTTATTCTGATGCTTCGTGAGGGTACGCTTATCAAGCCTTTGCCTGAAGATGGCAGTGTTACTCCACTTTCAGGAACTGCGATAAAGGCGGAATTGCTGTACAATAAGATTCCTTTCTCTAAGTTGCTCTTCATGATAAACCTTACATTGGGAATCTTGTCGTTCGGTGGACTTCTTTATCTTGGGTTGAGGCGTGAAGACGCTCCCATAAGCAATGCGGTGAGAGTGATAAAATGCGGTTTCGTATGGCTGCTTTTCGCTTCCTGCCTGTTTCACTGGATAGGATACGCCTTGCGTTGGTATATCGGAGGGCGAATGCCATTGGGTAACGGCTATGAAACGATGCTCTTTCTTGCCGGATGCGTGTTGGCATTGTCGTGCTGGCTTCAGCGACGTTTCCTGTTTGTGCTTCCTTTCGGATTTTTGCTGTCGGGCTTTACGCTGCTGGTAGCTTATCTGGGAGAAATCAATCCACAGATAACTCCATTGATGCCCGTGTTGTTATCGCCTTGGCTCAGTATCCATGTGTCGCTTATTATGATAGCTTATGCTCTATATGCTTATATCTTTCTAAACGGCATACTTGCGTTGTGCTTGCGGCATAGACCAGAACAGGTAGAGCGACTCATGCTGTTCAGTAAGCTGATGTCGTATCCCGCCACGTTGTTTCTTGGTGTAGGCATCTTTATAGGTTCAGTATGGGCAAATGTGTCGTGGGGCAATTATTGGTCGTGGGATTCGAAAGAGGTGTGGGCACTCATCACCTTTATGATATACGGTGTTGCTTTTCACGGAACTTCGTTGCCGTGGATGCGTAAGCCTATACATTACCATATATATATGGTGTTAGCTTTCCTATCGGTCTTGATGACTTATGTAGGTGTAAATTACTTCCTTACGGGTATGCATAGCTATGCGTGATGCGCAAAATTAAAAGGCGTAAAGAGAATCCGGATAAACGAATCCTCTTTACGCCTTTAATATATTAGTAATAAAGATATGTCTTTAGTACACCTCTACCTTAGCTGCAAGTGATTTGCATTTTTCGCGCAGAGCGTCCAAATCACCGTCAACCTTATCGTAGCATACCACAACACCCATACGACGGTTGAGCTTAGTATAAGGCTTACCGAAGATACGCAGATAAGTATTAGGCTGAGAGCAAACCAACTCTTCGCCTCTGTAGCGCGGAGTTTCCTTGCTTGCGATAGGCGACAAGATAACTGCGCTGGCTCCGATATGCTCTTGAGTGATGCCCGGAATAGGCAAGCCAAGGATAGCATACAGATGCAACTCGAACTCATTCAGATTCTGAGTATTTGCCAATGTAACCATACCGGTGTCATGCGGACGCGGAGAAAGTTCTGAGAAGTAAACGCCGTTTTCGTGGCTCAAGAAGAATTCTACACCCCAAATACCATAGCCGGTCAACGCTTCGGTTACCTTTGCCGCCATCATCTCTGCTTCTGCCAGATGTTCTGGAGCGATGTGTGCAGGCTGGAAGCTTTCACGGTAGTCGCCGCCTTTCTGTACGTGACCGATAGGAGGGCAGAACAATGTAGGACCGTTCTTCTGAGTAACGGTAAGCAGTGTTATTTCGCTATCGAACTTGATGAATTCTTCAACGATAAGTTCTTTTATATCGCCACGGCTACCTTCGCAACCGTATGCCCAAGAGTATTCCAAGTCTTCCGGACCTTTAGCTACCGACTGTCCCTTACCCGATGATGACATCAACGGCTTGATAACACACGGATAGCCAATCTTTTCGGCTGCCTCTTTCAGTTCTTCGAGTGATTTAGCGTAGAAATACTTCGCTGTTTTCAGTCCGAGTTCTTTAGCTGCGAGGTCGCGTATAGCCTTACGGTTCATTGTAAAGTTCACGGCACGTGCGCTTGGCACTACTTGGATGCCTTCTTTCTCCAGATGATACAAGCGTTCTGTACGGATGGCTTCAATTTCAGGAACGATGATGTCCGGATGATATTTCTCTACCACGCGGTCGAGCGCATCGCCGTCGAGCATACTGAATACCTCACAAGCATCTGCTACCTGCATAGCCGGAGCACCGGCATACGAATCGCACGCAATGACATACTGTCCTAAACGCTGGGCAGCTATTACAAATTCCTTACCCAACTCGCCTGAACCTAACAATAATATTTTCTTAGTCATAATTTAAATTGTTTATGATCGATTTTTCTCGGTCGTCTGTTTTTTATAGCATTACTTTCACAAAGATAACGATGTTTTTTCAATTATCGCTTTAGCAATTCAATCTTTAAATTGAGTTTAAAGTAATATACTCCGTTTTCGCGTTCCAGATAGCCGTATTTGTCTTTCTCTGTAGAGCCTTTGGTGAGGCGTGTGTTGTAATACAGAAAATCGGCCAGTGTTTGGCGATATGCGCGTTGGTAGCATAGTACTTCGCCGTCGGTGTTTACATACAGTATACCTGCAATGGCAGAGTCGGTACCGTTATACAGTTTGGCTGGACGCATACCGTTCATCAGTGCCAGCAAGAGTTCTTTTACCTTATATTCATAGAAGCTGTGCTTTGTTATCAGCTCGTCTTTAATCTTAAGCGGATTCAGCTTCTTGATTTCTTCTGTCAACTCTGATACCTTAGTTATACCGTCTAGCCACATAAGGCGTACCATTTCGCCAAACAAGCGTCCGGCGTGAAGGTCTATCATAGAGAGGTTGCTGCGGAATACCTTATCGGCTACATCGTTATATTTCAAGACACCGCCCAGACGTTCTATCATCAGCATTCGGCTCAGTACATCGTCTTCTTCTCCTTCGGCGTTAATCTTGTTGACCGTAGGATTAGCGAACTTGATGCCTGTCTGCTCAAACTTGAAGTTGGCAGAACGACCTCCGTCGAGTAGGGGAAACATGGGGCTGAGGCGAGAACGCACCACGAGTCCGGTAAGTGGAGCATCGGCAGAGTAGAAAGCTACGCTGAAGTCGGTGCGGTCGTCGGTCTTAGCTTCGAGGTCGAATATAGCTACCTCGTCCAGGAACTCTTCCACTCCGTCTGGCGAGGTAACCTCGTCTTCGCGACTGTTCTTGATGGCCTGCAGAATCAATTCGGCCACCGTCTGGAAGTCCTCTCTAGGGAATAGCTTCTCGCCATTTTCGCTTTTTACGCGAATCTGGTCTCCCTCTATTATATATTGGCGCGTTCCGTCGTGCTCTTCGCGCTGAATCATCGCTACCGGCAGACGGTTTGTTTCGTCCTTTTTCACCTGCGGAGTTCCGGCATATACCTGTCCGTCAGACAGCAGGCGGAAAACCGCATACAGTTCGCTCCATTCTCTTTTTGTTGCTTGAAATGCCATAAGTATTTATAGTTGTTTGTTTCGGTAATAGAATAATGCAAATGTACGCCAAAGTACATAAATAATCAATATTGTTTCTGTAAAATCACCTCTTGTTTACAGGGCTTTATCGGAGATGAGGCGTGCTATGCGTGTCTTACTTTGCGCTCCCTTGGTGAGCAGATACACATGCTTATAGGCATCGCGGTTCAACTCTGTGGGCGATCCGTTAATCAATATGATATTGCGGTCGTTGGCAAACTTCAATATTCCGTTCACGTTGTTGGGGTGCAGCTTTCCTATTTCGTCCATCATACAGTGCAACTTAAAGTCTTGGAACTTTTGCGATGCGCTTTCCTTAAATACATTAAGCAGCATGATGTTTATCATGGCTTTTACCAGGATATCGGTACCCTCTGAACCTACGTTCGACAGCTTCTCCACAAATCCGGTGTCGTTGTTGTTTTCAATAACACGGAAGCGCAGTTCGAATGAGTCGTACAGACGGATGGTGTCGTATCGGTATGCGTGTATTTCCTTGATGAAATCGCGAAGCAGACTGATGGCTTCCTGTTTAACCAACTGCTCGTTTTCTGACGAGAATAGGTTGGTGCCGGGAGTCAAGTCGTAAGCGTGCTCTGTATAATATTTCTGGATAGCTCGCAGACTATTCATTACTCGGTTGCTGCTTTCTTCTACCTTCATTTCGATGCACTGTATTACACCCACGAAGTTGCAAGTCTGGAACCCTTTGTTTACGCGACTTATCAAGTCGTGGATGTCGCTTTCGGATGCGGTAAGCATAGACGTATCCATGCTTATTCGCTTGAATATATCAGAGTGCTCGTTGTTGATTCGGCTCACGAATTCGTTAATTCTCTTCTCTTCTACAAAGTCGTTCAGCTCTTCGGCAAAGCGCACATACTCCCAGTCTTCATTAAACTTGGTTCTGAACTTAAATGTATTATCTTCGCCAAAGTGACCCGTAAACAAGTTGACTTCCTTACGCAATCTTCCCTGCAACTGCAGATACTGATTCTGCATACGTCCTAACTCGTCAATCAGTGCTATGCAGTCTTTCTCTATAGCCACATCGGTAGTGATATGAGCTTCGGGACCGAATATGTCTTGGTGCGGTTTGTACCAATCGTATGCCGAAATCTTGTCGAACGCCTCCATGTTAGCTGTCAGCGAGCGCAGTTTGTTTTCCGCCTCACTCAGCGTTTTGTTCGTTTCGTTAATCTTTTCTTGCAGAGCAGAAACTTCCTTTCTCAGTCTTTCCTTCTCGGTATCGAGCTGTTTCTTCAGCGCATCGTGCTCGCGCTTCCACTCGGGCAGCTGGTCAATCAAGTCGCGTTTGTCTTTCTGATATTCAATGATAAGCGTAGCGTTCTTGTCGATGAACTTCAGCTCCTCATTAATCTGCATCAGTTGTCCCGCTATCTCTTGCAGACGTTCGGTGTCGGCACCCTGTGAGTGCAACTCTTTCTGCATCTCTCTTTCGTAGTTGTCCTTGTCAGCAGCTATACGCTTCTGTTCTTCTTGCTCTTCCTTACGGATAGTCTCAGCCTGCTGCTCTTTCTCCGCAGCCATTTGTTGCTGACGGTCTTTCCATTCGCCCTTCAGTTTGTTAAGCTTTTCAGTCTTTTCACCGTTAAGGTTCTTCAGCTTCTCTTCTATATTTTTCAGCTCGCTACGCAGAGTGTGCTGTTGCGCTTCCAGTCCGTGCAATTTCTGCTGACGTTCTGCATTCGCCTTCTTCTTCCACTCTTCAAGGTCGAGCATATCCGTCTGGTATTGTTTCTCAAGCTTCTCTAACTCATACTCCTGCAGAGCGATGATGTCTTTCTGCTCCTTGATGCGCGGCTGATATTTCTGCTTTAGCTGCTGGGTTAGAGTTTCCTTTTCAGCTTGCAGTTGGGTGATGCGCACCGCTATCTCTTCAAGACGCTTTTCGCCATCTTCTTTCTCTTTCTGATAATCGTTTATAGACTTGATATGGCGGTCTATATTGCTTAAGTCGATGCTTATACCATAAAACGAAGCGTTATCGAAACTGTTGGCAACAGTAGGGTTGAGTCCCGTTTGCCATAGGATAGTCTCATCGCACAACTTACCTATATTATCTTCCCATCCCGGCTTGTTGTCTTTTAGCCAACCCTGCAGTGTATCTCGGCTGTTCTGCAAGAAAGCGTCAAGCTCTTCTACACGCGGTTTCAGTTGCTCTTGCTCCGCTTTCAGACGAATCAACTCTTCTTCTTTTTCTGTCAATCCGTTTCTCTCTTCGCTCTGCCAGTTAAGCGTAAGCTCTTGAATAGAAAGTTGTGAGTTCTTTATACGGTTCTTCTTACTTTCGTGAATACCCGTGTACGACTGAATGCGATGTTTCAGTTCGTCCTGCTCCTTCTCATAGAAACTCTCTTTGCGGCACAACTGCATTTGGTAGTCGATAGCCGTAATGGCAGTCTGCTTTTCGTTAAGTTCCGGATGAAGCTGTTGCGATAACTGCTCATATTCAGCGTAGAGAGCATCGGTAGCCGATTCGTGCATTCGTCGTGCATCTTCCAAACGCTCGTTGTATGCGTTGCTTAGCTCTTCGGCTTGCTTCAGCTTTGCCTCGTGAATAGCGTTCCACTGTTCGTTGAGAGCCTGTATGAGCGATTTATATTTAGTAGAAATCTCAGTGTATTGCGAAGTAAGAATACGTTGCTCCTCTTGCAGCCCGTTGCGCTTGTTGGTCCATTCTTCCTTCTTTGCAGAGCGTTCTATAATCTCTTCTATGTTAAGATTATTATACTCTTTCTCCTTCTTCTGAGCCTTTTGCAACTCATTGTTGAGTACAGCCAACTTCTCCTGCAACTGATTACACTGCTGCTGCGACTGGTCTTGCATATGCTGCTTCTCAGCCAGCTGTTTACCTCTTTCGGCTTCGGCATCTTTCTCTTTCTTCTGCCATGCAGGTAGAGCCTCCGCAGCTTCGCGATGAGCTACCGCAAGTTCACGACAACCTTGTACGATGGAAGTCTGTTGGCGCGATACCTGTACAGAAAGCGAAGTGATTTCTTTTACTTGCTTCTGAGTCTCCCGTTTTTGATACTCTTCTATATCGTGAAGGCGAGTCTCGAAATTCTTAAGATGTTCTTTATAATTGTTCAGGT
Organism: Bacteroides sp. CAG:530; assembly: GCA_000434735.1. GTDB lineage: Bacteria > Bacteroidota > Bacteroidia > Bacteroidales > Bacteroidaceae > Phocaeicola. The sequence continues at coordinate 75,443 of FR881244.1, forward strand.
CTACACCAGTCTCGTCTTCGTTGATAGAAGAAATAATAGTTTTCTTGATGAACTCAGCATCCAGTTTAGAGTTGAGCAGCACGTTCTGAATGGTACGCGGAATGTTCTGATATTGCTTGCTCTCCATCAGTGAATACTTCTGCATATCGGCAGATACACCGTTTCCGTATAATATGTTTCTGTATTCATCGAAGGTAGAAATGATGCGCGAGTAGTCGATGCCTGCCTGATCAAGCTGCATGCGAATGCGGTCTGTTCCGGTATAAGCCGTAAGAGTCTCAGGGTCGATAAACAACTCCTTACGATAAGGCGAATTGATGAAACGATAGTTTACACGATTCATCGACTTGAAGCTCAATATGCAAAACGCCCCGTTCTCCGTAGTTACCTCATATATAATATAAGAGTTAGAGTAGGGGAAATAATACTCGGTATAGCTTTGCTTCTCTACCGGAATACCCAACTTCTGGGTATCAGCGTTATAAAAGAAAAGAATGGCGCGCAGAACGGTACTCTTTCCCACGCCCTGAGTTCCGATAAAGTGAACGTTTCCGTCCAGATAAATATCGTCGGCATACGGTATGTTCGCGCTGTTTATGAAGATAATTCTATTAAGATTTCTCATTGTCGTAGTCTAATGTTCGGCTTTGCTGTTTTATTGTTCGCTGTCGTTCTCTTCGGTTTCTTCATCATATATGTTGATGCTCTCTACCAATCGCTCCAGATAGTGCCAAGAACTCATCACCTTATAGGTGTTGGTCTTTTCATTCTCCAACTCCAAGAACGACTCTCGTGTAAGTTGCTTTATCATATTATCGAGCACATCTTTTCTTACGTCCTTATCAGAGAAATGCTTTCGGATGCTGTCCAGCTTATTCTGTAGCGTAACGTTGATGTTGGCTTCTACCAATATCTGCTCGGGTTGAAAACGATAACCGGGACCGAATGTCTCATCGTATGTCTTGAACAAATCGAGAATGTCAATCCAATAATAAGCCCTCAATATCTTTTGCTCTAATGTGTTACGCGGTTCAGTTCGCGAAAAGTAAAAATACTCATTGCCTCTTTCAAGGTTGTATCCTATCTGAGCGAAAAATACAGACAGCGCCTCGAAGTCATCGTCTATCATATCGTAATAGTCTCTTATTTCTTCGTTGGTACTGTTTGAACTGATAAACTGTCCTTTCTGCAGACAGTCGAAAATCTCGGCCGTATGGTCGGGGATATGTATATTTAATTCCATGATGCTTCTTTCTTTTCTTGATTAAATACCCGGATACACCCGTACGTATTCATAATTGTGATAAGTGCTGAACTCGTTGGTTATTTGGAATTGCGATTCGTATAGCGATACCATCTGACAGAACAGCGTGGTGCGTTCTTTCTCGCTCACTTCTCGCTTGAATGTATAATTCATCAGATACGAGAAGAGGTCTTCGGGTTGTGCCTCCGGGTCTTTCCATTTCTTCTCGGCTTGTGCCTGAATATAATCGCCTGCCGTCTCTTCCAAGCTGATGCTTTCTTGATACATGGCTTGCGATTCAAGGTCCTCCTGACTGAACGCTCCGGCTTCGTTGCTTCGTACGCTTTCGCGATATTGCAAGTTCTTCAGCACTTTCAATATAACTGGGCGAGCCTCATCGCTATTAAGGTAGTTTACGGATAGCTTGAACGATGCGGGCATAGCACCTTCTATTAACACTGAGCGTTCATTGTCTATTACTTCAGACAGGTTGGTCTTGGCACGTAGTTCGAATTGATCTTGCAGATATTTCAGACGGCGAATCTTCGCCACCAGTATTACCTGACTCTTTATCTGATTCAGATAGTTGATAATGTCCTGCTGTGCGCGTATTAAGCTATGAGCCGAAAGCTGAAGCTCGCGGCGCAAATCCAGCAGAATGCGGTCGAGCTCCTCGTCGGTAGCCTGCTGAAAGAACTGGCGTTCCTCATGCAGAATAAGATGCTCTGTAGTGTCTATAAGTTGCTGTATGTTGATTCTTTTTTTATCGAGATTCTCCAGCTTAGCTATCTTGATTTGATACGTAGGCTCATGCTTGAAAGCATTTTCTATGCTGGTTTGCAGATTCATGATATTACGTATGGTGGTACGCGCTATTTTCTGGAATGTTATCTTGATGTCGCGCACATAGCGAGCCCTTCTGTTGGCAATGCGCTCCTTCTGATAATAATCCATCAGCTCATGCAGATACTCTATGTTTTCGTCGATGATAGCGGTATTGATTTCTTCGTTGGCTTCGAGCAGTAATTCGAAGAAGTCCATGAAGCGTGCGTCAAGCTCCAGAAAGTTTCCGTTTTGGCGGATAACCTCTTTCTCAATCAAAAGCTTTAGCTTGTTTTCGTCGTCTTTCAGCAGAGCCAGCGCATCGGTATATCTGAAGTTAAGAATCTTTCTCTTTTCAAACATTTCCGTCAGCAGCCCTCTTGCTGTACTGACGGTGCTTATTATTTCGTGGATAGAACGGAATATGTACATCTTTCTCTTGTTTCTGTGCCAGAATCTTATGCCTTGGCATGATTCGGACTTCAAAATTACGAATAATTTTCCGAACAGAGAAATGTTATAATATTGATTGCTTATTTATTGCTTCAAGAAACTTGTCTTTATAGTTTTCGCCTACCGGTATGTAGGTGTCTTTATCGAAAATGATACGCAGGCGCGATATTTCTGTCACCTTTCGCATGTTGACTATATACGAGCGGTGCACACGCATAAAGTAGTCGGGCAGTCGGCTTTCTATTTTCTGCAGACTGCTAAGAGTCACTATCGGTCTGTCTCTCCCTTCGGTGTATATGCGTATATATTCGCTCATACCCTCTATGTACTTTATTTCCTGTAGGTTGATGCGCACCATCTTATATTCGCTTTTTATGAATAGGCTGTCGCTGGCTTCTTCCTTGGTAGCAGGGGTGGCGGTGTGAGTATATTCGTACATCTTACGTGCCTTTTCGGCTGCTTTCAGGCAGTCTTGAAACTCGAAAGGCTTGAGCAGATAGTCGGTGGCATCAAGTTTGAAGCCTTCTACCGCATATTCTGAATAGGCGGTGGTGAATATCACTAAGGGCTTAGTTGCCAGTGAACGTACGAAATCTACTCCGTTTAAGTCGGGCATATTGATGTCGATAAACAGCAAGTCAACTTTCTCTTGTGCCATAACTTTCATTGCTTCATATGCGTCGTGGCATGACTTTATAAGATTTAAGAAAGGAATGCGTTTTACGTATCCTGTCAGTTGGGTCAGTGCCAGAGGCTCATCGTCTATAATAATGCAGTTCATCATGTGTTAAGCGGTATGTTTAGTGATACATTGTATTCGTTCTCGTTTTCGTTTACTGTATATGTATAGTTGTTGCCGAACAGTAGTTGCAGTCGTTTCTTTACGTTTTCCAGTCCCACGCCGTGGTGTTCGTCTTTCTTAGTGCGGTGCTTACTATTGCTACATTTAAAGATAAGGCTTCCATCGTCTATCTTCAGGCAGATATGTATGAACGATGCTTCGCGATAGCTCACTCCGTGTTTGAAGGCATTCTCTAATAGAGAGATAAGTAACAGTGGAGGTATCTTTACTTCGGGCACTATCAGCGGAAAGTCGGTTTGTATGTTTAGGCTTTCGGTAAAGCGCAGTCGCATAAGTTCGATGTAATTCTGAAGAAAAGTTATCTCCTTGGTTAGCTCTATATAGTCTTTGTTTGATTCATACAGCACATAGCGCATCAGTTTTGATAGTTCTATGATGGATGTCTTGGCTTTTCGGCTATCTATATCTATCAAGGCGTGTATGTTGTTAAGTGTATTCATAAAAAAATGTGGGTTGAGCTGATATTTCAGGTATTGAAGTTCCGATTCCAGTTTTTGGTGTTCTAGGTCTTTCAGAATCTCTTCATCGCGCAGTGACTTGATGAATAGTTTGATAGTAAGGTTAAATCCTATCAGTAGTATGGCGATGGTGAGGTTTATGAATGTAATGGTGCTAGGTCGCATACGTGGAGGCATAGGCTGTCTACGGTTGTGATGTCTGTAGGGTAACGGCGGGCGCATTTCGGAGCTGTGTTCTCCGTCTTTCGGATGTGGGAGTCTTTCGCCGTGCGGACGCATATCGCCGCCTGGCATGAATTGTTCTTGTCGGTTCTCTGATAACTGGTAGAAGAGTACGCTTTCGGGTACTACTTTAAACAGTATGAAGAGGGTTAGTATGATGCTTATGGTGTACCATAGATAGTTTTTACGTAGGAATAGCTTCGGTATGAGTATGAAGTTGTTCAGTAGGAATAAAACGAAGAATGGAGCGATGATGATCCATGATTGCATGATGTCTTTCCATACTGTTGTATGGTCGGGTAATGTGTTTTGGGCTGAGTAAGTGGAGACTATCGGAGCGACTCCGATGAATATCCATATAATCAGATATACTATTTGTTCTAAAAGCGTTTGCTTTGAAATTTGTTTCATGCGTCTTTGTTTGTTTGCTGTCGCGGTCATTTTTCTAAGTTACAAAAATAGGATGGGGCTTTATTAATTGCAATATAAATCGGTGAACTGACTTTTTTGAAAGACGAGTAGGTTGTTTTTCAGGTTTTGTCGGTCTTGGAGTGTTGTTATTGCTATAGTTGTTGTCTTTATGGGTTTATGAGGTGAAATGTGGCGTTTTACTGATGGAATTGGGGCGTTTGTAGATTCTATTTTTGCTTTAGGATGACAGAATATACTTTTGTTTCCGTAAAATTTTAAAAGCTAAAAGACATGAGAACATTTATTAAACACGCTCTGTTTTGTGCGGCTTTGGTTGGGACAGCATGGTCGGCACAAGCGAATGCGTTGCCGTATCAGTCTGTTCAGACGGAGAACTCTGAAAAGAAAGAATTGCCGAATCCGGAGAAAGCGGCTAGACGAATGACTGACGAAATGCAGAAGTCGCTCGGACTGACTGATAAACAGTATAAGAAAGTCTATAAACTTAACTTGAAAGAAGAGAAGGCTCGTGTGGAGCAGATGAAAGCGAGAGGTGCAGATGGTAATCGTCCGCCTATGATGGGTGGTGCTCCCGGTAGAGGTTTTCCTCCAATGGGCGGCGGTCCTGGCGGTGGCGGCTTCCCTCCAATGGGCGGCAACGGTGGACCGGGTATGCCTCCTCCTTCCTCTAGCGGTAAGAATGATATGCGTAGCTTGATGGAGAAGAAGGATAAGCAGATGAAGAAGATTCTTACCGAGGAGCAATATGCCAAGTGGCATTCTGAGCTGCCTCGCCTTAGAAGAGATCAGAAATGTTGCCCTGCTTGTCAGAATAAACCTGATGGTGAAGATAAATAATCATATTCAGCATAAAAAAAGGAGTATTAATCGCAATTATTAATGAGTTAAGGTGGATAAAAAGAAAGAAACTCATAATCCAGAACAGATTTTTAAGGTTGTATAAAAACAGTTTTCAGAATTTTGTTCATTGAGGGCGAAACGCTGTGATAGTGTTTCGTCCTTATCTTTAATAATGAAATCATTAGAATCTATGAATAGAATAATAAGAATAGTATTAGGTATAGTAGTGCTAAGTGTACTGCTTGGCGCATGTGGTGAAGAGGAGTTTGCTTATATCCCGTCGCAGAAGATGCATTTAGGTGATGAAATCACATCGTATAGTGTACATAATGTGGTAAAAGGCGATACGGTAGAGTATGTGGTGCTTAACTTTTATCCTGAGGAGGTTACTCAGTTGCAGGAGGTGAGCTATGACGAATCGACAGGTGTCTTTACGTTCCATAACGAGCAGACAGCGCAATATAAGTTGACGTGGCAGTTCGAAGTGGAGCATAATTATATAGAAGTACAATACACCCAGAACGGCATGTGGTATACGGTAAACGGTAGTTCGTCGGGCAATGAAGCCGTAATCACAGTCAATGCAGGAATGGGTGTGCGCGTGCGTTTCCGCAATGTTGGGAATATGTATGCCGATGAAGATGAAATACGTTATTACACTTCGGTGAAAGTAGTGCAATTTGCCATCGAATCAGCCGATTAACGCTATCTGAAGCCGTTTTTTTACAGTTTTGAAGTCTAAACGTTAATGAAATATTAAAAAAGATAAAAAATAAGTGCGCTTACTATTGATATTGAGTTATTTGTATTTACTTTGAGATTGATAAAAATAAAAACCATAAAACCATGAACGAATTAATCGCAAAAGTAAAAGAACTCGCAGCCGAATTGGTTGCTGATGCAGAATTGCAGGCTGAAAAGGGCAATAAAGCTGCTGGAACACGCGCTCGCAAAGCATCTTTGACATTGGAAAAAGTATTGAAAGAATTTAGAAAAGTTTCTTTGGAAGAATCTAAGAAATAATCTTTTTTCGCGAAGAGAAAAGAGGTGTGTTAAAAGTCTTGACGTGCTAATGATGCACTCAATTCTTTTGATACACCTTTTTGCGTTTTTATAATGATGGTTGGTTTTCCCTGATAGGATTCTCGATGAAAATGATGCGGCATATTTTATATATCATTCTAGTGTGGATTGGTGTGGGTGTAATGATGGTTTCGTGTTCCGGCAGAAAAGATAAGGCCCGGTTCATGCAGGCCGATTCGCTCAACCGGGTGGCGTATGCTCTGCATTATAAGGATTTGGCCGCTTCTACCCGTGCGGCGGTACGGGCGTGCGAGTTGGGAAAGGGTAATGGCGAAATCATTTCGGAGGCTCTTAACAACATGGGTTTCTGTGCATTTATGCGCATGGATTTTGAACATGCGGCACGTCTGTTTGAGCGGGCTGCCGATGAAGGAGGCAATGAGGTGGAGCATCTTATTGCCGATGTTGGCATGATGAAGATTTGTCAGCGCACTTCTATGAACAAGCGGTTTTACGATTACCGCAACAGTGCCATCAGCAGGATGAAGCGTATCCGCGAAGATGAGGCTCTTATAACCGACAGTCATATTAAGGAGCGTTTCGTTTATGCCGTGTCAGAGTTTTATATCGTATCGGGCATTTATTTTTATTATTTGCAGCAGACTAAAGAGTCTATGGAATCTATCGATGCCATAGATGAAAGGGCGTTGGCTGCCGATACGGCTCAGAGTTTGTATTATGAATATATGCGTGGATCGGGCGGCATGTATGCGGCGTCGTCCGAAGAGGAACGGGTAGTAGGCGAGTTTGGTTGCTTGGCCGACTGTCTTTTGCTTAGCCGCAGTAAAGGATATATTTATTTCGAGGCTAATGCTCTGCAGGGCATGGCCGAGATTCTTAATTTCCCTGACAACAGGCGTATTCTGGAGTCTGATCATTTGGGACTCTTGCGTTTGGTCAACGATAAGGGACTTCCGGTAGATAGCTTACCGTTATATTACGCTAATCAGGCTCTTTCTCTGTTTAAGAGATATGGCGATTGGTATCAGATTTCGGGAACCTACCGTACACTTGCTACATATTATAATTATGAAGGTCAGCCCGATAAGGCTTTGACCGAACTGAAGTCGGCGTTGCAGTACGTTAACTGGCATCATGAGAAATTCTATCATTGTAAAGATACTACCGACCGTCTACATACTTACGCTCCTCAGGAAGACAGTGCCACAGAACTGAAATGGATAGTGAACGAAGGCATCAAGACGGTGCCAGAGTGGATACTGCGCCTACGCGAGCAGATGAGCCGTACATATGCTGCGATGGACATGAAACCGCAGTCGGATTACAACCGAAATATTTACCTCGACTTGCTTGATTATACCCGTCAGGATAAATCGGTAGAGAGTAGGTATGCCGCTTTGCAACGCGAGTCTAAGCAACTCAATTTGCTGCTGCTGTTGGTAGGCATCGGCTTCTGTGTGCTTATATTCCTCTTCGTATTGCTGAGTCGTAGATGGAGAGAGCGAAACCAAGCTTATCTGGCTACGCTGAATAAGGTGCTCGACTTGTGTCGAAAGATTACCGCATCGGTTCCGGCTCATTCTTCTACCGAGGAGGAGATGGTGCAGGCGGTGATTCAGACCGTGAAGAACGATTTCTCAGATTTGTTTGGTGCCGATGATATGCTGATAGAGACTTGCTCTTCGTCCGAGACCGAAGATGAAGAAGATGAAATAGATGAAGAACGACGTGAGGCCATCAGCCGTATGAGCGGTTTCGATTTGATTACGTCGGATAAGGGAGAGAAGATAGGCGTGTTGTATTTAAGCCTTAGCGCTCCGTTGCCGAAGGAGAAGCGTGCGTTGCTGAATCTGATTCTACCTTATCTAACGTGGACCATAGAAAACGGAATGAACTTGGTGTCGCTCGATGATGAGTGTCGCCGCATAGAGAAAGAACGCTTTGTGCATCAGCAGCATTTGGCAGAGAATAAGCGTCAGAACATAGTGAAGAAAGCTTGTCTTTCTATCGTAACCGGCATCTTGCCTTACATAGACAGGGTGGCGAATGAAGTACATAAGTTGCGTAATTTACCTTACGCTCGTCAGGAGAATATAAAAAAGGGCAAGTTCACTTATATAGGCGAGCTGATAGACCGCATAAACGAGTATAACGATATCCTTGCACTATGGATTAAGATGCGACAAGGTGCGCTGAGCTTCAAGATAGAGAGCTTCGGTCTTAATGATTTGTTCGCTATGGTGGCTAAGGGAAAGCATACTTTCGATACCAAGCATATTAATCTCACTGTATCACCCACAGAGGCTGTAGTAAAGGCGGATAAGGCTCTTACGCTTTTTATGGTAAATACGTTGGCCGATAATGCCCGTAAGTATACTCAGGCAGGAGGCAACGTATCGGTTTATGCTACAGAACACGATGATTATGTAGAGATATCGGTAACCGATGACGGACCGGGATTGTCGAAAGAAGACATAAGTCGCATACTCGATGAGAAGGTGTACGATTCTGGAGCTATCGGACTGGATACAGCCAAAGATGTAGAGCAACTGCGTAAGAGCAAGGGGCATGGCTTCGGATTGATGAACTGTAAGGGCATTATAGAAAAATACAGTAAAACCAACGCTCTGTTCAGTGTTTGTATGTTCGCCATAGATAGCACTCCGGGAAAAGGAAGCCGCTTTTATTTCCGCTTGCCTAAGGGGGTGAAAAAAGCTTTGACCATGTGCGTGGCGTTCTTGTTCTTATTGGTGGGCAGTGCATGTAGCCATCAGCAACAGTCGGGCGAGGGTACTGTAGAGAATTTTGCTTACGATAGTCTTCTTTCTACCGCAAATGAATACGCCAATTTGGTTTATAATAGTAATGTGCATGGAGAGTATAATAAGGCTATTCAGTATGCCGACAGCGCACTTTATTATATGAATGCATATTACCTGCGCCATTCCGGTAAGGCAGAGCCATTGCTTCAACTCTGTGCCGACGGTGAGAACGCTGCCGAACAGACATGGTTGGCTCAAGGTTTCGATACAGACTATTATATTCTTCTCGATGTACGAAACGAAACTGCGGTTGCCGCTTTAGCGTTGAAGGATTTCCGCTTGTATTATTATAACAATATGGCCTACTCTGTGCTGTATAAGCAGATAAGTAAGGACCGCTCTATAGATGTTTATTGCGAGCAGATGCAACAGTCGGCTAAGGATAAAATGATAGCCCTTGCCTTGTTTGTACTTCTTGTAGTGGCTTGCATCATAGGATATTATTTCTTGTATCTGCGTCACCGTTTGCATTATCGATATAACATGGAGCAAGTGTTTGTTGTCAATAAAGCTTTGCTGGCTGTGTCTCGTGCAGAAGGGCGAGACGACTTTGCCACCAGCTTACTGAATTGCCTTTATACGGAACTGAATGAACTGCTTCCGGTAGATGACTTGTCGCTGGCTATCAGCGACGAAGGTCCGCTTAAATACTATACCTATCTGCAGAAACCTACAGACGATGTGCTCACCGAACGGATGCAGCGTTGCTTTGAGCGTAAAGAAAAGCATTGGAACGGAGTCGGTAAGTGGAGTCTCTTTCCGCTGACTGTAGAACTTGGCGGAGAGCAATACTGCTCGGGCGTATTGGCGCTTAAGGTAGCTCAGCCATATAATAATGAAGAGAATAAACTGCTGGTAGAACTGGCCATAAGCTATCTGTCGGTAGTGCTATATAATACGGTGGTGCGTGTGCGCCAAAAGTATGCCGATATAGAGTTGATGCAAGATGAGGCTCGACGTACGCTGTACGAGGATAATATGCTTCACGTGCAGAACATGGTGCTCGATAACTGCTTGTCTACCATTAAGCACGAAACAATTTACTATCCCAACCGCATCAAGAAGATAGTAGATTCGCTTAACGGCGATGCATCGGTATCGGCAGAGAAAGAGCGTACCGACATGCAGACTATCGATGAGTTGGTAAGCTACTATAAAGACATCTTCACGCTACTCAGCTCGTGTGCCTCTCGTCAGCTAGACGAAGTAACGTTCCGTCGTACGGATATTAGCGTCTGTGCATTGCTCGATAAAGTCGATAAGATGATGCGCAAGCAGTTCCGCAAGCACACTTCTACGGTAGAGTGCACGGTACTTCTGTCCGAAAGCGATATGAAAGCGAAAGGCGACGAGACTCTTCTGCTCTTCCTCTTCGAGAACTTGATAGCCGAAGCCGTGCGTTGCCCTGATGCAGGGCGCATCGAGATAGAGGCAAGGCGAGATGCCGACTTCGTTCGTTTCAGCTTTACCGACCGTAGGCGTGAGTATACACGTATCGAACTGAACGAGCTGTTTTATCCGTCGCTTCACCATCTGTCGGGCATGGCAGGCGGAAGCGAGTTGGTAGGCACCGAGTTCTTGGTCTGCAAGCAAATAATCCGCGACCATGACGAGTATGCAGGTCGTCGCGGATGTCGTATCAATGCCGACCCGGCACCGGGCGGAGGATATACGGTGTGGTTTACGGTGCCGTTGCGCAAGTAATATAAATAAGAATATAAAAACACTATATAATAATGGATAAGTTTAAAGTAATAATAGTAGAAGACGTAAAACTGGAGCTTAAAGGAACGGAAGAGATATTTCGTCATGAGATACCTAATGCCGAGGTAATTGGCACTGCCATGACCGAAGCCGAGTTCTGGACATTACTTCAGCAGCAAACACCCGACTTGGTGTTGCTCGATTTAGGATTAGGCGGTTCTACCACTATTGGCGTAGAAATATGTGCCCGTCTGCATAAAGAACACCATGAAATCAAAGTACTGATATTCACTGGCGAGGTGCTGAACGAGAAACTTTGGGTGGACGCTCTTGCGGCTGGTGCCGACGGCATTATACTGAAGACTGGCGAATTACTCACAGCTACCGATGTAGAGGCTGTTATGGCTGGCAAGAAGTTGGTGTTCAACTATCCGATACTTGAAAAGATAGTAGAACGCTTCAAACAGTCGGTAATGGCAGAACAGCGCCGCCAGGAGGCTATTATCAATTACGACATTGATGAGTATGATGAACGATTGCTTCGTCACTTGGCTTTAGGCTACACCAAAGAAATGATAACCAACCTTAAGGCGATGCCTTTCGGTGTAAAATCGATAGAAAAGCGTCAGAATGATTTGGTAAACCGATTGTTCCGTGCTGATGAGCGTACGGGCGTCAACGCCTGCCGATTGGTGACACGTGCGTTTGAGTTGCGCATATTAGATATAGATAACCTGGAACCCGACGATGAATAAACGTTTCATACATCCCGTAACCCTGCTATTCCTACTCACGCTGGCGGCTGCGCTGATGTCGTGGGTGGGGAGTATTTACAGTTGGCAAGGCGTACAGAGTCTGCTCAGTGCCGAAGGTATGCGGTGGCTGCTGCGTAATGTAGTAAGCCTTCCGTGGTCGGCCTCTCTCATACGGCATCTGTTCATGCTGTCGTTTGGTGTGGGTCTGTGCGTACATTCGGGATGGTGGGCACTGTGTGTGCGACTTATTACCCGTAAGGGTGGATGGTCGCGAAAAGAGCGTCGCGCCTGGGTGCTTAGCATGGTGGTAGGGATGATGTGGTTCGCTTTCTGCGCATGGCTTGCCTTCGGCTCGTCGGCTATCGTACGTAGCATAACCGGAGGTCTGCAAGGCTCGCCCTTCATGAGCGGACTCTCTTTTTTGTGCTCGTTGGGCCTCGGACTGACAGCGATGATATACGGTTTTTCCGTCGATTTCTATCGTACCGACCGCGATGTCGTAAAAGGAATTTCCTATTGCTTCTCGCGTTTCTCCAGCCTTTGGGTAGCACTGTTCTTCATAGCTTTGCTTCTTTCCATACTCCATTATACGGGGCTTGACGCATGGCTGAAAATAGATTGCTTCCATTCTTTGGTCTTCTTTTAGAATAAATTACGTATCTTAGCGACCTAAATAAATCATTAAATAAAATCAGTATGAAAAAGATTTTGTATTTGGCGGGAGCCGGCCTTATGGCATTGGCATCTTGTCAGCAGCAGTCTGGATACACCATTAAAGGTACAATAGACGGTGCAAAAGACGGTGAGACAGTTTACTTGCAAGACTTTGCAGGCAATGAGTTGATAAAGAAAGACTCAACAATAGTTAAGAACGGTGCGTTCGAGTTTAAGGGAACTCCCGACTCGGTTACTACTATGCGTTACGTAACTTACGCTCAGGATGAGAATCAGACGCTTATGATGGCGATGGTGTTCATTGAAAACGGTAACATCACTTTGAAGATGAATCAAGAAGCCAATGTAGTAAGCGGTACTAAGTGTAACGATGCTTATCAGAACTTCATGACTCAGTATATCGACATAAACATGAGTATGCGTGAGCTTTATAACAAGATGAAATCTGACGCTACGCTTACAGCCGACAAGCGTGCTGAGATGGAAGCTGAGTTGAACCGTAAAGATAGTCTGGGTACAGCTATGGTATTCAATACTATAGAACAGAACATCAGTAACTTGGTAGGCGTACATTTGCTTACTAGTTTCGCACCGACTTTCGCTCCTGAAAAAGTAATGCCATTGCTCGATCAGATTCCTGCTGCATACGCTTCTTTGCCCGAAGTAAAGGGAATGAAAGAAGAAATGGCAGCTGTTGCTAGCACAATGGTAGGTAAGACTTTCGTAGATATAGTACAGAACACTCCCGACGGAAAGGAGTTGAAACTTTCTGATATTGTTTCTGCCAACAAATATACATTGGTTGACTTCTGGGCAAGTTGGTGCGGTCCTTGTCGTCGTGAAATGCCGTCGGTAGTTGAGGCATATAAGGCATATAAGGCAAAAGGTTTGGAAGTAGTCGGAGTATCTCTCGATACCGATATGGCTGCATGGAAGAAGGCTATCACCGACCTGAACATCACATGGCCTCAGATGTCAGACTTGAAGGGTTGGCAAAACGCTGGAGCTGCACTTTATGGCGTTCGCTCTATCCCTGCTACTGTCTTGATTAATCAGGAAGGTAAAATCGTTGCTCGAAATCTGCGTGGTGAAGAGTTGCTTACTAAGTTGGAAGAGTTGATGAAATAAGATTTTTCTGTCTTTATAAATTTAGGCTGTAGTCTCCATTTTTGTGGAGGTTACAGCCTAAATTGTTTTATTGTCTTAATAGTGTGTAAAACTGTGTTTTCATCTCCTTTGTTAGGCCTGACAGAATTGTATTTAATTTGGGTAAAAAAGGACTCCGAAAATACATTCAGTCATTTTTATATTTATTTTTGTTCTGAGATAAAGAATTTAAGGAATCAGATTTATTATCGTAAATGGATATAATTAACCATGAAGTGAAAAACTAATAAGTTATAATATGGCAGAGCTTAAACAAGGTTGCACGCTAAAAAATGGGAAATACAAAGTCGTCAAGACTTTAGGACAAGGTAGCTTTGGTATTACCTATCTTGCTACAACACGTGTCTCAATGGACGGTCAATTAGGTAAGTTGGATGTAGATGTGAATGTTACTATTAAGGAGTTCTTTATGTGTGATTACAGTAGTAGGGCTGTTGATGGCATAAGTGTAGAAAGAACTAATAGTTCATTGGTTAAGAATTATCAAAACAAGTTTCAGCGTGAAGCGATTAACCTCTCAAAGTTGCATCATCCTAATATAGTGAAAGTTCTGGAGGTGTTTGATGAAAACAATACAACTTACTATGTGATGGAGTTTATTGACGGTGTAACTGTTGATGATTATATAAAAAAAGAAGGAAAACTTTCAGCCGAAGAATCACTTAAAATCACAAAAGAGGTTTGTTTTGCATTGGCCTATATGCATAGGCATAATATGCTTCATCTTGATTTGAAACCAAAGAATATTATGCGTAATAATGAGGGGCATATTTTCTTGATTGATTTTGGCTTGGCGAAACAGTATAAAGAAAATGGTGAGCCAGAGTCGAGTACAACAATAGGACTTGGAACTCTTGGATATGCACCTATAGAGCAGGCTAATTATAAAAGTGACGGTACACTTCCTGCTACCCTCGATGTTTATGCATTAGGAGCTTCGCTTTATAAAATGCTAACCGGCAAGACCCCACCAGAGTCATCGCTTGTCTTAAATGATGGTTTACCGTTGACTGTACTGCAACAGGCAAATGTTGAAGATAAGGTTATTGCCATAGTCGCCAAAGCAATGTCACCGATAAAAAAAGACCGATATCAAACGGTGAATGCATTATCAGAAGCAATTTCGGCAGTTCTGTTATCAGATGATGAATCAACATTTGTTCAAAACCACGAAAAAGATACTATCAATGGCAAAGAATCCATATGCGAAGACGTGGAGCAACACGATTCTGCCCATAAAAACAGAGTTGTAGATGAAAATGAATCATCATACAATGAAAAGAAAGAACCTGTAATTTTGAAAAAACGCATGTTGCTGCTGATTGTTCTGGGCGTGCTTTTGGTTATATTACCTATTTGTTGGAGGGTTTACAATAATTATTCATCTAAAGTCAGGGCCGAAGAAGAGGTAAGTATGTATAAAAAAGCATTAGCCTCAAAAGACGCCCTAGTGGTTCAAAAATATCTAACCGAATTTGTTGATGCGTCTGATGCACATAAAGCAAAAGCGAAACAGCGTTATGAGAAATTAAAAATGGTAGACTATATAGACAAGCATATGATGAATATTCCAATGGGGACTGCACCAAATTATGGAATTTATTATCGTTATGTAAGTGGTGATGATTGGGTTTATTATAAAGTTGGCAGTGGTGAGGGAGGAACTGTTGCTGCATACCAATTGTTTCAGTATGAAGTCACTAATAAGATATGGAAAACCATAATGGGGGATTATCCGGCAGAAGATAATAATAAGCCTGTAAATGTATCATATGAAGATTGCCTGGTGTTCATTAAGAAACTTAATGAATTGTCCGATAAGAAGTATAGACTGCCTACAATTGCAGAATGGCTTTTGGCTGCCAAACCAGATTCAGGCAATAAAATAAGTAAGTTAGGATGGTTTAGAGAATCTGGACATTCTTTACATGATGTTGGATTGAAAGCTCCCAACTCATATGGTCTTTATGATATGTTAGGCAATGTACATGAATGGTGTCAGGAAAGATTCAATATAAATAATAGTGAGACGCAAGTATCAAGTTCTATTAATGGGCATTTCGCAGCAGAATGCGGAGGGCATTTTGATGCACATGTTAATTCATTCCCCTATTTTTCTGGAGCAGAGATTGATGCTGTTGGTAATTGCAACTCAGTAACAGGATTTAGAATAGCAAGAGACATTAATTGAAATGCAATATCGGTGGGTGAATTCTTTGGGATTCATTTTAATTTTGAAAGTTATAAGAAAACGTGCTGCTCAATTTATTCGTCAACGTTTACCAGAAATGACTTTAGGTCAGCTGATGAATGTGGTTTATCCATTATCTATGCTCGAAAGGGAATAACAAGAGATGTAAAGATTAAAGCGACGTACAGTTTGTGAAGTAATCAAGAAAGTTTCCCATCTTCCTATTCGCCTGAAAGTCTGCTACAAGCCAATAAAAACATTGCGGTGATTCATTTGAACCATCGCAATGTTTCGATTCAACCATCGCAATGTTTTGTTTGAACCATCGCAATGATTTGTACACCGTGCATCAGTAACGATGTATGCGGTTATACGTAGATTTTAATAAGAAGCTTATTCAGCCAGTTCCAGCGGAGCTTGTACCAGCGGCGGGTGCTCATCTGTTTTCCGCCAAACCGAAGTATGAAGTCGCGGTAGCCGTAGTTGGCGAACGGTAGTCCGGCATCGATGAACTCAAAGTGCTCAAATCCGCGCTGACGGGCGTCGGTCATGGCACCCCATATACATAATACGCCGGGATAATTCAGCGGATAACTCTTACGCAGTCCGGCAGAGAACATCAGGTAACTGGTGTCTTTTGAGAAGAGGCATACCGAGCCGCCTATTATCTTGTCTTTCAGCTTAACCAAGTAGATTTTACCGAAGCGTTCTCCCTCGGGGTGCTCTAATAGGCTGATGAAAAACTTCAGGTCGGGCAGGTGGTGATTGATTTTCGAACTATAGTATTTCTTCAGCATGGTGAAGAACTCCGTCACTTCGTCGCGCGTATGCGCTATACTGATTACGGAACCGTTTTTCAGCCCACGCTGAATTTGCCGCTTGCGCGAGTTGCTCATCCACTTGTCTATGGCGTTGTGATGGATGGAATTTCGAATTCTGAGCCAGCGCATCGGGAAGTAACCGTTCTCTCTGAAATAGCGGTAGCCGAACAACGGTTCTTCTATATTTCGGAACTCCAGAGTAAAGGCATGAACGTCGAGTTTCTGAGTAAGATACGTCAGCATCTCGTTGAAGATTTGCTCTTGTTTTATCTTACGTTTGTTTGGAGCGTCGTCGGGCGAAGCGGGCAAGAAATATTCGCCTACACCGTAGATATACGTTCTGTCGGCCAGGGTAGGGAGGCGGAAACTGCGGCGTGTAATACATAGCATCTTAGCTATGGGAGTACCGTTGTCGCTGGCTACCAACAGCGTAGGAGAGTAGCCCGATGTCTGCTCGAATATCTGGAACAATGCGGTAGAGTGGAACACATCGTTTCCGGGCAGTGGCGGGATGTCTTTAGAACGCTTGTATGTAGTAAGGCGGATAATCATAATAATACCTCTTTAAATAATTTATTCCGATCGGGACCGCAGTATAAAGAAGCTGCGCGTGGGGTGGTGTGCGTTGTCTTTTTCGCAAATATATGTTTTTTTTTGAGCATTACGTCGAATAAAATTATATTTGTACTGAAAAAAGTAACAGAATTGATTATGAATAGTTTTAGTGATTTGATAAAACAGCGCCGCAGTATGCGTAAGTTTACCGATAAGGAGCTTACACAAGATGAGGTGGTGCTCTTGCTCAAGGCTGCTCTTATGTCGCCTTCGTCAAAGCGCAGTAATTGCTGGCAGTTCGTGGTAGTCGATGATAAGGAAACGCTCGATAAGTTGTCGCGTTGCAAGGAGGCTGGTGCTTCGTTCCTGAAAGACGCTCCGCTTGCCATCGTGGTGTTGGCCGATCCGTTGGCCAGCGATGTGTGGATAGAAGACGCTTCTGTAGCTTCCATCATGATACAGTTGCAGGCAGAAGATATGGGATTGGGCAGTTGCTGGATTCAGGTGCGCGAACGCTTCGGGGCAGACGGCGTGCCGGCTAATGAATACGTGCATAACGTGCTCGATATTCCTCTTCAGCTTCAGGTGTTGTCTATCATTGCTGTGGGACATAAGGGAATGGAACGTAAGCCGTTCGACGAGTCTCATCTGCAGTGGGAGAAAGTGCATATCAATAAATATAACGGGGGAGAGTAACCGTGGCGGCAAGTGCATCGAATCATAAAGATACTTATAGGGCTACGGCTGTGTTTTTGGCGCTGATGGGGGTACTTTATCTCATCGATCGCCTGGTGGGTTTCAACTCGCTGGGGTTGCCATGGGTTATACAGAAAGATACCATGCTGCTCTACGCCGCCATCGTCTTTTTATGGTTTAAGTCCGATAAGTCTGTCGGCATTGTTCTGGCTGGTATTTGGTTGATACAGAATATCGGGTTGGTAGTCTCTCTTTTAGGGCATATGTCTGGCTACTTGCTTCCGGTGGCATTGCTGCTGATAGGCATATTGCTGTATTGGCTTTCTTCGCGTTGATATAATATAGATTATGGAAAAAATTGTTTTGATAGGTGCTGGCAATGTAGCTACTCATCTTGGCATGGTGTTGCAGAAGTCGGGTCATGACGTGATGCAGGTATATAGCCGTACAGAGGAGTCGGCACGTGCTTTGGCCGATAAGTTGGGCTGCCGTTTTACTACCTCTATCGCTGAGGTGTTGCCCGACGCTACATTATATATCGTATCGGTAAAAGACGATGCGCTGGCATCTCTGCTTCCGCAGCTTACCGCCCGAAACGCTGATGCGCTCTTTGTTCATACGGCAGGCAGCGTAAGCATAGATGTATGGAGCGGACTGACACGCCGATATGGGGTGCTTTATCCGATGCAGACTTTCAGCAAGGCTCGTGAGGTTGATTTCTCTACCGTTTCGTTCTTTGTTGAGGCTTCGTGCCCGGAAGATGTAGATTTGCTTATAGCATTGGCTTCTGGTTTTGGAAGCAAGGTGTATCAAGCCACTTCGGCTCAGCGTAAATACCTGCATATAGCGGCGGTGTTCTCATGCAACTTCGCCAACCACATGTATGCCGTGGCAGCACATTTGTTGGCCGAGCATGGTCTGCCATTCGATGCCATGCTTCCCCTCATTGACGAGACGGCACGAAAAGTGCATCAGTTGCCTCCGGTAGAAGCGCAGACTGGTCCCGCCGTGCGTAATGACAAAGCGGTTATGGATTCGCATCTCGCTATGCTTTCTGCTGAGCCGGAACTGGCGGAACTGTATCGTTTGATAAGCCAAGATATACATTCGTTTGACAAGAAATAAGTTCGGAATATGATAGATTACGATTTGACAAAGATAAAAGCGTTGATTTTCGACGTGGATGGTGTGCTTAGTGCCGAAACCATTACCCTTCATCCTAACGGTGAGCCCATGCGTACCGTGAACATTAAAGACGGATACGCCCTGCAGCTCGCAGTGAAATGCGGATTGCATGTGGCCATTATCACCGGAGGCCGTACAGAGGCGGTGCGCAAGCGTTATGAAGGCTTGGGCATAAAGGATGTTTACTTAGGTGCTGCCGTAAAGACGCGCGAGTTCGATCATTTTATGGATAAGTACCAGCTGAATCCTGAGGAGGTGCTTTACATGGGCGATGATATCCCCGATTATGAAGTGCTCCGCTTGGTTGGTTTGCCATGCTGTCCTGCCGATGCGGCTCCAGAGATAAAGGCTATCTGCCGCTATGTATCTCATCGCAACGGTGGCTACGGATGCGGACGCGATGTAGTAGAACAGGTGCTTCGTGCTCAGGAAAGATGGATGTCGCACGAGGACGCTTTCGGATGGTAAGAATCGGATTTTAAAAAGACAGTGAAATGCTTGATAATTTAAAGAAATACAAAGTTATATTGGCATCCAACTCTCCGCGCCGAAAGGAGTTGCTCTCTGGCTTGGGCTTGGAATATGAGGTAAAGGTGATGCCCGGAATTGACGAGACGTATCCCGACACCTTGCCTACAGAAGAGGTGCCTGTATACATAGCTCGCGAAAAGGCTGAGGCTTACCGTAAGTCTATAGCAGAAGATGAGCTGATTATTACTGCCGATACGGTAGTTTGCATAGATGGCGAGGTTTTAGGAAAGCCGGCTGATGAGGCCGAGGCTCATGCTATGCTGAGAAAGTTGGCGGGTCGTACTCATCTGGTGATAACGGGAGTCTGTCTTACAACCGCACAGTTCCAGAAGAGTTTTGCGGCTGTTACAGAGGTCACCTTCGACCAGCTGACTGACGAAGAAATAAGTTTCTACGTAGAGAAGTATCGTCCGTTCGACAAGGCCGGAGCATACGGTGTTCAGGAATGGATAGGTTACGTAGGTGTAACCGGAATGAACGGCTCGTTCTATAATGTGATGGGTCTTCCGGTGCAGAGACTTTATCAGGAGTTGAAGAAACTCTGACAGTGACTTATATCATTTGAAAATAGCGAAGGCGTATCGTAACTATAACTATCCGTAAATGGGGAGTTTGCGGACTTTCAGACCGCATTAGTTTAGTTGTGATGTGATACACCTTCGTCGTTTATTGATATACACCATCGCCAATATGGTGTAACTGTTATTCCTTTGTGTGTGGTTTACAGCAGCTTGAATCTCATACGGAATATGCCATCTGCATAATCGTAGCTGATGATTTTGAAAGTTCCAATTTCTGAAGTGTTCTCTACATGCTGACCGATGCATAGACAATCATCATAATCGCCAACTTTAACCACACGCACCGTATCTGAAGCACCGTCGGGCAGTCGGCTCAAGTCAAACCCTTTAGCCGCCTCTTCTATAGGGATATATTCGGCTGTTACAGGTAGATGTCGACTTATAACCTCGTTCACCGTATCTTCTACACGCTTTATCTCTTCTTCTGTAAGAGCCTGAGGCAAGCGGTAATCCAACTTGCTCTTTTTACGCTCTATATGCGCCGATACCGAGCGTCCGCACCCGAACATGTTTACCATTGTACGGTTTACTATATGTTCGCACGTATGCATCGGCGCTATGGTAGCCTCTTGAAACTTAGCTTTGCCGTCTGCCGTTTGAGTATTTTCGTTATTCATTTCCGTTATATAATTGTTTTAGTTTGCATTATTCGTGTATAATCCTCACGGTTTATTAATCATCATCATCATCGTTTCTGAACATCCACAAAAAGGCGAAGAATGACCCGAATAGAGATGACAAAATCTCAAATTTGATCCACTTTCTGAATAAATTGCTCATAGTACCCGTTTTATTATGATTAATATCGTGCTATAAATATAGACCAAATAATTGAATAATGAAAATAAAAAAAGGAGATAAACACCATAAGGCATTTATCTCCTTTATAATTATGAAGCGTTTACGCTTATTATATTAAGCTTCTTTTTCGTCGCTCCAGTCCATAGCAGCCATACGCAGGTAAGAATCATAACGTTTCTTAGCCATGTCCTGACATGCCTGGAACAATTCAGCAGCCTGAGTAGGATACTGTTTTGCTACAGAAGCGAAACGAACTTCACCCTTCAGGTAATCCTGGAAGTTATCCCAGTTAGGAGCCTTAGAGTCGAGTGAGAACGGGTTCTTTCCTTCAGCTTCCAACAGTGGGTTGAAGCGCCACAAGTGCCAGTAACCACATTCTACAGCCTTAGCCTCTTCAGCCTGAGATTTACCCATACCAGCTTTCAAACCGTGGTTGATACATGGAGCGTAAGCGATAACCAATGATGGTCCAGGATATGCTTCAGCTTCGCGGATAGCCTTCAGAGTCTGAGCTTGGTCAGCACCCATTGCGATCTGAGCTACGTATACGTAACCGTAAGTAGTAGCGATCATACCCATATCTTTCTTACGTACGCGCTTACCAGAAGCAGCGAACTTGGCGATTGCACCAAGAGGAGTAGCCTTAGAAGCCTGACCACCAGTATTAGAGTAAACTTCGGTATCAAGAACCAAGATGTTTACATCTTCGCCAGAAGCGATAACGTGATCCAAACCTCCGTAACCGATATCGTAAGAAGCACCGTCACCACCGATAATCCACTGTGAGCGTTTTACCAAGTAGTCTTTGAATTCATCGATAGTCTTGCAGAATCCGCACTTGTCTTTTGCAGCCTCTACCAATGGAACGATTTTTTCAGCAGCAGCCTTGCTCTTGTCAGCATCGTTGCGACCGTCAATCCATTCCTGGAATGCTTCTTTGTATTCAGCAGGAG
>FR881244.1:97279-128127 GCA_000434735.1 Bacteroides sp. CAG:530
CAGCAGGAGTACCTTCTGCTTCGATAGCACCCTTCATAGCTTCTTCCAAACGGTTACGCAACTTCTTGTTTGCTAGTTCCATACCAAGACCGAATTCGCAGAAGTCTTCGAACAATGAGTTAGCCCAAGCAGGACCCTGGCCCTTTTCGTTTGTAGTATAAGGAGTAGAAGGAACTGAACCAGAGTAGATAGAAGAACATCCAGTAGCGTTAGCAACCATTTCACGGTCACCAAACAACTGAGAAATCAACTTAACGTACGGAGTTTCACCACAGCCAGAGCAAGCTCCAGAGAACTCGAACAACGGAGTAGCGAACTGAGAGTTCTTAACGTTAGACTTGATGTCTACCAAGTTCTGCTTAGAAGAAACGTGTTCTACGCAGTAATCCCAGTTTGCAGCTTCAGCCAACTGGCTTTCCAAGTGCTGCATAGACAATGCCTTGCCACCCTTCTTAGGATTACCCGGACATACGTCAACACAGTTACCGCAACCCAAGCAGTCCATAACGTCTACCTGCATACGGAATGTCATGCCGTCGAACTGTTTTCCTACAGCCTTAAGTGATGCGAAGTTAGCGCCCTGCTGTTCTTCAGCGTTCAATACGAACGGACGGATAGCAGCGTGAGGACAAACGTAAGCACACTTGTTACACTGGATACAGTTTTCAGGATTCCATTCAGGAACGAATGCGGCAACACCACGTTTTTCGAACTTAGCTGTACCTGCATACCAAGTACCGTCTTCGATACCCTTGAATGCTGATACTGGCAACAAGTCACCATCCTGACCGTTGATAGGACGAACTACTTCGTTGATGAAAGCTGGATCGTTGTTTTCAGCCTTAGGATCATCTGGCAAGTTTACCCATTCAGGATCGATAGTCAATTGTTTGTATTCGCCACCGCGATCTACTGCAGCGTAGTTCTTGTTTACAACGTCTTCACCCTTCTTACCGTAAGACTTAACGATGAACTTCTTCATCTGTTCTACAGCCAAGTCTACTGGAATAACGCCAGTGATACGGAAGAATGCGCTCTGAAGGATAGTGTTGGTACGGTTACCCAAACCAATTTCCTGAGCAATCTGAGTTGCGTTGATGTAGTATACAGTGATATTGTGTTTTGCGAAATATTTCTTAACCTTGTTAGGCAAGTTCTTAGCCAATTCTTCACCTTCCCAGATAGTGTTCAGCAAGAATGAACCGTTGTCGCGCAAACCGCGAGTTACATCGTACATGTGCAAGTATGCCTGTACGTGGCAAGCTACGAAGTTCGGAGTGTTTACCAAATATGTAGAACGGATAGGAGTATCACCGAAACGCAAGTGAGAGCAAGTGAAACCTCCTGACTTCTTAGAGTCGTAAGAGAAGTAAGCCTGGCAGTGCTTGTCAGTGTTGTCACCGATAATCTTAACTGAGTTCTTGTTAGCACCTACAGTACCGTCGGCACCAAGACCGAAGAACTTAGCTTCGAACATACCTTCGCCACCTACTGCGATTTCTGCTTCCTGAGGAAGTGAAGTAAATGTAACGTCATCAACGATACCTACAGTGAAGTGGTTCTTAGGTTCTGGCAATTCCATGTTCTTGTAAACTGCGATAATCTGAGCAGGAGTAGTATCCTTAGAACCCAAACCATAACGTCCGCCTACGATAACCGGAGCGTTTTCTACGCCGTAGAAGCAGTCTTTAACATCAAGATACAAAGGTTCGCCGTTTGCACCCGGTTCCTTAGTACGGTCAAGTACAGTGATGATCTTAGCAGTCTTAGGAACTGCAGCCATGAAGTGTTTAGCAGAGAACGGACGATACAAGTGAACTGCAACCAAACCAACTTTCTTGCCCTGAGCTGTCAAGTGGTCGATAACTTCGCGGATAGCTTCTGTTACAGAACCCATAGCGATGATTACATGTTCTGCGTCTTCTGCACCATAGTAATCGAACAAACCGTAGTTGCGGCCTGTGATCTTGTTGATTTCTTTCATGTAGTCTTCTACAATCTGCGGAACTGCATCGTAGAAGTTGTTGCATGATTCTCTGTGCTGGAAGAAGTGATCCGGGTTTTCTGCCATACCACGCATTACAGGGTGGTTAGGAGACAGTGCACGTTCACGGAATTCTTTCAAAGCTTCCTGATCGATAAGCGGAGCGAGGTCTTCGTTTTCAATCTTTTCGATCTTCTGGATTTCATGAGAAGTACGGAAACCGTCGAAGAAGTTTACGAATGGAACGCGAGACTTGATAGTAGCCAAGTGAGCTACACCAGCCAAGTCCATCACTTCCTGTACAGATCCTTCGCACAACATAGCGAAACCTGTTTGGCGAGTAGACATAACGTCTTGGTGGTCACCGAAGATACACAATGCATGAGAAGCCAAAGTACGAGCTGATACGTGGAATACGCATGGCAAGAACTCACCGGCAATCTTGTACATATTAGGGATCATCAGCAAAAGACCCTGTGATGCTGTATAAGTAGTTGTTAATGCACCTGCCTGAAGTGAACCGTGTACAGCACCTGCTGCACCACCTTCAGACTGCATTTCTTGTACCAAAACAGTTTCGCCGAAGATGTTTTTACGACCTGCGGCAGCCCATTCGTCTACGTGTTCTGCCATAGTAGACGACGGAGTGATGGGGTAGATAGCAGCTACTTCTGTGAACATATAAGATATATGTGCAGCAGCTTCGTTACCATCACAAGTGATGAATTTTTTTTGTTTAGTCATACAATTACTAATTATATTAGATAATAATAAAATGTTTTAATGTCAATATTATATTAATACAAGAAACCGAACAGCCACAACGGAATCTGATTTCCGTAGCCTATTTCGATTTTATGTGTGGCGTAAAATACGTTGGGGTTGCCCTTTACCTTGCATCCGGCAGCGCATATTCTGAAATGGAGGTTGCTGTCTACTAAGAAAGAGGTCCCTTTCTCGCCTTTGTTTACTTTATGGTCTTTCCACAGTGAGTTCACGAAAAATGTTTCAAGCACATCCTGTTCTTCCACCTTTACCGGATATATGCTGTACATCAGGTTGGTGTTGTGCATCATAATCTTTGAAGGTTTTTTGGGGAATAATTCTCCATTTGGATAAACCATGTTTATCAGTCGCGCGTCGGCCAGATATTTGATGTAATTCATTACTGTGGCACGCGATGTCTTGATATCAGTGGCCAACTGGCTCACGTTAGGAGCTACCGGTCCGTCTACCGCCAACAAATATAGTAATTTTTTTATCTTTGAAAGATATTTCAATTCAATTTGTTTAATTAACAGAATATCCACTTCTATCATCATGTTCATGGTCTTTAGCAGGTTCTCAGAGAAGTTTCTTTTCTCTAGGAAGAATGGGTAAAAACCGTGGTGGATATAGTCTTGAAAATAATTCAGCGGATTGATGTGAGGCAGTATCGTCTTGGCGATATGCTCATGATTTTCCAGAATTTCTTCGAGGGTATAAGAACTGAAATGATTACCTGTTTGCAGGTTTAGGAATTCGCGGAACGAAAATCCTCTCAAGTTGTAAGAATGTACTATTCCGTTAAGTTCAGGATTTTCATCTTTAAGTCTCATTACCGACGATCCGGTAAAAACTATTTTCAGATTAGGGTAGCGCTCATAACAAGTACGCAGGTCGTGACTCCAGTGTGGAAGCTTGAATACTTGGTCTATCAGCAAGACTTTACCGCCTCGCTTAACGAATTCTCCGGCGAAATCTACCAGACTGTTTTGCGAAAAATAAAAATTATTCATGTTGACAAACAGACATGAGCGGTCAAGACCGAACTTTTCTTTTGCATATTGTAAAAGGAAAGTCGTTTTTCCCACTCCACGTGTCCCTTTGATACCAATCAGGCGATGGCTCCAATCTATTTCATCCATTAAATCTCGTCTGACAGGGGCATTTGTATGTTCTACCAAGTAGCTGTGTGTTCTGTAAAAAGCTTCCATGATTTTTATTTTCGTCGATGCAAATATACAAAGACTTCATTAATTTGCAAACTGGAGTTGGCAAAATATTATTTTTTGTTCTAACTTTGTTCTGCACTAATGATAAAAATTATGTCTGGTTCTGTATTCTTATTTAATCCTGACAATGATATGGCTTTGGCCACGTTTTCTCCTTACTATAAATCGCCGGCTGGTATTGTGAAAATGGCTTCCGATTTGGAGCTGCTTCCGCTTTGGATTGCCGGGGATGGCGATTTTGTGAAGGTAAATGATGCCGCCTTGGTTGCTGATTTTGCTACCTGTGCTGATGTGTCGGCTTTAGGCGTAAACGTGGGTATAACTGATAGGTTTCTTGACAAGCCTTATTCTCCGTGGGGATGGAATCCGGCATTGGCCGCAACGCTTCGCGGTAATGGGGTGGGGGCTGAAAATCTTCCGTCGGACGAGTGGCTGTCGCGTTATCGTGCTTTGTCGGGCAGAAACCATTACGCTGGTTTGCTTGAGCAGTTGCGTCATATACAGCAGACGTGCGGACTGTCGCAGGTGTGCGATTCGTTAACTCAAGTTGTAGACTTCATGCATCGTCATGAGCAGGTGGTACTTAAAACACCGTGGTCGGGCAGTGGAAGAGGGCTGATGAAACTGTCGTTAGCCGGGCTTACTTCCTCGGCTGAAGGTTGGATTCTTCGTACCCTGCGTGCGCAAGGCTGCATCATGGCGGAGCCTCTATATAATAAGGTGTGCGATTTCGCTATGGAGTTCCGTTCTGAGGGTGGAGCGGTGAGTTTTGTGGGTTATTCTCTATTTGAAACCGATTCGCATGGGAATTATAAAGGTAATCTTTTGGTATCTGATGCTGCTGTAGAAGAACGGATATGTTCTTTCGTCTCTGCAGATACGTTGCGCATGACACGTGAGGCATTACTGCGTTACTTCTCTGACAATGTGGCATACGCTTACAGCGGTTACTTCGGTGTTGACATGATGGTTTGCCGTGATGCAGATGGCGGATACAAGCTTCATCCGTTGGTTGAGGTGAATCTGCGCATGAATATGGGTGTGGTGTCTCGTCTGTTTTATAACCGCTTTGTAGATTCCGCTTCTAAGGGTACGTATTGCGTGGAGTATTATCGCACTGATGGCGAGGCTCAGAGTTTTCATCGTGATATGATTGAGCGTCATCCGCTGCAAGTTATTGGGGGTAAGATTCAGAAGGGCTACTTATCGCTTACTCCGGTTTCAGAGGAAACTCGTTATCAGATTTATGTTGCAGTAGAGGAATTGTAAAAATCAGGATGCATAGAAAATGGCTTTCTAAACGTGGGAAAAGAATGCGAATTGCAGACTTACCATTCGCATATTGTAAACATGCAATTCGCATATTGCAGATTGTCCGCTCGCATACTTTCTGATCCCATTCATAAAATGCAGTAGGGCTGTGCTTCTTGTATTTCTTGCGTGGGGAAGTAAACTTTCTGTATAGGCAAATAAGGGCAAAAAAAATCTCCTTTCCCAATCATAATGGGAAAGGAGATTTTAAAATATAGTAGTGTGTTTGTTTCTTATTAGAAGAACAAGTAACGCTGATCTTTTACTTTTGCTTTTTCGCGCAATTCGTAGATGCACTGTCCTGCATAGCGTGCTGCCATGTTAGACAGAGTCGCTTCTTCCTGTTTTGCGTCGAATTTCTCTTCGCTCTTATTCTTGTTATAAACCTGAATCATGAATACACCACCCATACCCTTGATAGGAGCAGAAACCTTGTTGACTGCTGTCTTAGAAGCGCATGCGCTTACTGCAGGTTCGCTAGAGCGTGTTACAGATACGAAAGTAGGAGCTGCGAAAGTTACGTGTTTAACAGTGTCGCTCACTGCGTTTTTCATACCTTTCACCTGATCCAAAGAGTTGAATCCCTTCATGTCAGCCATGATCTTTTCTGCTTTCTTGTCGCGGATAAGTTCAAGTTTCAACATGTCGGCTACTTTCTTAACGTTTACATAACCTTTCGGGTTGACAGCTTCGAGAGCTACAACCAACAGGTGGTCGTTTTCGCCACATTCGTACAACGGAGATACGTTGCCCGGTTTTGCGTCGAACACCCATTTCAGAGCTTCGCGAGTTGACTTGATTCCACCTACATAATGTTCGTCGCTACGGAAGTCTGATCTTGGAGTAACAGTGTAACCTGCTTCTTCTGCGTTCTTTTCAAGGCTTTCGAGTGTAGTGCTCTGAGCAACAAACTGGCTGAACTTGTTGTAAGCCTGGTTATATGTTTCTTTGCTGAACTCTACCGGACGCTTAACGATAGCTACTTTATATTTAGTCTTCATAGCTTTCTTAGCAGTAACCTGCAAGATGATGTTGCCTTGGCCGATTTTCAAGTTTGTCAAAGCGTTTACATCCTGAGTAGTCAAGGCGTTAACGTAAGGAAGCATGTCAGCGTTGATAGCTTGACCTTCCCATCCCTGAGCGTTAACCCAATCGCTTTCGCCAGTCTGACCGTAAATCTTAGCTACTTCAGCGAAGTTAGCTCCACCCTTGATAGCGTTGTAGATACTGTCGGCCAAAGAAGCTGTCTTTTCTTCTGTTTCACCCATTACCTGAATCTGACGGAACTGAATAGAGTCTGGAGCAGTGGTCTTAGCGATAATCTTGAATGCGTTGTAAGAGTCGTCGCTCTGGCTGTAGTAAGGACCGTATACTTCGTTTATGCCTACAGAATCCAAACGAGCTGCTACATCGGCAGGGAAGATAGTCTTTCCGGCAGGAACGTCAGAATAAAGAATTGAAGAACCTGCAGAACGAACGAATGCAGCGTAGTCTGAAGTTGTGCTAGCCAATTGGTTTGCAGATTCAGTAACTTCTTTCTGAACGTTTTCGCGGTCGGCAGCAGAAGGAACTACATGAACATCAACAAACTTGATGTCGCGAGTTTCGATTTCCTGCTTGAAAGATTCTTTTCTTTGGTTGTACAAGTCCTTGATTTCGCTGTCAGAAACAGTAACTGTAGAGTCGCTGATAGAAGAATAAGGAACGCCAGCCAAAAGGATGTCTGATTCTTCGGTACGTCCGTTGAATGCGTCTTCTGCAGCAACAGGGTTAGAAATGAATGACTTAGAAATCAGGTTCTGATATTTTTCAACCAACAAAGACTGTTTCAATGTTTTTTCGATGAATTTCCAGAAGTTACCCATTCTATGGTAGTATTCTGCATATTCAGCCGACATCTTAGTAGCGTCCATGTTAGCGTAGTCTGCCAAGAATTTCTTCAGCATATCCTTATCGAAAGC
Source organism: Bacteroides sp. CAG:530 (assembly GCA_000434735.1). Taxonomy (GTDB): domain Bacteria; phylum Bacteroidota; class Bacteroidia; order Bacteroidales; family Bacteroidaceae; genus Phocaeicola. Next base: position 104,530 of record FR881244.1, read on the forward strand.
GCCAGTCTGCGGGTTGCGGAACGGAGTTTGCATAAGCAGTGGGTTTGTACCTTCTTCGATAACAGTCTGGATTTCTTTGTCTGTAACTTTCAATCCCAATTTTTCAGCTTCTCCTGCAATCAACTGGTTTGTTACGTATGTGTTCCATACCTGATCTCTGAGTGAAGTAAGCTGTTCGTCATTCAGTGACTGGAGGTTGTTTGTTAATTTGATAACGTCGCTAAGCTCTTCTACCATTTGTTGGAAATCCTGAGCTGAAAGTGCTTTTCCGTTAACTTCTCCTACGTCTTGTTTTCCCTGGTGCGGCTGAAGCACTTTCCATGCATCTCCGGCAATAAATGCGAATAGGGCAAGACCGATAACAATGACCAATAATGGTCCTTTGCTTCTAATTTTCTGTAAAGTTGCCATTTAAAGTTATTATTTTTGTTTATTGTTTTCTACTTTAGCGCACGAAGATACAAAAAATGTCATAAAGACATCTTCTTTTCCTCAAAAAACTTGCTAATTATTCACTTTCAACTTGACTAATTCTATCTTCGTAGCCGTTACTTTTATGATTCTGAATTGGAAATTATCAATCGTAATCAGTTCATGTACTTTAGGAAAGCTTTGATATTCGTGTAATATCAATCCGCCGATGGTTTGATAATCATCGCTTTCTGGTAAGTCAAGATTGAAATCTTCGTTGGCCTTTTCTATTTCCATTCGGCCCGACAGAATATACTCGTTGTCGCTAATCTTCTTGGCGATGGTTGAGTTAGTGTCGTGCTCGTCTTCTATGTCTCCTAGGATTTCTTCTACAAGGTCTTCCATCGACACGATGCCCGATGTTCCTCCGAACTCATCTACCACTACTGCCAGCGAGCGTTTTTGCTGCATAAGTATCTTCATCAGCTTATGTGCTCCCATGGTTTCGGGTACGATAGGAATGGTTCTGATATTCTTTTTCCAGTCGGATATAGGTTTAAACAGTTCGGAAGAATGGATATAACCTACAACGTTGTCTATGTTATCTTTATACACAATCACCTTGCTGATACCGTTTTCTATGAATTGTTCCTTCAGTTCGCTAAGTTCCGCATTAATCTCTATGGCGATGATTTCTGTACGTGGAATCATGCAGTCTCTCACTTTTATGTTAGAGAAATCGAGTGCGTTTCTGAATATCTTAACTTCTGTATCCAGACTTTCTTCGTTCTTCGACTCTTCGATGCTGCTTTGAATGAAGTAGTCAAGGTCTACTTTAGTAAAAGCCTTGTTGGTAGCTTCTTTGTTGATTTTGGTACCGGTGAGACGTAGAATGCCTTCTGACAGTAACGATGCAAATCTGCTGATAGGGAATAAGATGACATAGCACAGAAAAGCCGGGATGGCGAACACTTTTAGTATGCCGTTTGGATTTATCTTAAATAAGGTTTTGGGCATAAATTCTCCCGTAACCAATATGATAGCCGTAGAAAGAATAGTCTCTATAAACACCAGTAGGGCATTATTGATTTCAAATCCGCCCAATAGGTGTTTCTCTATCAGTTGCGCCATCCATATACCATAGATTACCAGTGCTATATTGTTTCCAACCAGCATGGTAGATATAAAGTTGTTCGGGTTTCGGTAGAATATAGAAAGTATATGGGCTGAAAAGCTACTGTTCTTTCCCATTTCAAACCGCAGCTTATTTGATGACACAAAGGCTATTTCCATTCCTGAGAAGAATGCTGAAAAAACCATTGACAATATCAATTCTATAGCTAAAGTCATAATATGTAGTGTGTTGAATTTTCTATTTTGTTGTGGTCGAGTCAGGCATTCCGGTGTCTTCTACAGTGAAAACGCCCGTATTGTTATAAATCTGATACTCGGTCATTTGTTGGTTCGATTCGAATCCGTATCCTGTAAGGACTTGGTCTGGCTGTTCTATTCTGATGAATTTGTCGGAATAAATCTTTTCTTTCTGTTGGTTCCAGTATAATAGTTCGGTATCGAATTTATCACCTCGTTGGCTGCGTATATGTACGTTGCCACGTAGTTCCCATAATTTCTTTGGTTCGTAATAATAAGCGGTGTCTGCCTTTATGCTGGCGTCGATATGAAATAGGGTATCGAACTTTTCCAGATAAATACCTTTTTCGAACGCCCAGAAAGGAGTGTCCACCTGATTATATACTAGCCATTCGGCTGTTATTATTTTATATCTGATTAGTCCTGAATCGGAGATAAGGGTAGTGACTCCTGTGCTTCTCATATCAGGGATTGAATCATCTTGGCCGACAGCTGCTGCCAGCTCTTTTTTCTTGCTGCACGATGGTAGCAAAATAAGCATAACAGTTGCCCAGATGGCAACTGTTATGCTTAAGTTTATAATAAATCTTTTGTTTGTTTGTCTTTCAGACATGAGATTTTGCTATAGATTATTATCTGATAGTAGTAGTCTCGCCAATCCATCCACCGATAGTTACAGAGTTACCTTTCTTCAAACCAAGGAAGAACAAATCTTCGTCTTTAGGTGTATGTCCGGCGTAAGAACCGATTAATTTGTTTGCTTCTTCTGCTACGCTAGGATCTACTGATTTAGCTTTCTGCAATTTGTCGATTACAGCGAAGTAAGTACATTTGTTCAAAGCTGCTTCGTCACTCCAGTTAGGGCTTGATGCATACATCTGAGCAATCAAGATATATGGTTTACCATAATGATCGTTGATAGATATAGCTTTGTGGCAGTACTGTTTAGCCTTGCTCAACTGCTTTTTGCTGAACAATACAACTGCAGTGTTGTAGCAGTATTCTGCTTTCTTTTCAGGATCTTGTTCCAACTGGATAGCCTGATCGAAGTATTCTACGCTCTTATCAATGTTGCCTTTCTTGTAGTACATATAACCACATCCTGCTGCAGTAGCTGCTGTAGGTTCAATAGCGTGAGCTGCTTCTGATGCTTCGAAGTAAGCTTCTTCATTAGTACATTTCAAGAGCTGCATTACAGAGATAACTTGTTTCAGATAATCCAAGTTTGTCTTGTTCTGAGCAACCTTCGGGCCATATATAGCCTGCAAGTTTTCGCAAGTAGCTGTACCACTGTTGATGAAGTAAGCGTCAACATTGTCTTTAGCTGCCTTCAACGCTGCTTTTGCTTTTTCTTTAGTTGCTGCTTTGTAAGCTGCGTCTGCGTAACCAGATACTGCCAAGTAGTCCTGGATGAACTGTTCTTTATGATTGTTGTCGATTTTCAGTTTACGAGCAGACATATCCATCATATCCTGGAATGTGAAGTAATCAGCGTTTTCTTTTTCCAAGTCGATAGCTTCTTTAGTCAGTTCATATGCCTTGTTTACGTCTACATTCTTTCCAGAGAAGATAATGTAGTCGTGAGACTTCATGCCTACTATAGAACCTTTGGTAGTCGGGTTTCTAACCAATCCATTCAGAGCGTCCAAGTACTTGATACGCTGATCGTGTACACCCATCAATTCGTCGAGGTATTTTTTCTGCTGAGCGGCATCTTTTGATGATGCGATAAGACCTCTCAAGATTTTAGCACCGTTAACGTAAGTACCTACCTGAGCGATAGGAGCTTCTGTAAACACTGCCTTCCACGGAGTGTATGCATCTTTGAAATTGTTAGTCTTAACATACTCAGTATAAATACTGATGTTCTGCAGACAACGGAGGCTGTCTTCACCGTGTCCGAAACGTGAACCGTCTTCTACTCCTTTTTGAGCAAAAACTGCTGTTGTGCCCAATGAAAGTGCGCACAACATTGTAACCATCTTCATCTTCATCGTATATAAATTTATAGTTTTTATTAGTTGACTTTCCATTTCATAAACCAATGCTCATTGAATGTCAATCCGAGTTTGATGACGAATCTGTTTTCAGAGAGCATGTTGCTTACAGAGGGTTTCAGATGAACGTATTGACCTGTAATGTTCAGCATAGTGTTACGCTGGAACAAGTGCAGAGGCAATCCGAAACCTGCGCTTACTCCTAATTCCTTAGGACCGTCGCATGTAGGAAGCTTCAGGTAAGAGTTGTTATAGTATACACCGGCGCGGTAGCTTATGCGTTTCAGGTAGTTTCTGCCTAATGTATTAGGTGTATATTCTATACCTGCCGAAACTTTCGACATGTCGTTGTATTGGTTATCGAGTCCGTTGTATTTAACTTTCGACCATTTTTCGAGGGTGTAATCTAATCCTACTGTCAGGTTTTTCTTCTTGTTATACGCCAAACCTACGCCGAATGTGTGCGGTATGCCAAAACCGTCTTCCTCTTTGTTCTCATTTGTCTGAACAAAGCTTGAATTATCGGTCACCTGAGTACCTGTAGTGTAGGTAGAGTTAAGCTTATGCCCTAATCCATACACCAAGCCCACTGTCAAATTGTCGTTTTTGTTCAGTTGCTGAGTATACTGTATACCGAAGTTGGCGTTATAGCTATTAACCGACAAGTTGCGGTAATTAATAGTCTGGTCGCTAGAAGACGACGGCGAAGTAGCTGCCTGATAATCGATAGAACCATACATATATCCTGCGTTTACACCTACCGATAAGTTTTTGAGGACTTTGAATCCTAAGCCGACAGAAAACTGTTGCAATCCTCCATCTCCATAAAATGTATTAGTGGTAGATCCTGCAGATGTTCCGTCCTTATAAGAAATAGGTGTAGTTGAGTTGAAGTTGTATCCTGTAGTAGAATAAGGAGTGAAACTTAAGGCTATACCCAAACGTTTGTGCAGGCGGAACTGCATAGCTATATAATCGAAGCTTGAATTTTTAGCATTGTTCTTAATTCCGTTTTCCTTGTAGTTCGAGCTTCGCAGACTCATGCCTACATCAAACATGAACGACAGTGAATCTACGCTTGAAATAGCAGCCGGGTTAATGAGGTTGACTTGGTTGCTGTTTCGCACTCCGTAGCCAACACCGCCCATTGCGGCGTGACCAGCAAAGCCACGACCAGCCAAGTCTCCTAATCCGTATCTTGTATAAGGAGAGTTAGTGCCAGATTGGGCGTTTGCGGTAAGCGCTCCAGCCATCATCATGGCGCTAATAAGAACTTTTTTGTTACTTAACATTATAATCTAATATTCTGTTTAAACCTTTTAATACTAAAAATCTATCTGCAAAGATGATACTTTTTAAGTTGGAATCAAAAGAAAATTTATCTCCTCCAGTTAAAAAAACCAAAAGATCGGGGTGTTTCTTCTGCATTTGGCGTATATAGCCGGCAATTTCGAATTGCATTCCCTTAATTACACCAGAACGGATGGCTGTGGTAGTGTCGTATCCGAAGTCTGGTAACTCACCTTTTTTCTCTATCAACGGCAGCTGGTCGCAGCATGCGCTCAGGGCTTTGAACCGTGTGTAAATGCCCGGAGATATATTGCCTCCCCAGTAGCGTCCGTCCTTGTCGATGAACTCGTAGGTGACGGCCGTGCCTGCGTCTATCACCAACAAATTCTTGTCGGGCAGCAGATAGTTGGCTCCTACTACTGCGGCAAGTCTGTCCATACCCAATGTCTTGGGTGATTTATACATGTTTTGTATAGGGACGGGGGTTTGGTATGTTAGTTCCATTACGGGGAAGTCGAGTTTGCTGAGCTGACGTCTAATCGTGTCGCTTAGTGTTATGACAGATGCTATTATACCTCTTTTAATGGGGTATTTATTGCAGAGCATGGCTAAGCAGTCAAGCGAATGGTTCGAGCCACGAATGACCTCTATCACCTCTTTGTTCTCGAACACAGCGATTTTTGCAATCGTGTTGCCTATATCAATGACTAAATTCACTTCTTTGTTTATTTTTTCGGATGCAAAGTAAAATAAAAAAAAGATAGGAATGTAATAAAACACCGAATTTCTTTAGCGGGTATCAATAATTCGCTTTACTTTTGTATCAGAATAACGCTCGCTCTATTTTAATAAACCAATTATGTTGAAACAATTTCGTATTTTCTTACTATTGTCGCTTCTGCTTTGCTTTCCATCTATGGTTCATGGGCAGGAACAGCGCGATAGTATCCGTTTTAGCTTGATGACTTGTTCTCCTGGACAGGAGATTTATTCATTGTTTGGTCATACTGCTATCCGTTATGAAAATTATACCCGTGGGGTAGACGTAGTGTTCAATTATGGTTTGTTCAGCTTTAACACACCGAACTTCGTGATGCGCTTTGTGAAGGGCGAGACCGATTATCAGTTAGGTGTTATCCCGTACGAGTATTTCGAGGCAGAGTATGCCATGCGCGGCTCTGATGTGTATCAGCAGGTGCTGAATCTTACAGAACGAGAAAATCAGAAATTGTTGTATCTGCTAGAAGAGAATTATAAACCGCAGAATAGGGTATACCGCTATAATTACTTCTATGATAATTGTACCTCTCGCGCTCGCGACCGTATAGAACAGGCTATTGATGGTAATGTAGTGTATCCTGATTCATTCCCAGGCCGTACTTTCCGTTCGATAGTTCATGAATACACCCGTAATTCCGATTGGGATGAGTTAGGCATCGACCTCTGTTTAGGTGCTGCGGCCGACCGTACGATAGGGAAGCGTTTGCAGATGTTCGCTCCTTTTTATATGCGTAGCTATGCCCAAAGAGCTTTCATTGTAGACTCAAAGGGAGTGAAGCGTCCGCTGGTGTCGACGGAGTTTAAGGCGATAGAGGCTGAGGAGGCTTCGTCGGAACCTGGCTTTGTCTTGTCGCCGATGATATGTTCTCTTTTATTTTTCGCCATTTGCCTCTTCTTAGTGTATTGGCAATATATACACGGCTCTGTATATTGGTGGCTTGATATTATATTATGTGTAGCACAAGGTGTGGCAGGTTGTATTATTGCTTTCCTCTTTTTCTTCTCGGTTCATCCTACTGTGGGCTCAAATTGGATGATTATCCTCTTTAATCCGCTGCCTCTTTTATGTCTTCCATGGATAGTCTTTGCCGGAATGAAACATAAACATACCAGCATATATTGGTTTTTTGTTGCGTATTTAACACTTTTTATATGTATAATACCAGTTTGCGGACAAAAAATTAATTTATCGGTATTACCTTTGGCACTCGGTTTGCTAGTGAACTATGCAGGCCATATATTAGTTTGTAGAAAAAGAAAATGAAAGAACGTATACTTACATCTTTAATTGCCGCTTTTGTCTTGGCTGGTTTGCAAGCCCAAGCCCAGACTTCCGCTACTCCACGTTTAGTTGTAGGGCTGACCATTGATCAGTTCCGTGCAGACTATATGGAGGCATTTTCTGCTTTGTATGGCGAGCGTGGGTTCAAGAAGCTGCTTAAAGAAGGACGTATTTATTATAATGCCGAATACGATTTCATAAATGTAGACCGTTCGTCGGCTGTCGCATCTATTTATACTGGAACTACACCTTATTATAATGGTATCGTGGGCAACAATTGGATGGACCGTTCATCGCTTCGTATCATCAAGGCTGTAGACGATCCTGCTTTTATGGGTATCTATACTTCAGAAAGCACTTCTCCGGCCCGCCTTACTGTTTCTACATTGTCAGACGAATTGATGGTGGCTACTTGCGGTGAAGCAGAGGCGTATTCTATCGCTCCGACTCGCGAAATGGCGGTTCTCGCAGCTGGACATGCTTCGAAAGGAGCTTTCTGGCTTAACGATGAGAACGGAAAGTGGTGCGGTTCTACTTATTACGGCAACTTCCCGCAATGGGTTACATCTTATAACGATAGAGAAGGGCTCGATTTCCGTATCGGAAACATGACTTGGGGACCTTATCTTGCGGTCACTTCTTATAGATACATGACCTCTGAGTCGAAGCAACTTACCTTCAAGCATAATTTCTCTGATGAGAGAATGGATAAGTATCGTAAGTTCAAAACCAGTCCGTACGTAAACGATGAGGTGAACCGTTTGGTAAACGCATGTCTTACACAGACCCAGATAGGAAAGGATAATGTGCCTGACCTGCTTACACTGTCGTACTACGCAGGCAATTACGATCATCGTTCAAACAGCGAACTGTCGATGGAGATACAAGACGTATACGTACGTCTGGATAATACCATTGGCGATTTGCTCGATTTGATAGACCGTAAGGTAGGTTTGGGTAATACCCTTTTCGTTATTACTTCTACAGGATATGCTGATGGCGACCCTAAAGACCCTCAGCAGTATCGCATTCCTGGTGGTGAATTCCACATCAAGCGTTGTGGAGCCTTGCTTAACATGTACTTGATGGCCATTTACGGACCCGGACAGTATGTAGAAACCTATTTCGACCGTCAGATTTATCTTAATCACAAGCTTATAGAAGATCGTAAGCTCAATCTTACTGAGATACTTAACCGCTCATGCGACTTTATCGTGCAGATGAGTGGCGTTCGTTCTGCCTACTCGTCACAGCGCGTGTTGCTTGGTTCATGGACTCCTGCCGTCGATAAGATAAAGAACAGCTATAACGTTAATTGCTCGGGTGATATTTACGTAGAAGTAATGCCCGGATGGAGTGTTGTAGATGAATATACTCAGACTTCACAGGTTGTACGCGATGTCTATACATCGGCACCTCTTATTTTTATGGGCTGCAATATCAAGCCCGAAATCCTTTATACGCCAGTTAAGGTAGCTACCATAGCTCCAACCATCGCTCATTTCATGCGCATTCGCGCTCCCAACGCAGCCACAGCTGCACCCTTAACTGGGATTCGTAAATAAATTTAGAATTAAGCAACGATAATCGGCTTATTATTCTATCTTTGCAAAAATAAATTAAAAAGTATAATGCGTACTATGGGGTTTATCGACGGTTTGTGCCGTTATTCCATAGCGAAAGTACAAGAATTCTGATGACATAACTGAACGGTTACATCGGTTTCTTGTAGGTTTCGATAGGCGTATTATGTGTGAAAAACATCAATTTTGAAATAATAAAAACTAAATAACAATGGGATTTAATGAATTTATAAGCAAGATTTTCGGAAACAAGGCAAGCCGCGACATGAAAGAAATTCAGCCGTGGGTAGAGAAAGTTAAAGCCGTGTATCCCGAAATTAGCAAGTTAAGCAACGACGAACTTCGTGCCAAAACACAAGAGCTGAAGCAAATCATCAAGAATTCGGCTGTAGAAGAAAACAAGAAGATAGAAGAGCTGAAAGCTACTATCGAAGACACCGAACTCGAAAAGCGTGAGGCTATCTTCTCTCAGATTGATAAGCTTGAGAAAGAAGTGCTCGACAAGTACGAAAAGGCATTGAACGAAGTGTTGCCTACAGCGTTTGCTATCGTAAAAGATACAGCACGCCGTTTGTCTGAAAACGATGAGATTGTAGTTACTGCTACCGATTTCGACCGTCAGTTGGCTGGCGAAGGAAAAGATTTCGTTTCTATCGATGGCGATAAGGCTATCTGGAAAAACCATTGGACAGCAGGCGGTAACGATATGAAATGGAACATGGTACACTACGATGTACAGTTGTTCGGTGGTGTCGTATTGCATCAGGGTAAGATTGCCGAAATGGCGACTGGTGAAGGTAAGACTTTGGTAGCTACCTTGCCTGTATTCTTGAATGCCTTGACAGGAAACGGTGTACACGTGGTAACTGTCAACGACTATTTGGCTAAGCGTGACTCTGAATGGATGGGTCCTCTTTATATGTTCCACGGATTGAGCGTAGACTGTATCGATAAGCATCAGCCTAACTCTGACGCTCGTCGTAGAGCTTACATGGCCGATATTACTTTCGGTACTAACAACGAATTCGGTTTCGACTACCTTCGTGATAACATGGCAGGTAGCCCGAAAGATTTGGTACAGCGCAAACATAACTATGCTATCGTCGATGAGGTCGACTCAGTGTTGATTGACGATGCTCGTACTCCGCTTATTATCTCTGGTCCGGTACCTAAGGGTGACGAACAGCTTTTCGAAGTTCTCCGTCCGTTGGTAGAACGTTTGGTAGAAGCACAGCGTAAGTTGGCTACTCAGTTCTTGGCCGATGCTAAGAGACTTATTTATTCTGATAAGAAAGAAGATGTAGAAGCCGGATTCTTGGCTTTGTACCGTAGCCATAAGGCGTTGCCTAAAAACAAGCCGCTTATCAAGTTCTTGAGTGAACCGGGTATCAAGGCTGGTATGCTGAAGACCGAAGAAATCTACATGGAGCAGAACAACAAGCGTATGCCCGAGGCTGTAGAACCATTGTACTTCGTAATCGATGAAAAGCTGAAGAGCGTAGACCTTACTGATAAGGGTGTCGATTTGATTACAGGTAACTCTCAGGATCCTACTTTGTTCGTGTTGCCTGATATCGCAGGACAGCTTTCTGCTCTCGAAAACGAAACAGGTCTTACCGATGAAGAAAAGTTGGCTAAGAAAGACGAGTTGCTTACTAACTATGCTATCAAGTCAGAACGCGTACATACTATCAATCAGTTGCTTAAGGCTTACACCATGTTCGAAAAGGATACTGACTATGTGGTAATGGACGGACAGGTTAAGATTGTAGACGAGCAGACCGGACGTATCATGGATGGTCGTCGTTGGAGCGATGGCTTGCATCAGGCAGTAGAAGCGAAAGAAGGAGTGAAGGTAGAAGCCGCTACTCAGACATTCGCTACTATCACTCTTCAGAACTATTTCCGTATGTACCATAAGTTGTCGGGTATGACAGGTACTGCCGAAACAGAAGCAGGTGAATTCTGGGATATCTATAAATTGGATGTAGTGGTTATTCCTACTAACCGTCCTATTGCTCGTATCGATATGAACGACCGTGTATACAAGACCAAGCGTGAAAAGTATAAAGCGGTTATCGAAGAAATCGAAAAGATGGTAAATGCCGGTCGTCCGGTATTGGTTGGTACCACATCTGTAGAAATCTCTGAAATGCTGAGCAAGATGCTTACATTGCGTAAGATTGAACATAACGTATTGAACGCTAAGTTGCACCAGAAAGAAGCTGAGATTGTAGCTAAGGCAGGACAAGGCAAGACCGTTACCATCGCTACTAACATGGCAGGTCGTGGTACCGATATCAAGCTGAGTGCTGAAGTTAAGGCTGCAGGCGGTTTGGCTATCATCGGTACAGAGCGTCATGAGTCACGCCGTGTAGACCGTCAGTTGCGTGGTCGTGCCGGACGTCAGGGTGACCCGGGTTCTTCAGTATTCTTCGTTTCTTTGGAAGACGACTTGATGCGTCTGTTCGCATCCGACCGTCTCGCTCATTGGATGGATAAGATGGGATTCAAGGAAGGCGAAATGATAGAACACAGCATGATTTCTAAGTCTATCGAACGTGCTCAGAAGAAGGTAGAAGAAAACAACTTCGGTATCCGTAAGCGTTTGTTGGAATACGATGACGTGATGAACAAGCAGCGTACAGTAGTCTATACTAAGCGTCGTCACGCCTTGATGGGTGAACGTATCGGTATGGACATCGTAGATATGATTTGGGATCGTTGCGCCAATGCGGTAGAACAGCCTACTTACAACGACTGCAAGATGGAGATTCTTCAGACATTAGCTATGGAAGTACCTTTCACTGAAGAAGAATTCAACGATAAGCGCAAAGAAGACTTGGCAGAGAAGACATTCCAGGAAGCTATGGCTCTCTTCAAACGTAAGACTGAACGTATGGCTCAGATTGCCAATCCGGTTATCAAGCAGGTATACGAGGCTCAGGGTCATATGTATGAAAACATCATGATTCCTATCACCGACGGACGCCGCATGTATAACATCTCTGTAAACCTTAAGGAAGCTTACGAAACTGAATCTAAGGCTATCGTTAAGGCATTCGAGAAGGCTATCTTGCTGCATACCATCGATGACGCATGGAAAGAAAACTTGCGTGAGCTTGACGATTTGAAGCACTCTGTACAGAATGCAAGCTACGAACAGAAAGACCCGTTGTTGATCTTCAAACTTGAGTCTGTAACTTTGTTCGATAACATGGTAAGCAAGATCAATAACGAAACTATCTCAGTATTGATGCGTGGTCAGATTCCAGTACAGGAACCCGAAGAAGTTCGTGAGGCTCCGGTAGAAGAAAAACCACGTCAGCAGTATCGTGAAGAAAAGCAGGATTTGACCGATCCAGCTCAGCAGGCAGCTGCCAACCGTGACACACGTGAGGCTAAGACTGAACCTTACCGTGCAGAGAAGACAGTAGGACGTAACGATCCATGTCCTTGCGGTAGCGGATTGAAGTACAAGAACTGCTGTGGAAAAGGCAAAATCTAATTCTAAAGTATAATGTTAGTTTCAGACAGAATGATTAAAAAAATGGGCGGACTCCTTATGCTGACTTCATTGTTGGCAGGGTGTTCTGCCGGAGAGGGTGTGGTTGTGTCTGTACACAACTCACTCGATTTCGCTCGTGACGGTGAAATGGTAGAAGTGCCTCTTACAAAGCTGCAGAAAGTCAGCTTGAAAGATGGTCAGAAGTATGTAGTTGTAGATGCGGCTACTAAAGCACAGGTGCCTTATCAGCTTACTTACGATGGTATGTTGATATTCCCTGCTACAGTAGGAGCGGGTGCTACATCAAGCTATACCGTTAAGGCAGGTCAGCCCGAAGCTATGGATACTGTGGCTTGCGGACGTTTCTATCCTGAACGCTTGGATGACATTGCGTGGGAAAACGACAAGGCTGCTTATCGTGCATACGGTCCGGCTTTGCAGCGTCGACAGGAACAGGCTTATGGATACGACGTGTTTACTAAGAGCGTATCTTATCCGGTAGTAGAAAAGCGTTATGCTATGGAGCTAGACTCTGCTGCCCGTGCTCAGATTGCCGTATGGCGTAAAGAGGGTCAGAAGGAAAAGGCTGACAGCTTGGTTAAGATTATCTCTTATCACGTAGACCACGGAAATGGTATGGACGTATATAATGTAGGTCCTACACTTGGTGGTGGTGCTTCTGCGCTGATGGATGGCGAAGAACTTATCTATCCGTACTGCTTTAAGGATTATGAGATTCTTGACAACGGTCCGTTGCGTTTCACTATGAAGCTTACTTATAACCCATTGAAGGTTAAGGGTGATACAACAGTAGTAGAAACACGCGTTATCTCGCTCGATAAGGGTTCTTACCTTAACCGTACAGTGTTAACTTACAGCGGATTGTCTAATCCTACTACTTTGGCTTCAGGACTCGTGCTTCACTCACAGAATCCTAACGGATATGTGCTTAATGCTGACGATCGTTTCATCGCTTATGCCGACTCTACAAACAACGCTACTGCAGGTCATGGTGTAATCTACGTAGGTGCAGCATTCCCGAAACAGGTTGAGAAAGCTTACGTACAGCTATTCCCAGAACCAAAGAAAGACGCTATCGGTCATGTATTGGCTACCAGCCTTTATGAACCTAATAGCTCTTACGTTTACTATTGGGGTAGCGGATGGAGCAAAGGTGGCGTACAAGACATGGACGCTTGGACAACTTATTTGAAAAATTTCTCTAAGCAGTTGGCTTCTCCGTTAGAAGTGGAAGTGAAATAATGAATATCTAGTATAGAGGCTTAAGCCTCCACATTATTTTGAGTAACCTCTCGCAGCATTGTCGTTGACGTGTTGCGAGAGGTTTTTTGTTGCCAATAATCGGTGTCTGTGAGAGCAAGTCGTGAAATTATTTAACAAGGTTGTCTTACTTCGACCGAAGTAAGCACGTTGACCGACTCGAAGTGAACGCTCACATCGGTCGAAGTGAGCGCGCGTATCGGTCGAAGTAAGACAACTTCATTAAAGAATTAGTGCAACTTTATATAATACGAATACAAATCATGTATGATTGAAGTATTGTAGTGCTAATTTTTTTCTGGATGTAATTGTCGTTTTTCCGAAAAAATGTATTTTTGCAAGTCGATTGATAATATATATAGGCAACAATAGATTGATAGGGTTCCATTATTGATTTGACATAGGGCATCTGAAACAAACGAGAGAAATTTTAAATGTTATGTTTACAATGAAGCTACAGAAATTAATGCTTGCTATTGCAGCAGTTGGCGCATTAACAGCATGTTCAAATTCAGAAGAAAACGGTATTGATAATTCTTGGTTGGCTAACGCTCCAGGTACAGAAGTTTATATGGGTGTTGACGCCCTTAATAAGCTTACCAAGGTAGAAACTTCATCACGAGCTGCAAGCTTTTCATCGCGTGCAACCGAAAATCCGTTGGCACCGGTAACCGAAGTGCGTTATTTCAATGTGAAGGTTGACCCACGTTTGGGCTACGCTAATACTAAACCGAATACCTACTACTCCGTAGGAACAAAAGTTAAGGTTTACACCGACTGTCCGTTCATTACCGTAAATAAGAATAAGAATTATAGCTATCTTCTCAGTACCGACGGTTCGGGACTCCGTACTCTTTTTGCGGCTGGTGATACTACCAGTGCCAATGTCATCAAGAAAATCTCTGAAAAGCATCCAAGAACTCAACCTGTTTCTCCAAAAGTAGACGACAGCAAGATACACGTCATTTGGTATTTGGCTAAGAGCATGGATAACGGCTGGCACGTAGACGGACTTCTCACTGACAAGAATGACATAAAAGAAGCCTGCGATGCTTGTCATGACGACGGCTTTCAGGAAATCACTTTTGGCGAGAACGATGGAAAGACTCAGCTTACTTATGCAGAGTTGATGGATTTCTTCCCAGTGAATTATAAAATCAAACGTCTCGACAAGACTTTAGGTGTAGATATACATCAGCAGAACCACGGTCAGTGGGGCGAAATTAAGACATCGGTACACGTTAAGGAAGCTAAGGACGTTACAATCAATATCCCTGTAGGCATAGATTATACGTTAGAGAATGCCGAAACTGACGAACGTGCAAGATATTTCAATAAATACTACGAGATTCAGACCTATGATGAAACTATCGGTGCCAAGGTAAACGTAGAGGTAGAACGCCTTAAAACTGGTGTAACCATCAATATTACCGGTATTACAGAAGACCTTGTAAAGGCTCTAGAAAGAAGATACAACGATGGATTCACCGTAGAGATTCATACCTTCTATAAGCTGACCGACGCTGCAGGTACCAGCGATTTCAAGGCTCCTGTATGGAAGGCGATGAAGAACTCTAAGGTAACATACGACGGCAGTGTAAGCGGTCAGATTACTTCAGCTTTCTTTGATAGCGAAAGCGTAGAAATAAAATAAAATACGAAAGTCATATAATTGTAATATTTCCCTCAACAGTGAAAAGACTGTTGGGGGATTTTTATTAGCAAAATGTAGCAATTCTCGGTTTTTATTTGTACTTTAGTCATGTCTAACGAAAGATTAGTTTATTGTTTCAAGCAACACTAAGATAAATGCATCTTTTGATAAGGCAAAGTGAGGTTGTGTTATTTAATAATCGTGTTGCTGAATAATGTAGATATGGATTTTGTCAAGAATATAAACGCAGATAGAGAAAACACGGATGCTTTTACTGAAAAACTGTGGATGGGTATACAAAACGGTGATAAGGACTGCTACGAGAAACTATTCAATGAATATAGCGATAAGATGCTGGCTTATGGCATGAAATATACCACCGACCGTGATTTGATAAAAGAATGCATCCAATCTGTCTTCGTCTACATTTTTGTAAACAGAAAGAAGCTAGCTGCCGTTCATAACACAAGCGGCTATCTGCTAGCTTCGTTCCGTCACGAGCTGTTTCATTCGCTAAATGAACGCTCGTCTCGTTTCTCTTATCTTGAGGAGATGCCCGAATTCAAATTAGAGGTAAAATTCGCTTCTCAACATATAGAAAAAATGGATGATGAATCCCTTAAAGTTCGTTCCCAATTGATTAAGGCTATAGACAATCTATCTCCTAGACAGAAAGAAATCATCTACTTGTATTATATTCAGGAATTGCCGCTTAAAGATGTAGCACAGATTATGAATATGGAATATCAATCTGCCAGAAACCTATTGTCCCGGAGTCTTACGCACCTGCGTAATAGTTCAGAACTCAAGGATTATTCATCATTCCTGTCAACCTTCTTTATGGCTCTGATGTCATTTAGCTAATTTACGTTTTCTCCAATCATCTTTTTTGAAACTGTTAGGATAAACGGTAGATTGTTCAATCTCTCCTGTGCGTACACGTATCCATGAGTTGAATTCTCTTTTTCCTTCTTTCAATACTATTACCCTTGCTCCATTAGGAAGATGGTTGTATTCTGTGTTTCCTCCGGTATATCTGCCATAGGCAAGTAATATGTCATACCACATCACAGCATAGTCATTGTCGTGATCATGACCTACGAACATACCCATCACATCACCTTGTTCCTTCATTGCGGTAAAAAGTCCACTGTTTAATTTGGGGCAACAAGCAGCTTCCATTCTTACACCTCTTAAAATACTGCTTTGAGTTGATGCAGCCTCGGCGTATTCTGGTAACGGAATATGGAAGAAAGCCAGAGCTGGCAATGGCTTGTTGTTATTAGCAGAGGTTTCTTTATTGCTCAGTTGGCGATACCATTCTATTTGACTTGCCTTAATCCAATCATATCCTTTTACATTTGGAAGTTTAGAATATGAGTGGCTGTCAAATACATAAAGCAAAGCGTCTTCCTTGTCTTTTGAGTTTACTCTCAATACGAAATCCGTTTGGTTATCGGGCTGAATATTACCCTTTACAGACCGTGCTACATTATATAATTGCTCTCTTGTAAGATTCTGCTCATCATCATGATTTCCCAAAGTCACTACAAACGGAATATTACGCTTTGATACATGGCTCAAAACTGTAATCATAGCGGTATCGGCAGGGGAGTTGTAAACTACATCTCCGGTAAATATCACCAACTCCGGCTTTTCTGCATCAAGTACACGGTCTATGCATTCAAGAGCTACATCCGAAGCCGGATTCTTATATTTAAAATGCACATCCGTGAACTGTACTATCTTAAATTCTCCTTTGTCATTGAATTTAAGAGGCTCTTTTTGTTGTGCTTGCATCGTTTGAAAAAACAATGCAGGAATAATAAATAATAGCTTTTTCATTTTGTTTTGATATATTTAATCGTATAATTCTGGAAAAACTTGTCTGTCAGTTTTATATCTCATATATAGCAGCCGAGACAGGAGGAACAGTAAAACTTACGGTAGATTGTTTGATACCGACTTTTATCTTACTTCCACAGCCGATGACTAGCTTATATGAAGACACATCTGGAACATCATAAGAAACCGTCCTCTTTTCACCTGAAGGGTTTACTATTATCAGCAGACGTTCTTTCTTAAAAGAAGTGCGGATATAACACAGAGGATATGCAGCTGAATCCTTAACCATGTAATCCACACCACTTTTAATATCTAATGCATAGTAATTGTTTCTAATGTTAAGTAAAGTTTTTATATAATTCAGAAGCGATGTCTTGTCAGCGCTTTCTGCTGCTACGTTAGTCTTTCCGTCATTTGACGATAACGGAAGATATAAGCATGAATCGGGTGCTGTAGAGAAACCAGCATTACGGCTGGTATCCCATAGCATCGGCGTACGTGCTCCGGCACGGTTGCCGCTTTTAACGCAACTGCCTTCTACATCCGGCAGTCCCTCTTTATATCGTATACCTATTTCATCACCATAATATATGCAAGGAATGGCTGGCTGTGTAAGCAGAAAAGTCATAGCCACTTCCAGTTCCTCTTTCGATTTTCTATTGCCGCAGTTAAGACGTTGTATATCATGATTCCCTGTTGGAATACAAATATAGGCATCGTTTCCTGTAGCCTTCAGACATTCGTTTAGTGTATTTATAAAACGCGAGGCGTTTCCTAGTCCGCGACGGTCAAAGTAGCAAGTATCTCTCCGATATACTCCGGTTTCATTAAAGAAGAGGTCGCGATATCCTTCCTTGCCGAATTGGAATATAAAATCGGCCATGAATCCTATTGCTTTAGCCCTTTCAGGATGTCCCCATTCTGCAAGCATAACTCCTTCGGGCCATTTATCCTGGAAATGCCGACGTATTTCATTCCATAAATATTGGGTTCCTGTAAATTGCGGATCGTTTTTCACCAGAGAACCTGCCATGTCTATACGGAAGCCATCACATCCCATTTCCATCCAATAGTCAATGATTCTCATAAGTTCCTTACGGGTATTTGTCGGTGCTTCGGCATCTACCGGTTCTTCCCAAGGGTGAGAAGGGTCGGGCTCTCCATATCCATAATTAAGTGCAGGCTGAAAATCAAAGTAATTCTTCAGATAGCAACCGTTGCGCTCAAACTTTCCTTTGATGAATTTTGTGGGACAAACCGTCGAGTCGCCAGTCCATATATAACGTTTGCTATAGGCGTTTGTCTCAGCCTTCTGTGATTGAATGAACCATGGATTCTCATTACTGGTATGTCCGGCCACAAGGTCAAGGATAACATGCATACCTCTTGCATGAGCCGCGTCGAACAACTCACGTAAATCCTTGTTGGTTCCATACCGAGAAGCAACCTGATAATAATCAACCACATCATATCCTCCATCACGGAAGCGAGATTTGAAACAAGGATTAAGCCAAATGGTATTGCATCCTATTGATTTCACATAATCCAGATGACGAGTGATTCCAGGTATATCTCCTATGCCGTCTCCATCAGAATCCTGAAAGCTGGCAGGGTAAATCTGGTAGATAACTGCCTTGCCGAACCATTCAGGAATAGGCTTGAATGGGGGAGTAGGAATTTCTGTCCTTTGCTCAGAAAAACAAAGGACAGAAAAGGCTGATAATATGCAGAGAAATAATGCTCTCATTTATAAGATTATTATTTTAATATCCACATTGTCTGATTATTATCGTCTACACCCGAGAACTGACTCTGAACAGCTGCTTTCACATTATCAGAATTATAATCGTATTCATTCTGCGGATACATCCAGCGCAAAGGCATCTTGCTGGTAGGGTCATTTCTGTTCGACTTTGGGTTAATGATAAACTTAGGATAACCTGTACGTCTGTATTCAAAGAAGGCGTTATACGGAGCTTCAAGGAAAGTAGACAGATATTTCTGTACTATAATCTTTTCTATCTTCTGCTCATTGCTACCTGTCAGACTTACTTTCGGCTGAGTCAAATATTCATTAATATAAGCATCAGTGATAAGCATTTTATGATTATACGCTTCGTCGTTAGGTGTATTGTCTGCCGTGAACTTCATGGCAGCGCGTATGCCTTTCTGATAATAATCCTGAGCGTCGCCCTGAATTATTCCTCTTACAGCAGCCTCTGCCAATATGAAATTCATCTCACTATAGCTCAACAGATAAGTTGGTTCTCCTTCTGGTATATTGATATATCGGTCATTTATGGCTGAGGCATTACCCACCTGCACTTCTTTCTGTATATCCGTATGTATCATTGAAGGTTCTACACCCTTATATGCATCCCAGTTGTCAACGTCTAATGTGGTATTCGATATAGGCTTAGCATAGTAGAATAATCTCCTGTCTTTATAAGCCTTCAGTGAATCAATGACTATGGATGATACAAATGGGAAATTCTTATAGTTGTTGCCTTCCTTATAGAACGGATACTTCTGGCCCGATTTATCAGAATGTACCAACTGCCAGTTGTCGTCATTCGATTCAAACAGAGGTCGGTTGCTTACAATCTGCTGCATACGTTCTTTCACCTTAAGGTTAGTGTTATCCATCTTCTTGTAAAGATTGATAAGCACCTTCAGTTCCAAAACGTTTGCCGCTTTTCTCCATTGTTCTGAATTGCCTTTATATATAGGGTCGCCGTCAAATGAGCCGGCATCCTTCAAAAGCTCGTTAGCTTCATCCAATTCATTAAGAATACCTTCCATTACAGCTTCCTGAGAATCGTATACAGGGTATTTTACATCACTCTCTCCCTGCATGGCCTGGGAGTAAGGCAGGTCGCCTACACGCATACTCAGAGTGAAGAACTTGTATGCACGCAGTATATGTCCTAATCCTTTATAAGCGTTTACTTTTTTATCGGTAGCGAAACTTACCATCTTGTCCACATTGGTAAGAATAGACATATCCGAGAAGGTAGTACGATCCAATTTGTTGTACAGCAAGTCGATATCATTACTTTCACTCCATATGATATATTTGCCAAGCATATCATCCTTCATGAATCCTTTAGGGATATCCTGCGTTTTATAATCACCTCTTGTAGCAATCAGGTTAGTTTTCAGTATAAGCTGTGTTGCCAACATACTTGAAGTAACCTTAGTTGACTCATTAGGGTTGGTATTATAGTCGCTAAACTTGTCGTCACATCCTGTGGCTGCAAGCATAAGCACTGCTGAAAGACAGCCTGCTATATATTTAGTTCTAGTTTTCATTTCTTTTCTTACTTAAAATGTTAGAATTCAAGTTTAAGATTCACACCTACATAGCGTACGGAAGGCGAGTTAAGATCATCAGTCGCACGGTCTGGGTCGGCGAACTTATAGTCCTTGGTCCATAACAACAAGTTCTGTCCGATAAGAGATACAGAAGAAGATGATAGTCTGCATTTCTTTGAGAATGACTTAGGAATATCATATGTAATAGACACTTCACGAAGTTTGATGAAAGTCTCGTCAGTTATGAACTGTGAGCCTTTACGCCAATAGTTCTTTATGTACTGCTCATAAGAAACAGGAGTAGTGTTTTTCTCGAAAACACGGTCATCGCTTGTTATATTTCCGTATGCATCGTATTTAGCGGAACCTGAAACTACTGTAACTCCGTCTGCCACATAGCTTTTGTTGCCATTTACAACCTCATCATAACGCCATTCATTGTCTGTATCAGGATGCGCACCTGTTTGCCACAAGTAACGGTTGGTCTTGTTCAGAGAAAGACCGCCTACACGTCCGTCAATACTGAACGATAAAGTAAAGTCTTTGTATTTTAATGTATTTGTCAATCCCCATGTCCAGTTCGGGTCCATGTTTCCAACCTTGCTCTTATATTTGCTTAACTGTGGATATCCGTTCGATATTATAACACTTCCGTCAGAAGAGCGTTGGAAATCCTTAGCTTCATAGTAGTCTACACGGCTACCTTCATAAATCCAAGGTTTATCTGCCGAATACTTAGGGTCGAGCTTTGAATAATATCGATGTGATAAAGCCCAGTTGGCAATAGCCGTCCAAGTAAAATCCTTAGTTTGTATCGGAGTACCTTCCAATACTACTTCAAAGCCTCTTCTTACATATTCCTCGTCTGTGTTTACCAATACACTTTCAAAACCTGACATTGAGGAGATTGTGGTCTTAATTGTATTATTATAAGTAAGTTTATTATAATATGTAAAGTCGGCCTTCAATCTGTTGTTCAGGAAATGCATTGATGTACCAATTTCGTAAGTACGGTTGGTGATAGGTTTTACGTTACCATACATGCTAACTGGATAGCTTGCTGTGTTCAATCCGTCCCACACGTCATTTTCAACCTTATATGAATTGGCGGTCTCATAAATGCTAAGGTCGCTCTTTGATACTGTCCATGAAGCGCGAAGTTTCCAGAAGTTCATCCATGATGGAAGCTCGAACAATTCAGAAAGCAGTACACTGGCACCTACCGAAGGATAGAAATAAGAATTTGATCCGTCGGGCAGAGTTGACGACCAGTCGTTACGTCCTGTAATGTCAAGATATACAGCGTTGTCATAACCAATAGTTACCTTGCCATATAAACTGTTCACCTGCTTGTTGGCAAGATATGAATCTATAGTAGGACTTGCTACAGACGCTTTCAGAGAATAGAATCCAGGCACTGTGATACCATTCTTTGTAGCTGCATCCATATATTTGTTGCGGTAATAGTATATAGAACCACCCAACAAGCCATCTACGGTGAATTTCTTTATTTTACCCTGTGCTGTAAGTATGAAATCGCCATTGGCTGTAAACGTCTCTTCTGTTTTTTCGTTGTAATAACCTTTATTGGTATTACCCCAATCGCGTGTAGCGTTGATTCCAATCGGAGCGTGTCTTTTTGTTGAATTGATAATATTGTCAAAGCCACCTCTTACTATAGCCTTCAGCCACGGCTTAATTTCGTATGTTAAATTAAGCATTCCGTTATATTTGGAGTTATCCCTGCGGTTTATCTTCTCATAAGCCATAAGATACGGGTTATCGTACCATGAGTCACGCATCCAGTTCTGCTTTTCTTCGGGTGTAGCCCAATAGTCCCTATAATCGCGGATATCATATTCAGGTCCGGTCCATACCAAAAGGTTATAAATATAACCCTGGTCATCATAACCTGTTCCGGCGGTCTGTGGCGCAACCATCTTGGTGAATCCCATTGTTCCCTCTACCTTAACCTTTTTGCCTAATCTCATTTCACCACCTACATTATATGTAAATTGTTGTGCTTTGGCGTTAGGGTACTGACCTTTATTATAAAGGTAAGAAAGAGATGAACGGAAGCTACCATTCTCGCCCTGCTGAGTTACGCTGATGCTTGTGTTGCTTATCATGCTGAACTCCGTAAAGTTCTTGAAGTTGTCCTTTCCGGCAGAAACCAACGGTCTTTCAACGAGCTGATAAGTCTTAGGGTCGTATTGCATAGCTGTTCTTCCAATGTCAAGCTTATCACCCCATACCTCGTCATCTACGTTATACTTGCCTCCATATCCTGAGCTGTAAGACGACTGTACCTTAGGTAATGCCAATGTACCGGCGTTTATCATGTTACTACTGTTTACCGTAACAGTAAAACCTTTCTTTTCTGCGCCCTTCTTTGTGGTAATCATTATCACACCGCTACCACCTCTTGATCCGTAAAGAGCTGATGCCGTAGCGCCTTTAAGTACGTCTATTGTTTCAATATCATCCTGGTTTATATCGCTGAGGTTAAGGTTTGTAGGAACTCCGTCCAATACCAGAAGCGGAGTCTCGCCTCTAAGTGAAAGGGTAGGTGCTTCGTTGAACTCTGTTGTGTTAAATACAGTAAGTCCCGAAATACGTCCCGTAAGACTTGTTGCTACGTTTGTTCCTTTTACCTTTTCGAACAAGTCGCCCGATACCTTCTGGGTAGAATAACCCAAAGCCTTTTCCGAGCGTTTCATACCCAATGCCGTAACCACAACTTCATCAAGAGTTTCTTGCATGGGACTCATCTTCACCTCTTTGCAATTGTCTATGTTGAGGTGTTGTTTTTTATAGCCGATATATGAAAAAGTGACCGTTCCTTTAGCTTTCAGCGTGAACTTACCGTCTACGTCGGTTATGGTTCCATTGCTTCCGCTCTGAACGTTTACACCAATCAATGGTTCGTTGTTTTCATCTACTACTCGTCCTGAAATAACCTTTTCTACCTGATTTTTACTGTTCTTTTCTACAAGCAGAACTTGTCGTCCCGACAATTCATAAGTAAGAGGCAGTCCTTTTAAAACCGCATCCATTGTCTGCTGTATGGTAGCGTTGTTTAAGCTAACAGATACAGCATGATCCAGATAAGGAAGGTTGCTGTTGTAGCCGAAAACATATTTTGAGTTTTTCTCTATGTCACTAAGAACACTACGTAAGCTCTTCTTCTTAACAACAAGAGTGATATTTCCTTCTTCACTGATCTCGATTATTGTTTTCTGTGCTGCTTGAAGTGTTAAAGGAGCAGTAGGGAAAGATAA
>FR881244.1:128178-166330 GCA_000434735.1 Bacteroides sp. CAG:530
ACCATGAGTGGTCTCCTAAATAATAATGCATTATCTTTGGAAATTTTTATGAGTTTATTCATAAATAGTGGATTTTTGTGGTTTGACATTTTGGTGTTAATTCCTTGAATCCCATAGGCGGAAGGCACTGGTACTGTCTTCCGCCTTCATTTTATCGGTAATAAAATGAAGGTGGATGTTTTCTTTCAGTCATTATTTTCCATAGGCTTTAATTTTTAAGGTTTGTTAGTCATAAGTAATAATATAATCATTCCCTTTTTTGTCGACTTTAATAGGTGCTATTTGCGATAGGTTATGAAGGAATGTACCCACCGGAACAGAAGTGTCAAGCTTTCCTGATATGCTGATGTCTTGCAATTCCGTCAGGCTATATGAAAGATTCACGTTATACAACTGCTCAACCTGCATCAATAGGTCTGTAATGGGCTTTTCTTTCATGACTATCAAACTCTCCTTCCAGGCATTCACTGATTCCAGATCTGCCTTTTTTATCTTACTTATCGCGTTATCATCATCGTATACAAAGCATTCGCCTGGCTCGATTCTTGTAACAGATTTGCCCCCTTTTGGTGAAACCTCTACAATTCCACTTATTAAAGAAACACTCTGTCTTTTCTCTGTAGGAATAGCGTTTACCATATACTCCGTGCCAAGTACCCTGATGGTTAGCTTTCCGGCTTGGGTTATAAATGGAATATCGTTTTTGTGCATTACGTTAAAGTAAGCCTTTCCGTCAACATGCACCTCACGTCGTTCCGCCAAGAAAGGGAATTTCAGATTAGAGCGTCCGCGTAGTAATATCTCAGAGCCATCTGCCATATGAACCTTGACATTACCATTGTCGGGGACTGACAGAGCCAGATCTTTATTTGATGTATAGCTTACATTTACAAAACCGCCTCCTTGTTTTATTCTTAGTTTCATTTGGTCGGGCAAACAATAGATTTCGGCATTGTTGCCCATCTCCATCGTTTCGCCGTCAATATATAATGTAGAGGCTGAAACCTCAGCTGTCGGCAATGCATTCGTGTAATTAGTGATGCCTATTTCAGTATACCTCTTTAATATAGTTGCGCACGCTATAAGCAGCACTATCACGGCAGCCACCATTCCTGTTTTCCGCAAAAGCACTTTGATTCTCGACTTTTTCTCAAAATGGTTATTCTCCTGCTCTATATTGTTCCACATATCTCTTCTCTCTTCTTCCGAAAGAGAAGGCTCATTTTCTTTTAGTAAAAGAATAATCTTATCTATTTCTTCCTTGTTGGTCATAAAATACGGTGTTTATGGGTTCGTTCTATTAAATAAGAGAAATTACTCTTGCGGAATGTACTCACTTTTTTAGATTATTTTTTCTTCTTTTGATAAAAAATCACCAATGGCTAAAAAATCAATCGGCAAATGAGTACATTCTGATTTGTAATCTACTCTATTATAATAGATCTCTATGATTTAAACTTAATACATACTATTATGAAAAAACAATTTCTTATTTGTTCACTGCTCTTAGCGTCCATGTCGAGCTTCGGACAGCAGTCAAGCGGTCCGCGCCTAATAATCAGGGCCGATGATATGGGAGCTCTTCATTCTATCAATGTCGCCTGTATGCAGGCTCATAAAGAAGGAATAGTAAAATCTGTGGAAGTTATGCCTGTAGCGTCATGGTTCCCTGAAGCCGTGAAGATGCTGCGTGACTGCCCGACTCTTGATGTAGGCCTTCATCTTGCATTTACCAGCGAATGGGAAAACGTGAAATGGCGACCGCTTACACATTGCCCTGGCTTGACAGACGCCAACGGATACTTCCTGCCAATGATGAAACCCAACGTTCACTATCCGGGGCTTTCGGTACTTGAGAACTCGAATAAATGGACGCTCAAGGAAATAGAGCAAGAGGCAAGGGCACAAATAGAAATGACTCTGCGTAACCTGCCACAGTTGAGCCATATAACAGGCCATATGGGTTCTACTGGATTTACTCCAGAGGTATATGAACTAATAAAAAGGCTGGCTAAGGAATATCATCTTTCTTTGTTGAGCAGCAAGGACAAAACTTATGATTTCTCTTTCAAATTTGTAGACTACGCTGGCGAAAAGCGTACTTTCGAGCAGAAAGAAAAGAGCTTTATAAAGATGCTCCGCGAGTTGCCCGAAGAAGGAAACTTTATCTTCTTGGATCATCCTGTAACACATTCGCCAGAAGTTGAAACTGTTTTCCATATCGGTTATGAAGATGTGGCAGCCGACCGCGAAGGGGTTCTGAAACTCTTTTTAAGTGATAAGGTGAAAAAAGTAATTTCAGAGAGAAATATAACATTGGTTAACTACAATGAACTTTCCAAATCTCTGCCGAGGGCTAAAGCGTCGAATGCGTTAGATAAAGCATTTTCTAAATGGCAGGATATGTTTTTGCAGAAAAAAGAAGACATACACAGCATTATGATAGTACAGCATGGAAATGTCATTAAGGAAAAATGGTTCGGCGATAATTCGGCAGATAAATCGCATGCCATGCATTCGGTGACTAAGACTGTAACTGCCACTGCTGTAGCTATGGCTGGAAATGAAGGGCCACTGCTGTAGCTATGGCTGTAAATGAAGGATTGCTGAAGTTGGACGACAAAGTTATATCATTCTTCCCTGAGTCTTTGCCCGACACTCTATCACCGTATATGCGTCAGCTGGAAGTGCGTCATCTGCTTACAATGTCATCAGGTCATGATGTAGACCCTACATCATTCGTCAAGCAAAATTATGACAGTTGCCGTATACGTGGTTTCTTCGCAGCTCCGTTGGTGCATAAGCCCGGTACTTATTTTGTATATAACAACCAGTGCAGTTATGTTCTTTCGGCTATACTTCAGAAAGTAACAGGAGAAAAACTGTCAGATTACCTTTATAAGCGACTGTTCCGTCCGTTAGGTATTGTCGGAATAGAATGGAAAGAATCTCCTGAAGGAGTATGCTTAGGTAACGGTGGCTTGAAGCTTAAGACTGAAGACATGGCTAAAATAGGACTTCTTTATCTGAATAAGGGAAATTGGAAAGGCGAACAGATTATTCCAAGCAGTTGGGTAGAAGAAGCCAGCCGTTTTCATGTAGCCTCATGTCCGGCAGGCACACGCCGCGAGGATGTAAAAATCAAACCCGCCTCAAGCGATTGGCTGCAAGGTTATGGCTATCAGCTTTGGCTTTGCCGTCATAATGCATTCCGTGCCGACGGAGCTCATGGACAGTTCATCATCATCTTGCCAGAAAAGGATGCGGTGATAACAGTAACTGCAAACAATGATGATATGCAAGAAGAGATTAATTTGATTTGGAAATATATACTTCCTGCATTGTAAGCAGAAACAAATATAAAGTTCGATAATAGCGGAAACATACATAGTCCGCATCCATTGGTTCTGTTAGAGATATAAAAAACAAAAGCGGCAAAGTGAAATTCACCTTGCCGCTTTGTGATTCCGTTGCGATTCGAACGCAAGACCCACGCCTTAGAAGGGCGTTGCTCTATCCAGCTGAGCTACGGAACCATCCTTGTTTTGTAGTCGCTTATCGATTACGGGTGCAAAGGTACGTGTTATTTTTTAATCTGCAAGCGTTGGCCTGATTTTTTTCGTAAAAATGGCGTTTTTTTTTGTTCGGAAGGGTTTCTGGAGCGGTTTTTAGAAGATATATCCTTATATTAGCATCACTTTTGATGACATAAACAGAATTAATATGAGAGAAAACATGAAGAGAGTATTGTTTGCTTTATGCAGTTTGTTATTGATGGCGCTTGCTGTCTCGGCACAAGAACCGTGTCCCGAAGTTATTCCTGCCTTACAGCAATGGAAAGGCGGACGTGGAAAAATCGTTTTGCCCGCTCAGGGTCGTATTGTTGTAAGTCCTGCCGATGAGGCTCGGCTTTCGTTTGCAGCACGGATATTGGCCGATGACTTGAAGGACATGATGGGATGGAACTACACGGTAGCTGTAGGAAAACCTAAAAGAAACGATATTGTCTTTTCTCTTTCCAAGCCCGATGAGCAGTTGGGCGATGAGGGTTACACCATGAGCATAGGTAATACTGTAAGCATTGCGGCTCCAACTGCCAAGGGGGTGTTCTGGGGTACTCGCAGCTTGCTGCAGATTCTATATAACAAGAAGGGCGAATTGCCGAAAGGTGAGGTGCGCGACTTCCCTTCGTTCCCTAACCGCGGATTCATGCTCGATGTGGCCCGTAAGTTCTTTACGATGGACTATCTGAAACAATACGTGAAAATACTTTCGTTCTATAAGATGAATGAGTTTCAGATTCACCTTAACGATAACGGATTCCCTCAGTTCTTTAATAACGACTGGAACAGCACTTACGCTGCTTTCCGCTTAGAGAGCGACCGTTTCCCCGGACTTACGGCTAAAGACGGTTCTTACACTAAGAAAGAGTTTACCGAACTTCAGCGTATGGGTATGGAGTATGGCGTTAATGTGATTCCGGAGATTGACGTTCCTGCGCATTCGCTCGCTTTCGTGCATTATAAGCCCGAGATAGGAAGTAGGGAGTACGGCATGGACCATCTTGATATTCATAAGGAAGAGACTTATACCTTCCTTGATGCCCTGTTCGATGAGTATATCGCTGGCGAGAATCCTGTATTTGTGGGTCCCGACGTGCATATCGGTACCGATGAATATAACAAGAAAGAAGCCGAGCAATACCGCTACTTTACCGACCGCTATCTTAAATACATAGAAAGTCGTGGTAAGACTCCTCGCATGTGGGGCGGTTTGAAATGGCTTCCCGGCAAGACTCCGGTAAAGGCCAAGGGTGTTACGGTCAATGCATGGTCGTACGACTGGGTTGACCCAGAGGTATCGTTAAAAGACGGATATAAACTGATAAATACCTGCGATACCTATTTATATATAGTTCCTGGAGCCGGATATTATCGTGAGTTCCTCGATGCCAAATGGATTTACGAGACTTGGACCCCGTGGCTTATGAATAGAAAGCAAACACTTCCAGAGGGTACTCCGGGTGTGCTGGGCGGTATGTTTGCCGTGTGGAACGATAAGTGCGGCAACGGCATCTCAGAACAGGATGTGCATTTGCGTTCTTTCCCTGCCGTACAGGTGTTGGGCGAGAAATTGTGGCGTGGAGTAAATAAGGCTGTGCCTTTCTCTGACTTTGAAGCTTTGTGCCAGCAGATGCCCGAAGCTCCGGGAGTCAACTTGTTGGCACGCGTGCCTCATGGTACTACTCGTCTTACTGCCGAAGGAGAAGTGAAGTCGCTCTGTGGTACAGATACCATTCGTACTTCGTTGCCCGAGGTGGGGTATCCTTATACAGTATCGTTTAGGGTTTGCCCCGATAAGGATACTAACGTAAGCGGAGTATTGTTCAGCGGACCACATTCTAAGGCTTATGTCAACTGGGAGAATACGGGTCATATAGCTTTCAGCAGAGATGGCTATGTGTTTGAGTTCGATTCTTTCCGTCTGCCGGTAGAGAAGTGGACCGACATCCGCATTGAGGGCGATTACAAGGGAACGTCTTTATACGTAGACGGACAGTTGGTTCAGTGCCTTGAAGGACGTTATAAGAAAGTATACAATGCGCAGCATAAGCGCATGGATTATATGAGCTATCAAGAAACACTTATCTTCCCGTTGCAGCAGATAGGAGATGTGCTGAACGGTTTTAAAGGAAAGATAGCCGATGTTTTAGTTATTAGAAAATGAAAGATTTGTTTAGACGTAAAGTAGCTGGTTTTATAGACGAGAACAGATTATTCGATTTTTCCCGTTGTATTGTTGTGGCGTTGAGCGGTGGTGCCGATTCGGTGGCACTGCTGCGCGTGTTGCTTCAGTGCGGTTATCAGTGCGTGGCGGCTCATTGCAATTTCCATTTGCGTGGCGATGAGTCGATGCGCGATGAGGAGTTCGTTCGTGCGCTATGCCGTGAACAGCAAGTGCCGCTTGAGGTGGTGCATTTCGATACTGCCGATTATGCTCGTCAGAATAAGGTGTCGATAGAGATGGCGGCACGCGAGCTTCGCTATCGGTGGTTCGATGAAATTCGCGCTAAGCATGACGCTCAATCAATTGCCGTAGCCCATCATCGTGACGATAGTGTAGAGACATTCCTGCTCAACTTGGTACGTGGTACCGGTATTAACGGACTTACCGGTATTTCTGTGGTCAATGGTAATGTGGTGCGCCCCTTGCTTTGCGTAAGTAGAGAAGAGATTCTGCAATATCTTGAAAGACTGCATCAGCCGTATGTTACTGATAGCACTAATTTGGTAGACGACTATACGCGTAACAAGATTCGTCTTAATATCCTTCCGGCGTTGGCCGAAATAAACCCTTCTGTTTCTGAGAGTATTGCCGAGACGGCTCGTCGCCTGATGGATGTGCATGCCGTATATAGTCGTGCCATGTCTGATTCCTGCCGTAGGGTTACGTTGGCCGATGGAAGTATCTCTGTTTCGTTGTTGCTCAGTGAGGTAGCGCCCCAGGCAGTGCTCTTCGAGTTGCTCCGTCAGTATGGAGTAAACGCTTCGCAGCTTCACGATATTCTTCGCAGCATGGAGAAAGGAGAGTCGGGCAGACGCTTCTATACCTCGGCTTACGAGCTTCTGCTTGATAGGGATGTGTTGCTGATACGCAGTAGCGAGCGCGAAGAGAAACCACTCGTCTTGGTGCAGGAGGTGATTACCGTAGACGATGATTTCTGTGTACCTCGCGATAAAGGCATAGCGTGCCTTGATGCTGATAGCCTTCCGCAGGGAGAGGTAACGATGCGTGTATGGCGTAGCGGCGACCGCTTCGTGCCCTTCGGTATGAAAGGGTTTAAAAAGGTAAGAGACTATCTGCGCGACCGTAAGCAGTCGCTTTTTGAGAAAGAAAGTCAGCGTGTGGTATGCGTGGGCGATGAAATAGTATGGTTGGTAGGCGAGCGCACCGACAATCGTTTCCGTGTAACGTCAAACACGCGTAGAGTACTCAAATTGTCAGTGCAAATACCCAATTGTGGTGATTGATGATGTTGAAATTAATGTGTTACTTTGCAACCGATAAAAAATATGAATTCCTTTAGAATATATAATATGTGTAATCCAAGAATGTTTAAGCCTACCGATAAGATGAGCGATCTAATCTGTAAGAACTATGCGTTGCTGCAGGTGTTGAGTCGTTTCGGGGTGTCTTTGGGCTTTGGCGATAAGACTGTAGACGAAGTATGCCGCATGAACGGGGTAGACTGCTCTACGTTTCTTGCCATAGTCAATTTCCTTACAGAAGACCATAATAGGGTAGAAGATCATCTGAAAGACATTTCAGTAACTGCGCTGATGGATTATTTGCAGAGCGCCCACACATACTTCCTCGATTTTCAGTTGCCCGCCATACGCAAGAAACTCATCAAGTCGCTCGATTTCAGTACAAAGAACGAAGTAGCCTTCTTGATACTTCAGTTCTTCGACGATTACGTAGGCGAGGTACGTAACCACATGGAATACGAGAATAAGAAAGTGTTCGCTTATGTTAGGGCATTGCTCGCTGGAGAGCACACTACAGAATACAATATCGGCGTTTTTGCTCGTCATCACGACCAGGTTAACGCCAAGCTGACCGAATTGAAGAATATTATCATTAAATATTATCCGGCCAACGGCGACAACCGACTGCTTAACGCTACGTTGTTCGATATTTTTAGCTGTGAAGAAGATTTGGCATCGCACAACCGGGTAGAAGATTACTTGTTTGTCCCTGCTATTATGGAACTTGAAAAGAGGGATAACAACAATGAAGTTTCAAGATAAGATTTTAATAGCGGTGGCCGAGTCATCGGTCATAGTGCGTAGCGGGCTGGTGTCTGTGCTAAAGCGCTTGCCCGATATGGAGGTAGAGGTTGTAGAGGTAACTTCTAAAGACGGTATTCGTCACTGCATGGAGATGCATACTCCGCAGATATTGATTGTGAATCCGCAGTTGGAGGGATGGTTTGATGTAGACGCTTTCCGTCAGTGCTATAAGCATGATGTAAAGCTGGTTTCGCTGCTTTGCTCTATGGTAGACAGCAGTCAGCTAAAGGGTTACGATGAACGTGTCACCCTATTCGATGACATGGCGTCGCTTGAAAAAAAAATTACCGAACTGCTAAATATAGCCGATGAAGAGGAGCCCGATCAAGACGCCCTCAGTCAGCGCGAAAAAGAGATAGTGGGCTGCATAGTTCGCGGCATGACCAATAAAGAGATAGCCGAGAAACTGTTTATCTCTGTGCATACCGTAATGACCCACCGTAAGAATATAACGCGCAAGCTACAGATACACTCGGCTGCCGGCTTGACTATCTATGCCATAGTCAATAAGTTGGTAGAGCTGAGCGAGGTAAAGGTTCAAGAGTAACCTAAGTCAAATACCGGAATTTGGGTATTGCCTAGGTGAGATAAACCACCTACCTTTGCAGTGTTAGTCATATTGAAATTACGTAAACCACAAAAAGTAAAAGTTAGTTATTAGTTGGCACACCCTACGAAGTGATTCGTGGGGTGTACGCGCATATATACGGTTTATTAATCTTATTTCACTTTAAGTTTTTTCACTTTTTAGGGTATTGTTTTTACATTTGCCGCATATTTCAAACGTTGTCATAAGATTGTAGTCTATTTGGCAGCGTTCTTGGCAGAATACAAACAAACTAACAACAATAACTAAAAAGATAAAAATGAAAGTCGGATTGTTTATACCCTGCTATATCAATGCCGTTTATCCCGAGGTGGGAGTCGCTTCGTATAAACTGCTTAAGAGCTTAGGGGTTGATGTTGATTATCCGTTAGACCAGACCTGCTGCGGACAGCCTATGGCAAACGCTGGTTTTGAGGATGAATCTAAAAAAATGGCTGACCGTTTCGACGATCTGTTTAAAGACTATGATTATGTAGTAGGCCCATCGGCCAGCTGCGTGGTTTTCGTGCGCGATCATTATGGCAATCTTCTTGCCGAAAAGAAGCATCGTTGCGCTACCGAAGAGAGAATCTACGATATCTGCGAGTTTATCCACGATGTGCTTAAGCCTACCTCTCTGCAGGCTTCTTTCCCTCATAAGGTGAGCATACAGAACAGTTGCCACGGCGTGCGCTTGATGCATCTGTCTTCGCCTTCAGAACTGAATGTTCCTTATTACAACAAGTTGCGCGATTTGCTTTCGCTCGTAAAAGACATCGAGGTGGTGGAACCCGAACGTCCCGACGAGTGCTGCGGATTCGGCGGTATGTTTGCCGTAGAGGAGCATAGCGTGTCAGGACGCATGGGCCGCGATAAGGTGAAACGTCACATGGATACCGGAGCCGAATACATAGTAGGTGCCGACAGTTCATGCCTTATGCATCAGTCGGGCATCATTAAGCGCGACAATCTTCCTATCAAAACCATTCACATAGTACAAATATTAGCTGCAGGATTATGAGTACAAAACATGCAGAAGCTGCCGGCAAATTCTTAGAGAATAAGACTTTGGCTTCATGGCACGATGAAACGCTTTGGATGGTGCGTGCCAAACGAGATAAAATGGGTAAGGCAGTGCCCGAGTGGGAACTATTGCGCGATATGGCATCTGCCATAAAAATGTATAGCAACAGTCATCTGGACTTACTGCTGCAAGAGTTCGAGAAGAATGCTTTGGCAAACGGCGCTCAAGTGCATTGGGCTAAGGATGCCGAGGAGTATTGCTCCATCGTTTATGATATTTTGAAGAGTCATAAGGTAAAGCACTTCGTTAAAAGTAAATCTATGCTGGCCGAAGAATGCGGTCTGAACGATTTTCTTATAGAGAAGGGCGTAGATGTGGTAGAAACCGATTTGGGCGAGCGTATTTTGCAGCTCATGCACAAGAAACCAAGTCACATAGTTATGCCTGCCATACATATTAAGAAGGAAGAGATAGGCGAGCTTTTTGTTAAGGAGATGGGTACCGAGCCGGGTAATAACGACCAGACTTATCTTACTCATGCTGCCAGAAAGAACCTCCGTCATAAATTCCTCCAGGCTGAGGCTGCCATGACAGGGGCGAATTTCGCCGTGGCTTCTACGGGCGAGTGTGTGGTTTGTACCAACGAGGGTAATGCCGATATGGGAACTTCGCAGCCCAAGTTGCAGATTACCGCTTTCGGTATGGAGAAGATAGTGCCCGACCGTGAGGCGCTTGGTGTCTTCACCCGTCTATTGGCTCGTTCGGGCACAGGTCAGCCTATCACCACATATACTTCTCATTACCGTAAACCTCGTAATGGGGGAGAGTTACATATTATTATAGTAGACAACGGCCGTAGTCAGATTCTTGCCGATAAAGACCATGTACGCACGCTCAACTGCCTTCGTTGTGGCGCTTGCATGAACACGTGCCCTGTATATCGTCGTTCTGGCGGATATTCGTACACCTATTTCATTCCGGGTCCTATCGGAATAAACTTGGGTATGCTTAAAGCTCCTCGTAAGTACTACGATAACGTATCGGCTTGCTCATTATGCTATTCATGCCAGAACGTTTGTCCCGCCAAAGTCGATTTGGCCGACCAGATTTACCGTTGGCGACAGAAGTTGCACGGTTTAGGTGTAGCCAGTCCGTCCAAGCGCATTATGTCGGGTGGTATGAAGTTCCTTATGGAGCGTCCGGGCTTGTTCAACTTTGCTTTGCATGAAGCCCATCTGGCTAATCATTTGCCACAGTGGATGGTAAACAACAGCCTGAACGCTTGGGGCGAGGAACACGATATGCCTCAATTCTCGAAAGAGAGCTTTAATGATATGTGGAAGAAAAACAAGGTGAAATAAAACGATAGCGAAATGAGCAGTAGAGAAGAAATATTGCAGAATATACGTAAAAATACGCAGGTGCGTTATGAGAAGCCCGACCTTACAGCCTTAGAGCATGAAGCTTTGAAGTACTCCGACCCAATAGAGCAGTTCTGTAAGGTGATGACTATGGTTGGCGGTCAGACAGTAGTGTTGGCTCCCGGTCAGAACATCAACGATGTGATTCGCGCCAGTTACCCCGAAGCCAAGCGCATTGCTACGGTTATGGACGAGGTGAAGTGTGCCGATGGCGTACAGAAAATAGACTGCGCTACCTTTCACCCCGACGATGTAGCCTCTTCAGCCGAGCTTGACGGAACAGACTTGGCCATAGTAGACGGCAGACTTGGCGTATGCGAAAACGGAGCCGTATGGATACAGCAGGATGTAGAGCAGCGTGCCATCTATTTCATATCCGAAGCCCTGGTTATAGTACTCGACCGTAATAACTTGGTTAACAACATGCACGAGGCATACCGCCGCATCGATACCGGCAATTACGGTTACGGTGTATTCATATCAGGTCCGTCAAAGACAGCCGATATAGAGCAAGCCCTCGTAATGGGTGCCCACGGTGCACGTACCGTAACAGTTATTTTAGTATAAAATAGTATTGCCGTAAGGTAGTGTGTAGAAATAGCAAAGAAGGTGTATCATAACTGTTATCATCTAAAATAGCGAGGATATATCATAGCTTATGTCATCAATAAATAGCGAATATATATCATAATTGATTACCGTCTTAAAATAGCGGGCTGAAAGCCCAGTAAGTACCTAGCCTAGGGCAATGCTCTAGGTATTAGGTATATAGACAAAACGCCCTAAAAGGGCAAAAGTAAGAACGTGTATGTTTGTGTGATTACTTTTGCTTTTACAGGGCGTATTAATATATTACACTAATAAGTTCAATTTTTCGGCAATTATAGCCTTAAAAGCCTCTTTCATTTCGTCTGGCACTGTTTTATCACTCGTCGGTTTTAGTCATTGGCACGACACCAATCTCACTGCCAAAAAGATTCAATATCTGATTCACCTTATCAAGACGCAAAGTCTGCTTACCCTGCTCTAATTCTCGAACAAGGCGCAAACCGACTCCAGATTTTTCAGAGAGTTCCACCTGCGTAAGATTATATTGCTTACGCATAGCTTTCACATATTTAGAAAGTATTGTCTGTTCCATAAATGCAATAAATTATACCCTATCGGGTACAAATATAATAAAGGTTTTTAATTTTACACCTTATCGGGTATAATCTTGTTGTTTTAGTATATATTTTACACCCTATCGGGTATAAAATCAACAGCCGTTTGTTTACGTTACATAATGCAAATAATACTATTTAATAGCAAAATGTTAAATCCTCAAGAATAATATTGATCCTGAGGTAGTGTTTGCAAATATAACATACATAAAACACATCGAAAAATAGCGCAAAAAACATTGCGATGATTCAACCGACAGAATGCGATGAGTCAACTGAAACATCGCATTCTTTCCATGAGAACATCGCATTCTTTTTCTACCCCATCAGAATGTACTGTGACAAATTTATAGCTTAGCTGATACATGAACAAAAAATACCTAAAAGTAGCGATTGTACCGCGAAAAACACGGCAGTAATTTTGCATCCGACAAACAAGGACTGAATAAAATAGACTAAATGAGACTACTATCACTACTTTCGGTTATGTTAATCAGTATAGCTAGTTACTCACAAACAGCTACACTGAAAGGACGAGTTCTCAATCGGAAAACAAAGACTCCGATAGAGTACGCTGCCGTCGTTTTAGGCGAAGGAACTGGAATCGGCTCGGTGTCCGACTCGAAAGGTACGTTCAGAATCACGAATGTTTCAATAGGTGAATATATACTTAAAGTCTCTTGCCTGGGATACGTCACCCAGAATGTGAAGGTGTACGTATCGAAGGCGAAGGCTAATGATGTGACCGTATATCTGCCCGAGATGAGCTTGGCGATAGACGAGGTAACCGTAACGGCACGACGTAAAACGGAAGATGCTACTACCGCTTACACCATCGGACGTACGGCACTCGACCATCTGCAGGCGGTGAGCGTAGCGGATGTGATGAGTCTTCTGCCGGGAGAACGCACCAACAACTCGTTTAAGCTGACCGACGGAAGTAGTCATGCTGTAACCTTGCGAGGTACATCTGACGAAGACGGAACTCCAGGATTCGGTACTGTGGTAGAGATAGACGGAGCACGTGTATCTACCAACGGTGTAACTAAAATGGCGGCTACAGATACTCGTAGCATTGCGAGCAATAATATAGAGAGTATAGAGGTGGTGACCGGTGTACCCTCTGTAGAATACGGTGACTTAACAAACGGAGTGGTGAAAGTAAAGACCTTTCGTGGTAAGACTCCATTTATGATAGAAGCTGGCGTTCGTCCTAATACTCAAGTATATTCGTTCTCTAAAGGATTCGATTTAGGAAAGAAGAAAGGTGTAGTTAACGCCTCTTACGAGCGTGCCCGTTCTACCGCCGATTTGGCATCGCCTTATACATCGTATGTGCGAAACGCCATCACTCTGAAGTACTCTAATACTTTCCGTACAGCCCGACATAAGCTGGTGGATTTCGACTGGAGCGTAAACGGAAATATAGGCGGATATAACAGTAAGTCCGACCCCGACGCTTACAGAGAAACCTATACCAAATACCGCGACAACGCTTTGCGTAGCAGTCTGTCGGTCAACTATCTTGCTAATTCGCCGTGGCTTTCAAGCCTTAACGCCGGAGTCTCTTTGTCTTACTCCGATACACGTTCTGAGGGTAAGGTAGCGCAGTCGGCAGCTTCGGCTCAGCCTTCTATGCACTCTACCGTAGACGGATATTTTGTAGGCGAAAAGTATGATGATAACCCTAATGCGTCTATTGTACTGCTGCCGGTAGGATATTACTATTATACAGGTATAGAAGATAGCAAGCCGCTGAACTATAGAGCGTTCCTTAAGGCACGCTGGTCGCACCGCTTCGGTAAACTAAGCAGCCATCTGTTGCTTGGTAGCGAGTTTAAAGGCGACGGTAACTTGGGCCGTGGAGAGTATTACGACGATATGCGTACGGCTCCCACATGGCGTGAGTATCGCTATGACGATCTGCCGTTTACCAACAACCTTTCGCTCTATGCCGAAGAAGAGTTGCGCATGCAGTTCCCTCACTCACACCTTCGTCTTAAAGCCGGTGTGCGTCAGGATATGACATTCATCAAGCAGTCTATATACGGTACCGTTAGCAGCTTGTCGCCTCGCTTCAATGCTAGTTATACGTTTGCCGAGAATCCCGACGCATTCGTAAAGAGCGTTACACTTCGTGCAGGTTGGGGTAAGGCGGTTAAGCTACCCTCGTTCGATATGCTTTATCCGCGCACTACGTATGTAGACCGTCTGGCTTTCGCTCCGGGCACTATGGCCGATGGTACCACTTATTACGCATATCATACCGAAACCAATACGGCGGTGTATAATCCCGACCTGAAGTGGCAGTATAACATTATGCGTGAGTTGGGTATCGATGCTCGCCTAAAGTGGGTGCGTATGCAGCTGTCGTTCTATTACAACACCATGCGTAGTCCTTACTCAAGTGCGGGAAGAATGTATCTGCCGTTCAACTATAAATTGACTACCCAGACTGCCCTCGAAGGCTGTACCATCCCGTCGGCCGACCGTCGTTATGAGATTGATCAGACTACGGGAGTGGTTACTGTGCACGATAAGACCGGTGCTAATCCATCACAAGAGTTGGGCTACACGGTGATAAACGACTGGAAGACTCGCTCTTACAGCATAAACAGCTCACCTTCAAAGCGTATCGGACTGGAGTGGGTGCTCGATTTCGACCGTATCAAGTCGCTTAACACAAGCGTTCGCCTCGACGGAAAATACTATTACTACCGTAGCGTGAGAGAAGAAATAATCCCGTCGTCGTCAACCCTTACTTCTGCCGACGGACAGCCCTATAAATACGTAGGCTATTACGTGGGAGGAGCTTCGGCTTCTAACGGAATGGAGACCCGTAACCTCAATACGAACCTAACCATAACCACCCATATACCACGCATCCGCATGATATTCTCATTGCGTGTAGAGGGAACCTTTATGCGCTCTCAGCAGAGACTGAGTGAGTATGGTGGCGGTACACGTAGCTACGTGTTAGACAGTCAGAGCAGTAACCTGCCATCGGCTGCTGGAGGTAGCATCTACGGAGGCGATAAATATGTGGTAAGTTATCCGCTTTACTACACCTCGCGCGATGATATGAATACTCAGGTGCCGTTCCTCGAAAAGTATCTTTGGGCAAGCCAGAACGATAAGCAGTTGTATAACGACCTTAGCAAATTATTGGTGAAGAGTACCACGGGATATATCTTCAAAGAATGGAGCTACTCGCCATACTTCTCTGCCAACTTAAACATAACGAAAGAGATAGGCAGAAACGTAAGTCTGTCGTTCTACGCCAACAACTTTTACGATACCCTGCGTAAGGTAAAAGCTCACCATACAGATACAGAGATGAGCCTGTATAACTCGGCTTTTGTTACCCCGTTCAACTACGGAGTATCGCTGAAACTGAAATTATGAATCAATAGGAGTTTTAATTTAAATAGAGAGAAAAGATGAAAACTAAGATTTATTTGTTCGCTAGCCTGCTGTTGGCAGTGCTTTGCTTGTAGTGATGATAACGGGGGAGGGGTTCAGACCACTGCCGTAACTATATCGCTTAATTATCCTGATGGCATCAATGCCAAGGAAGGTGTGAAGGTGACTATCAGAAACACCGTTACCGACGCTTCTTTCGACGCTACCACCGATGCCAACGGAGGTGTTTTGTATCAGTTGCCCGCTGGTGTATACGAGGCTTCGGCTTCAGAATCTCGTCCTGGCGACTATGAGACTTATTTGTATAACGGTATAAACAGCGCTATTACCGTAACAGAAGGTACTCCGGTATCGGCTAAAATAGATATGGCAGAGTCTAAGTCGAGCGCCTTGCTTATCAAGGAACTCTACATTGGCGGTTGCCCTGACGATGCGGGCGGTAAAGGATTCGCTTTCGATCAGTCGGTTATTCTGTACAACAACTCATCAAAGTCTATCGACTTGAAGGAAGTGGCATTCGCTATCGTAAATCCGTATAACGCTACAGAAAATAACAAGGATTATGAAAATGAAGTTCTGAAATACGAAAACGAAAATTGGATTCCCGCAGGTATGGGTCTTTGGTACTTCCCTAATTCTGTAGTACTTGAGCCGGGAAAACAGATTGTTGTGGTACATACAGGAGCCATTGACAACACTGTTACTTACTCTCAGTCTATCAATTATGCTAATGCCGACTATTACGCTTGCTACAATCCTGAAATGGGATGGAAGAATAAGTTGTATTATCCGGCACCTTCTGAAGTCATTCCTGCTTCTCACTACCTGAAAGGTATGGCTTGGGGACTTGGTAACGCATGGGTGCTCAGTCAGTTGAGTCCTGCTTACTTCATCTTCCATTCTACCGACGGTACTGCGCTTAAGGACTTTGTAGACAGTAAAGACAATGAAGACAACTACGGAGGTTCGACTTCAATGAACCGTAAGAAAGTTCCCGTAGACTGGGTTATAGACGGTATCGAAGTATTTCAGAGTGGTAAGGCTGGTCAGAAGAAACGTCTTACCGCAAGCGTTGACGCTGGTTACGTAAACCTCACTAACAAGCAGGGACATACCCTCTACCGTAACGTAGATAAAGATGCTACTGAAGCTTTGGCAGAGAACGCCGGTAAGATAGTATACAACTACAGCCTTGGATTCGACGGATCTACAGACCCAAGTGGCATTGATGCCGAAGCTTCTATCAAGAATGGCGCACGCATCATCTATAAAGACACCAATAACTCTATAAACGATTTCCACGAAAGAGTTAAGTCATCTTTAAGAAACTGATAAATAAAGAATTATAATGACCGATAGTCCTTATATAGCAATTTTGGCGTGGATAGGTGGAGTGTGCAGCTTCACCATATCCTCGCTGCAAGCTGCCGAGCCTGAAAAGCGTCACGTGGATTTCCGTGCCGAGGAGCATACGCAGGTGGCTCCGGTTACTGGCAATGCGGCTTTCTTGTCTACCATGCTTGTGCCTAAGATTTCGTATTTCGAAGTGGCTGGGCAGAAGCAGAACGGAAAGTTCATCAATGCCTCTCAGTCGGACGATAGCTTTGCGTACCGTATCTCAGCCGGTAGCTATTATAAGCTGAACAAGCGTATCATGCTGTATGGTGCAATAGACTATACATCTTTTACGGGACAGAATATGTCGGGTTCCGCCTTTATACAAAGCGGAACCGCGCCTTTCGATATAGTTGAGGCCGATGACGCCAATAAAGGACGTAAGCGGCTCGATTCATATCACCTGCAGGGCAAGTTGGGCTATCGGGCTACTGATCGCTTCCGCCTTGGAGCGGGCATTGACTATACGGCAGCCAATTACGCCAAGCACAAGGACCTGCGTCACAAGAATACGCTGATGGATATGCAGGTATCGGTGGGTGCCAACTGGGATGCACTGTCGTGGATGACTGTGGGAGCCTCTTATAACTACCACCGTAACAACGAGGCGATAGAGTTTAATACCTATGGCAATAAAGACGTGCAGTATTACTCGCTCATCAGCTTTGGCAACTACTTCGGTAGTCGTGAGGCGTTTGGCGATTCGGGTTATACGTACGGACGTACTCCGCTGTTTACTCAGACACACGGAGGGGCGTTGCAGCTGGAGTTGCATACTGCGGCGTGGCGTTTCTTAAGCGAGGTGTATTACAACTCGGCAAGCGGTCGTTTCGGCAACGGCTCATCCACTTCGGTGGTATATACGCATCACGATGCCGATGAGATGGGATATCGTGGCCGTGCCGTTTTAGGTAAAAAGCATAAGCTGCTTCATGTAGTAGACCTGAAGGTGAGCAATGAAACGCTGAAGAATTATGAGAACTCTTTCAGATCATCTACCGACGCTAATAACGTAACTCAGATAGTTTATTACGGTAGCAACGAGGTACTGAAGCGTAATACGTTTCTGACCGAAGCCGCCTATACCGCTTATATAGGTAGCGAAGGCGGATATGCCGCTTGGAAAGCTGGAGCCGTGGCTTCTTATTTGCATCGCACTACGGATGTGAATGTATATCCGTTTTATCGTAACCAGACAGTGCATAGCATTAACGTGGAGGCATTTGGTCAGCGCAACTGGGTGCGTAAACAGAATATGTACAGCCTTGGCGTAAGTGCCGGATATGGAAAGGGTGGGGGAACTCCGAAAGAAGACGGACTGTACGCTACCCCCGGTAGTAATCAGAAATCGCCTACAAGCAGAGACGATTTGCTTATGCACGATTATGAATACCTAACCGCCTCACGATACAGTGCCGGTGTAGATTTTACTTTCGAACACCTGCTGTCGCACAGAAAGATGGCGGTATATGCCGGTGCAGCATACCGCTATACTCAGGCTACCGGTGTAGATGTAGTAGGTAAAGACAGGCATGCGGTAAACCTGAATGTGGGATGTAAGTTTTAATGTGAACGCTCTCTGTACCCAAAAGTGGGTATGGAGAAAAAAGAATAGTTTATGGAAAAAATTATAGAATGTGACAAAATTACTCACTATTACGGCAATAGACTTATCTATAAGGACTTGAGCTTTGATGTTGAGAAAGGTAAGGTGCTGGGACTGCTCGGTAAGAACGGAACCGGTAAGACTACCATCATAAATATCTTGAACGGATATTTAAAGCCACGCTCGGGTGTGTGCCGTTTGTTTGGTGAAGACATGCAGCATATCACACCTCAAACCAAAGCCCGTATCGGGTTGCTGCTAGAAGGACACGTGCAACACACATATTTTAATGTACAGCAGATAGAGCATTTCTACAGTCGCTTCTTCCCCAACTGGAACAAGGACGCTTATTATGAGTTGCTGAAGAAACTGCAGGTATTGCCTACACAGAAACTCAGCACCATGTCGTGCGGACAGCGTTCGCAGGTGGCGTTAGGATTGTTGTTCGCCCAAAATCCGGATTTACTGATATTAGACGACTTCTCTATGGGTCTGGACCCCGGATATCGTAGACTCTTCGTGGAATACCTCAAGGAGTACGCTGCATCAGAGAACAAGACAGTATTCCTCACCTCGCACATCATACAAGATATGGAGATGCTGATAGACGACTGCATGATAATGGACTACGGACGCTTGCTGCTCCATAAGCCCGTTAAAGAAATCATGGACAATTTCCGCCGCTTCCGTTTCACTACTTCTGCTAGTGTTGATTTATCTGCCGATAAGGATATATGGAACTGTGAGCATATAGGCGATAAGTGGGAACTGTACTCGTTCCTTCCCACCGCAGAGGTAGAAGCTCGCCTGAAGCCTTGGCAAGTAGGCAACCTGCGCGAAGAGAAACTATCGCTTGAAGACGCTTTTATTGGTTTAACCGGAAAATATTAAAAATATGACATTGTTTAGTGCATTAAGTTATAAGGAATGGATGAAGACCCGTCAGATATTAGGCATCTTCTTGCTGATATTCGCTGTGGCTGTAGTTTATTCCATTATCGATATTCGGCACGACATCCGTATAGACGGTGCC
The DNA here is from genome assembly GCA_000434735.1 of Bacteroides sp. CAG:530. Taxonomy (GTDB): domain Bacteria; phylum Bacteroidota; class Bacteroidia; order Bacteroidales; family Bacteroidaceae; genus Phocaeicola. Next base: position 147,683 of record FR881244.1, read on the forward strand.
GATAACGTGTGGTATCGTTACTTCTTTCAGGGCGCATCGGTAGCTCCTTTGTTCCGTTGGGCACCGGCGTTGGCTGGATTGGCGGTGGCTCTATCTCAGTTCGTACCCGAGATGACGAATAAACGCCTTAAACTTACGCTTCACCTTCCTTCGGGCGAAACATCTATCATGGCTTGCATGTTGGTGTATGGGGTAGTGTGTCTGGTAGTGCTGTACGCCGTGGCAGAAGTTGCCTTGGTGTTATTGGCAGGTGCCGTGTTGCCATATGAGATAATAAGTAGCATGTTGCAGCAACATCTTCCGTGGTTGGCTTCGGGCATAGCGGCTTATGGCTTTACCTCATGGGTATGCATCGAGCCACAGTGGAAACAGCGTGTGTGCAATGCCGTGATAGCCGTTGCCGGTATGTCGGTATTGTTCGTATCGCTTGCTGCAGGCGCATACATCCACTTCTTGGTAGCGATGCTGGTAATCATGATAGTGGCATTGCTCGCCCCCATCTATTCGTGTGCCCGTTTTAAAGACGGAATAAGCTGATAGTGTGTCTAAAATTAAAACGAAGAACGTATGAAATGTAAGAATTATATATTTACTTTGCTTGTGGCGTTTGCCACATTGCTCTCATGGTGGGTGGTGCCGTCATTGGTTAAGAAGGCTACAGACGACTCGCATTCTTATCCGTTGATGTACTATAGCTCCATATTGAAAGAACTCTGCATCATCGACTTCCGTGGCGGTAACGAAACATTCTCTGACGCTAAGGGTAATGTCTATCCGCGCTCTGAATACGACTCGCTGTTGCCTTTGCTCAACTCTCGTGTGCTGATGATGAACGGCGTAATGCCCGATACTATTGACGGTTGCGCCATCGAGCCTAAGCAACTCCGCGTAAAGCAGGTTTCATTCCGCTACCGTCCGTCGGATATGGTGGCTCCGCAGCCGCAGATGGGTGTGCTCTTTGAGGCGATGCCTAAGCGTGGCAACCTTACCATGCCGGGCGATTTCTTCCGTATGGAAGATGACTGCATCACTTTTGTAGATGCCAAGACTAATACGGTTGACGAGAAGAAGAGCGATCGATTTACCCGCGAGATGAAGAAGAAAGGCTTCGCTTTCCCGGCTCGTGCTTTCTGGGGAAACCCTACCACACGTAAGCCGTACGAAGAAGGATACTTCTGTCTGGATGCAAAAGGACAGCTATTTCAGTTGAAGATGGTGAATGGCAGACCGTTCGTTAAGAATACTCACGTATCAGATTCTGTTGAGGTGAAATGGTTCGTTATGAACGAGGCTATGGATAAGCGTCACTACGGATTCGTGTTCGGCAATAAAGGTGAGACCGGAATCATAGAAGAAAATGATGGCGATTACCGATTTGTACAGATGGATATCCGCTCGTTTAATCCGGCAAAAGATGAACTGATGGTTTTGGGTAACATACTTTACTGGACTGTAAATGTTCAGAACGAAAAGGGCTTGGATAGCTACGGATTGAATCGTGAAACATTGAAACGTTTGTCGTATTACCACATCGATGCCAAGAAAGGCTTGTGGGATAAGACCTCAGAATGGCTGTTCCCGTACTATCTATCGTTCACTGCTCCACAAAGTGGTTATGTGGGACTCTACTGGAGCGTAGGTGCATGGAAAGCGTTCGTGCTTAATGCCATATTGGCATTGGCGGCATTGGCGTTCTTCTACCGTAAGGGCCGAAAGCGTGGCGTTCTCAGTGCGGTTTACGTATTATTGTGTGGCATTCCGGCACTGGTGGCATTGTTGTTATTCCGATAATTATAAATTTAAAATAAGAATTAGAAAGATGAAAAAAATGATGTATTTGGCAGTAATGGTCCTGGCTTTGGGACTGTCTGCATGTGGCAACTCTTCAAAGAAACAAGCTGAAACAGCTCAAGACTCTACAACAGTTAGCGTAGCATCGGCTATGAACGTAGAAGATGTATTGGCTAAGGCCGAAGAAAACGTAGGTAAGGAAATCACAGTTAAGGGCTTGGTTTCGCACACCTGCAAGCACTCTGGTCGCCGTTGCTTTATCGTTGGTGCCGACGGAAAGACTTCTATCCGTGTTGAGGCTAAAGGCGATATAGGTGGTTTCAACAGAGAACTTATCGGTTCTGACATCGTGGTTAAGGGTGTATTGCGCGAAAATAAACTCTCTAAAGAGTACATTGATCAGATGGAGAAAGAAGTGAACGATAAGAAAGCTCAGGAAACCGGTTCTGCCGAAAGCTGCGAAAGCGAAATGAACAACATCAAGGCTATGCGCGAGTGGATGAAGGCTAACAACAAGGACGCGTATTCTATTTACTACGTTGATGGCATGAGCTATGAAGTTGCAGAGTAACAAGAGTTGGACTTACTGGCTTCGCGTTATCCATCGCGATTTAGGCTTTCTTATGATAGGGCTGTGCCTGGTATACGGTATATCGGGCATTATGCTCAATCATATGAACGGTAAAGACCCTGCTTTTCATACAGAGCAACAAACGGTTACGCTGAATGCTGGACTTGATGCCGCTTCGCTTGCACAGACATGGGCAAGTGATTCTTCATTGCCCACCTTGAAGCGTGTGTTCCAAGCCGATGGCGATAACCTCCGCTTGATATTTGAAGGCGGTGTGGGTATCTACAACATCAAGACTGGTAATGCCGACTATGAGCGATACACTCGTCGTCCGTTTATATATTGGGTAAACCGATTACACTTTAACCGTCTGCACGGCTGGAGTTATGCCGGCGACTTCTTTGCGGTGTCGCTGATATTCTTCGCCATATCGGGTATGCTGATGGTGAAAGGTAAAAACGGTCTGCGTGGTCGTGGAAAGTGGTATCTGCTAGTAGGAATACTTATTCCGATACTTTATATCATATTCGCATAAAGGCATAAAACAAGCCGCATGAAATCAAAAAAATCATGCGGCTTATTTTTTTGTTTGTCGCGAGTTCTTGAAATTCTATCGCAACAGAATTTATTTTTGTTGCGATAGAATTTAAATCTCTTGCGGCTTATTTTTCAATCACTGCAACAACTTCTATTTCTACCAAAGCGTTTTTCGGTAAAGTCTTTACAGCTACTGCAGAGCGTGCAGGGAACGGTTCGCTGAAGAAAGTAGAGTAAACCTCGTTCATAGCAGCGAAGTTAGCCATATCCGACAAGAACACTGTAGTCTTAACCACGTGACTTAAGTCGATACCAGCTTCTGCCAATACGTTTGTTACGTTAGTGAGCGACTGCTTAGTCTGTTCCTTGATTCCGCCTTCTGCAAATTCGCCTGTAGCAGGGTCGATGGGCACCTGACCAGATGCGAATACGAAACCGCCAGCGCAGATAGCCTGACTGTATGGACCTAATGCTTTAGGAGCTTTTTCTGAATGTAATGCTTTCATGAATTCTAAGTTTTTAGGTTGTTATTGATAATTTATTTTCTGTGGCGATAAAAGCCTTATTGTCTCTCTTTCAGGTGGAAGCCTTTCTTGACAAGAGCCTCTTTAATCTGCTCTATATGATCAGCGTTACGTGTCTCCATCTTTATGCGCAGTTCGCAGGCGTTAACCTCCTTACTGTTGCTGTTGCGCTCATGAATTACACCAATCACGTTGGCACCCATTTCGGCTATAACCGAGCTTACTCCAAGTAGCTGCCCCGGTTTATCGGCCAAGTCGATGGTAAGTTCTCCAATTCGTCCGTCCTTCTCCAAACCACGGTTTATAACACGGTTCAGAATAGTTACGTCGATATTACCACCGCTCACTAAGCAGACTGTTTTTTTGCCCTTAACCGGCACCTTGTTGAACATAGCTGCCGCTACACTTACCGCACCGGCACCTTCGGCTATCATCTTCTCTTCTTCTATCAGTCGGAGTATGGCTGCACAGATCTCGTCTTCTGTTACCAAGCCAATCTCATCGACGAAGTTAGAACAGATATCGTATGTAAGGCTTCCCGGAGTCTTCACTGCTATACCATCGGCAATGGTAGATACATGTTCCAGAGTTTCTGGTTTATGGTCTCTTATACTGTCGAACATGCTCGGTGCACCGGCTGCCTGAACTCCGTAAATCTTGATTTTCGGGTTGAGCATCTTCATGGCGTAAGCCACACCGCTTATCAATCCACCTCCACCGATAGGAACTACCACAGCCTCTACGTCGGGCAGTTGCTCTAACAATTCCAGTCCGATAGTACCTTGTCCGGCTATTACATGCTCATCGTTGAACGGGTGGATAAAAGTATATCCGTGTTCGTCGCGAAGCTGAAGCGCACGCTGGTAAGCGTCATCGTAAACACCAGGAACCAGACAAATGTCGGCACCGAGGCGACGTGTAGCCTCCACCTTGCTGATAGGAGCACCTTCGGGCAAGCAAATAAGTGACTTGATGCCGTGCGATGTAGCACCCAAAGCCACGCCCTGCGCATGGTTTCCTGCCGAGCAAGCAATCACGCCCTTAGCTCGTTCTTCTTCGGTTAGTTGTGAAATTTTGTAGTAAGCACCTCTGATTTTAAACGAACCTGTTATCTGAAGGTTCTCTGGTTTGAGGTAAATCTGACTCTCCGGATTCAATTTCGGAGCGCTAACAAGCTCTGTATGTCTTAATATCTTGCTGAGTACATACCGAGCTTTGTAAAACTCGTCTAAGTTTAACATAAACTGAACTTTTTGTAATTTCGATGGCGCAAAGATATAGCAAAAATTTGAGAAAGCATCGGTTATGGCGGCATAATGAATTATATAAAAAACATCCGCATATCTTTGCGGTTAAGCTGAAGACATGCGGATGAATATGTATGAGTAGGCAAGCAGATAATACCGCCCTTATAGTTCTTTATATAAGGAATCCCAAGAGGATACCGGCTGCTACAGCCGAACCGATAACACCGGCTACGTTAGGACCCATGGCGTGCATAAGCAGGTAGTTGCTTGGATCATATTCCAAACCTACCACTTGCGAGATACGTGCAGAGTCGGGCACAGCCGATACACCTGCGTTACCGATAAGCGGATTGATCTTATTGTCCTTCTTCAATACCAAGTTGAATATCTTCACGAAGAGTACTCCCGATGCGGTAGCTATTACGAACGACAATGCACCGAGTGCGAAGATCTTGATAGAATCCATTGTAAGGAACTCAGAAGCCTGAGTAGAAGCACCTACTGTAAGACCAAGCAAAATAGTGATAGTGTCAATCAGCGGACCACGGGCGGTTTCTGCCAAACGACGTGTAACACCACTTTCTTTAAGAAGGTTACCGAAGAACAGCATACCCAGCAATGGCAAACCCGAAGGCACCAGGAAGCAAGTCAGCAACAAGCCGATGATAGGGAACATCACCTTTTCTGTGTGCGATACGGCGCGAGGCGCTTTCATGCGGATAAGGCGTTCTTTCTTTGTGGTAAGCAGACGCATGATAGGCGGCTGAATAACAGGTACCAACGCCATGTACGAATATGCCGATACAGCGATGGCTCCCATAAGGTTAGGCGCAAGCTTGGACGACAAGAAGATAGCCGTAGGACCATCAGCACCACCGATGATACCGATAGCACCTGCCTGCATAGGGTCGAATCCCATTTCGAGGGCTATCATATAAGCTCCGAAGATACCGAATTGAGCGGCAGCTCCGATAAGCATCAACTTAGGGTTAGAGATAAGTGCCGAGAAGTCGGTCATGGCACCGATGCCCAAGAAGATGAGCGGCGGATACCAGCCCGATGTCACACCCTGGTAGAGGATGTTAAGTACCGAGCCTTCTTCATAAAGACCCACTTTAAGTCCCGCTTCCATATTGAACGGAATATTACCTATCAGTATACCAAATCCGATAGGGATAAGAAGCATCGGCTCGAATTCCTTGGCTACGGCTAAGTAGATAAAACCGATACCCACCAACAGCATGATGATATGCTGTGGGGTAGCGTTATAAAAGCCGGTGTAGGTCCAGAAGTCGGCCAGGTTATTTTGTAGAAACGTAGTAAACTCTCCCATATCATTCGATTATTAATAAGTCTGTACCTTCCAGAATTGACTCTCCTTTGCTCACGTTGATAGCGGTAACTGTTCCGTCGCGATCGGACTTGATATCGTTTTCCATCTTCATGGCTTCCAGTATCATCAGAGTCTGTCCGCGCTTCACGGTGTCACCCTTGTTCACTTTGATGTCTAGAATTACACCTGGCAGCGGCGATTTGATACCACCTTGTCCAGCAGGTGCCGGACGGCTCATGGCAGGAGCTGCAGGAGCAGGAGCCGGTGCAGGCGCAGCAGCGCGAGCTATCGGTTTAATCTTAGGAGCCGCTTCTTTTTCCAGCTCTACAGTATAGGGTGTGCCGTTTACTTCTACGTGCACATTCTTTCCGTCTATATCGCCTACACTGACTTTATACAGGTTTCCGTTAATTTTATACTTATATTCTTTCATGAGATTTCGTAATATTAGTTTTGATTAATGTTATTTCTTATGAGGCATTTCGCGCAGAGTATAAATCTTCGAGCTCCACGGAGAGTAGGTCTTCTTCACACGGTTGATGGTAAGAACCGTATCTTCCATGTCGTGATCCGCTCCGGTAGCTTCGTGCAGCGCCATACTGATGGCCGCTATTACCTCGCCCGATGCTTCGCCCAGTCCTTGTTCCTTAGCTTCCTTCAGGTCGGTTACGTTCTTCGCCTTCATAGCGTTGCGCTTGCGCAGAGCGATAGCTCCCTTACCTGTAAGCTTAAAGCAGAGGAACAGCAAGATAAGACCTATGAACACTACCGTCATGGCCGAGATAGCCATACCTACACCTATAGGGTCGTGTTCGGTAAACTTCTCCTGCTTAGGATTACTGTCTATGGTCTTGTTGTTTGTGCTAGGAGTAACATACTTCTCTTCGCTGTCGTTCTTCACTTCCCATTCTGCCGATGCGTCGCTTACGCGTGCGTACGACTGATTTGCTTTCAGAACGCCTGCTGGTACAGTTACCTGGTCGAGTAACTTACGTCCAGAGTCGTACAGACCAATCCAGTTGGCGTTAGTCTTGCTCAGAATAAAGTTAGTGTGGAATGTACCGTGACGAGGCAACCCGTCAGCCCAGAACAGCGCATGCTGGCGTGGCTTGATGGCTGTCAGTACGTCACCTTTCGGAATGAAATAAGTAGCTGTATCGCCTGGTTCGCTGCTCACTCGTAGCAAGCATCCTGCCAGGTCGGCACTGCTATACGCCTTATTGAATATTTCTATCCATCCGCTATGAATGCCATAGTCGTCCTGGAAATTACTTTCGTTATCTACCAGTACCTCATTGATTAACAACTTGGTGTTGACTTTGCTTTCGCTACAAGAGTTCAGCCCCAGCAGCAAAGGCAGTGACAGAAATATTCCTATTATTTTTTTGTTCATGATTTCAGATTCTGTTTTTTAGGAATGAGATTACAAAGGAATATTGCCATGCTTCTTGGCGGGGTTGGTCAGCTTCTTGGTTTGCAGCTGCTGCAATGCACGTATTACGCGGAAGCGAGTGTTACGCGGCTCTATCACATCGTCTATATAACCATACTTAGCTGCGTTATACGGATTGGCGAAGAGCTTGGTGTATTCTGCTTCTTTCTCTGCCATGAACGCTTTCGGGTCTTCTGCTTCTTTAGCTTCTTTAGCGTAGAGCACTTCTACCGCTCCTGCACCACCCATTACGGCGATTTCGGCTGTAGGCCATGCGTAGTTCATATCGCCACGCAGCTGCTTACAGCTCATCACGATGTGCGATCCACCGTAAGATTTACGCAGTGTAACGGTTACCTTAGGAACAGTAGCTTCGCCGTAAGCGTACAGCAACTTGGCTCCGTGTAAGATTACAGCATTATATTCTTGTCCTGTACCAGGCAAGAATCCCGGAACGTCTACCAATGATACGATAGGAATATTGAAAGCGTCGCAGAAACGAACGAAACGAGCACCCTTACGAGAAGCGTTGCAGTCGAGCACACCTGCCAAGAATTTAGGCTGATTTGCTACGATACCTACCGACTGTCCGTTGAATCTTGCGAAACCGATAATGATATTCTTAGCGAATTCGCTCTGCACTTCGAGGAACTCACCGTTATCTACTATAGCTGCAATTACCTCATACATATCGTATGGCTTGTTGGGGCTATCAGGAATAATTTCGTTAAGCGAATCTTCCAGTCTGTCTATAGGGTCATTGCATTCTACGTAAGGCGGCTCTTCCAAGTTATTCTGCGGCATATAGCTAAGCAACTTTCGTATAAGTCCCAAACCTTCTTCTTCTGTAGAAGCAGTGAAATGAGTAACCCCCGAACGAGTAGAATGAACGCTGGCACCACCCAAGTTTTCCTGAGTAACGTCTTCGCCAGTTACGGTCTTCACCACCTTAGGTCCGGTAAGGAACATATAAGAAGTACCTTCCATCATAAGAGTAAAGTCGGTAAGAGCCGGAGAATAAACCGCACCACCCGCACACGGACCGAAGATACCCGAAATCTGCGGAATAACACCCGAAGCGAGGATGTTACGTTGGAAAATCTCAGCATAACCCGCCAACGCGTTGATACCTTCCTGAATACGTGCGCCACCCGAGTCATTGATACCGATACAAGGAGCACCCATCTTCATGGCCATATCCATCACCTTACAAATCTTGAGCGACATGGTTTCAGAAAGCGAACCTGCCGATACGGTAAAATCCTGTGCAAACACATATACCAATCTGCCTTCAATAGTTCCGTAACCTGTTACCACACCGTCGCCCGGATAATGCTTCTTATCCATGCCGAAGTTGGTACAACGATGCTGAACGAACATATCCAGTTCTTCAAAGCTACCATCGTCAAGCAGCATTGCAATGCGTTCGCGAGCCGTATATTTGCCTTTGGCGTGTTGTTTTTCTATCGCTTTTTCTCCGCCGCCCATTCTTGCTTTGGCGCGAAGTTCTATTAATTCCTTTATTTTAGCGAGTTGGTTGCTCATAGTTTCTTGTTTTATATTTTTGAGTTATTCAGGTTTTTCACATAATTCGGTCAGTACGCCCATAGTTGACTTTGGGTGCAGAAAAGCGATGTGCAGACCTTCGGCACCGTTTCGCGGAGCCTTATCTATAAGGCGTATGCCCTTTTCTTCACCTTCGGCCAATGCGTTAGCCACACCGTCTTCTACGGCGAAAGCCACATGATGCACGCCCATGCCTCTGTTTTCTATGAATTTAGCTATTGTACTTTCCGGACTGGTAGGTTCAAGAAGCTCTATTTTAGTTTCTCCGCATTTCAAGAAAGCGGTGCGAACCTTCTGATCTTCTACAGTTTCTATGTTATAGCATTTCAATCCTAGGATATTCTCATAATAAGGAAGGGCTTCTTCGATACTCTTTACCGCAATACCCAAATGTTCGATGTGAGAAATTTTCATAATTAATGTCGTTTTTAATGGTATTAAATTCTAAAGTTGACATAATCAACTGCACAAAGAAAATAAAAATGTGCTAATAATGAAACTTTTCAATAGTTTTATTTCCTTAAAATAACGGTAGAATCGTGCTGTGAACGCATTTTCGGCTTACACTATGTGTGTAAATGAACACTGCAGATTTCAATTTAGGCGGAATGGTAATTCTGTTAAAGAATTGTAAAACCTATATACCGTAAGGTTACAAGTAAAACATTCATTTTTTACCTTTGCGCTCAAATTCAGATACACAGAAATGAAGATTCAGTATAACCATACCTATTCTTGGCTATTTACCATCCCCAATAAGATTCACGATTTCCATTCGTGGGGAGTGGCTTATCTTGTGTAGCCCTCGCTGTACACTGATTCTTTATCTTGATTCTATTTTAATTCAATAACCAATTTACTTATTTTTATGAGCAAAAAAACTTGGCTCATGGCACTGGCTATGCCCGTGCTGTGCAGTCAGTATTTGTGTGCCCAACCACGAGTTATGGGCATAGATGAGCTGTTTCGTCTGGCCGATGAAAACAGCCGTAGTATTCAATCGTACCGCACCGGAGTCGATGCTGCGGCAGAGGCTCTTAAAGCTGCCAAGGCACAACGTCTTCCCGATATAAAAGGTACGGCATCGGTAAGCTATCTGGGCGACGGACATATATGGGACCGTCATTATAAAAACGGAATGAAGGTAGATATGCCTCACTTCGGAAACAACTTCGCCCTTGAGGTACAACAGGTGCTCTATGCCGGAGGTGCCATCAGCAGCGGTATTGAGTTGGCCGAACTCGGTAAGCAGATGGCTCAGCTCGACAGCGAGAAAAACCGTCAGGAGATACGTTTCCTCTTGGTAGGATACTACCTCGACCTATATAAACTTAGTAACCAGATGCAGGTGTTGCAGAAGAACATTCAGCTTACCGACCGTGTGATAGGCGATATGCGCTCTCGCCATAAGCAGGGCACGGTGCTGAAAAACGACATCACCCGATATGAGTTGCAGAAAGAGCAGCTTCAGCTACAGTACACACGGATAGAAGACGCGTATAAAATCATGAACCATCAGCTGGTTACTACGCTTCATCTGCCTGCAGGGTCAGAGATTGTGCCCGATACCACCATGCTAAGTCAGCAAGTATTGCCATTGGCGGAGGCAGACTGGCAACAGTTGGCTCAGCAGAACCACATCGGGCTGAAGCAAGCCGAGACCTCCGTGCTGATGGGTAAGCAGAAACTCAAGCTGGAGCGTTCTGAACGCTTGCCAAAGATAGCGTTAGTGGCTGCCGATCATCTTGACGGACCTATCACGATAGAAGTGCCCGTGCTCGATAATAACTTCAATTACTGGTACGTAGGTGTAGGTATTAGCTACAACTTCTCTTCGCTCTTTAAGAATAACCGTAAGATTAAGCAGAGCAAGCTGGAGCTGCGCAGAGCCGAACAAGAGCATCTGCTGGCTCAAGAGCACGTGGAGAACGCTGTACAGGCTTCGTACACCAACTTCCTGACTTCGTTTACCGACCTTCGCACTCAGGAGAAGAGCGTGCAGTTGGCACTTCAGAACTATGGGGTAGTAGATAACCGCTACAAGAACGACTTGGCGCTGCTTACCGATATGCTCGATGCCAGCAACATCAAGTTGGGGGCCGAACTCGATTTGGTTAACGCACGTGTAAACGTGGTCTACAATTACCTGAAAATGAAATACATTACTCACACATTATAATATATAAAGACAATAATTATGGCAACTAGAAAAGTAAAAAAGCTCATTTATAATACCATCGTCATCTGCCTGCTGGCTGGTGCACTTATTTATGTCTGCTCTCGCTTCCTTCATTTGGGCAATGTAGAATATACCGATAATGCGCAGGTGCGTCAGCACATCACACCTGTAAACACACGTGTGCCGGGCTTCATCAAGAAAATCTATTTCGATGAATACCAGTCGGTACATAAAGGCGATACCCTGCTCGTTATAGAAGATTCAGAGTTCAAGCTTCGTCTGGCTCAGGCAGAAGCCGACCTCGCTAACGCCTTGGCTGGTCAGAAGGCTACTAACGCAGGAATAGCTACCACTCAGAACAATCTTAACGTGAGCGATGCCGGTATAGAAGAGGCACGCGTGCAGATGGAAAACGCACAGAAGGAACTGCACCGTTTTGAACAACTCTTGAAAGAAGATGCCGTAACACGTCAGCAGTTCGATAATGTACAGACCGCCTATAAGTCGGCAAAGGCCCGCTATGAGCAAGTTACCCGTGCCAAGCATTCTACCATGCTGGTTAAGAGCGAACAGACTCACCGCTTAGATCAGAACGATGCCGTAGTACGTCTGGCAGAAGCCGCTGTTGAGTTGGCTAAGCTGAACCTCTCATACACCGTAGTATTAGCTACTTGCGATGGAGTTACAGGCCGAAAAGACATACATGAAGGTCAGTTGGTACAGCCCGGACAAACCATGGTAGACATAGTAGACCAGAGCGACCTTTGGGTAACAGCCAACTACCGTGAAACCCAGCTGAAGCATATACAGGTAGGAGCCGCCGTAACCTTTACCGCCGATGCCGTATCGGGCGTTACATATAAAGGAATGGTAGAATCAGTATCCGACGCTACCGGAGCCGCATTCTCCATGATTTCGCAGGATAACGCCACTGGCAACTTCGTGAAAGTAGAACAGCGTGTGCCGGTAAGAATCCGTCTTGAAGGTAACAGTGCCGACGATGTGAAGAAACTCCGTGCCGGACTGAATGTAGAATGTAAAGTAAAGTATTGATATGGGAGCACCGGTACTGAACGGGCCGTTTACTATGCCCATGTTCCGAGACTTTGTGCCACGTAGGCTACAGCCCTGGATTTACGTCTTCATGGCAGTAACGTTTCAGCTGTCGGGAGGGCTTTACCTCGGCTCTCTCAATCAGATGATAGGCAGCACGTCGCTTATGCGCGAAGACTTGCAGATGTGTCTTTACGCCAATCTTAGCGGCATGGCCATCTATTTTCCGCTGCTGTTCCGCATGAAGTTCTGCTTCACCAACAAAACCTTGCTCATTACGGCATCCGCCGGAGTGTTGGTGTGCAACTTGCTTGCTCCGTACATCACCTTCCTGCCTCTGCTGTGGGCGGTGTGCTTCATAGAAGGTATGTGTAAGATTCAGGGCACCTTCGAGTGCATGTCTAACATTCAGCTCTGGATGACTCCTAAGCGAGACTTCACTGTGTTCTTTCCGCTGCTGCACATCGTTATATTGGGCAGTATGCAGTTGTCCGATTTGGCAGCTACCCACCTTATGTATTACTACCACTGGAGCTATATGCACTTCTTTATAGGTGCGCTTATACTGATAGATTTGCTGATAATGTACTGCTGCACCCGTCATTTCCGTATGATAAAGAAACTTCCGCTGTTCGGCATCGACTGGCTGGGAGGCTTGCTTTGGGCGTTGCTGCTCATGGAGATAGCTTTCTTCTTCAATTACGGTGATTGGTACGATTGGTTCAACAGTCCCGTAATGTGCAGCATGGCGGTAGCCATCATCGTTACGCTGATTATCTGCCTGGGGCGTATGTTCTCCATCCGTCACCCGTTTTACGAGCCTAAGATGTGGACCTACAAGAATCTTCTGCCCATACTGATACTGATTACTCTTACTGAAGCCATACTCGCCACCGAGCATGTACTTGAGGAAGTATTTTACTCAGAGGTGATGCGTTACGAAGAAATGGTGAGCGTAAGTCTCGACTGGCTTATGCTGATTGGTGTAGTGTCGGGCTGTCTGTTCGCTTATTGGTGGATGCACATAAAGCGTTTCAACTATCTGCGCTTGCTCATCGTGGGCATCTGCGGACTGGTGGCTTACTTGGCAGGGTATTATTTTACCATTTCTACCGATATTCATATTTCACAGCTTTACCTGCCTACCGTATGCCGTGGTTTTGCCTATGCCGTGCTTAGCGCCACGTTCATGACTTGCTTGGAGGAGATTATGACATTTCAGCATTTCTTTCAGGCGCTTAGCGTGTTCAATATGCTCCACATGGTGATGGGCGGCGTAATGGGCGCAGCTCTTTATACTCAGGGCCTGAAGTATTACGTAGCCGATAATATGGCTCGATACGGTTCTGCCATAGATAGGGTAGCGTTCAGTAGGGCACCGTTCAATTTTGGTCATTATATGGAGGGTTTCATTTCGCAGATGCTTGAGGTCAGCATAAAGCAGGTCTACGGTTGGACACTATACGCCTGTGTTTTGTTGCTCTTGCTTTTCTTGCTATATGATGCCCCCGTTCGTCGCGACTTGAAGGCTATGCCCAGTTGGAGAGGACTTCGTAAAGAAGCCGCCGAAGAGTTTTCTCGCCGCTCTAAGAAATGATGTTTCGTTATGGATTTGCCATACTGAACATTTCGGTATTGTTACATTATGAATTAACTAATGGTGAAGGGGTTTTATTACTGATAAATTTGTAGATAACTGGCGGATATGTTTCATAAATCAGCTAATGGCGAATGTATATCATAACTTATGTCATCAATAAACAGTAATTGTGTATCATAATTAATTATCATCTAAAAAATAGCGGGCTGAAAACCTAATGAGTCCATAGCACTAAGTTTGCGGACTTTCAGCCCGCATTAACTGACTTATGATACACCTTCAACAGTAAAAACATTAAGTTATCTTGTAAATTGTTCTAAAAAATCGGCTCTACAGTGCCTTCTGAGTGGGGTGAAAACACAATGCGATGAACCATGTGAAAGAATGCGATGCTTCAAACAACACAATGCGATGAAATAAAAAAACATTGCGATGTTTTATATGACTTATCGCAATGTTTTCTTAATGCGTTTTTACGCTTGTTTTGTGTATGCGAATTTTTCTATACTATATGTCTGACGATTCGCGGCTTAGTATGTGAATGAGAATGGCTCACCATTAATCATAAATCGGATTCTTAGTTGGTCTACCTTTTTATACTTGATATTAAAGAACCCTGAATATTCTATACCATCTTTTACGGTGTTGTTCTTAATGTATCCTGCGTTAATTTTTTCTCTTCTTTGGGCTTGCTTGTTAGCGTAAGCTTTAACATTATCGTCCGCTTTTTCTTGAGCTAGGTAAGCAGCAGCACCATTATACGATTCTGTACGTCCTGAGTAATCGGCAGATGAGTAAACTGCGTCTGCAACAAGCATTTGTTCGCCAACGGTTACCCAAAAATTATTCCAGTTTTGTTTCTTCTTGACTACTTTATCATATGTTTTAGAGTCGAGAACTTGTAATTGTACTGCTTTTGTATTGCCATATTCATCTGTCACATCACCTTCCGCTGTAATGTTGTCCATGTTTAACAGAACGCTTTTACCGGTTTGGTTTATGAGATTCATGCTTACAATATAATACTTGCCGTACTGTTTTTTGGCTTGCACGCAAGTGGTTAGGGTAATACCGTTCGACTTTATATATGATACATCGACATTGTCTTTTATGAATCTGCCCGTTTCTTTTATAGGATAATCTCTGATAAATTCATCTATATTGATTTTGTCGCAATACTGTGCTGTATCTACCGCTATATCATGAATGTTTAATCCTTCATACTTATCTTCATTTTCTATGATGTCAAACTTTTCTCCTTTAGGCATCGGGGCGAATACAAGGGCGAAATGATGCTTCTGTCCCGCATGGTTAAATTCCATTTGTCTATATTCCGCTTCCGTGTTGATAGGTAGATTTATACTGTTTGTCATCGGATACCTTTTGCCGTCGGCTGTCTGGGCAAATGTTCCGTCGTCTATGTTCATCCATGTTTTGCCTTCTTGACTGACGCAGCTCATGCTTACAACTGTACTGTTTTCGTTATAGTCAATTTGCTCTATCTTAATTTGTTCGGGCATTGAAGAGGTGGTTACATACTTGTACTGTGCCAACATACCAAGATTATTTGTGGTCAGCATTAAAAACAAAGAACTTAATAATTTTAAAGTACGCATAGATGTTAGTTTTTCAGGGTTATTACAAGGAGAGTTGTCCGTATTGTTTAAGGTAACATAGAGGATGTGTGGTAATGAGGGTGTATTGATTAAAACCATATACACCCTCAATGAATTTTTCTGCCGTTAAAAAGCTACCGCATAACTTATTCAGCAGCTATGAACTTAACCGCCACCCAACGGTTTTTCTCACGATAATGATCGAATGTAAGACCTAAGCTTTCGGCTTTCTCGCGGATGGCTGGGATATCGTCTACATAGAATCCGCTCATGTAAAGCTCTGAACCCGGATGCATGCACTCTACGTATGCGTGCATATCGTTGAGCAAGATGTTACGGTTTATGTTCGCTATGATTACGTCGAACGGCTCACGGCCCTTCAGCAGCGAAGCGTCGCCCAGCTCGGCTGTGATGTTATCTATGTGGTTAAGGGCGATGTTATCTCTTGAGTTGTTCACGCACCAGTCGTCAATGTCGATGGCTGTTACCGCCTTGGCTCCGCGCATACTTGCCAATATAGCGAGGATGGAAGTACCGCATCCCATGTCGAGCACTGTCTTGCCTTTCAGGTCGGCATCGAGAAGCTCGCCCAAGATAGAGCTGGTAGTTTCATGGTGTCCTGTACCGAACGCCATCTGCGGATTGATTACAATGTCGTATTCTGCTTTAGGATAGTCTTTATGGAAAGTGCTGTGTATAACACATCTGTCGCCTATCACGATAGGCTGGAAGAAATTCTTTTCCCATTCCTCGTTCCAGTCCTTATCCTCCGGTTCGCTGATAGAATAGGTGAGGGTAGTGTTTGTCAACGGGAAGTCGGCGATGAGTTGCTTCAGTGCGGTCTCGTCAAAGAGTGATTGCTGTACGTATGCCTGAACTCCGTTTTCGCACTCTACAAAACTTTCGAATCCTATCTCTCCGCACAATGCTGACAGTACGTCGGTCACTGTTTCATTACATGGCTGAGCCTGGAATGTTACTTCAAAATATTTCATTGTCTTATTGTTGATTAATATTTAGATTACAAAAATAAGAGAAAAAAGCCATATTGCATCATGATATGCATATACTATTGAGACTTTATACTTAAAGTATGTTTTTATGTAGGGTAGAAAAGTTAATTTAGAAAAACAAGTTAATGAAATTTCTGACTTTATTATATATTGCATTCAAGAATAGAGTCGGTATGAGTCCGACTGTTGATTTATTTTTCACTAAAACTATATGAGATATGAAATTTAACAGAACTGTTGTGGCTATTGCCATGTGTGCGTTATTCGCCATTGTTCCTACGTTATCGGCATGTGCTGATAATGATACCCCTATTACGGTAGATAAGTTGCCTGCCCAGGCACAGACTTTCCTGAAGACATATTTCGGCGATAAACGTGTGGCGTACGCTACTAAAGACCGTGACTTGATGAACGTTACTTACGAAGTACGATATATGGAAGGCACTAAGGTGGAATTCCGTAAAGACGGAGAGTGGAAAGATGTAGACTGCCAGCGTGATACTGTTCCGTCGGCTATCGTTCCGCAGGCCATCGCTACCTTTGTAGCTAAGAACTATCAGGGTAGTTATATCTGTAAGATAGATCGCGATAAAAAAGGTTATGATGTGGAGCTGAACAACGGACTTGATTTGAGTTTCGACACTAAATTTCGTTTGGTTAAAATAGACGATTGACGCTGATTTGTTTGATTCGCTTGTTTTTTCTCTAAAAAGAGTGGTGCAAGATAAAGATTTTCAATCTTTTTCGCCTGTTCTCAAAAAAGAAAGATTATCTTTATGTTTCAATATTTAGCAATTCTAACAAAGGAAAACAATCCTGTTTTAAAATGTAGTTTCTAAAAACGACAATGGAAGATAAAGTCAAGGAGCCAACAATGAGAGGGGCTTCTTCGTATAATGAATGGAGCCTCACGTACAGGTGTGTCGTATCGTTTACGATACTTACCTTTTGTACATTCTCTATTCAGGATGATAAGAATGGGGATGCCAGGGAGAGTATTTCAATGGAAGCGAAACTGCGATGTATTGTCAAAGTATTATTGGGGCATGTCCTGAAAGTAAAACCTACATGCAAAAAAGGTGGTGAACTCAGCTATGATATTTTGAGACAGCCATATTTCATTTGTTAAATCTGTAAATCCTAAATCAAAATGAATTACCCACTTATATCAGAATACATAGAAGCAATACGCTCCGCAGAGGATAACTTTGACAAGTTAACTTTTCTTCGTCCTGTGCTTGATGATAACGGCAATCCCGTTATGTCAAGCGGGAATTTTGCCGTGGTTTTCAAAATGAAAGATGAACGAGACGGCAAGTTTTATGCACTGAAGTGCTTTACACGCGACCAAGAACATCGCAATGAGAATTATCGGAAAATAGCGGAAGAGTTGGAGTTTGTTTCTTCTTCATATCTTGTGCATTTTCGTTTCTTTGAAAAAGAGTTGTTCGTTGACACCACGCAAAGTGATGAAGAGGAGTTTCCTGTTTTGATGATGGATTGGGTCGAAGGGCTGCCTTTGGACGTTTATCTTCGGAAGCATCTTTCAAATGATTACGAACGTCAAATGCTTGCTTATCGTTTTTGCCAAATGGGAGCATGGTTGCTTTCACAACCATTTGCGCATGGCGATTTGAAGCCTGATAACATATTGGTAAAACATGATGGGACATTGGTCTTGGTGGATTATGACGGAATGTATGTACCAGCGATGAAAGGACAGAAAGCACAAGAATTGGGCAGTCCAGATTATCGCCATCCTTTGCGGACAGAAAATGATTTCAACGAACATATAGATGATTTTGCAATTGCCAGTATTGCGCTTTCATTGAAAGCGATATCAATAAAGATTTCACTATACTATCAGTATACAACAAAAGATCGTTTACTTTTTTCTGCTTCTGATTATTGTAAATGGGGGAATTCTTCCGTCATCCGTTCCTTATTACCTTTAATATCAGATTCCGTATTTACCTGTAGTATTTTTGCAGCCTTTATACTCGCATTAAGTAAAAAAGAACTTACTATCATCTCTTATCAGTTGTTTGATTTAAAAGATATGGAAAGGCCATTAAATACAATTGCAACAAAGGAAGAAATTGCAAGTGGAATCAAGGATGAATACGGAGTAATATATAGTAGTAATGGTGCCAAATTAATTAGAGCTACAAAAAATATAGATACAT
>FR881245.1:0-19995 GCA_000434735.1 Bacteroides sp. CAG:530
CCTAATAGCGGGAATTACATAGCCAAAGGCAATGGTGCCCATCATGAGGTATATTGAAGACCAGAAGAAAGTGTGAGACGGACGACGATTCATCCCATACCTAAAGGAATGGACTTTCTCGCAAGAGTGTCTAACAAGCTCATGAAATTGCCTAATGAATATGTTTTGTTTAATGACTTACTATTTGAAAATAATGGGATTTCAACGCAAATTAATCATATTGTAGTGTCGCCTTATGGTGTGTTTGTAATTGAAACAAAGGGATATAGAGGTTGGTAATAGCGAAACAATAAATTGGATAATACGGACAATAAATAATAATCGTATAATTGCTGATAAGGCGAAGTTAAAGCGGCATATACAAAATACAAAGTATAGACAATACAGTAGTTTAAACAATATCAAGCAAGGTGTTTGTCCTAGATGCGGAGGACGACTTGTTTTGAGAAAAGGTAAGTATGGATCATTCTATGGTTGTTCTAATTATCCAAAGTGTAAGTTTTCTTTAAATTCATAGAGTGCAAATCTTCGTTTGACGCTATTCGCAAGTTTGACGAGAACTGCAAAGAATATTTATGAGCATTTCAGCCAAGCAGTTGGAATCTTTTAATCTTACACGTATGGCTGCGCATATTGGTGAGGAGGTTTCCTTTTCTGATTTACTGTTCATGCTGGTAAGTATTGGAGCCATGTAACTGGAGAACCACATCATGCCATCGTTTTGTGAAAAATAAAATTCCTACCTTTGCAGTAACTACAACTAATGGGTTATGGACAAGATGACAAAAGAGCAGCGGCATCGATGTATGGCGGCAATACATAGCAAAGACACCAAACCGGAAATGTTGGTGAGGAAGTACCTCTTTGCACGTGGTTTCCGCTATAGGCTGAATCATCCTCGCTTGCCGGGTCGTCCGGATATTGTGCTTCGCAGGTATCGCACGGTGATATTCGTGAACGGGTGTTTCTGGCATGGACACGATGGGTGTAAGGCTTATGTCGTACCTAAATCGAACGTGGAGTTTTGGAAGGCGAAGATAGAACGCAACAGGCAGAGGGATAAGGAGCAGCAGAGGCGACTTGCGGAGATGGGGTGGCACTGCATAACGGTGTGGGAGTGCCAGCTAAAGCCGAAGGTGCGACAGCGGACGCTGGAATCGTTGGCTTTTACGTTGAATGAGATTTTTCTGAACGACCGTAAGGTGAGGACTTACCGGATGCCCGAAACCGCTTGTGCCGAAGCTGCGGAGCCTGATGACGCTATAGGTTATGGGGTGGATAAAAAACAGTTGCCTCTTGATCCGGGTGGACCAAAAGGCAAACTGGAGTATTAGAGTATTTATAGACTGTCCCTTCACAGGGATGATTGAGTTCGGTATTTCTTCATGTTTATTTTGTGATGTTCAGCAGTCGTAAGTTGTTGAGCACCATATTCTGAGCTGTCTGCTGAATGTATTCGGCCTGCTCTGCCTGTAAGCCCTTGGTGTAAGCCGTTTGGTAGGGCTTCTGATGTATGGCGCTGAAGATTACGTTGGCTGCCAAATAGGTACCTAATGGCGAAGGGTGAGTGCTGTCTTGAGCATAGAGAACATAGTCGGGGCGTTCTCTGCGTACCTGCTGCCATGCCATTCCCACGGGAGCGCACCAAGCACCGTTGGCGTAGGTCATTTCAAGGTAGCTGGTTTTCAGTCGCTCCTGCATCCCGGTGTACGAGTCGATTAGCGGATAGTTGGGCACCGGAGTCTGGCATCCGTATTTATGTCCCCATGTCATATAGAACACCACGTGCGCCTTAGGACTGTACGCATGCACCAGGCTATCCAGTGTATGAGCGTACAGATAAGTATCTTCTGCTACCATGTGCGTAGGTTTAGCCGGAGCTTCGCTTTGCTCTTGCAGGATTACATAATCCCAGTTGCCTTCCTTAATCTTGGCTATGGTTTCTTTATCCTTCAGGTGTCTCTCGAAAGAGAAGCCTCCCTTCAGACTTGCCCTGTACGACAATTTCAGCCTCTGGCTTTCGGCTATTTTCTGTACATCATCTGGCAGGTTATTGAAATAGGTGTAGCTATTGCCAATGAATAACACCCGTATAGAATCGTTGGCGTTTTTTGCCGATGCGGTGCTGATGCATGCGCATAGAAATAATAGTGCTGTAAATAGTTTCTTCATAATGGTAAAACGAAAAAGGTTCATGTAATAAGGTTTTTTATCGGCTCCAAAGTTAGAAGATTTCGGCAAAACATGAATTGTTATCCTTGCCTAATGTGAGTAAAGGATGTGTTTTTTCATGCCAGATATGTTTAATCGCTATAGAATTTGTTGAATAGGGATGAGTGGGAGAGAGCTTTTTAATTCAAATAATAGAAGTTGTAAGGTGTGTATTGGTTAATCACAATCAAATCTGTCAAACATTTCTAGAAACAGTAGAAAATAAAGCATATAGCTTTGAATAATTAAGTGTATAACTTTGCTGATTTTGAAAGATAACTCGTATATTTGTAATATTATTACGGATTTTAATGTTATCTTTATGATTGTACAGTTTTCAGTTGGCAATTATTTATCGTTTAAAGAGCTGTCTACCCTCTCTTTGGTAGCTACTAATTTGAAGGAGGCAGCTATATTGGACATCGACTCTATGACGGAAATGGGTGACGCTATCCCTGCAGTACTTCATGGAGCTGCCGTTTATGGTGCTAATGCATCGGGTAAATCAAACTTTGCTAAAGCGTTTTCAACTTTCAAATGGCTTGTAGTAAATTCTATGAAAGAGCTTCAGGCTGGCGAAATGCTGAATGTGGAGAGCTTTATGCTCAATGCTACGACTGCCCACGAGCCGTCGGTGTTTGAGATAGTGTTTTGTAATACCACCCACATTTTTCGATATGGCTTTGAGGTTGATAATAAGAAGGTGTATAAGGAGTGGCTATATCGTAGAAACAACAAGAAACGTGCAAAAGAAGTGGAGTTGTTGTATCGTGAGGAAGATACGTATAATGTTCATCCGTCGTGTATGATAGCGAAGAATCTTATCGCCAACAAGATGGTGCGCTCTAATGCTCTGCTTGTTTCTGTTGCTGCACAATTCAATGATGAGACGGCTGTAAGCATTGTGAATTGGTTGAACGATACGTCAATCATCACCACTCATGACGATGACGTGATGTGGAAACGAGCGGCTATCAAGTTGGATGACCCGAAGATTCGTAAGCGTATAGTCGATTTCTCACGCTTTGCCGATTTGGGTATAGAGGATATATATAAGGTTAATGATGAGGTGGTTAGTAGTCATGTGCAGTATGATGACGAAGGTAAAGAAACCCAGGCTGTTTCATTCCCGTTCGAGAGTAATGAGTCTGAAGGAACCATCAAATACTTTCAGTTGGCCTATCCCATTATTGATGCGTTGGATAATGGCAAGCGCTTGGTGATAGACGAGATTGACAGCAAGATGCATCCTAAGTTGACGAGTAAAATAATTGAGCTATTCAATTCTAAGGCTACTAATCCCAATCGCGCTCAGTTGATATTTACCATTCACGATACAAATATATTAAGTGCCAAGATCTTACGCAGAGATCAGGTTTGGTTTACGCAAAAAGATGCTTATGGTGCTACTAAGTTGTATTCTCTTGCCGACTATAAGGTTAGAAACAATGCGTCTTTTGAGAAAGAATACCTTGAGGGCAAGTATGGAGGAACGCCCATTATCGGTGATTTTTCAAAGTTGTTCGTTAATGAGGAGGATTGATTATGGCAAGGTATAATCCAAGACAGGAACGAAGCTTGAAACGCCGTTCTAGTTATAGAGACATTAAGCAGTCGTTCTTGATTATCTGCGAAGGCGAGAATACGGAACCTGATTATTTCAATGCTTTTAGATTGACTTCTGCTTCAGTAAAAGCTGTGGGCAAAGGAATGAATACCATAAAATTAGTTCAAGAAGCTATAATTATCAGAAATGAAGAGCGTAGAAAGGGGCATGCATTCGATCAATATTGGGTGGTGTTTGACAAGGATGATTTCTCGGACCATAATTTTAATGAAGCCATACGCATGGCAGAATCTAATGGGTTTAATGTAGCATATAGCAATCAAGCATTTGAGTATTGGTTCTTGCTGCATTTCAATATGTATCGTGGCTATATCCACCGAAACGATTACGAGCAAATGCTTAGTCAACAGATGAAAGTAAAGTATTGCAAGAAAGATAATTTCACAACAAAAATCTATGGAATGCTGTTACCATATCAGTCTGATGCCATATTAAGAGCCAGAAAGATTCTGGCTGAGTTCGGAAATACATCGCCATCGCTTGCAGTATCTTCAACAACAGTGTTCAAACTTGTTGAAGAGTTGAATCGGTTTATATAAGCTATTTGTAAATGACAAGATTAGAAAGCAACTATAGAGTTGTTGGTATAAAAACGATAGGGTGACAAAACAGCGTGTTTTAAGATTGCTGTTTATGTCACCCTATACGGTAAGTTATTAGTGATTGAATTTTAGTCTGGCAATCGGATTAATAGTTAGGATTCTGAACCAAAGTGCCACGTGTTTCACGTATTTCGTAAGTTGGGATAGGGTAGAGCTCATGCTTACCTGCCTCGAAATACTTTCCGGCTGCCCAAACGTATTTCTTCAGTGTGCCATCGGCAACGGCTGCGGTGAACTTATCGTTGAACTCTTTGATGGTTGATGCCAGTTTGTTCCAACGGATAAGGTCGAAACGGCGAAAGCCTTCGAAGCATAATTCTCTAGCTCGTTCTACGAACAGATACTTCTCTACGCTTTCTTTGCTAGGGAAATTGGCCATTGTAAAGTCGATGTCGGCATTTGCAGTTGTTGGATTATAACCATAAGCTCTTCTGCGTACTTGGTTCAGACACTCTAAACCAAGGTTGTCTAGCTGACCTTCGGCTTCGGTTACTGCTTCGGCATACATCAGCAACACGTCAGAGTAACGCAGTAAGATAAAGTTGATATCCATGTTTTCCAAATCTTTCGGAGGACCGGGAATCCAGTTTCTGCGCCATTTGCCTGGTGCCCAGTTGTAGCTTTCGTTACGATTGATTTCTATGAATTTGTCTTGTGCGTTAATCTTGAATGTAGCGATAGCTGTTTCTCGGCGGGCATCACCTTGTTCATACAAGTCGTATGCAAAGCAAGAGGTTTTGATGAACGAGTTACCAAGGCCGAATGAAGAGTTACGATTGATTTCTGGAGAGTTGTATGAACCAATTTTACTACTGTGGTCGCTTTCTCCCGATGGGTTGAAGAACTGAACCTCATACATTACTTCGCTTGGATCCATGATGCCTTCGCATACGTTCTTAAATACTTTTTCGTAGCTATTGTTTAGCTTATGACGATGTGAATTAATCAACTCTGCACAAACTTCTTTAGCTTTCTTATAGTAATCAAGATACTTTTCTGGGCGTTCCATCTTACCGTTTTGATGCAGTGAGTATCCGGCGCGATACAGATAGGCACGTGCCAGTAAGCCCATTGCTGCTCCTTTAGATGGGCGACCTTCGTATGAGCTGACTTCATTATACCAAGGCAGGTCTTTGACAGCTTCTTCCATATCGGTGATGATTTGGTCGTACACTAATTCTTTGTCGGTACGTGTAACAGCAAAGTTTTCTGTCTTGTTTGATGCTGTAAGTTTCAAAGGAACATCGCCCCACATACGTACTAGGTCGAAGTAGCAGATGGCACGCAGAAGTTTGGCTTCGGCTATCAAGCGGTTGAATGATTCTTTGGCTGCATCGTTTGGCAGTTCTACTCGGTCTTTATTGGCCATGATACGGTTTACGCGGTCTATACCTGTGTAGTAATAGCCCCATGCTTGCTCTAGCCAACTGTGTGCCGGGTAGATGTTGTAGTGACCAAGGTCGCGTGCGGTATGTCCGATGCCCGAACCTTTAATGTGGCTAATGTCGGTATCGCAGTCGTTAACCAACATAAAGTGTCCGTATGTCATTTTCTGGCTTAGTACTTCGTATGCACCGTTAACCGCTTGCTCTAGTTGGGTTATGTTGGTATAAAAGTCTTGCTCGTCATAGAAGTCGTAGGTCTTTTCTGCAAGAAAGTCTTCGCATGATGTAAACAGGAATGCTGTACAGAGCAGTCCCATTGCCATGCCTATAAATCTATTATATAATGTTTCCATAATCTAGTAGTATATGATTTAATTATTAGAAAGAAATGTTAGCTCCAAATACAACCGAAATAGCCGACGGATAAGCTCCCCAGTCGATGCTTGGTGTTAATCCGTTGTTAGCGCAGGTATTGACTTCTGGGTCATAGCCAGAATACTTGGTGAAAGTATGCAGGTTATATCCGGTAGCATAGAAGCGTACGTTAGAGAGTTTAATCTTTGTAACGAGGCTCTTAGGCAGTGTATATCCTAAAGATATGTTATTAATCTTGAGGAAAGAGCCGTCTTCTACATAACCAGAATGGAAGCTAAGGTTTGAGCTACCGTCTATTGATACGTAATGTCTGTCTTTGTTTACAGCGGCAAGTTGCTCTGGGTCATTGAAGATGTATTCTCCTTTATCGTTCATTACTGTAAATCTATCCAGCGCTTTGTCTTTCAGTGTATTTCTCCAGCGGTTGTTGAACTTAGTGTAATACATCTGGTTTGCTCCATAAATTTTGTTTCCGATAGAGAAGTTCAAGAATACGCTCAAGTCGAATCCTTTCCATGTAAAGTTGTTTGTTAAACCACCGTAGAGTTTAGGGTTGGCGTTACCGATAATGGTTCTGTCTGCTTCGGTAATCATACCGCTGTTGTCGGTGTCTTCAAATTTCCAATATCCTGGTTTTGGATAATTGTTCTTATCGTAAGGGATACCTTCTTTAATGATGTATTTTTTATTTGTTGCATCGTATGTAAAGTCGTCTACCGAGTATGTGCCAAGCAAGCGGTAGCCATACATCTGACCTAAAGGTTCTCCTACGCGAATCATATAGTCGCTCTTGTTGAACTCGGAGGTCTGTGCCCAATTAGACATAAGCTCCATGTAGTTGGTGTTATACAGGGCTTTTACTTTGTTTTTGTTGTGCGATAAGTTCAAAGTAGTGTTCCAGCTAAAGTCCTTGTTCTGAATGTTATGAGTGGTAACAGTTACTTCGATACCCTTGTTGTTGGTTTTACCTGCATTAATCATCATTGATTTGTAGCCCGAAAGTAATGGCACTGGGGCATCGAGCAACAAGTCTTTTGTATCAATGTTATAGATATCCATACCTACCTGAATGCGTTCATTCAAGAATCCCATGTCGATACCGAAGTTGGTAGTGACGTTTGTTTCCCATTTCAAATCAGGGTTTTGCAATTGCTTGCTTACGAAGCCTGAAGCTGTGCTAGATCCGTTATACGGAATCCAAACAGAACCCATCTTTGAAAGGCTTAAATAGTTGTCGATTTTATTGTTACCGGCTGTACCGTAGCTCAGTCTCACTTTCAGGTTAGAGAAAATATTCAGGTTTTTGATGAAGTCTTCTTCCGAAGCTCTCCATGCGAAAGAGGCTGCCGGGAAAACACCCCATTTGTGGTCATTACCAAATTTGCTTGAAGCATCGGCACGGACAGATGCCGCAAACAGATACTTCTCTTTGAAGTTGTAGTTGGCACGCATAAAATACGACAGCATTCTGTCGCTTTCCAGGCGTGTGATTACTTTGTCGGGGCTTGCTCCTAATGACATATCGGCCAGACCGAAGTTGGTGCCTTCAAACTGACGGGCTCCTGCTCTGAGATAATCGCTTTTGTTCTGAATAAATTCCTGTCCGCCTACTACTGTAAGGTGATGCTCTGGGTTGAACACTTTATCGTAGGTGATGACGTTGTTGTACATAAAGCTTTGCTGCTCTTGGATGGTTTTCCATCCGTAAGGAGCTCCAGAGTTCTTTGCTTGTTTTGAGCGTTCAGTGTAGAATACATCGTTGTTGATGGTACGTTTACGTACTCCTACAGTAGCACGGTAAGATAAATCTTTAGTGATCTTAATCTGTACGTCTCCGTTTATAGAAAGAATGCGGTTGCGCTTGTTTTTTAATTCGCTTTCTACAGAAGCTATAGGGCTTTGCATCTGGCTAGCACCTTCAAGCAGAAGTACAGGGTCGTCATCGTCAATAAGAAGCTGACCGTCGTCGCCATTCTTTCCGATAGTAGGTCTGTACTGAATAACATGCTGCATACGGCTGTATGAGCCACCTTCCTGAAGGCTTCCTAAACCTTCTGTCTTTTCGTCGATGTAGCTCATGTTTGTTGAGAAGTTAAGCCATGAAACAGGCTCCTGATGCATTTTCAAACGGAAGTTATCTCTTTTCAGACCGCTGCCGTACCATATACCTTTATCGTCGACATGTGTATATGTAACCATGTATTGTGAAGTCTTGCTACCTCCGCTGATAGTGAATTTATGCTGCTGGGTAGTAGCTGAGTGATTCTCGAATATTTCTTTCTGCCAGTCGATGCCTTGGCGGTTGCTGTATAATGCGTCGAATTCATCCCATGTACCATAGGTAGGAATTACAAAATCGCGCATAACGTCGGGTGAGTCGATAGCACGTTCATACTCAAGACGTACAAAGTCGGCTACGTTTAGTACATCATATTTCTTATTTACCTTCTTGAAACCGATGTACATGTCATAGCTGATATTGAATTTTTCGGCTTTACCGCCTTTGGTTGTAATCAAAATTACACCGTTAGCACCTCTGGCACCATAAATAGCTGTAGACGACGCATCCTTTAGAATGTCGATAGATTCGATATCGCTAGATTCAATTCCTTTCAGTCCGTCTTCGCTAGGGAAACCGTCGATGATATAAAGTGGTTCATTGCTCTGTGTGATAGATGTTCCGCCACGTACCTTGATAGATACTTCAGCATCGGGTGAGCCTTGAGAACGGATAATCTGTACACCGGCTACTTTACCGCTCAGTGCCTGAGATACATCTGTAATGGGTACTGCTGCCAGTTCCTTAGAACCTACAGACGAAACAGAACCAGTAAGGTCTCTTTTCTTAACGGTAGCGTAACCAATGGTTACTACTTCGTCGAGTACAAGCGCGTCGGCTTGCAGAGTTACATTTATAATGCTTTGTCCGTTGACTTTTACTTCTTTGGTAGTCATACCAACATACGAAAATACCAGAATGTCTTTCGCTGCATTGTTTACTTTAAGAGAGAATTTACCTTCGGCATCTGTAATGGTTCCCACTCCTGGAGCGCCTTTTAGTGTGACGCTACCACCAATTACTTCGTACCCTTCACCGTCGAGTACTTTACCTGTAACTACGACGCTTTGTGCATACATAGCCATACTTACAAAAGTAAGGATGCCGATAATCAATCCTTTGATTTTGTACATAATGTAATAATTTAAGTTTAACAATTAATATTTCGTTTTATTTAAGAGAGTTTTCTCTCTGTGTTTTCATGCTTTGTACGTCGATGTGTGTTTTTTGTTCGCGTTATTAGATTTATTTTTTTTTCGTTGTCTCAAAGATAGACGATTTCTGTTAATGGCTGATTTTAGACAAGTTCAATGTAAAATAAGAAATGTGTTTTTAAATGCTAGATATGTCTAACAACTATTAAATATGTTGAACTGCATGAGTGTTGAGCCAATAAACATGCCGTTTGGGTGGTTTCTGAAGCTATTTGTTGCATACCTCGTGCTTTTTTACGAATATTGCATATTATTACCAAATTTGTAAAAACA
Source organism: Bacteroides sp. CAG:530 (assembly GCA_000434735.1). Classification (GTDB taxonomy): domain Bacteria; phylum Bacteroidota; class Bacteroidia; order Bacteroidales; family Bacteroidaceae; genus Phocaeicola. The sequence goes on from FR881245.1 coordinate 9,747, forward strand.
AACCTATTCCTATGAAAATAAAATCTGTATTGTCGCTGGGCGCGGCTTTCTTGTTCGTCGCCTTGTCTGTATCTGCTCAGAAAGTATATAACGTGTCCGATTATGGCTTGCGTCCCGACAGCAAGAAGAATGCTTCGCCTGTGGTGCAGAAAGTCATCGCCCGTATTCAGGCGGAGTGTAAGGATGGCGAAGCTGTGATTCTCCGTTTTGAGGAGGGACGTTATAATTTCCATGAAAAAGGATGTGCCGAACGTGAATATTATATCTCTAACCACGACCAGACGAATCCTAAAAAGGTGGGACTGGCGTTAGAGGATATGAAGAACCTTACCGTAGACGGGCAGGGGGCTGAGTTGATATTCCACGGACGTATGTTGCCTGTTTCGCTCTTACGCTCGGAGAACTGTACGCTGAAGAATCTGCATATCGATTTCGAGAATCCTCATATCTCGCAGGTTAAGGTGATAGAGAACGACCCTCAGAAGGGTATCGTATTCGAGCCGGCACAGTGGGTGAAGTATCGTATCACTAAGGATGGCTTTTTTGAGACCTTTGGCGATGGATGGACCATGCGTCATAACTATGGCATCGCTTTCGAGGGCGATACCAAGCATTTGGTGTATAACACCAGCGATGTTTATTGTCCGATAAAGGGTGTGAAAGAGATTGCTCCACGCCGTATATTGGCTCCGGAGTGGAAAGACCAGCGGTTGGTGCCGGGCACGGTGATGGCTCTGCGCGGTTGGTATCGTCCTACGCCGGGCATCTTCCTCTCGCACGATGTAAACACTACTATAGAGAATGTGCAGGTGCATTATGCCGAGGGTATGGGCTTGCTGGCTCAGCTGTGCGAGAATATTACGCTTGATAAGTTTGGCGTATGCTTGAGAGGCGAGAACGATCCGCGTTACTTTACTACTCAGGCTGATGCTACGCATTTCTCGGGATGCAAGGGTAAGATAGTATCTCGCAACGGATTGTACGAGGGTATGATGGACGATGCCATCAATGTGCACGGCACTTATCTTAAGGTGGTGAAGCGTGTAGACGACCGTACGTTGGTGGGCCGTTACATGCATAATCAGGCTTGGGGCTTTGAGTGGGGATGCATTGGCGATGAGGTTCAGTTTGTTCGCTCTAACACTATGGAGCTGATAGGAGAGACTAACCGTATCGCTTCTATCCGTCCGTACGATAAGGAGCAGATAGCTGGTGCTCGTGAGTTCCTGATTACTTTCACGGAACCGGTAGATGCCGCTATCAACGAGAAGAGTGGTTTCGGCATAGAGAATCTTACCTGGACTCCGGAGGTCCTTTTCGCGGGAAATGTTATCCGTAACAACCGTGCGCGTGGTACTTTGTTCAGCACTCCTAAGGCTACGGTGGTAGAAGACAATTTGTTCGATCATACTTCGGGAGCAGCAGTGTTGCTGTGCGGCGATTGCAACGGATGGTATGAAACAGGCGCTTGCCGTAATGTGATTATCCGTAAGAACCGTTTCGTTAATGCGCTTACTAATCTCTTCCAGTTTACTAATGCGGTGATTTCTATCTATCCTGAGATTCCTAATCTGAAAGATCAGCAGAAGTATTTCCACGGTGGAAAGGATGGTGGCATCGTTATAGAGGATAATGTTTTCGAGACTTTCGATGCTCCTATTCTATATGCTAAGTCGGTAGATGGGTTGGTGTATCGCCGTAATGTGATTAAGGTGAATCATGATTATAAGGCGTTTCATCCTAATCAGCGTCGCTTCTGGTTAGAGCGAGTTACTAATGTTAGTATTATGGAGTGATGGGGTGACATAGTAACATAGTAACAAAAAAACGGACACACTTGGATAATACCGGTGTGTCCGTTTTTGCTTTTATATACAGCTGGTTAGTTACGAACTATGAGATATTCTTAATCTTTTATCGGATTAGGTTCGGTAGGCGCATTGCCGGGCTTTTCTGCGATAATGGCGTTAAGTACTATACCTACAAAGGCTGCAAGGGCTAATCCTGAGATATGTATAGGGCCTACGGCGATGTCGTCTGCGGCTCCGTATTTCACGCCTACAGAAAGGCTGAGAATCATGGTAGCGATGAACACGTTTCGTGGAACGGTGAAATCTACCTTTTCTTCTATCAGGTTACGGATACCTACGGCACTAATCATTCCGTAAAGGATGAGGCTTATACCGCCGATGGTGGCGCTGGGCATCAGTGCTATGAGGCACGCGAATTTAGGACAGAACGCCAGTATGATAGCGAATACCGCAGCTATGCGGATAACGCGAGGGTCGAATACACGGGTGATGTTAAGCACTCCGGTGTTCTCGCCGTAAGTGGTGTTGGCAGGTGCTCCGAACAGCGATGCGATGAGGGTAGCAATACCGTCGCCGCTGAGGGTGCGGTGCAGACCGGGCTTGCTCAGGAAGTCCTTGCCTACGGTAGAAGATATGGCGCACATATCGCCTATGTGTTCCATCATGGTAGCGAAGGCTATAGGTGTGATGGCTACGATAGACGAGATAATCATGGTCTGATCGGGGTTGTCGAATATGGCGAGCGGAGTACGTTCGCGGCTCACGGGGAAGCCTATCCATTCGGCTTCGCTCAGTGGGGTGAAGTCTATCTCACCGCAGCAGGCGGCTATGATGTACGACAGTAATACACCCAGCAATATCGGTACAATGCGGATAATGCCGCGTCCCCATATAGAGGCGCAGATGGTGGTGGCTATGGCTACTATGGCCAGCATCCAGTTGGTTTGGCAGTTGGTTATGGCAGAGCCTGTCAGCGTAAGACCGATGGCGATAACTATAGGTCCGGTAACTACCGGAGGGAAGAAACGAAGTATTCTTTTTACTCCATACACTCTGATGAGGGCTGCCATTACAAAGTAGAGCAATGCGGCGCATGCTACACCAAGACAAGCGTAATTAAGTGCCATGTGCTCGGTCATTCCGTGTGCCACGCCAAGTTGTTTCATCGAGGCGTATCCTCCAAGGAAAGCGAAGCTCGATCCGAGGAAGGCGGGTACGCTCCATCGGGTTATGAAGTGAAACACCAATGTGCCTATGCCGGCAAAGAGTAGGGTAGTAGATACGTCAAGTCCCGTAATAAGAGGTACAATGACAGTTGCGCCAAACATGGCGAAGACATGTTGCAGTCCTAAAAGAGTCATTCGCGGCAATCCAAGTGCACGCGCATCGTAGATAGGGGGTATGTTCCCGTTTTTCATTAGCTTGTTTTTATTTTTATTATACGGGATGCAAAGTTACGTGTTTTAATCGTAAGTTTATGCACTTATCTTTATATAGTTGCTTCCGGGCGTGTTATATTATGCAAGAATTAGTTTGCTTATCCCGATGATTTTGACGTATATTTGTATGTTGCCTGTATGTCATGAGATGTGAAAACAGGCATAGCCGAAAGAATATCAGGCGATTTATCTTTCGTAATAAAAGAAAGGAGAGAGGTGTTAATTGATAATTAAAAAAACGCGCTGAAACTCAGCGCGTTTTTCCATATAAATATGTCCAATTAAATTTCACCAACGGTGAATTTCTCAGGATGCTTACCTACGAAATCCTTGAAATACAATTTGATTTCGCGCATATCCTTTTCGATGTCTCCGCTCGGTATTATAACCTTGTTGGCGGTGACACACTTTTTCTTGTAGTCGAATCCGGCAAGAACGATAGGTATGTTAGCGCCCAACGCCATGTAGTAAAACCCTTTTTTCCATTCAGGATTAGCAGAACGAGTACCCTCTGGAGTAACCGCCAGACGGAATTCCTTACTAGCCTTAATTTTCTGCACTATCTGATCTACCAACGATGTATGCTTGCTTCTGTACACAGGCACGCCACCCATCCAGCGGAACAGATAACCCAACGGGAAGAAAAACCACTCCTTCTTCATCAAGAACCCCGACTCCATACCCAATGTGCCGATAAGCACCTTTCCGATAAACAAGTCGATGTTAGAAGTATGCGGAGCTACACAAAAAATACACTTGTCGTAGTGCGGAAACGATAACTCAGCCTTCCAGCCGAATATCTTATAATAAATAAACTTGCAAATCTGCTGTTTCATCTACGTGTATAAGCTGATTTACAATCTATTTATTTAGACAATTCTACCAAAGCGTTGAATACCTCTTCAGTTTTCTGGTTAAAGTCTTCGTGCAGTTTCTTGTAAAAACCTTTCACGTTACCCGGTTCAGTGTGGCTGATTCTCTTAATCATCTCTTTACGCATGTCGCAAGTCTTCTTTACCAACTCAGCATAAGCCTGTGACTTGTTCTCGTCTTTTTCCAGTGAGAAATCTAACAAACACATGCCCAACATTACGTCAGCTATATAATTTACGTTTTTCTTCAATAATCTTCTGCTTGCCATAATTTTATTGTTTTTGGTGAATAAAAAATTTTGTTGTTGGTAAAGATAGCTTTTTTTTGTGGAATAAAATGACGGATGCCCTTTTTTCGTGTAAAAAACACGTATTTTTAAAGATACGCTTTTATATTTCCGAAAAAAAAACGAAATTTGCGCTGCATGTTTGCAATAACAGAACTTATACACCTTATATAATAAACGAAAATTATGACAAAAAGTGCATTACAAATTGCTAGAGCTGCTTATCAGCCCAAATTACCTAAAGCATTGCAAGGTGCAGTAAAGGTACAAGAAGGTGAACCTACTCAGTCGGTTGCCGATCAGGAAGCTATTAAGGAATTGTTCCCTAACACTTACGGTATGCCGTTGATTAAATTCGTAGAAGGAGAAGCTAAGAACTTCGACGCTATGAACGTAGGTGTTATTCTCTCTGGTGGTCAGGCTCCTGGTGGTCACAACGTGATCTCTGGTTTGTTCGACGGTATTAAGAAACTGAACCCTGCTAACAAGCTTTACGGATTCCTGATGGGTCCTGGTGGTTTGGTTGACCATAACTACATGGAACTTACAGCCGATATCATTGACGAATACCGTAACACTGGTGGTTTCGATATGATCGGTTCTGGTCGTACTAAACTCGAAACAGTAGAACAGTTTGAAAAAGGCTATGAAATATTGAAGGAACTTGGCATCAAGGCTTTGGTTATCATCGGTGGTGACGACTCTAACACTAACGCATGTGTATTGGCAGAATACTACGCTGCTAAGAACTATGGCGTGCAGGTTATCGGTTGTCCTAAGACTATCGACGGTGACTTGAAGAACGAAATGATTGAAACTTCTTTCGGTTTCGATACAGCTTGTAAGACATACTCTGAAGTTATCGGTAACATCGAACGCGACTGTAACTCAGCTCGTAAATACTGGCACTTCATCAAGTTGATGGGTCGCTCGGCTTCTCACATCGCATTGGAATGTGCATTGCAGACTCAGCCTAACGTATGTATCATCTCTGAAGAAGTTGAAACTAAGAACATGTCGCTCGACGATATCGTTACTTACATCGCTCAGGTAGTAGCTAACCGTGCAGCAGAAGGTCACAACTTCGGTACTGTATTGATTCCTGAAGGTTTGATTGAGTTCATCCCTGCTATGAAGCGTCTTATCGCTGAATTGAACGACTTCTTGGCTACTAACGCTAACGAATTCGCTGCAATCAAGCGTTCTAAACAGCGCGAATATATCATCAGCAAGTTGACTCCTGAAAACGCTGCTATCTATGCTTCACTTCCTGAAGGCGTAGCTCGTCAGTTGTCACTCGACCGCGACCCGCACGGAAACGTACAGGTATCACTTATCGAAACAGAAAAGCTGTTGTCTGAAATGGTTGGTACTAAGTTGGCTCAGTGGAAAGAAGAAGGCCGCTTCGTAGGTAAGTTCGCTGCTCAGCACCACTTCTTCGGTTACGAAGGTCGTTGCGCTGCTCCGTCTAACTTCGACGCTGACTACTGCTACTCATTGGGTTACACAGCATCTATGCTGATTGCTAACGGTAAGACTGGTTACATGTCATCAGTACGTAACACTACTGCTCCTGCTGCTGAATGGATTGCAGGTGGTGTGCCTATCACTATGATGATGAACATGGAACGTCGTCACGGCGAAATGAAACCGGTTATCCAGAAAGCATTGGTAAGACTTGACGGTGCTCCTTTCAAGGCATTCGCTGCTGTACGCGAAGAATGGGCTAAGGAAACTGCATACGTATACCCAGGTCCTATCCAGTACTTTGGTCCTACTGAAGTTTGCGACCAGCCTACTAAGACTTTGCAGTTGGAACAAGCTAAGTAATCCTATCTGGTTCTAAATGAATCTATAATGATAGATATGGAGTGTCATTTCGGAGTATAGAGCGTTTGTTCTATCCCCGGAGTGACATTCTTTGTAATTTGATACTTTTCTCTCTCTAATATAACATATATAAAATGGTTAATCAGCGTGGCGCGAAAGCTAAAGGTACCGTAAAACGACGGAGTTCGTCTTCTTCCGGCAAGTCTCGGCGAAGCAAAAAAAAGAAATTGGTACGAAATTGGACGGTGCCCATGTGGCTGTATTACGTCTTTATGGGATGCGGATCGGCCTTCATTTTGATATGTTTCTATTATTTCTTTATTCGCCCGTATTCTTATCGTTGGAAACCTTGTTACGGCACACGTGCTTATGGTGTATGCCTGCCTAGTTCTTTTCAGGTGCATGGTTTCGATATTTCACATCATCAGGGAGATATTGACTGGGATGCGTTGCAGCAAACTCAGCACACTCCGTTTCCTATCCGTTTTGTCTTTATGAAGGCTTCAGAGGGGGGCGATTTCAGCGATACTACTTTTACGCGCAATTTCGACGCTGCCCGTCGGCATGGTTTTATCCGCGGGGCGTATCATTTCTATAATCCTCATACCGACGCTGCTCGTCAGGCCGATTTCTTTATCCGTTCTGTCAAGTTGGAGAAGGGCGATTTGCCGCCTGTGCTCGATGTTGAACGTGTAGGCGATGACGCAAGCCGTCTTCGTAAGAATCTTAAAATCTGGCTTGATAGTATTGAGCGTCATTATCATGTAAAGCCTATTCTTTACGCTTCTTATAAGTTTAAGACTCGTTATTTGTCGGATTCTATTTTTAATACTTATCCTTACTGGATAGCTCATTATTATGCTGATTCTGTGCAGTATAAGGGTGATTGGAAGTTCTGGCAGCATACTGATGTTGGTCAGTTGCCGGGTATTTCGGAGAGTGTTGACCTTAATGTGTTCAACGGCTCTTTTGATGAGTTGAAGGAGCTTACTTTGAAGTAATTTCTTTTTTGATTTCGCTTTGTGTTTTTGCTTTGTGTATTCGCCATGCGGATGGATTTACTTTTTCTTTTGCCTTGATGCAAAAGAATAAAGTAACAAAAAGAAAAAATCAAGGCTACGTCTCCGGGCCTACTCCGGAAAGGTCGTTCTGGCACTGAAAAATGAACTCGCTTCGTTTTACTACGCTCAAACAGCATTTTTCAGCACCGCCCGGCCATTCCTCCGCTCACGCCCCTCCGCCTAGGCCGTTCCATTATACGCCAAGGCGCTTCGCTGTTGGCTCCGGTGGGTGTTTTGCTTGACCTTTGGTCTTCGCTGTTGGCTTTTATAATCTATTGGCGGGCTGAAAGCCCAACGAGTTCCTAGCCTAGGGCAACGCCTTAGGTTTCATGTGTTTATATGCGCTACGCCCTGAAAGGGCAACAGTAAGATACATCAAACTTGTATTGTCGTTTCCGATTTTCCATCTCAGAAAAGATACTATTCTTTATTTCTATTGCAGATAGTTCCTGTTGAAATGATGCAAATAGATAAACTTTCTTATCTTTGCATGAATCGAATTTGAATGCCGATTAGTAAAGTCTTTAGTAATTATGATTATAAACGAGAAATATACATTCCGAAAGCAAATATTCACATGCGAGCAAATCCTTAATATGATAGAAGAAGATTCGCTAAGATTCGTAGGACACACTTATGGGACAAATTCTAGATGGAATATTGGATTGAAGAGCTTGTTTATATTTCAGTTGCTTTCTGGTTTTCAAGTGCCTGAGCTGATGTTTGATGGGAGCGAGAAAAACTGGTATGTAATAACAGGAGAACGTCAGATGAAATGTATTTATGAATATATTAAAGGCTCTCTTACTTTGAGCGAAGAGGCGCTTGGCGACTTTAAAAAATATAAGCAGTTTAAAGATCTTCCCTTGATGTTAAAAAGAAAAATTCTCAATACGGAATTCTTCGTTACAGTACTTAATCCGGGAGTTACGCAGAGCGATAGATATCGTATTTATGAGATGGGAAGTGTTACAGAGGGGAGTAGCGATTTATGGTCAGTAGCAAAGTTCGTTTTTTCAAAAGGCTATAGCGATCTTGAAAAAATAGTAGATGAAATAATTCTGTCATATCCAAGCGTAAAGCAGAATCGAAGACAGATTATACGACTTCCCTTGCTGTGGAATATTAGAAATAACGTGGATTTTTATACTTCTAAAGTTTCTATTTCTGGTAGTACTAAAATTGATTCCATTCTAATACCGCAATTGGAAGACTATGATTTCTTGGGTGTTGATTGTCACACCATGCTTGGAAAACTATCTTTTTTGCAATATGAGGCATGCAAACAAATTTTTCAATGGAGAAATCAGTCGCTCAAGACTGTCACAATTCTTTTGATTATGAATGGTGTTGTAAAGCTTGATAGTAATAATTCCATTGAGGCGTTTATCAAAAAAACAAAGAAGATTTGGGATAAAAGACCTTCCAATTTACGCTGCACTTCATATAACATGCTATCAGAGCAGATTAAATACATGTCAAACAAATTAAAAAACTAGAATATGTTATCATATCTCACGTTAAAGAACTTCAAATGCTTTGAGGAACAAAGCTTTGCCTTGGGGAACATAACTCTGGTGGCAGGTGCCAATGGTGCAGGTAAGTCAACGTTAATCCAAGCGTTGATGCTGCTTAGGCAGAGTGATCTCGACAGGCGTACATTGTTGAGCGAAAAAGTACAATTACGTGGTAGCCTTGTTGATTTAAGAAGTGCTGATGCAATAAGATATTTCGAGAGCGAAGATACGGATATAACAATTTCTATAGAAGACGATACTATAAATGATGCACTTAACGTGACAATAATAGATGCCGTTAAGAATGAAGATACATGTAAAACCGAAGTTTCGGACAATTTATCTGAATTCGAGGAGAAATGCTCTCTCTTTTCAAAGGATTTAGTTTACTTGGCACCTGATAGGGTTAGTCCATCAGAAGTGCATGGTAGCAACCTATTTACAGACCAGACAGATTCCAGAATTGGAGATAAATATGGAAAAATGGCTGCCTCTCGTCTATATCGTGCATTAAGTGAAGATGAAAAGGTTCAAATACCAGAATTCAACAAGGCAGGAGATATGAGGGTGACATCCAATGTTTCTGCGTGGATGAGCTATATTATGGACTTTGAGCAAACGGTCAAATTAACAGAACAAGATAAAGAACATATAAAAATGACTTATTCTGTCAATGCTAACGGTGTCGAGGCAGAAGTGTCTCCATATAATATGCCGTTTGGTAATAGCTCAGTCTTTCCAATTGTTGTTGCATTGATGACAGCTCCTAAAGATTCTCTTATTGTTATAGAGAATCCAGAGGCGCATATCCACCCGAAGGCTCAAACTAAAATGGGGGAACTTTTATCTATTGCGGCAGAGAATGGCGTTCAGATTATTATTGAAACACATAGTGATCATTTACTTAATGGAATAAGAATTGCCGTAAAGAAACAGCAAATTGACGAGAATAATGTAGAGGTGCATTTTGTATACGCAGACCAACAGAACCCGTTGCTTCACCATACAGAGCGTATGCAAATTCATGATGATGGCTCAATGGAAAATTGGCCCGTCGGTTTCTTTGATGAATGGGAGGATTCTTTAAGGATATTAACGATGGAGGAATGATTATGCAGCTTTTGTATTTAAATGACTGGTCTATGCATGGTGGGGGAAGCCTTACATCTCAATGGTCAAAGGTAGAACGATGGTATGAATTAATTACTTTTCTTTCAAGCACCTATGGGATAGCTAAGGTAGGCGTACCTCATGATTTCAGGAGCAGAAAGTTGTGTGACTATGTCCTTTCCGATAGTTATATTCCAGACAATTCATTATTGCCTGCGGAAAAGCGACAACTGTTATTGGCTATATTGGATAGTCACATACAAAAAGCGGATTATAATGATTCCACCCCAAGGGTTGTAAATGATGACAATGTAGAATCATC
>FR881245.1:20033-29823 GCA_000434735.1 Bacteroides sp. CAG:530
CGGAAGAGCCTATGAACAAAAAGCTTGTGTTCTAAGTTTTACTTTTGATGAGAAAAATGAGAACGCTACGATTTTTGGCACAATAAAGCTTGATGGAGGTAAAGAACAAGGATGTACAGTTCATAATCTATATGACAAGAATAGCGTTATCATAGATTATTTAGTGCCATGTAGTATAAGCAGACAGTATAAAGCTATTGAGAATCCTATGTGGAATCAGGACATGATGAAAGCGTATTGTGAGAAAATCGGGCATACTGCAAATAGAAAGTCTGCGACAACAGGCGAAAAGATATCTTATCTACGTACGCATGGTGGAATTTTGGCAGTGATGAATGGTTGGATTGTTGATGAGAATAAAACGAAGCTTAATCAAAATAAAGATCATCAGCGACTGATTTTTCGTTCAGCTCATTTCAAAGAAGATAATTGTTACCTTAGCATTGATTTTGAGAAAGAAGATTTCCATTATGAATTATTAGATTATAGGGGTAAGCATATCAAAGAGATTAATTGGCATGGAAACCAAACAGGCGGTAAAGACCCTACGCACAATATACTTATTAAGAAGGTCTGATAGGGGATTATACTCAATATTAACCCAAAATAAAAATAGCCCCAAACAGCGTTAACCCCATTTAAAAAATAACCCCGAAACATGTTAATCGGGACAAAAAAACATCGCAATGTTTTATTTTCCTTTCTTATAAGGAATCATTCCTTATAAGAAAGGAATCAGTTCCTTTTTAGAAAATACCCACACTTCATTATTATCTCACCTTATTTATATATAATCATGGCGCGATGATGCACCAATGAAAAAGATCATTGCTTGCAATGAAAAACTACGCCAATGAACAGCAAATCTCTATACTTAACCTAAGTTTATATGTACTTAGCTTAAGTTTATATATACTTAGGTTAAGTTTATATATCTCTAGCCTAAAGATAGAGAATTGAATAAGAAAAACCGAACTTCTATTCGCAAGCTTTACCACAATTATACCTATATAATTATAGTAATAACTCAACCGTCATTCTCGTCTATGTATGAAGAACATATACAGAAGTCATAATAATGTAGTATTTTAATGAGTGTAAATAAAAGAAAAATGCTAACTTTGCATCCAAAATCCAGTCTTCTTAAGAAAGATTAGATAAGACTGATAGAGGAAAGAGCTCAGGACGAGCTTAATCTAAATGGTATAAGACATATGAAAACTATTGTTGCACAATCGGCAATATCATTCTTTGCGATGATAGCCGACAGCGACATAAAGTAGACGAAGGAAGTGACGCAGGATTGCTCTATTTCTCTTTCTACAGCCGATGAAAACACCTGTTTTCCAGAAGGCAAACACGTTACCGATGCTAAGAATCAATTGGCGTCGGAAGTGGAGAGACTATCTATTAGCGAAGTGAGGACCGCCGTCTCCGAGATCCCCACTTCATGGAGCTACATCTTTATTCATCACATGTCTGTCGAGACATTCGAGAAGCGGATGGAAATCTGCCGAAAAAGAGACGAAGCCGTACCCCGATTCTTTATTCACCGCTCTTATGTATATCGCTCCAAAGAAGGCGACAAAGGCGTAAAAAAAGAACTGCGCCCATCGGTAAGCGGACTTATCTTTCTGCAAGGCACCACCAAAGACCTGCAACTATTCCTAAATCGAAACTTCCCTTTATATCATCTCGTAAAAGACTGCAGTACCGACCGACTCGCCTCGATAGCCAACGCTACGATGGAACCGTTCATGAAGATTTTGCAGACCAACCCCGAACACATTACTTTTCTTCGCGACCCATTCGTGAAATTCGCCCAAAACCACACTAAGCTCCGTGTACTCTCTGGCCTTTTCCAAGGACAGGAGGGCTACATCGTGCGTATAGACCGCGACCGCCAGCTCGTCATGGAGTTTGGTGGCTATGCTGTGGCTATACGTGGAATGAGGAATGAAGATTTCGAAGTGGTGGGGGAATAACACATCCGGATAAAACCAAACTTTTTTAAATATGCGTGATTTTAAAGACGTTAAAGTCGCCGTGGCCGGAACTGGCTACGTGGGACTGAGTATTGCTACCCTGTTAGCTCAACACCATCATGTAACGGCAGTAGATGTAATTCCCGAAAAAGTAGAGAAACTGAACAACAAGATTTCTCCTATTCAGGACGATTATATCGAAAAGTATCTGGCTGAGAAGCCATTAAACCTTGTTGCCACCCTCAACGGAAAGTCAGCTTATGCCGATGCCGACTTCGTGGTAATCGCAGCTCCAACCAACTACGACCCCGTTAAGAACTATTTCGATACCTTGTCATTGTAAAACCGGCACAGTCATCCCAAGTGATGACAGCCGACAGCGACATAAAGTAGATAAAGAAAATGACGCAGGTATGCTCGCTTACTTCTTCTACAGCCGACGTGAAAGCTTGTGAAAACAAGACTTTACCAAAGGGCATCCGTATAGTTGGGGCTGATGATAAATCGGCTTCAAAAGTAAAAGGAATGCCCAGAGGCGAAGAAGACAAAGCACCGTGGGGTTATCTTTTCATTCAGCATTACGCAGCTGAATGTTTCGACAGAAAGTTAGAAAACACAAATCTTGACGGTGAATTCGTTCCCAAATGTTTTATTCACCGCACCCTGAACTACAAGCAGAAGCCCAACGGCAAAGGAGTGATAAAAGAAGAAAGACCATCAGTAAGCGGTCTTGTGTTCTTGCAAGGCGAGACAAAAGACCTGCGACTTTTCCTCCAGAAAAATTTTCCGCAATATCATCTTGTAAACAACTGCATGACGGGCAAGCCCGCCTCCATCCCGAACAGCGTTATGGAGCCATTCATGAAAGTAATGTCTTCAGAACCCGAGCGTGTCACCTTCCTTCGCGACCCTTTCGTGAAATTCGCCAAAGACCACGTCAAGCTTCGTGTACTCACCGGCCTCTTCACAGGTCAGGAAGGCTACGTAGTCCGCATAAAGCGCGATCGTCAGTTAGTGATGGACTTTGGCGGTTATGCCGTAGCCATCAGCAACGTTCACAATGAAGATTTCGAGATTGTGGAATAAAGATACACTATCGTAATGGCAACAACTGAAACCATAAAGCAACGTACACTTGTTTGTAATGTTTACATGGAAGTAGAAGAGTTCCTGAGAAACAAGTCGAATGAACTCTCCGAAAAGCTAAAAAACGCAGCCGTCGATAATGCCGATAAAGAAGCTTTAAGTGACATTGTTAAAGATGGCGAGCTTTCACTGGCGCTACTTCGTCTTGCAAACAATATCCAGGCAGAGCATGTTAAGTATTTGAAAGATACTGTACATATCTCACAAGCCATTCTTAATAACCACAAGTGAGACCTTATGATTACAGACGATTACTACAAGAAACGCATGTTTCAGTATCATTCAGAATTCGATGCTTTCCGCATTGCCTACGACTTTCTTGAAGATAAGATAAAGAACGCCGAGTCACAAGGCGACACAGATAAGAAGTTGGCTTACCAAGAAGTCTTCGTCTCTTTACTTAATCGTCATGAAAAGATGATAAAAGAGATGTCGCAGTTGAAGAATTCTTATGAGCATCAGCAAAAGAGGAGATAAGACTATAGTTTGCTGAATAAGTGGTTTCACTTACGATATTTACTTGTGCCTTCTGAGAATTTATTGAAGGCAAGGAAATACTATGAAAAACTTCTAATTGGTGCTATTGCACTATGGATTTAAGCAAATAATTAAATCGAATAATGGCTTTCCGGTCTCTGTGTCTAAGAAACCGGAAAGAGTTCAGTGTGTTTACACTTATCTATAAGCAAAACCAAATCAATCAAAATATGCGTGATTTTAAAGACATTAAAGTCGCCGTGGCCGGAACTGGCTACGTGGGACTGAGTATTGCTACCCTGTTAGCTCAACACCATCATGTAACGGCAGTAGATGTAATCCCCGAAAAAGTAGAGAAACTGAATAACAAGATTTCTCCTATTCAGGACGATTATATCGAAAAGTATCTGGCAGAGAAGCCATTAAACCTTGTTGCCACCCTCGACGGAAAGTCAGCTTATGCCGATGCCGACTTTGTGGTAATTGCTGCTCCAACCAACTACGACCCCGTTAAGAACTATTTCGATACCACCCACGTAGAAGAAGTAATCGACCTGGTGCTTGAAGTAAATCCCGATGCCATAATGGTAATCAAGAGTACCATCCCGGTAGGCTATACTCGTAACCTTTACTTAAAGTATGCGCAGAAAGGCGTTAAGAAGTTCAATCTTCTTTTCTCGCCTGAGTTCCTTCGCGAAAGCAAGGCATTGTACGATAACCTTTACCCGAGCCGCATCATAGTAGGCTATCCTAAGATTATTGATAAGCCCGAATTCGAAGCAGAAAATAACGCCATCGAATCAGTAACAGACGTAGAGATGCTGAAAGAAGCAGCCAAGACATTCGCTGCACTCTTACAGACCCGAGTTCGAAGCGGAAAACAAAGCCATCGAATCAGTAACAGACGTAGAAATGCTGAAAGAAGCAGCCAAGACATTCGCTGCACTCTTACAGGAAGGAGCCATCAAGGAAAACATCGACACCTTATTTATGGGCATGAAGGAAGCCGAAGCCGTTAAGCTCTTCGCTAATACATACCTTGCACTCCGTGTAAGCTACTTCAACGAACTCGATACTTACGCAGAAGTAAAAGGCTTGGATAGCAAGGCCATCATTGAAGGCGTAGGACTCGACCCACGTATCGGTACACATTATAACAACCCGTCATTCTATGAAAGAAGCCGAAGCCGTTAAGCTTTTCGCTAACACTTATCTTGCCCTCCGTGTAAGCTACTTTAATGAACTCGATACATATGCCGAAGTTAAGGGATTGGATAGCAAGGCCATTATCGAAGGTGTAGGTCTCGACCCACGTATCGGTACACATTATAACAACCCGTCATTCGGTTACGGAGGTTACTGCTTGCCGAAAGATACCAAGCAGCTCCTTGCCAACTATCAGGATGTTCCTCAAAACATGATGTCTGCTATTGTAGAGTCTAATAGAACTCGTAAGGATTATATAGCAGATGCAGTTCTTCGCAAGGCTGGATGGTATGACTATTCAAGCAACAACCAATACGGATCAGAACAAGGCAATTGTGTAATCGGTGTTTACCGTTTGACGATGAAGTCAAACAGTGATAACTTCCGTCAGTCGGCTATTCAGGGCATCATGAAACGTATCAAGGCTAAAGGTGCAGAAGTTATTATCTATGAGCCTACACTTGAAGACGGCACAACATTCTTTGGAAGCAAGGTGGTTAATAATCTTGATGCATTCAAAGCGCAAAGCAAGGCTATTATAGCAAATCGCTTTGATGACTGTCTGATGGATGTGGAAGAGAAAGTTTATACTAGAGATATTTTTAGAAGAGATTAATAAAATAACATATTTATAATATGGTAAAGAAAGTAATGTTGGTTTTTGGAACACGTCCAGAAGCTATTAAGATGTGCCCGTTGGTTAAGGAGTTCCAAAAACGCTCTGATGAATTTGAAACTATCGTATGTGTGACAGGTCAGCACCGTGAAATGCTTGACCAAGTATTGACCATCTTTGATGTTAAGCCAGACTATGACCTCAATATCATGAAGCAAGGACAAGATCTTACTGACGTTACATCACGAGTTCTTACAGGTCTTCGTGATGTATTTAAGGAGTGTCGCCCAGATGTTGTTCTTGTTCATGGTGATACCACTACTTCTACAGCAGGAGCCCTTGCTGCTTTCTATGCACAGATTCCGGTAGGTCATGTTGAAGCTGGTCTTCGCACCCACAATATTTATAGTCCATGGCCAGAGGAAATGAACCGTCAGATAACAGGACGTATAGCGACATATAATTTTTCTCCAACACCACTTTCTGAAAAAAATCTTCTTGATGAAAAAGCTCACGGTGACATATATGTCACAGGAAATACTGTGATTGATGCACTCCACATGGTGGTTGACAAATTAAAGAATGATACTGCACTGGCCAAGGAGCAAGATCGCATTCTGCTTCAAGCAGGTTATGACATAACTCGTTTGAATAATAGTAAGAAATTGGTGCTCATCACAGGACATCGCCGTGAGAATTTTGGTGACGGTTTTATTCGTATGGTGACAGCAATGAAAGATTTATCAGAAAAATATACCGATGTTGATTTCGTATATCCTATGCATCTCAATCCGAATGTGCGTAAACCTATTCATGAGGTGTTTGGTGAAGATCTTACTCGTCCTAATTTCTTTTTCATCGAACCATTACAATATTTAGAATTTGTTCACCTGATGTCAAAAGCTACTATCGTGCTAACAGATTCTGGTGGTATACAGGAAGAGGCTCCAGGTCTTGGAAAGCCAGTACTCGTAATGCGTGATACAACAGAACGTCCTGAAGCATTGGCAAGTGGAACGGTTCATCTTGTAGGCACTGACTACGATAAGATTGTAAGTGAAGTAAGTACATTGCTTGATGATGCAACAGCTTATGAAAAAATGTCGAAGGCTGTAAATCCATATGGTGATGGTCAGGCTTGCCGTCGCATTGCCGATGTGTTGGCAGGGAAGACAACTGATCGTTATGATATTAAGTGATAACAACTTATTATATTCATTTATGGTTAATACATTACTAAAGGTAATTGGGGGGGGGTAAATTATTAGCAGATTATAATCGCTATAAGAAATTGAGAAACTGTGGCTTCTTGAAATTATTTATAGTTTATCCCGAATTTCGTTATCAGTTATTCTATCGCCTAAGATTACATTCTCCTGCACTACGCATATTACTGAAACCTTTGCAATTACTAAGTCCTCTCAATCTTTATATAAACTGTAGTGATATTGATGAAGGTCTTTTCATTGAGCATGGTTTTTCAACGATTATTTCATGTCGCCATATCGGACGAAATTGTTGGATTAATCAGCAAGTAACAATTGGATATAGTGATAAGACAAATTGTCCTCATATAGGGAATAATGTTGAAATTAAGGCTGGTGCTAAGGTGATTGGAGGAGTTAAAATTGGTGATGATGTTATTATTGGTGCGAATGCTGTTGTAGTAAAGGATGTTCCTTCACATTCCATTGTTGTAGGAGTGCCAGCCAAGGTGATTAAAATAAGAAACAGTATAACTGAAAAATGGATAAAGGTTAGCTGAAAAAGGAAAAGTGCGTGCACAGGTGGACGAAAGTCAGAGTTCGATACTCTCATGCACTACAACTAATTAATAGTAAAGATATGAAAGGTATAGTATTAGCAGGTGGTAGTGGTACACGTTTGTATCCCATTACCAAAGGCATCTCTAAACAATTGATGCCTATTTATGACAAACCCATGGTGTATTACCCTATCAGTGTGCTGATGCTTGCAGGCATTCGTGAAATACTGATAATATCAACGCCTTACGATCTTCCGGGTTTCAAGCGTCTTCTTGGTGATGGTTCTGACTATGGCGTACGCTTTACATATGCGGAACAGCCTTCACCAGACGGTTTAGCACAAGCGTTTACAATAGGCAAGGAGTTCATAGGCAATGACAGCGTGTGCCTTGTGCTTGGTGATAATATCTTCCAAGGCAATGGATTTACGGCAAAACTCAAAGAGGCAGTACGTGCAGCTGAGGAAGAAAAGAAAGCAACTGTATTCGGCTATTGGGTAAATGATCCAGAGCGTTATGGTGTGGCAGAATTCGACAGAGAAGGAAACTGCCTGTCAATAGAAGAGAAGCCTGAACACCCGAAGAGTAACTATGCCGTTGTCGGTTTGTATTTCTATCCGAATAAAGTGGTAGATGTGGCAAGTCAAATTCAACCGTCGGCACGTGGAGAATATGAAATCACTACTGTTAATCAGTGGTTCTTGCGTGATGGCGAATTGAAGGTTCAGACTTTAGGACGTGGCTTCGCATGGCTCGATACGGGTACTCATGATTCACAGTCGGAGGCTTCAACATATATAGAAGTATTGGAAAAGCGTCAGGGATTGAAAGTGGCTTGTCTTGAAGGTATTGCTTATCGTCAAGGCTGGATAGATGAAGAACGTATGCGAGAATTGGCAAAACCAATGCTCAAGAACCAGTATGGCCAGTATTTACTAAAAGTAATAGAAGAGGTAAAACAGACAGGTAGTCCCAATTTGGACTAAAGGTAAAACAAAAGATATATGAATATACTTGTAACAGGAGCTAACGGACAGCTTGGCAATGAAATGCGTATCATTGCAAAGAATTCTAATGACAATTACATCTTTACTGATGTAAATCAGGTAGAAGGTGTAGAGACAACCTATCTTGACATTACGGACTTGGATGCAATCCGTAAGGCTGTAGCCGACAATAATGTAGATGTAATTGTCAACTGTGCCGCATGGACCAATGTTGACGCTTGCGAAACTGACGAGAAACTTGCTTAATGAAATGCGCATTATTGCCAAGAATTCTAATGACAATTACATCTTTACTGATGTAAATCAGGTAGAAGGTGTAGAGACAACCTATCTTGACATTACGGACTTGGATGCAATCCGTAAGGCTGTAGCCGACAATAATGTAGATGTAATTGTCAACTGTGCCGCATGGACCAATGTTGACGCTTGCGAAACTGACGAGAAACTTGCTGCTCTTGCTGAGAAAAACTTGCGGCTCTTGCTGAGAAGCTGAATGCCGACGCTCCGGAGAATCTCGCCAAGGCCATTAAAGAAGTTAATGGCTTGTTGGTACAGATTTCTACTGATTATGTATTTGGTAAAGAGCCGTATAACACACCTTGCAAAGAAGACCAGAAAGGTACTCCAACAGGCGTGTATGGTACTACAAAACTGCATGGTGAACAGAAAATTATTGCTACTGATGTAAAGCATATCATTATCCGAACTGCATGGCTTTATTCTGAGTTCGGAAAAAACTTCTGCAAGACAATGCTAAATCTTACCGCAACAAAACCTGCATTGAAAGTAGTGTTTGACCAATGCGGTACTCCGACTTACGCCTATGACCTTGCAATGGCAATAGAGGTTATCATTGAAGATTACAAGAAAGAGTCTTCATTGCCCCAATATTCCAAGACCGGCATATATCATTTCTCTAATGAAGGAGTGTGCTCATGGTTTGACTTTACCAAGATGATTGCAGAATACAGCAGCCATACAGAATGTGAGATCAATCCTTGTTACAGTGCCGAATATCCGAGTCCGGTAAAGCGTCCTGCGTATTCCGTATTGGACAAGAGCAAGATAAAGGAGACGTTCGGAATTAAAGTGCCTTATTGGACAGATTCTTTAAAGGCATGTATCAACAACTTACAGAAATAAAAACTAGGATATGGAAGTAATAAAGACAGCGATAGAAGGAGTAGTAATCATTGAACCTAAAGTATTCAAAGACGCCCGTGGATATTTCTTCGAGTCATTCTCACAGCGGGAGTTCGAAGAGAAGGTTCGTAAGATAAACTTTGTGCAGGACAATGAAAGTATGTCATCTTATGGCGTAATGCGTGGCTTGCATTTCCAGTGTCCTCCATATACACAGAGCAAACTGGTGAGATGTGTAAAAGGTGCCGTTCTTGATGTTGCCGTTGACATTCGCAAAGGTAGCCCCACATTCGGACAGCACGTAGCGGTAGAACTTACAGAAGACAATCATCGTCAGTTCTTTGTTCCAAGAGGTTTCGCTCATGGCTTTGCTGTATTGTCAGAAACAGCAGTATTCCAATATAAGTGCGACAACTTCTATGCTCCACAAGCAGATGGTGGCATC
>FR881246.1 GCA_000434735.1 Bacteroides sp. CAG:530
ATATGCGCTATTTTAATTCCGCCAACAGGTTATATAACCATTTCTGATGGAACCGACTTTATGAAGTCTTACATCAGCCTGCTTAACATGCGATACGACAACGGAATTATCTTGCGCACCGACGGCTTACACGGTAACCGTGACGAATGCGTATTGTCGCTTAGTCTGCAACTGATTATTGAGAATGCCATAAAGCACAACTGCCCTCATAACGACGACATGCTTCAGATTGATATAAGCCGACATGAAAACATGCTCATAATAAAGAACAACCGCATATACACCCACAGCAACAACGACCAGAGCGTAGAGTCATACGGTATTGGGATTAGCAACCTGAAGCAACGCTACAGATTGGAAGGCGAAGAGGAGCCGAAGTTCATCGCCAGCAGAGATTTCTTTGAGGTGCAACTGCCTATTATAAAACGGGAACAGTAGAAAAAAGATGAAAAAGGTATTGATAATAGAAGATGATAATTTCAGTGCAAGACGTTTGAAAAGGTTAATAATGGACATTGACGACACGGTAGACGTACATGGTCCGCTAAAAAGCATCATGGAGGTAACGGAGGAATTGACATTCCACAATGATTACGACCTTATCTTCTCCGACATTCGCCTTGCCGACGGTGATGTGTTTGAAGCTTTCAGCAGGGTAATGCCACAATCATTCGTCATCTTCACCACTGCATACGACGAATATGCAATGGAGGCCATAAAGAACAACGGGCTTGACTACCTTCTTAAGCCGATTGATGCCGACGAGCTGCGTACTGCCATAGAAAAGCTACGGTTGAATCGCGAAACGCAACAGCCTACCGTTGCAAACAAGCTTAACAGTGCGTTTAACGATACACACCAATACCATGAGCGTTTTCTAATTCCCAAAGGTGATGAGCTATGTATAATTTACGCTGACAACATAAGCTATATCAACATGAAAGACAATCGTATTATAGCACTTACTGACGACGGCACATCATATCCATTACCAATGACCATGAACGAACTAGAACAAGCTTTAAATCCTACAAAGTTCTTCCGTATCAATCGTCAATACATCGCTAATATAAAAAGTATCAAGAAAATAAGCCTTTTCTTCAGTTCCAAACTTAAAGTCAAATTAAAAGGATGCGACGATGATAATATCGTAATAAGCAAAGAGAAAACGGTATTGTTTAAGAAATGGATAGAGAAATAAACAATAAAATCGGGTGTTTCTAAAGCATCAATATGCATTAGGAACACCCGATTTTATTGTTAAATCCGCTTAGAACGACCAGCCGAAACCGACGTATGGATAGAAGGCAGACTTGTTGAGTCCGTTCTTGTCACCGAAATTGAATGAAGGCGATATTCCTGCACGAAACATGAATCCGCTGGGGCGCTGATAGCGGTAGCCGATGTCGCCAAAGAGAAAATATCCGAACTTGGTATTTGATGAAGTATAATAATCAATACCCCATGTCGTTTCATCTTTTTTATTACCATCAGGGTACCATCCGGTATCTTTAACGTATCCTATCGTCTCCTTTTCCCTGTATACACCCAGACTCGCACCGAAGCCCAGTTCAAGTTTACTATTCTTCTTTCCAAGCAGATAGTTCAGTTCCAACGGAACACCAACGCCATTGATACACTGATCGAACAACCCGGAGTTATTTCCATAACCGTAACCTATACCAACACGATATCCAAATCCAGAATTACCATTGAAGCGACTGTCGTAGTTTATGCCTACTGTGCTTTGGGCTCCAAGGACTTCGATTGAAAGGTTACGCGTCTTCTGAGCAAACATACTGGTTGCAGCAAAAAGCATTGTTGTAAAAACGATTCTCCTCATTTGTTTCGTATTTTATGAATGATTATTTTCAAGGACATTTGTCCAAGTAGCATCTTTATTTCAAGACAAAAGTATGTCTGTTTTCATTCGTAAACAATGGCTTCTAATGCGAAACGGAAAATATAGAGCACAAATCGCCAAGATAGCTGGTTAAAGAGATTTTTGGCCGTTCTTCTTATCGCAGATCTCTTGATGTCTTTCATGTATACTTGATGGCATGAATAGTTTTTTTAACGCTCCGCTGCAAGATTACATAAAAGACTTACTTACGGTAGCATTTTTATCTTAACTTTGTATTTCCGATTTAATGTACTCATTATGAATTTTGAACTTGTTTCAGACTACCAGCCTACGGGCGACCAGCCGGAAGCCATAGCGCAACTGACTGAAGGGATAAAGGAAGGACTGCCGGCACAGACATTACTTGGCGTAACCGGTTCGGGTAAGACGTTCACCATAGCTAACGTCATAAAGAACATCAACAAACCGACTCTTATACTGAGCCATAATAAAACGCTTGCGGCACAGCTATACAGCGAGTTTAAAGGATTCTTTCCAAATAACGCCGTAGAATATTACGTGTCGTATTATGACTATTATCAACCTGAGGCGTATCTGCCCTCTACCGACACCTATATAGAAAAAGACCTCGCCATAAACGAGGAAATAGACAAACTCCGACTGGCGGCTACATCGGCATTGCTGTCAGGACGAAAAGATGTGGTGGTAGTATCGTCTGTATCGTGCATCTATGGTATGGGAAACCCGTCGGATTTCTACAATAACGTAATCGAGATAAAAAAGGGTAAATTACTAGACCGCAACGTTTTCCTTCGTCGACTGGTAGATAGTCTATACGTAAGAAACGACATCGAGCTGAACCGTGGCAACTTCCGCGTAAAAGGCGACACAGTAGATATATATCTGGCGTATACAGACAATCTGCTGAGGGTAATGTTTTGGGACGACGAAATAGATGCCATAGAAGAGATAGACCCTATCAACGGAAACCGCATGGGCAGTTTCGACGAATATAAAATATATCCCGCCAACTTGTTTATGACTACAAAGGAAAGCACAATGCGTGCTATCCATCAGATAGAAGACGATCTCACCAAACAGGTGGCGTGGTTTGAAGAGCAAGGCAAGCCATACGAAGCCAAAAGACTATACGAGCGCGTTACTTACGACATGGAGATGATACGTGAGTTAGGGCATTGCTCGGGCATAGAGAACTACTCGCGCTATTTCGACGGAAGAGCCGCAGGCACACGTCCTTATTGCCTACTCGACTTTTTCCCAGATGATTTCTTGATAGTGATAGACGAGAGTCACGTAAGTGTACCGCAGATACGAGCGATGTACGGAGGCGACAAGGCGAGAAAAGAAAACTTGGTGCAATACGGATTCCGACTTCCGGCGGCTATGGACAACCGTCCGCTGAAATTCGAGGAATTTCAAGAACTTGCCAAACAGGTTATTTATGTAAGCGCCACTCCTGCGGAATATGAATTGCAGCAGAGCGAAGGCGTGATAGTAGAACAGGTGATACGTCCTACCGGACTGCTCGACCCTATCATAGAAGTACGCCCAAGCCTGAATCAGGTGGACGACTTAATGGAGGAGATACATCAACGCATAGAAAAGCAAGAACGAGTATTGGTAACAACCCTCACAAAGCGAATGGCGGAGGAGTTGACCGACTATCTGCTGCGTAATAATATAAGTTGCGCATATATACACAGTGATGTAGATACCCTGGAGCGAGTAAAAATCATGGACGAACTACGCCAAGGCACATACGATGTGCTGGTAGGTGTAAACTTGTTGCGCGAGGGACTCGACTTGCCGGAAGTATCGCTTGTAGCCATATTGGATGCCGACAAAGAAGGATTCTTACGCTCACATCGTTCACTGACTCAGACAGCAGGCCGCGCTGCACGAAACGTAAACGGTAAAGTCATAATGTATGCCGATAAGATTACAGACAGCATGAGGCAGACTATTACCGAAACCAACCGTCGCCGCGAAAAGCAGTTGGCTTATAATGAAGCGCATGGCATTACGCCTCAGCAAATCAAGAAAGCACGAAACAATATCCTTGCCGGAAATACTAATAATACGGATATGCCGAAACAGCCTAAGGGATATTCCGACATACCTACACAACCAGAAATGCTGGCAGCCGACCCAGTTATACAATACATGTCGAAAGAACAGTTGCAGAAGAGCATGGAGCGTACACGTAAACTCATGCAAGAAGCCGCTAAGAAACTCGATTTCATAGAGGCAGCACAATATCGCGACGAATTGCTCAGGCTGGAGGATTTACTGAAAACAAAATAAAAAAAACACTACTCTACAGAAACGAAAAGGGAAAAAAGGAAAAGGTTCACAATCAAACATAAAAACTTTTTCACTACTTTTGCGACATATAACACAAGAAGAGAAATTAATCTAATTACAAACCAAAACCTAAAAACAACAAAAGGCATTATGAGAAACTTCAAAAAAACGCTTTTAGGTGCTGTAGCCGTATGCGCGCTTCTGTGCGCTCCGCTGAGCATGACAGCACAATCTCTTTCTCCATCTACTAAGTGGCATTGGGATAAAGGTACAATCGTAGTAGAGACTCCAGAACGCCCTGCAGGACAGGAAAGCGCTTTGGGAATGACTCTCCCCAAAATGAACGTAGTACGCGTAGGATTCGTTGGTCTGGGTATGCGCGGACCGGGTGCTGTAGAACGTTTCACACATATCCCAGGTGTTAAAATCGCAGCTCTTTGCGACTATGAAGCAGATAGAGCTGAAAGATGCCAAGGATACTTGCGCAAAGCAAGCCTTCCGAAAGCTGACATCTATTCTGGCGAAGAAGGATACAAGGCATTGTGCGAAAGAAACGATATAGACCTTGTATATATAGCTACCGACTGGCTTCACCACTTCCCCGTTGCTAAATATGCTATGGAGCACGGCAAGAACGTAGCTATCGAAGTTCCGTCTGTAATGAACTTGGAACAGTGCTGGGAACTTATCAACCTGAGCGAAACAAAACGCTTGCACTGTATGATTCTTGAAAACTGCTGCTATGACTGGTTTGAAATGAACACTTTGAACATGGCACAGCACGGCGTATTCGGTGAAGTTATCCGCGCACAAGGTGCTTACATCCATAACTTGGATCAGTTCTGGAATGCATACTGGAAAGGCGAAGGCAAGAGCAACAAACTTGGCTGGCGCTTGGAATATAACATGAAGAACCGTGGCGATGTATACGCTACTCACGGACTTGGCCCTGTGGCACAGGCTCTCGACATTCACCGTGGCGACCGCATGAAGACTTTGATAGCTATGGATACCAAGTCGTTCAACGGTAAGGCCGAAGTAGAAAAAGTAACAGGCAAGGAATGCAACGAATTCCGTAACGGTGACCACACTACAACTCTTATCCGCACAGAAAACGGTAAAGTTATCGAAATTCAGCACGACGTATTGACTCCGCAGCCGTACAACCGCTTGTATCAGTTGACTGGTACTAAGGGCTTCGCTAATAAGTATCCTGTTGAAGGTTATGCTATCGACAGCAAACAAATGGCTGCTTCTGGCGTTCAGCCTAAAGTTGACAACCTGAACACTCACTCATTCTTGCCGAAAGCAGAAAAAGACGCTTTGGTTGCTAAATACCAGCATCCTATCCTGAAGAAATACGGTGAGATGGCAAAAGAAGTTGGTGGACACGGTGGTATGGACTTCATCATGGATAGCCGCTTGGTTTACTGCTTGCAGAATGGTTTGCCCCTCGACATGGACGTTTACGACATGGCTGAATGGTGTGCTTTGGCAGAACTTGGTGCTCTTTCTATGGATAACAACTACGCTTCTGTAGCATTCCCCGACTTTACTCGCGGACACTGGAACGATGTTAAAGGCTATAAGCACGCATTCGCATCGGCAGAAGACGAAGCTGAAGCTGAAAGAATAGCAAAAGAAGCTACTGCAAAAATGAAAGAAGAAGGTGCTAAGCAGTGGGCTAAGATTGCTAAACAAGAAGCTAAAGCCGCTAAGAAGAACAAGAAATAAGGAGACTTATTCCTAACATATCAGCATAAAAAAAGAGACTGCATTGCGCGGTCTCTTTTTTTATGCCATAATAATAAATGCCTCTTCTCGCATATAGAAATCTGTGTTTTCTTATTCAATTCTCTATCTTTAGCCTAAAGATATATAAACTCAGCCTAGAGATATACATCTTTAGGTTAAAGATATACATCTCTAGGCTGAATTTATAGTTTATATGCTTAATAGTTTACTTTTCCCACGAAATGAATCGGAGTATTTCTTGAGTTAAAGGCTTAATAAGTAAGCTTCATTCCTACGAAATAGCTTCTGGGCAGTGACGGTCCGTAAATATAATCTGAGTCACGGTTCCATCCTTTATCAAAGTCTTTCTGATAGGCATTGGTTATATTCTGCACGCCAGCATTCACCTGCAAGGCAAGATACTTATATACAGGGATATCGTACGACAGCTTAGCGTTCAAAGCAAAGAAATCTGGAGTAGTAACCGCCTCCGGCTTCTCTACGCCTGAGCCTGCATTGTGGCCGATAAGCATTTTACCGGTATAGTTGCCCGTAAGCGAAGCGTTAAAACGCTTAACCGGAGTAAATGTAGCGGTGAAATAGCCATAAGTATTAGGCGCACGCATCATCTTGCGGTACTTCTGTTCGGGCACTTCTTCGTTCCACGCTATAGCCTCATCGTATTTGCTCTGCTGCAATGTAAGTCCTGCTTGAAGAGATAACCATTTGGTAAACATTGCCTTACCTTCAAGGTTTATACCAAGTACCTTGGCTCCGTAAGCATTGTAACGTTCCTGAACGATATTGCCCTGAGCATCTGTTATGCCCAACTGACGGAGTGCGAATACATTGTTCAAATCGGTATAGAAACCTTCTACCAAGAAATTAACCTGCACGTCTCCAAACTTATGATAAACGTCTGCAGAAACGCTGAAGCTATTAGAGCTTTCTTCCTTCAAATCGTCTGCCAATACAGTAACCAAGCGTTCACCGCCAACTACGCCTACATGTAAATCTTCGTCGAACGCTTGCGGAGCACGGAAACCTCCAGCGTAAGTTACGCGCAAGTTGATATCTTCTGTAGGATTAAAGCGCAAGTTGACACGGGGACTGAATATCACATTATCCACCATATTATGCTTGTCGAGTCGTCCACCAAAGAGGAAGCTCCACTTCTTGTTCTTCCATTCATTCTGGAAATACAGACTTCCGATGCGCACCTTCTGACTGAAGTCACGGTCGTAACCTAGGATTACATCATTCAAACCGTCATAGTTATACTCAGCGCCGAGAGTCAAATCGGAGGGCATAAAAAGCAACTTATCAAAAGAATACACATACTGAGTTCCAAAGATATAAGTAAAGTCGTGTGTCTTACCATACGCTTTGCTCGCAGCCTCGATAGATTCGGGAGTACCCTCGCCTATTCCGCCATAATAGCTATCGCGTGCAGTAGACATGAAAGAGAAATATGCGTTGAAATGACTCTTTTCGTTGGGCGAGAAATTATCAAAGCTCAATCCACCGCCCTGAATATTATGTTCTACCTGTTCGGTGATATTCGCCTCGTGCGCCACACGGTCGAGCTTGTTACCTCCACGACGGAACTCATTGATGCCATGATACTGCATGGTCAACTTAGAATAAGGACTCAGTTTGAGGTATGAGTTTACACCGATTGTATGGTTGCGCAGCAAAGGCAACTCGCTATAACCATCGCCGTCATGATCGTAAGCCTGGCGATAACGGCTCTGTCCGTAAGCGTAGAATCCAGCTTTGTTGTTATCGGTCACTAAAGAAACATTAGCCGATGTAGCATTGTCGAACGAGTTGCTTCCGCCCATCGAAGTAAATGAATGACCAACTTCCGCAGAATTACGTGAAGGCTCTTTAGTAATGACATTGATGGTTCCACCGATAGCCGAAGCACCGAACAATGCTGAACCACCTCCACGCACTACTTCTACGCGGTCTATCATATTAGCCGGAATTTGCTCCAAGCCATACACACCGTTTAAAGCAGAGAACACAGGGCGCGAGTCTATCAATATCTGCGAATAGTGTCCGTCGAGTCCGTTAATACGTACCTGAGTAAAGCCGCAATTCTGGCAATTGTCCTCCGTACGTACTCCCGGCTGGAAGTTCAATCCCTGCGCCAAGCATGTAGCCTGAGTAGTCTCGAACAATTTAGAGTTTACCACACTCACTAAGTTAGGAGCAAGTCAGCGCTTGGTTTCACTACGGTTGGCAGATACCACTACCTCATCAAGCGATACATCATCGGGGTCCAACTCGA
This sequence comes from Bacteroides sp. CAG:530, assembly GCA_000434735.1. Classification (GTDB taxonomy): domain Bacteria; phylum Bacteroidota; class Bacteroidia; order Bacteroidales; family Bacteroidaceae; genus Phocaeicola. The sequence continues at coordinate 8,220 of FR881246.1, forward strand.
AATTCAATTCGATTGAGGCACCCGCTTTTACGGTTACATTCTTCTGAATAGTACGGTAACCCATAGATTTAATTTCCAAAGTAAGCGTACCTACCGGCAGGTTCTTCAAGAAATAGTGTCCAGACACATCGGTAGTGGTACCAATGGTAGTACCCTTTACCAAAATAGCGATATAAGGCAAATGCTCGCCATTTTGCTTGTCTATCACGTGTCCATACAGATTGGCATCTGTTCCATTAGGCGGAACCTCAACACCGGCTTTCATCATGAGCGGCATAAACATTGCCCACAACATCAAAAATGTAATCTTTACTCTTGTTTTCATTTTATTTTGGTTGTTATAATTATTGTTTCAGATTTTACATAGTATTGGCATAAACGGAGATGTGACATCTCCGTCCATTTCACGACTCAAGTCTTAAAAAGTCGCAAAATAGCCTTCGCTCCATTCAGAATAAGTCACAACAAGACACACTATTCCCAATAGAGTAAGATATTTACAAAAAAGATATTATGAAAGACGTGCTACAGGAGGGGCACGCGATGAGGACGACAGCCTATTTTTCTTCTCTATCGCCACCAAAGGGCATACCAACAAGAATGAGAGAAGATGTGGGCTGAAAGTTATATGAAATGTTGGAGACTCAATGAAAGGAAACAAGGAGAAATGACAGATAGGGCAATTATTATCGCCGTCGCTTCCGGTGTCAGTTTGTCCTGCGTCAGTTCGAAATATACCAATAGTACCGTCGGCATTGTGAACGTGTATAGCCTTCACAATGCTTATCGACATAAAGCACAATAACAGTGCCCATACGACTATTGCTTTATTTCTGTTTTCCCTTTTCATCATGATATTCAGATGCAAAAGTAGTCATTTCGTCAATAATGCTACATCATTTTGTCTATAACTTTTGTTAATGTATTGGTATAAATATAAAAGTTCCATACGCTTTTTCGTTAAGCATATGGAACTTTTATAATAATTATAAGATGCTATACTTATATATAAGGTGTTACTCTACGTACAATACCAATCCTTTGATGTGAAATACTTATATCTTCAGAAAGACACGGTATTTGTACATAATCCTCAATATCAGAAAGACGATAAGATAATTAACTAAGCTCAACCATACGGGATAATAGCTGCCGAGATATTGTTCCAAACCATAGCTGACAGAAGCCGCTATGGAACGGAAATTAATAACCTCGCCTAAAATATAAGCGGTAATAGAATTCATTCCGTAAATCTTCAGCCAATTCAGACCATAAGTATGCCCTTTATAGTCTATCCAATAATAAAACATCCCCATAAGCAAGAAGCAAAGCCCACCGGAAAACAAAGTCATACTGCCTGTCCACAGACGTTTGATAATAGGCATTTGCATGCTCCACAACAGAGATATCCCAATCAATGCTATCCCTACCGATAATAAAAGCTGAACTACCTTCCTTCTATTACTCTTTCCCTCTTTCATTATCTTTCCGGCAAAGGTGCCCAGCATTACCGTCACTCCAAAAGTCAGACTACTCCATATCCAAGTATAAGTATAATTAGGAGAGAAATGCCAAACACCGTCTTCGCCCCAATAAACACCGTCTCGAAAACGCCCCAGCACCAACTGATCTATTTTTTCAGCGAAATTCCCTTCGGGAGAATAATCTCCACAAAAAGTCATGGGAATCCAATAAACCACAAGAAGCAGTAGTGTAATCAATACCTGATACTTAAAAGAACAGTGAAGCAAAATTAAAGCCGAAATAAGATATCCAGTAGCTATCGCCTGAAGAGTATTCGAATACAGATAAAGACATTTCGGATCCAAGCCCAGCAAGTTTCCCTGTACAATCATGCCAAAGATAAACAATAAAACAAATCGCCTGAATATTTTCCGATAAACAGCCCATTTATCAGGGTTTTCTCTGAACTTGGCAAATGAGAAAGGCATGGAAGCTCCTGTCATGAACAGAAAAAGCGGCATCACAAGATCCCAAAACCGGAAGCCAACCCAAACCTCATGATCGAACTGATATAAAATGCCATTAAGCCACGGTAGATTAAGACGCGTCCCCAAAGCGACGAATACAGGTTGGAAGAAAACCAAAAGAAAGAGGTCGAACCCACGCAGGATATCGAGCGACGCCAAACGTCCGGATACAGGAGACAAAGGTGTATTCATAAACATATAACTTTTTCATATTAAAAAAAGGAGCCGTTGGTATAACGTGCTTGGCACCAATCCAACGACTCCTAAGAACTCAATCGTTTGATTCCAATTTATTTGCTACAAATATATCGAAATAATACCTATTTATTCAGTATAACCCGAACTGTCCATGTTTTTTTAGTTCCATTTGCCGCCATGACAACATATCTGCGTTCAGAAGTCCAATCGCCCGGCACTCCCAATTTTGGAGAGCCTTCAATTGGTGTCACACGTGCTGCTGTAGACACATTGAAATACACAACCAAGTTATTCAAGGATACTTTTGCACGTTCGGCTTCCGTAAAACTGCCACTTGCAGAAGGAATGTTAAAGGTTGCAGTAACCTTAGCCTCTTCCTCATTAATGTCATTAGATTTCTCCAATTCTTTTTCTGCTACCTTAAACTCACCTGTCAAAGCATCCTTTTCCGTTGTATAATAGCGGTGATATGCGCCGACCGAAGTTATTTCCGCTTCCCCATAAGCCTCAAGGTCATCCTTGCACGAAGAAACGAATGGCAGCAACAACAATATAAGCAGCCATTTTATGTCTGATAAATTAATTCTATTCATTGTTTTTATTTCATTAATTAATAATTCGAATAACATTCTTCATTTTACCACAAAGGATTCTGATCTTTCTCTGTAACAGCAGAGTTGGCATTAATCAAGCTTTGCGGAATAGGATACAGATAACGTTTCTTAGAGAATGTACGATCTGCATTTCCATATCCCTGCGTACCGATAAACATACGATGTCTGTCACTGCTGATTTCAATAAATGTAGCCGGTGTTCGCAATTCCTTGATAACCTCACTGCCGGCAGGCTGTCCGTTGTTTGCCTCTTCACCATATTTGCCCCAACGCAACAAAGACCAATAATAGTCGCTTTCCATAGGCAATTCTACATGGCGTTCTATTTTATAATCATTCCATGCATCAGCCAAAGTAGAGGCTTCAGATTCCGGCAAGCCGCCATGCACCGTACGCGTCTGATTGAAAGTAGCTACAGCCTCCGACAATTTTGAAGGATCATTCTTTGCCAGACAAAGAAGGGCTTCAGCCTTGTTCAACAATGCCCGTCCGTACCGGAAAATCACATAATGATAGTCAGTTGGGACATCATAAAATATACGCCAATCATTAATATAAACGCCCTTTCGCCACAAGTAATTGGTCGCTCCCATTTCAGCAGTACCCGGAGCCTCTCCTAAACTACAACGCTGCAGATTTCCAGTCTTGTGCATCGTTACCAATTCACCGTAGTATTCACAAGAATCCTGTACTATTGTTGCATAGAAACGTTTATCACGATGGGTATACATAAAATCATTAATATGAGTTCCGGCATCCTTGTTTTTTGTTTCATAAGCCAAAGAATGCTCGTCCAACTCATCTGCATTCACTGCCAAATCTCTTACAGCATCATTAGAAATGGCATTGGTATTATTCACGAACTGTGAAGTTGTATTCCATTTCTTTGCCTTATTCGTCAGTTGATCAATAACTAAATAATCATCCACAAGGTTTTGCGAAGGAGAATGCTCTAACCAACATTCAAACACCCAATCCCTTTTGAACAAAGGACCGCGTCCCAACTTCTTCAGATTATCATTTCCCTGATTAGGTATTACCATCTGCATATAAGTATCACCACCATTAGTATTCTCTTTACTGAAATATCTAGCCAATATGATCTCCGATGAAGAGTAAGGGTTTTCTTGATTAAACATTCCACCATAATTAGCATCCAAAGAATATCCCCGAATGGCATCTACCGCCACTACAGCCTGTTCCCACAATTTTTTCTTTCGTGCGGCATCCGTACTGTAAGCCGCAGCCGTCAGGCACACTTCCGATTTCAAAGCCCGAGCGGCATTAGCATTGGCACGTCCGGCAGGATAAGTCTCCGGCAATCCAGCAATGGCCTCATCTAGATCGTTCAATATCAGGTCATAGGTCTTATCGATAGATTCGGTAAGGGGCAGATTGAATTCATCATCTACTTGCAATGTCCTGTCCACCCAAATCACACGCCCACAATGTTTCGCCTGATAATAATATATCATAGCTCGGAGCATTTTTCCCTCGGCAACCAGCTCTTTCTTATCCTTTTCAGATAAACCTGCAGAAGCAGAAGCCTGTTCAATAATCAGATTACACCTGCGAATAAGAGAGAACTTGTCAAATCCGAAATCATGTTCCCTATTTATCAGGTCACGCGCTTCTCCCGGACAACTCTGTCGGAGAATGGTGTTCAACGTTATCTGGTCGTCTTCCCAGAATTGGTGATACAAACTTAAGATATTGGGATAAGTGCGCAGCACGAATGCGTCGGCTGTAGACCGGGTTCCCCATACCAACTCTTCCGAATAAGTTTCCGTAGGTTTCGTATCTAAAAAATGCTCACAACTTTGCAGTGTCAACATCCCTCCTAAGAGTACAGGAACTATATATTTTACTAATTTCATATTCTGTGTTTTTTTAATTATTAGAATCCAATGTTAAAACTAATCGAATATATTCTGCTGACAGGATAAGTATACAAATTAGTCTCTCCGATTTCAGGGTCAATATTGTATTTATTTGATCCACTGAATGTCAACAGATTATATCCACTCAGAGAAATATCGCACTTCGTTATCCATGGTACCCTCTTCAAGACTTTATGTTTCAGGTCATAACCTATATTCAAGTTCTTCAGACGGATATAGCCGGTATTAACCAACCAAAAATCAGATGTCTCACCATTGTTACTGCCATTATATTTAGTAGTACTTCGCAAACGTGGGAAATTGGCGTTACGGTTGTCAGGTGTCCAAACATCTTTCTGGAAATCATAAATTACAGACAAGTATCCATAATCAGAGCCTTGTCCCCTCAATCTGTCTCCAAAATAAAAGTCCTTTGCCGTGGCTCCCTGCCACAACATATTCATAAACCAGCCTTTATATTTCAGGTCTACACTTATACCATACTGCCCGCGTGGAGAAGAATTCTTACCGATACGGTGTTGGTCATTAGCGTCAATTATACCGTCTCCGTTGAAATCGTAATACTTGATATCACCGGCTCCCAAGTTTACCGAATTCTGACGTTTAGGAGAATTCATCACATCTTCCTGATTTTGATAATATCCCAAAGATTCATAACCGACACCCCAATATCCCTTCGCATGGGTTGTACGTTTATAAGGATTCTTCAAACTGGTTTCAGCTTCATACGGGTCATTCATCCAAAATGAATCAAAATAGGTAAAGTTGGCACTAACGGCATATTCAAAATCGCCTCTCTTTTCTTTCCACTGCACCAAGAATTCGCCTCCCTGACGAATACTTTCACCGTCAGATTTCACATTTGGTAGTGAAGTTCCCAGCGGAGCGGTATATGCCACATGTGAAGGAGATGCCAGATATCCTTTTGTTGACATGCGGAAATATTCGATAGAGCCTAACAGACGACTATCCAAAGAAGCAAAATCCAATCCTATATTGGTACTGCGTGTTGTGAACCAAGAGATATCCTTACTAACCAGAGCACCTTCAGAAAAACCGGGATAGAAGTTGCCTCCCAATAAATATCCGCGTTCGTCCAAATTATAAGATTGCAAGTAAGAATATTCAGAAATATCATCCAAGCCTATTTCTCCATAAGAAGCCCTAAGTTTAAATAAATCCAAGATATGACGATCTTTCAAGTTTTGCCAAAAAGGTTCTTCAGACAACACCCATGCAGCCGAACCTGAATAAAAGACACCCCAACGTTTTCCTCTTGGGAAGTTGTCACTACCATCATAGCGCATGCTTCCTTCCACCACATATTTGCTTGCATAATCATATTTCAAGTGAGCTACCAAACCGGCACGTGCATGCGTACCCTCGGCAGAAGAATTTGTTGCTGTGGCAACAGGACCCGGATTAATCTGGTCTACATTCAACAAATATTCTTTTCGTCCCAAAGTTGCATTATCATAAATGTATTTATTGGCTTCAATACCCGCAGTAGCACTAATGGTATGCACTGCATTAAAAGTACGGTCATAATTGGCGAAAGCCTGTACTGTATACCCTGACATATTCAAATAGTATTTCTCCAAAGACGGTTTGCTTGGAGTATTCGGATTCCCATCCCAGTCGTATAAAAGCGGTGATTTCTTCCAATCTTTTTGTCGGTCGGCAGTCAAGCGGTAATTACCCAATGCTTTCAGTCTCAATCCTGCTACCCAAGGAACAGTCCATTCCAATCCCAAATTGGCTTTAATTGTCGCGATATCTCCTTTGCTGTATCCGGCTTCCGGTGAAATTTCAGCCAACGGATTATCGGGAATATTATTCAATTGCCCATATTGGTTGTACGCATTTTCCCAAGGTAACTTACCCTGAATATGACTCCATACACTACTATAGCTACCTCCAGTAGTGCTCAATGGAGAGCGGCTCTTTGTCAGATAGCCCTCAATGCCGGAAGTGACTTTTACGCCTGCCTCCTTGAAATCCGCAATAATATTGGTGCGGTAGTTATAACGTTGCAGATTGTTCGTATTGTTCTTATAAATAGGGATATTCAGTAA
>FR881247.1:0-532 GCA_000434735.1 Bacteroides sp. CAG:530
AGGATGCATCGTTTCGACACACCCTCTTTTTTATGGTTATATTTAAAATACTATTCTAAATATAAGGGGCGAAATATTATTGGATTTCAACAGGTTTACCCAATTGAGAAACTGTGATACCTCCAGTTTCACCAGTAATCTTACCGGTTGTATCCTTAATAGTTTTGTTTTCTTGAGTTTCAGAGCCATTTAACTTATAATACATTTCAAGACCTTCAGACTTAGGATCTACAGTAAGCATATTCTGCTGCAACTGGTTACGTGTACGAGCTACACTCCACAAACGAACTTCACTCATATAACCTTTGAATGGACGTTCTCCCCATGGGAATCCAGGAATCTTACCGATATTGAAACCAACATCATCATTTGGAGCGAATCCTTCGATACCCCATTCTGAAGAAGCTACAACTTCACCATTAACGTAAATGTTAGTCTTACCAGAAGGCTGATCGTAAGTCAATGCTACATGATACCAACGGCCTGTTTGCAATGGCTGGGTTGTATTGTATTTCTGACGGCCGGCAGCTTC
>FR881247.1:537-43298 GCA_000434735.1 Bacteroides sp. CAG:530
TATTTCTGACGACCGGCAGCTTCAAGACATACAGCAGGAGTACCACCACCTGGGTCACCGATACGGAAAATCATGACACCTTCTGTACCCATAACTGTATTGTTGCCATACAAGTCAGTAGGATATATCAAGGCTTCGTAAGTAAATGACTTAAAGAAAGTACCTTCAGGGAAGCGTACATGAATGTAGTTACTATAGAAACTTGCTGCTTTAGTAATCTTCACAGGCTTGTTAATAAACAAATAAACCATGCTTGTACCCGGCAATGTCTCGATAGATGATTTAACGCGAACCGGCAAAATGAAAGGTTTACCTTCTTCCAATATATCAAGGTTCTTGATTTTCAGCTTAACACTTTCAGCGTACAATCTTCCTGTAGGTATAATAGAAGTAGCACTGCTCAATTCTACATCTTCCGGATTGAAGTATTGATATTCAGTTTTATACTGCTTGTTGTAATCATCAACTACACTTGCATCGGCAATAGTGTACGATACGTTCACTTCAGAAGAATTTGCTGTAGAAAGACGAGATGTCAAATCAAAAGACATTTCAGTAGCGTCGTCTTCTACATCGATAGTCATTTCCTTATTTTCAAAGTAGACTTTCGGTTCAAGCAAATCTCCTTCGCTTTGTTTGCAGGCACCTAATAAAAGCGCCATACAACCCATTATTCCAAATAAATATTTTTTTCTCATAAGAATCAATTTAAAACATTCAACTCATTAATTGTTGTTGCTTTCTTCGGTTTTACCCTGCTGTTCTTTCCACTGTTGGAATGTCTCCTGATTAAGACGGATAGCCTGACGCATCCACTTGTAATCAGGTTTATTATCGTAGTCATTGTCTACACGGTAAGCTCCTACACCTCCTTTATATCCTTTGTAAGGCATATAACGAGCTTGTTCCAACAATCTACCACCACTTGCAGAGTAAGACTCAAAGTTTTCAGTCATAATAAACTTATGAGGTTCTTCATAATAATCCAAGCTTGATACGCGACCGTAGCTCTGGATAATCCAGTAGTCAACATAACCCTTCAAAGGATCTACAAGGCTACCAAAGTTACCGTCGATACAGATCAGCTTATGACCTTTACCTTCAGGGTCGCTCATAGGGCCGATATACTTATTCATTTCTTTCACCAAATGAATCAAATGCTTGTTACTATCTAATGTTCCATCCATATCGAATACACCAGAATCAATTTCCCAGTCGATATCATAACCGTCCCAGTCATTAGCTACCAATGAATCGCAAAGAGCTTTAGCGAAACGGCTCAAAGCCTCGTAGTGATTTTCACTTTCGAACTGACCATTGAAGCCCCAGTATTCCCAACGAGCTTTCTTCTTTGCTTCTTCTCTTTGCTGTTTAGTCCAGCCTTCTTCATCGGCTTGTTTATCAACCGGTGCGTAAACAGATGCCGGAGTTCTACCCTTACCTAAGTAAGACAACAAAGTAACTTCCAACAGTTTGGTTCCTTTTACCTTCTGAACGAATTCCTTATCCCTCTTCTGTTCGGGAGTAATTTCAAAACGGTTAGGAGCACCACTCCACATAGATACGATATCCATGCTATCGGGCATAGAAGTCAAGTAACCACGACGGTAAGCACCAGCAGGAGACCAGTTAGAGAACCAACCAAAAGCTACCGGACGGCCATAGTTAACAGCCTGCTGCTTATATTCGCGAAGTTTCACATAATATTCTGAGTTCATAGCATCTTCCATGGTATTGTATCCACCGATATACTCAACCTCAATATTCTCTACATCTGTACAAGAAGAAAATGCCATCATTCCTGCAAGAGGTAGAAGATATAATAATTTCTTTAATGCTTTCATACTTGCTAATTAAGATTTAAATGTATTATCATTAATTTTGCTTTGCCCAAATCAAATCAGTAGATTCCTTATCCGGACCTCCCAACTTCTGAACTGCGTCCTGATACAATTGCTGTGTAGCCTCTGTGCTCTTGAAGCTAACCGGATAAATCATACGACGGATACCACGTTCGTCAGAGATATTAGATTTATTATAGTTACCTCCAGGAATAATCGGGTTCAACTTAGGATAACCAGTACGTCTGAATTCAGTCCAAGCTTCCTGACCGTTAGGGAACATAGCGATATATTTCTGAATCATGATTTTTTCAAGCTTCTGCTCTGTTGAACCGCTGAATTTAGCTGTTGTTTCGCAAGGAGCAGGAGAAGGATGACCATAATAACGTGAGCTGTTTTCTACCGCACTCGGTGTTTTGCCTGAATTCATATAAGAATCTACAGAACCCTGAACACCGTTTTCAGCAAACGACATTGCAATACCAGCTTTGTATAAAGCTTCAGCATCACCGAATTCCGCTCCATAGTACAAAGCAGCCTCAGCACGCAAGAATAATACTTCAGAAGTACGCATCCAGTATAGAGGAGAGTTTGCTGTCAAATTAGGCTTAGAATAGAAGTAATAAGAATCTTTATACCAAGACTTATCATCAGTACGAGTTTCTGTGTGTCCCAGAGGCACTCCCTGATATTTCTTACCGTCGAATGCTGTAACACCTACTGTACATTCTGCATGTACTGGCAAGCAATATGCGCTCAAACGAGGGTCGTTATATCCTGTAAGATAAGACAAGATAGTAGTACCTACACGAGCATCGTTATAGTTGTCTGAAATCCAGAACAAAGGATTGCGCAAAGAAATGCCGGCACCTGTGCCTGCTGCAGCCGCATCTTGAGCTTCTGTCATCACACCGATATCATGTGTCAAAGCCTTCTTAGCATATTCTTTAGACCAAGACTGCATTTCAGCATCGCGAGCTTCACGCAAACGCATAGCCAAACGGAGCATCAAAGAGTTAGCGTATTTCACCCATTTTGTTGTGTTTCCTTCGTATACCAAATCGTAGTCGCCCAATACCTTAACTCCGGCTTTTGCCAGCGGAGTCAATACTGTAACCGCTGCTTCCAAGTCACTCAACATACCTTTATATACATCCTTTTCAGAATCGTAAGGTACATTAATTTCGCCTGAACCTGCTTTAGAATACGGAATAGGACCAAAGCATTCCAATACCTTGTGCCAACCAGAGATTTTCAATACCTGAGCTATAGCAGCAATTTCAGGAGAATTATATTGGTTAGCGTAAGCTGTCAGTTTTTTCCAAGGATCCAAAAGGTTGGTATAAGAGTTACGGAAAGTTGAAGAAATCCAGTCGTCTACCAATACATAATTCAGGTGACAGTTACCACCATTAAATGTATTGTTCATGCCAATATATCCACTCCATGCATCACCAGAGAGGTTATAAGCAATTTGATACTGATTCACTGGGTCGGTATCATCGGCTTGGGTACCTGTAGGGAAAACAGTCTTTTCCATAGCTGTAATCAAGCCACCAACAGCGTAGCCATCCATCATACCTTCTTGTTCGGTCATCTCATAAGGATTGGTATTAACCGCTTCAAAATCACATGACGTCATTGCAATTGCACCAAGAGCGATGGCAAACAATTTATGTCGATTCATACTTTTCATAGTAGTTTTTTAAAGTTTAAATTTCACACCGAAACCAAAGCTACGAACACTTGGTTGCATAAAATAGTCATTACCTTGTCCGAAGGTAGCTGTAGAAGGAGTCAGTTCTGGGTCGAACGGAGCCTTGCAATAAAGCATCCATGGGTTGTTAGCGATGAAAGAGATGTTTACGTCTTTCAAGATATTGCCGAACCACTTGTTAGGCATTGTATAGCTAAGTGTCAATTCCTGCAAACGAACATTTGTTGCGCTGTACAAGTAGTAGCTTGAAGTCTGATAGTCACCTGTACCTATCATCTGGTAGTATGCCTTAGCGTTTACTCTACCCTGACCCGGGAACAAAGCACCACCGTTATCACGTGCGTCAGCACTGCGCTGAGATACACCGAAGCGGTCCAAAATAGCTTCTGTAGAAGAAGTAACAACACCACCAAAGCGTCCGTTGATCAAGAAGCTCAAACCAAGACCCTTATAAGAGATAGAGTTGTTCCAGCCCATGTTGAACCTAGGAGCTACTTTACCCAAGTAAACAGGAGCGCCGTCTTCCATTTCGAACTTACCGTCTGTACTTACGCTTACGAAGCCCTGACTATCTTTCTTGAAGAAACGAGTAGCATAGATATCATGGATGCTACCGCCTACTTTCAAGATTGTACGGCCTTTATCTTTCGATATTTCAGGAATGTTGATAGGATCGTCCATCAAATCTGTGTGATAATCGCTAACCATTTCCTTGATTTCATTGATATTCTTAGAGAATGTTACTGTAGAAGAAACAGCGAAACCATTCTTAAATTTATCAGAGTAGTTGAAAGAAGCTTCCCAACCGCGGTTTTCTACGTTACCTGCCTGCAAGTAGATAGACTTGTAACCGGTAGATTCGGGCAATGAACCCTGGAATGTCTGGTTGAATGTATTAGACTTATAATAAGTTACTTCTGCATTGAACTTCTTCCACAAGCGAACTGCCAAACCGAATTCGTAAGAGTTAGTCTTTTCAGGTTTGAAGTCTGTGAACGGATAGATACCTGTAGGTTTCAAAGTACCACCCACGATAGGAGTAGTTACAGTGCCCGGAGTCAAACCAGAACGAGAGATAGGAGCACCTACCTGAGTGTAAGAACCACGAACTTTCATGTAAGAAATGAATTCTGGCATCTTCACCATTTCAGAGATGATAGCAGACAAACCTACTGAAGGATAGAAGAACGGATTTTCGTCAGTGTTTACCAAACGAGAGTTCCAGTCCAAACGTCCTGTCAATGTTAAATACAACATGCTTCTCCATCCAAATTCAGCGTTGGCGAAAGCTGCATGGTTACGTACTTGAGAGTCACCACCAGATTCTGATGTACGACCGTTAGCCGGGTCGATGTTAGAAACGGCAAACTTATTAGGCACACCTTTCAACGGGCCTTTATAGCCACGAGTCAGTGAGCCATAGTTAGAATAACTCCAACCCAAGTTGGCAGAAACATTGAAATCGCCAAGAGCTTTGTTGATGTTCAACATAGCGTCGGCATATTCCTGATGATCGCTAAAGTTGCTGTAGCCATAGAGACCTTTCTTACCTTCGGCGAATACCTGATCTGAAGAAGCGTAAATCTTACGTTCGAAATCTACATACGAGTTATCCATACGATAACGTGCAGCGATATTCATCCAATCTGTAATCTTAAAGGTAGCGCCTACATTAAACATGTAACGGTGCTTAGTGTTCTTGGCAACATTGCGATATGCTGTCCAGTAAGGGTTCTGCGGAGCATAAACTGCATCCAATACCGGCCAATACTGTACAGGGAGTTTACGAGACTCGTCGAAACGTTCGAAAGTCTTGATGTCTTCGAAGTTTTCACCTCTCGGGAACAAATAAGCAGCTACTACCGGGTTCCAATACAAACCTTGAGATACCATGTTCTTATCATTCTGCTTGATGTAAGAAGCGCCAAGGTCTAACTGCAAACGGTCGTTCCAGAAAGTTGAAGTATTACGGAAGGTAAAGTTCAAACGGTTATATTCGTTATTAGGAACGATACCTGCTGAATTAGTAGAAGAGATAGAAGCGAAAGTCTGATTGCTCTTAGTACCAGTAGTCAAAGTCACTGAGTTAATGAAGTTAGTACCAGTATTGAAGAAATCATTCTTAGGATCATAGCTTGACGGATTAGCAAGCTTTTCGCCCCAGCTTTCGTATGAGCCCTTTGCATTTCCGTAAGTAGTCTGGAAATTAGGAGTCATATAAGCTTTGCTGAATTCTGTAGAAGAAGAAACTGAGATCTGTACCTTACCTTCTTTACCTTTCTTTGTAGTTATCAAGATAACACCGTTGGCAGCGCTACTACCATACAATGCCGCAGCCGACGGACCGCTCAATACAGAGATAGATTCAATATCTTCGGGGTTGAAATCGGCGATACCTTCTGTTCCGGCAGAGCCTTCACCCATGATACCACTGTCGGTAGCTCCCATAGTGGTGTTAAACAAAGGAATACCGTCTACTACGTACAATGCGTTGTTGTTTCCTTCGATAGACTTAGCACCACGCATTATCACACGTGTAGCACCACCCACACCGGTAGCACTCTTGTTAATGCTCACACCGGCAATCTTACCGTTAAGTGAGTTAACGAAGTTGGCATCTTTTACACGTACCAATTCGCTCTGGTCTACTTTCTGTACATTATAAGAAAGGGCCTTTTCTGCACGCTTGATACCGAGCGCCGTAACAACTACTTCTTCCAGTTGTTCATTGTCTTCTTTCAGAGTTACATTTAAAGAAGATCCTGTAACTGTAACACTCTGGGTCTTATACCCCACATAACTGATTTCGAGCACCGAACCTTTTGGTGCGTTCAGAGTAAATTTTCCATCAATGTCGGTCACTGTACCGTTGGTAGTACCTTTCACCAAGATACTTACACCAATCAACGGTTCTCCAGAAGCATCTTTTACAGAACCAATTACTTTTACATCAGCCGGCTGACTAACGGCTGATGGGGGGGGGTAACATAATTTCGTTCGATTGCACTGCGTTGCCGTTGGCCGAAAGGGATGACGAAGCAGCTAACAAGAGTATCAAACTCATTTTCGATGTTAAAGGAAACTTAGCTCTAAGGTCAGCATAGTTCCATGAATGGTTATTTTTCATACATCTGCGGTTAACTAAAAATAAATATTAATTTGGTTTCTTTCATAATAGTCTCAACTGTTTTTAAGGAAACATATTGAGGAATAAGGGTTATAGAGGAATGTGTGCATCTGTCACAGACTTGTCCTCAATTTGCGTTTTCATTTTTTATATCATAGGCATAGTGTGTTTTTATATTTAGTTTTCAAAATTTTGTCTCGTATTTTATTATAAGGTAAAAACAGGTTTAATCTCGTAGATGCGACAAAGATAACAGAAATATACGGGAAATATGTTATATGAACGTTAAAAAGTGAGGGGAGATATTGTATTTTTTTATTTTACCTTCATAACGGTACAGTATGGATTTCAGAATAAATATTCATCTTTTTTGACCATATATAGCAGTTTTATAAAGTCCATATATCAAAATCTATACAATACCGGAATATTTAAAAAGTCTTCAGAATCGCAAAATGCATAAATTCGCAATTTTTGAAACCGCTTAGCCGATAACAAATTAGTGGCGCAAACACTGATAAAAGCCAATGATGACACCAACAAGGAGAGAACATAAAACAAAAAGGGAAAGAAACCGGAGTTTTAAGTCGCGGTTTCTTTCCCTTTATATATTATATAATAAGGTATACTTGCAGTATTACTCTTTAATTCTAATCAGCAAATTGGCAAGGATAGCAGTCAAGCCACCAGTTGTAATACCCGAAGAGAAGATATTACGCAATGTATCGGGTAGCTGACACAAGATTTCGGGAACCAACTCTACGCTTAATCCGAAAGAGAAGCTAAGAGCCATTACCAAGGTAGCCTTACGAGTCATAGGCTGCGATGCGATGATACGGATACCTGCAGCTGCAACGGTTCCGAACATCAGCAAGGTAGCGCCTCCCAATACTGGACCAGGCATCAGCGAGAACACCAGACCTACTGCGGGGAACAAGCCCAACAGAATAAGGAATCCGGCGATGTAGAATCCTACGTAGCGGCTGGCTACTCCGGTCAACTGAATCATACCGTTGTTCTGAGCGAATATTGAATTGGGGAATGAGTTGAAGATACCTGCCAACATAGAGTTGAAACCATCTGCCAAAATACCGCCCGAAGCACGCTTCACGAATACTTCATCGTCTACAGACTCTCCCGAAATCATTGAGTTGGCAGTAATATCACCGTAAGCTTCGATAGCTGTAATAAGGTAGATAAGTCCTAACGCTATGATAGAAGATAAATCGAACGAGATTCCGTATTTAAAAGGCATGGGCACATTAAATCCGCCGTAGTTCTGTATAGAAGAGAAATCTACCATTCCCAATATCCAAGCCAAGATGTAGCCTACCGCCAATCCGATGACAATAGAACTCATACGCAGATAGCGATTCGAACTACGGTTGAATATAATAATTAGAATAAGCACCAAGGCAGCGAGTCCCACGTGCTGAAACGCACCGAAAGTGCCGTCGACTTGAGCTGTCGCTCCACCGCCACAAGCGGAAATTCCAACTTTTATCAGACTCATACCGATAAGGGTAACAACGATGCCCGATACCAATGGGGTGATAATGCGGCGAGTGTACTTCAGCACTCTACTGATGGCCATCTCTACCGACGACGCTACAATACAAGCACCGAATATGGAAGACAATCCCCCGGTAAGTCCTGCTGATATAATAGGACCGATAAAAGAGAAGCTTGTACCCTGAATACACAGCAGTCCGCATCCTATAGGACCTACTCTACGACACTGGATGAAAGTAGAAATACCAGAGGCGAACAATGCCATTGAAACCAAGTATCCGGTAGTCTCCAAATCAAGTTCCAAAGCTCCCGCTATAATAAGAGGAGGCGTAATAATGGCAACGAAAATAGCGAGCAAATGTTGCAGCGCCGCAAAAAGAGTTTCTTTAAGAGGCGGACGATCATTCAACTTATAAATAAGTCCGGAAGACTGAGCTGAAGTAGTTTGTTCTTGTTCCATCGTGCAGTTTCCGATTATTCTTTGATCTTGATATTACAATTGTCCAAGCTCTCTATAATAGCCAATGATTCAACATGAATGCCTTGTCCACGCAAGAAGTCGCCGCCATGCTGGAATGATTTTTCTATCAGGAATCCCATTCCCACCAATTCGGCACCGGCTTGATTTACAAGGTCGATAATACCCTTTGCTGCGTTTCCGTTGGCCAAGAAGTCGTCGATGAACAATACTTTATCGCCTGGCTGCAGATAATCTCTGCTTACGCAAACATCGTAGTTATTGTTTTTAGTGAAAGAATAAACCGTAGTGATAAGCATGTTATCCATGGTGCTCGGTTTTTTCTTCTTAGCGAATACTACAGGCAGCTCAAGCAGATAGCCCACCATGATAGCCGGAGCAATACCGCTGGCCTCAACCGTAAGCACTTTATTGATTTTAGTACTTGCAAAACGGCGAACAAACTCTACCGCCATCGATTTCATCAGAATAGGGTCCATCTGATGATTGATGAAATTGTCTACTTTTAATATCCCTCCCTCGAAACATTTACCGTCGCGCAGGATACGATCTTTCAATGCTTTCATTTAAATATAGGTATTAACGTTCTACTAATGTTTTAAATGTTGCAAATTTAGATGTTTTTCTGGCTCGATAAGTTTTAAGGGAGAGATATTATAAAAAAATTATTCAGTTTTATTCTTGAGGAGTATCATTCACTACTATATCCTCTTTAATTTCTTCGGTATTCCAGTTGGTAACTTCGCTTCCTTCTACTACCAATCCTTGCTTGCGAATACGGATTTTGTACTTGTAGCATGTTCCGCTTACAAATGTGCGGTCAATGCCTTGGGTAGAAGCTGTATAGTTAGCGTCGTCTCGGATATAACTGATAGAGAAGTCAAGTTTGGTTTTCTCAGCCAAAGGATTAAGCGCAAGCACTACCTGACAGCCTTCTGTGCCTACTTCTTTTCCTACCGTTACATCAAGCTTATCAGCAGTAACCTCTTCGTTTACCGCTTTCATACCTTCGGGAACAGCGAAGCTATAGGTGTGCTTGCCGAATATTCCGCTACCAGAGAGAGTAGCCGTATTGATAGTAGTTTCGCTATCGCCTTCTTCTTTCAGCAATGTTATCACCAACAAGCTATACTGATGTTTGAACGCGTAATCTCCGGTAAAAGAAACCTTACCGTTATTATCCTTATAACTAACAGATCTTTTTGCGACAAGGAAATCTATCGAACCGAGGTCTTCAAGCTTACCGCTCTGGGTACTAAGGTCAGGCATAGCTATCGATGTTCTCTTAGCACCTTCTACAAACGGATAATAAGCACAGAACTCAAGAGCACCCGACTGTGAAGGCCAGTCTTGAGGAGCAGACGACCATGCTCCACCATTATAACTCCATGCGGTAGCCTCATCGCTATCCGGCATAAATAGTCCGATCTTATCACCATCGGCAAACGAAGTATGTCCATCGCCTAAAGAAGATGTGGTACGTGCCGCCATGCCAGATACCGAAGCTTCAACCTGCAATCGAGCATCCAATGTGTTATCACCTTCATTTACCATTTCACTTTTTTGGCATGCCGAAAAAGACATCGCCGCCATCAGACTAAGTCCGAATAAAATTTTGTTTCCCATAGTTATTAATTTTATTGATGTATATATATAGGACGCAAAACTTCCATTTTATCCAATAAAAAGAACGACTTTTTTCATTTTTACCCCCATTTTTATTCATTTCGCGCCGAAATGAATGTAAAATAAGACTAAAGGCAGGTAATCTTTCAAGGCGATTCGCAGAGACTTCAAGGCCTGTCCGATGCGATAATTCACCGTTTGCGGCGACACATTCAGACGTTCCGCTATTTCGCGGTGCGTAAGCTGCTGGTTGCGCGTCAACTCATAAGCCTCCTTAAACTCGGGTGGCAATTTATTCACGGCATCCTTATAAAGGCGGAGCAATTCCTCGGTCAAATAAATATCAGGGTCTTCGAACTCAGTTTCGTACTTCTCCACTATTTCCTGAAGTACTTTACGTTTCACTTCGATATGCGACAAACGGTTCAGTGCCTTATTCTTTACGATGGTAAACATCAACGTCTTGAAGTTCAGTTCTTCCATCAGGGTACTTCTGTTTTCCCAGAGCCAAAGCATCGTGTCCTGAACAATTTCTTCCGCTTCTTCTAATTCGCCCACATATTGCGAGCAAAACACACAAAGCCCCCTGTAATAATGCCGGTAAACGGCATCGAAAGCCACTTCTCCATCCCGCTTTAAAGCAGCAATCACAGCTCTATTGTTCTCGAAATCGATATATCCAGAAGGCATTATTTGCGTTTTTGTATTTGTAAAATTCGACGAATACAAATGTAATCATAATAACAAGAAAAGGGCCAAATAAAATTTTCTTTTTTTCTTTTTAGTATATTTACCATCTCAATTGTATTATAATAGAGATAGTACTATTTTTATCGCTAAAAGATTGTCATGAACGAAGATATTATATTGAAATACCTGCAAGGCAAAGCCGACGCACAAGAGTGTCTGGAAGTAGAAACATGGGCACAAGACAGCCCCGAGCATCAGAAAACCTTGGAGCAACTCTACTACACGCTCTTCATTGCCGATAGAGCCGATGCCCGAGACCGCATAGACACGGAGTCTGCCTTGCGTAAACTTAAAGGTGAAATAAAGAAGAAGGAAAAGGAAAGCTCTTACAAACGTTCGTTTACCCGCTTTTACCGTATGGTGGGAATGGCAGCAGCCTTCATTGCCGGAGCCGTATTTGCCGGAGGAGTGGCTTACGGACTTCTTTCCGACCGTTTTGCGGATTACACCGTCAGCACTTCTGCCGGACAGCGTGCACAAGCTACCTTGCCCGATGGCAGTAAGGTATGGCTTAACGCCTCTACTAGTTTAGTATACAAAAACTCTCTATGGAGCACAAAGCGTGAGGTTGACTTAAGCGGAGAAGCTTATTTTGAGGTGGCGAAGAATAAATATCTGCCGTTTATCGTAAGCAGTAAGAAGATTAACACACGCGTATTGGGTACTAAGTTCAATGTGCGTGCCCGTGCCGAAGAGCATCGCGTAGTAACTACCCTACTCCAAGGTTCTGTCCAGATGGAATCGCCCATTGCTCCCGAAGGACGAATACTCAAGCCTGGGCAATCTATGACCATCGACACCCATACCTATCAGGCAGAGTTGGTTGAATACTCAAGTCCCAACGATATACTTACATGGATAGACGGACGTCTCCGCTTCAACCGAAACACACTGTCGTCTATCACTTCGCTTATGGAGAAGCTCTACGACGTGAAGTTCGTATACGAAGATTCATCACTCCGCAACGAGCAGTTTACGGGTGATTTTTCTACCGACTCTACTCCCGATGCCATCTTAGAGGTATTGTCGCTTACTAACCACTTCGGCTTCTACCGCAAGGGAGACGTAATTCATCTTACTAAGCAATAAAACATCATAGGCATAAAACAGAAACAGCGATATGCAAATCACATTGTTAAGATTTGCATATCGCTGTTATTGCTTATTCCATAATTACATCATTTTACACAAGTCTTCTGCTCTGTCAGCCAAGAACAACGGTATATTCAACAAAGTATCATCACGTTTTAGATTGAGCATGGAAAACCTTACACGCAAATTTGGCGAGTACTTCTTATTATATTCTACAAGACTTCTTCCAGTAATACTTATTCCAGATTTCACTTCTATCGGAATTACATCCATACCGTATTGCACGATAAACTCTACCTCCGCTTTATTTCCTGAAGCCCAATAGCGTGAACATTTTATACCATTTGCAAGCAG
Source organism: Bacteroides sp. CAG:530 (assembly GCA_000434735.1). Taxonomy (GTDB): domain Bacteria; phylum Bacteroidota; class Bacteroidia; order Bacteroidales; family Bacteroidaceae; genus Phocaeicola. The sequence goes on from FR881247.1 coordinate 13,035, forward strand.
ACTCTGAAGTATATAATTCTCGGCAAGTGCACCCTTGTATTCCTTGAAAATCGGAGAATTGCTGAGGTAAGTTTCTGGAGTTAATTCAGAAAGGACCCTCAACAAACCAATATCAAGACAATATATCTTGAAGATGCTCAAATCCTCATATGATTTAAGTGGTATCTGTGGAGTCTGGCAAAGACTTATCTTATGTATTAATCCTGCGTTTTGTAACCAAATGAGTGCATCCTCATATTCTCTTGCTCTCGCTCCAGGACGTACAAGTTGGTAAACGAACTTTCTGTTCTCTTTAGCCAGTTGCGATGGCAATGAGTTCCATACATGTGATATTCTGTTGGCTAGTAATGGTGAGGCATGCTTTACAAAGTCAAGAGCATAGTCTTGAAGAATATTCTGCAATGTATTCTCAACGCCTTTAATATTCTTTTCAACCATTTTCATTGCCGCTTCCGGCATTCCGCCTGATATGCGATAAGCTGTAAATGCCTGAGATAGCCTGTCAAAAAACACTTGAGGCAATGGTTCAAGACTATTTATTGATTTGTAATAACGGTAAAGACCAGAATCTTTTTGCTCCAGGAATTCAGAGAATGTAACAGGATACATATTTATGTGATCAACCTTCCCTACAGGAAAAGAAAAGCCTTCATGCCCAAATGCTAAGCCCAAGAGTGAACCTGCGCACGCCACAGCGTATTCTGGAGCTTTTTCACAAAAATACTTCATAGCACCGATAGCTTCAGGACAGTCTTGTATTTCATCAAGAACAATAAGCGTCTTTTGCGGTAATATAGGTTCTTCTGTTAGGAATGATAATTGCTCTATAATTTGAAGAGGATTCTTTGTCGTACGAAATATGTCGCTCACACCTTTTTCCTCGTCAAGACTGAAATAAGCACAGTTATCAAACTGTTCTTTCCCGAATCTCTTCAACACCGAAGTCTTGCCTACTTGTCTTGCACCAAGCATCATCAATGGCTTCCTATCTTCTTTGTTTTTCCAAGCTTCAAGCTCTTTTGTAATGGCTCTGTTAAACATGCTTCCTCTTGTTTATGTATCTAAATCGTGAAATTCCACACATTTTAGACACTTGTTCTGTGCAAACATACACATTTTCCGCACATAGCACAAAAATCCAACTATTTTTCTTTATTCCAAACTAAAAAATTACGACTTAACATTCTGTCAGCAAAGAGGCTTGTTTCTTCCATTTTTTAATATTTCATTAAGAATAATTCCACGTTTTCAAATAATTACTTACATTCAATTTTAGACAATTCATTTATCAAAGCCGGTCTTCGAGGTCGTCTTGCTTTCTGCTGCTCAATTATTTCATAAGCCTCTTTACTACCTCCATATCCGATAAGTGTTTCAAGCATGGAAGCCCCATATCGATAAGAATTTCGATCGGATGCACTATCAAAATAGCTCACCACGCACTCTGTGTACAACTTTATAAACTCTTCTTTATAAAGCTCAAAAACCTGCTTTGGCGCATCCTCCAAAAGACATTTTTGGGGATGTTCTCTAAGGTACTCTATATATCTATCCCACATGTGTTCTTGAGTATAGATATACAGAAGCAAAGACTCTTTTCCACCTGCATCAGTAATCAATGATTCTACCCACTCTTTCCAGTCTGTTTGTGCAATCTTGCTTTTCATTAACGAATACATCGCTTCCATCGTGATATCCATACCGTCCGATTTACCAAACCGAATTATATTCCTAAGGAAAAGATCACGAGCCAAACGAATTATATTAGATGTATCGTCTCTTTGCAAATACACCTTCATCTCCCATTCTTTCCATTCACAAACAAGTCCACCTAACTCAGCGTCATCATTAACACCCTGTACTGCTATACGCAGTACTTCGTCAAGATTATTCTCATCCCATGCCATCTGAAGAAGTCTTCTACGGAACTCATCATTCTCAATATGTGAATACATAAAACTACGTTGTTCTTCAATTGTACCACAGCGAGACATCATCTTCAGTTTATATGATTGAGCTTGATCATAAGCATGCTTCTGACTCCAATCATCCTCTTTAGGCTTTTTGATTTCATCTAATGCAGAAATGACTTCTCTTTGCTGCTCTGGAGTTTCGGCCAAAGTAATAGCAAAGTCAATCCAATTCCACCACCAATCCCAACCTGCCAAGTTTTTATTTCTAAACCGAGTCAATGCCAGCTTATACAGATTTAACTTTATCTTCTCAGGTAGTTCATGTTCAATTAACGATGTCCATAATTCAAAACAGCTGTAAACTATTCCACTAAGTTCTCCTGCACTGTCATCTCCACTAATAAGAATATCTTCTGCTTCATTGGCAACACCAGTCAATATGGCAATTGCAGTATTCCATTGCTGACGATTTATGGCATTTTCTGCTTCTTCAAGTATACGGCTCACACTCATATTGAACTCAAAGCTATCTCGGTAACTAATATAACCTTGACCACTATATTCTTCTATCAAATCTTCAATAATAGAAGAATATCTTTCAGGAGTAGGAACCGATTCCATACCATATCCCAATGCAAGAAAACGATTGCAAACATGCACGTTATTCTCACATTCTTCCCTAATAAACTCTTCAAGTTGGTTCTTATCAAGCAACTCCAATAGTTCATCAACTTTTGATTTTATACTCTTTGTTTCCATATATCAACATCCTTCTACTAACAATTTCAGCAAAGTAAAACATTGCTTTTATATAACTTATTGCAATATTGCATAATTTCCCAACATCTACAAACAGAGATATTAAAAACAGTAATTTAATTGGCAATTTTATTTGGCTATAAAATACAAAAAAGCGATATGCAAATCTTGATAATGTGATTTACATATCGCTTTTATGTTATGCTTTAAGCCGAACAGGTCAGCTAGCGAGCAATCTTTTAATATTCTTCCTCGTTGAAGAAAAAGTCTTCTTTACTAGGATAGTCTGGCCATATATCTTCAATGCTTTCGTATATTTCGCCTTCGTCTTCCATTTCTTGCAAATTCTCTATTACTTCCATCGGAGCACCCGAGCGCATTGCATAATCAATCAACTCGTCTTTTGTTGCCGGCCATGGAGCATCTTCCAATTTTGAGGCCAATTCCAATGTCCAATACATATCTTCTAAGTTTTAAAATGTTTTACATGTTTGTTTATGTGCCACAAAAGTATAACTTTTTATGTCATTAGCAACTCTTATCCCAAAAAAATTCATTGGAGTCTGTTAAAATGTTTAAGTTACGCGATAAAACGAATAAATAGTCTGATAACCGGTTAATAAAGCGTTTCACTTCGGGGGATATGACGATGTTTTCTTGCTCTTCAAGTACAAGTATGCGTCGCTCGGCACGACGGCATATCGTACGGCATACGTGGCACACAGAGGCGGGATACGAACCGCCTGGAAGTACAAACCGGTGGACTTGCGGCAGGATAGAATCTATTTCATCGATGGCTTGTTCCAATCGTTCTACAGCATCATGATGAATGTATCCGCCTTCGTGAATAGCGGTAACGCTCTGGTCGGTAGCTAAGTATGCGCCTACAGAGAACAATTTGTTCTGTACATATCGCAACATTTCTATCTGCCTACTGTCATCTATCAGCGAAACGAGCATCCCTATATTTGCATTCAGTTCGTCTATCGTGCCATAAGCTTCAAGACGGATATGTGTTTTAGCTACGCGAACTCCACCCACCAACGATGTAGTCCCGTCGTCTCCGGTACGAGTATAAACCACGCTCTTTTTCATAGTAGTAATATTTATATCAAAGGAAATTAACAATGCGATGTTCTTTTATGCGCTTCTTATCAAAAAACACCAGTCCCACATCGTATAGATCGAAGGTGACTCCCGTCCGCGGGTCGGTTATCAACTGTTTCCACCATCGCCGCTTTTGCGCAGTAGCGTATGGCTTGCCTATCACCAAACATGTGTTTGATGATACATAAGGCATTATCATCTCCACGTATTCCGCATAGTGTGGGGTATGAGCTATATGAATAAGTGTCGGCAACTGATTTTTGTTCTCTTCGAACCAATGAGAAAAGGCTGTCATTCCACCGCCTCTATAGTCTATTTTAGGCGATATATTCGATAACAGAGCGGTAGTTTCGGGTAGAATCGCTTCGTCGAAAGTAGTCAGTCGTGTTTTTTTCCCACTTACCAAATAGCACGCCTCTATTCCGCTGCCAGTACCTAATTCCAGCATAGCCCCGGGCTGAAGATAATTGGCCAACCTAAGAAGGAACTTATCTGTCTTCTCTCTGTAGCGCAAACGGCTCTTGCTGTTAGAGCGAAGACTATGCAGATGTTTATAACTATAATAAGGAGCCTGCTCATACACTACAAACGTAATGAGATAAAAGTCGGAGGACGAATGCACCCCGTAACCTTTACGATGCCGAAAACGTCGGCACCAATTCCATCCGCGTATAAACATGCTAGTCATAAATCTTTCTTTCTGCTTGAATCGTCTGAATGCAAATTTAATCAAAAATGCCAAAACGCCAACAAAAAAAATATTGCCACCTCTGCACTTACCTAAAAGTACAGAAGCGGCAATACCATTTATTCCTTGTAGTGCATCACTGCCAAAAGGCAAGCGGCGACATTACTGGCGCTGTCCTAATTTATCGTCCAGATAGAACAAACCAGCGGCATCGCTGCATTTCTTCAATTTGGCTACGATATTTTCGGCAGTAGCTTCTTCTTCTACCTGTTCGCGAACATATCCCCACAAGAAGTCTTGCGACGGTTTATCTTTTTCTTCAGAAGCGATGTTAACCAACTCGTTTATCAAGTCTGATACATGACATTCATGGTCGTATACATGTTCGAACACTTCAAGCACGCTGCCCCATCCTTGCGGCACTACATCAATCTTGTCTACCAAGGCTGTTCCGCCACGTTTTATCAGATAGTTAGCTAATTCGTAAGCATGAGTCAACTCTTCTTGCGACTGCTTCTTCATCCAACTAGCGAATCCGTCAAAACCTTCTTTCTGCAAATAGAAAGACATTGAAAGATAAAGATTAGAAGACCACATTTCTGCTGTAATCTGGTCGTTCATCGCTGCTTGTAATTTTTCAGAGATCATAATATAATATGCGTTTAAATTGTTATTAATCGATTCTTTAAATCACTAAGCATAACGACAAATGAGATACCAGCCTCGGCAGATGGCATGCTTTTTTAACTTCTTTAAAAGACCGCCCGCCTCTCACTGCCAAATTGACATATAAACAGAGCCGTTTATTTACGACGCTTTCTTCTCTTTCACTTCAGAATGAGCTTCAACCACATTTACTACATAGTCGCCCAGTTTCTCGCATTCGCCTATGATATCCATATAATGCGTTCCCATCTGGTAGCCATAAGCCTTGTTATTCACGTCGATTATATTCTGATCTTTCAGCTGTGCGCGATAATTGTTTATCTCATTCTCCAAGTTGAACGACTTGTTCACATCTACCACATGATGTGTGTCTTCTACCAACGCTATCATCTGCGTAAGCGCCTCATCGGTCAGACGGAACATCTGATGGATGTGTTCGTACTGCTTTTCGGTAAAGTCGGTACTGCAACGGCGTTTGCGGTTGATTGTGCGCGAAATATTGTAGCAGCTATCACCAATACTTTCTATCTCGGTCACCTCGCGCAGCATCTCACGAATCTCCATCTTACTTTCAAAACTCAATCGTCCGTCGGATACTCGTGTAAGGTAATTGGCGATTTCAACCTCCATATTATCGCTGATGTTTTCGTACTTCTCAATGCGCGAGAAGAGCTTGTTGAAATCGTTCTCGTTTTCAGTATGCAACAATTGTTCTACCATGCGGAACATGCGCTGTATACGCTCGGCGAACAAATTAATTTCCTTGCGAGCCTGAAGAATAGAAAGCTCGGCTGTAGACAGCATACCACCGGTAATGAACTGCAAGCGGTATTCTTCTTCCTGCTCTTTCTGAGGAATGATTTTGCAGACGGCTTTCTCTATAAACTTAACGAACCATATCAAGAAGAGCACGTTACATACGTTGAAGCAGGTATGGAATGCCGAAAGCTTAAACGATACAGCAACTCCTTCGGCTGGAGAAACGTGCATAACGTCATCTATAATCCAGTCTACCATTGAGAGGAAAGGCTCAAATATGGCCAAGACCCATATTACACCGAACACGTTAAACAAGAGATGCGCCATAGCCGCTCTACGTGCCTGCGTATTGGCGGTAAGTGCAGCCAGATTGGCAGTAATGGTTGTACCTATGTTTTCTCCCAACACAAGCGCCGCTCCAAGCTCAAAGCTTATCCATCCGTTGGCACACATAATCAACGTGATGGCCATAGTAGCCGCCGAAGCCTGCACTATCATGGTAAGTATAGTACCTATTAAAACAAAGAGGATTACTGAGAAATACCCCATATCCGTGTAATTCTGCACGAAAGCCAGCATTTGAGGATTCTGACCAAGGTCGGGGGCGTTGGTCTTGAGAAGATTCAAGCCCATAAAAAGAAAAGCGAAACCGAAGATGAACTCGCCTACAGACTTGCGAGAACTTTTTTGAGAGAACAGCAGTGGAATGCCGAATGCCAGTAACGGAAGGGCAAACGCCGATACATCCACCTTAAAGCCGAGAGCTGAAATAATCCACGCGGTAACGGTTGTACCGATATTGGCTCCCATAATTACCCCGATAGACTGGGACAAGGTAAGCAAACCGGCATTAACAAAACTCACCACCATTACCGTGGTTGCAGAAGAGGACTGAATCAAGGCGGTTATCAACACCCCGGTCAAAACGCCGGTTACCCGATTCGTGGTCATCGCGGTCAGGATACTGCGAAGGCGGTCGCCCGCAAACTTCTGAAGTCCCTCACTCATGATTTTCATTCCATAGAGGAATAGCGCTAAAGACCCTAACAACGCTAAAAAATCATAAAAAGTATATTCCATTTGTAATTAATTAAATATGCAAAAGGCTTTCAATCGTTTTTATGTGTAAATTAACTGCCAATTAAACAGGAACTGTAACTCATATTTCGATTATGCTACAAATATATTGCAAAAATAATAATCTTACAAAAGAATTCAACGAAGGCTGCTCACTTTTGGATATATATAATGGTTTTAAACTAGAAATGCCATACGGCCCTATCAGCGCAAAAGTGAATAACAGAGTAGAATGCCTCAACTTCAAGGTGTATTATAATAAGGATGTTGAATTTCTTGATATCACCAGCGCATCGGGCATGCGTACCTACATGCGCTCGCTCTGTTTCGTATTGGTAAAGGCGGTAGAAGACCTTTATCCGCAGGGGAAGATATCGCTTATGCAGGCCATATCGAAGGGATATTATTGCGACTTGCACCTGGCCGACCGTAGCATCGGACTGGATGATGTTACACGCATCAAGAAACGTATGCAGGAGATTATAGCCGAGGATTTGCCTTTTATCCGTACCGACTGCCATACAACCAAGGCAATGCAGCTGTTCCGCGAACGAGGCATGGCGGATAAAGTGAAGTTGCTGGAAACTACAGGCGAACTATACACATCTTATTATACATTAGGAGATACAGTTGACTATTATTATGGCAGCTTAGTGCCAAGCGCAGGATATATCAAGCTGTTCGATGTAGTGAAATACTACGACGGACTGCTGCTGAGAGTGCCCAACCGTAAGAACCCTACCCAACTGGAAGATGTCATAAAGCAAGAAAAGATGCTCGATGTATTTCAGGAATATCATCACTGGAACGACATCATGGGCATCAGCACTGTGGGCGACTTTAACGAAGCGTGCAACCAAGGGCATGTAACCGACCTTATAAATGTATCCGAAGCACTTCAGGAAAAGAAGATAGCACACATAGCCGAAGAGATTGCCAAAAGGAACGAAAACGGCAATAAGGTGAAGCTTGTGCTGATAGCCGGACCGTCGTCATCGGGTAAAACAACATTCAGCAAGCGACTCAGCATTCAGCTCATGACAAACGGACTGAAGCCCTACCCTATCTCTATGGACAATTATTTTGTTGACAGAGAACATACTCCGAAAGATGATAACGGAGAGTACGATTTTGAATCGCTCTATGCGCTCGACCTTCCATACTTCGAGGCTCAACTGCAAGCATTGTTGGCAGGCGAAGAGATAGAGCTGCCACGCTTTAACTTCACTACCGGAAAGCGAGAACCCAGTGGAGAGAAGTTACGCATAGACGACAACATGATTCTTGTGCTCGAAGGCATACATGCGCTCAACCCAAAGCTAATACCTAATATCCCCGACAGCAATAAATACAAGATTTACGTATCGGCCCTCACCACCATATTGTTAGACAACCATAACTACATCCCCACAACAGATAACCGCCTGCTTCGTCGCATCATACGCGACTATAAGTACCGCGGCTACTCGGCGCAGGAAACCATCTCTAGATGGGAAAGCGTGCGTGCAGGCGAAGACAAATGGATATTCCCCTATCAGGAACAAGCCAACGCCATGTTCAACTCGGCGCTGCTGTTCGAGTTGGCAGTACTTAAAGACTATGCCGAACCTATCCTACGCAAGGTGCCAAACAGCTGTGCCGCCCATTCCGAAGCCCGCCGCCTGCTTCGTTTCTTGAAATACTTTGTATCAGTACCAGATAACCAACTTCCGCCTACCTCGCTGCTGCGTGAGTTCTTAGGAGGAAGCAGTTTCAGATATTAATCATTAACCCATAAAACCAATCATGAATTATCAATTTGAGATTTGTGCCAATTCAGTAGAGAGTTGCATCGCCGCTCAGCAGGGAGGCGCCCACCGTGTAGAACTATGCGCCGGAATCCCAGAAGGAGGAACAACCCCATCGATAGGAGAAATAAAGACCGCCCGTAAGATGATAGACATCAAGCTGCATGTCATCATCCGCCCTCGCGGAGGCGATTTCTTGTACTCTCCTATAGAGAAGAATAGCATGATAGAAGATATTTACGCCGCTCGCGAAGCCGGAGCCGACGGTCTGGTGTTCGGTGCTCTTACCCCCGACGGTGACATCGACCTTCCGTTGATGAAAGAGCTGATGAAGGCTTCGGGCGATTGTCCCGTTACTTTCCACCGCGCATTCGACCGCTGTAAGGACCCCATCCGCGGATTGGAAGAGATTATCGACTTAGGAGCCGCACGCATCCTTACTTCTGGTCAGCAGCCTACAGCTCCGCAGGGTGCAGGCCTTATCCGTAGCTTGATAGAACAAGCCAACGGCCGCATCATCATCTTGGCCGGTTGCGGAGTCAATGAAAACAATATCCGTCAGTTGGCAGAAGAAAGCGGTGCTCACGAGTTCCACTTCTCCGCTCGCGAAGGCATACGCAGTGCCATGCGCTATTCTAACCCCGAAGTACTGATGGGCAGTGCCGATGTAGACGAATACCTGCGCAATGTTACCACAGCAGAGCGTGTACGCCGCACCATTGCAGCATGTCTTGGAGAAAAATAAGCTTCTCTTTTTATTGAGATAATATAAGTAAAGGCTCGGAGCAAAACGCTCTGGGCCTTTGTTGTTATAGGCGATAAATGATACCATAAATTGGGGGTGGAATTAATGTTCAACCACAAAACAAGCATGAAATCACATTTTTTCAGCCATTATTTCAACCATATCTATAAGATTATAATTCAGACAGTTAAGGCATGTTTTCCATTAAGTTTCAGGCATGTTTTCAACATCAGACGCTTCTAAAATTCAGCCCTATTAAATAAAATATATATTTAATAAAATAAATGAAAGGACTCGAAATTCCGATGAAATTTCAAGTCGCACATAATCGCCACAAGGCGATATTCAGAAAGAATAATATATAGTAAATTAGCATATGCCATCATGAATGCATAAACCGCCGAAAAAAGAATTCGATAAGTCAATCAAATCATCGTATTCTTTCACCTGGATCATCGTATTCTTTCATTTGAAGCATCGCATTCTTTTGTTATCTTTCTCGCGAGCTTTCTTCACCTCTCTATAACACCTTCTGAAGCCGATTCTTATAGATAATACACAGAGAAGTAAAACGACAACGGAAGAACTTCAAGCCAGAATTATTCCAACAAAAAGTAGAGCTACTACGAACAAAGCTCTTCTTCAAGCATGAAATAGAAACAAGATGTTTCACCATAGAAGACATGTAGTCAATTAAGCATAGAGCACATTATGCAATTGAAATTCAACATATTCTAAATTCACCCACCGATGAATTAACCGTAGATGAATTTCAAAAGCGAACTATAGATTACAAACGCATATTGTTTCAACAGTAAATTCCACTAACATAAAAACCCGCTCACCTTAGAAGAACCTTCATCAGTGAGCGGGCGAACGATGTTTTATTTATTCCAATTTACTTGGCTTTCGATAATACCGGATTGGCTCCGGAAGTGAGTTGCAAAGCCTCGGGATGCTCTTTAATATACGACTCGATGTGACGTACACGCTTCTCTTCGAGTATCTCGTCTACTGCTATCAGAATACCTGTCTCTTCTACATCGCCAAAACCGTAGTTGATGGCGGTACCAAACATACGCATGGTGGGCGACAGACTCATATATGCATTAACAAGAGGCGGGATGTTATAACCCAACTTGCGAACCTCGGTGTTCAGTACTTTATAGTCTTCCTTAAATGTATCGTATGGGAACATCTGCTTAAGCAAGTTCTCGTCGGCCTCTATTTTCAACGGATGTGTAGGAGTGATAAGTCCGTCTTTGTCAGAAAAATGCTTCTTCAAGAAATAAAGAATCATATCTCTACCCAAGCGGTGATAGCTGGGATACATAGTCATCTTTCCGAAGAAATATTTTACGTTGGGTTTAACCACGGTCAAAGCACCAAGTCCGTCCCACAGGTTATCAAGAGCGAAAAGTCCCTTAGCGCCTGCACGCGATGACTGATACTCTAGTGTTACGAACGAACGACCCAACTCGATGGTGGTAGGAAGATACTCCTTTAAGAACTTAGGAGAGAAATCGAACATGTGGGCTGTTGCCAAGATAGGCTTGCCTTCGCTATCGAACTCTACCTCATCGCCCAAGATGTAGCGGTAACCGCCCAGAATTTCTTCAGCTTCGGGGTCCCATACTACCAACTGCTGATAAGGATTCTCCATCAAATCGTATTCGTCCAAATCAAGAGACTTACCCGTACCACCTCCGGCTGCCCTGAATGCTATCTCGCGCAAACGGCCTATTTCTTTAAGCACGTTAGGAGCGTTCTTCCAATTTATTATATAAATTTCGTTATGACTCTTATTGGTCGTTCTGAGCCGTCTTTCAGGCGTCAGCTCCGCTTTCAGGACCTCTCTGTCAATCGGTGCGATAATATCTTCCATTTTCACTAGCTTATCAACAACAAATAATTAATTACAATTTATATACTATGTCGCGTACGTATGTCGCCCACTCGGCAGCCGACCGAGAACGGTCGAATGTTTGCCATGGGATGGGCTTACCTATAGTTACGCGAAATGTTTTATGACGGTTCTTCAGCATCTCATCTGCCAGATAGAGCATGGCCACGTTAAAACGCAACCCTAAAGTCTTACATAAGTTGGCGAGATTATAGAAGAAGTCCGAATTTCTGCCTTCAAAATGAATAGGCACTACGTTGCGGTGGGTTTCTACGCTCTTGGTAATGAAGGTTTTCTTCCAAGTCAAGTCTTGTATCACTCCATGCTGACGGCGCGAGCACAAGCCTGCGGGGAACATGATGATGTGGCTGTCTGAACGGAAGCCTTCTTCTACCATTCGGGGAAAGTCGCGCGACTGCGATCCGGTTTTATTTATGGGGATGCACAACGGAGCCAATCCATGAAGATTCATCAGCAAATCGTTGACAAGATATTTCACCTTGCCATCGTAGTGCTTGCCTAAGAGATAACCCAAAGATACTCCATCCTGACCGCCCAACGGATGATTCGACACGAAGGTGCAAAGTCCCTCTTCGGGCAGATTTTCAATGCCTTCCACTTCGAGTTTAGCGTCGAGGAAATTCATGCAGGCTTCGAGAAAAGGAACTCCCACTTTATCCGAGTTCTCGCGCAAAAAGCCGTTAAGCTCGTCTTGATGAACGATACGCTTTAGATAAGACACCACAAAACGAGGTACGCGACTGGCCTTTTTTCCAGCCTTTTCCTTGATGATTTTATCAATATCAATTAGAAAAATAGAATTGTCTGCCATTGCTTAGGTCGTAGAATTTGTGCAAATGTAATTTTTCTTTTGATAAAAAGTTCACGAAAACAGTGAAAATTACAACATTTACGACTAAAAAGGCATAAGTATTTAAAAACATGACATTAAAATGCACAATACATCTATAAACTGTGCAACATAAGCTAAGCCCGAAACACTTTGTTAACCTGTTGATAACTCATTAGAATATTTTCATTGACACATAGCTCTTTATTATAAGGAAATGTGTAATTTTACACACTGAAAGTAAAAGTTTAGAAAAAGAGACAAAACTCACACTAAAACAGAGCATTGACAATGAATAATACAGACGTTTACCACATACCTGTACTACTTAACGAAAGCATAGAGGGAATGAACCTGAAGGCTAACGGAATTTACGCTGACATGACATTCGGCGGAGGAGGACACTCGAAAGAGATTCTGCGACGAATGGGTGAGGGTTGTCACTTATACAGCTTCGACCAAGACGAAGATGCTGAGAAGAACATCGTTAATGATAAGCGATTTACATTTGTAAGAAGCAATTTCCGCTATCTGCGCAACTTCATGCGTTACTATGGCGTGGAGCAACTAGACGGTATATTGGCCGACCTCGGTGTGTCTTCGCATCACTTTGACGACTCGGAGCGAGGATTTTCTTTCCGATTCGACGGAAAGCTGGATATGCGCATGAACAAACGTGCGGGAATGACGGCAGCCGACATAGTGAATACATACGACGAGGAAAAACTAGCCGACGTGTTCTACATATACGGAGAGCTGAAGAACAGCAGAAAGCTGGCGGCTACAATAGCCAAAGCCAGACAGCAGAAACAGATTACTACTATCGGGGAGTTCTTGGACATCATAAAGCCACTGTTCGGACGCGAACGCGAGAAGAAGGAGTTGGCAAAAGTATTCCAAGCGCTGCGAATAGAGGTGAATCATGAAATGGAGGCACTGAAAGAGATGCTTTACGAGGCTACCGACCTACTGAAACCGGGTGGACGATTGGTGGTTATCACTTATCACTCGCTTGAAGACAGAATGGTGAAGAACTTGATTAAGGCCGGGAACATAGAAGGCAAAGTAGAACAGGATTTCTACGGAAACGTGCAATCGCCGTTCCGAGCTGTGAACAATAAAGTCATCGTTCCTACAGACGAGGAAGTCAACCAAAACCCCCGATCAAGAAGCGCAAAACTGAGAATAGCGGAAAAAAGATAAGATATAACAAAGAACTGAGAGAGATGGAACAGCAGAATACAGAACAAAATCAAAATGCAGCCCCGCAGATTACGCTGAAAAGCATTTTCAGTGGAGATATATTGGGCCATAAATTTCTGAAGAAGCAAGCTAACTTGCTCATACTAATAGTAATGCTGACTATTCTCTATATAGACAACCGGTACAATAGCCAGCAAGAGCTGATAGAGATAGACAGACTGAAGAAAGAACTGATCAACGCTAAATACGATGCGCTTTCCGTATCGTCAGAGCTGACAGTAAGAAGCAGACAGTCGCGCATAGAAGAGTTCATTACAGAAGAAAACTCTGCAGAACCGTTGCAGACTGCGGCTACCCCACCCTTTCTCATAAGAAAAAACAATTGACACATAAGCAATGATACCCAATAAAAGCTTTATAATATTACGCTATATCACAATCGTGGTTCTCATGGCGTCTCTGGCTACATGCATCATATTCAGGGCCGGAGTCATCATAGTGAAAGAAAAAAAGTACTGGGAGGCCGTGGGCAAACGGTATATCAAGGAAAACCAGACCATCTACCCTAACCGCGGAAACATCATCTCGGCCGACGGTAAGTTGATGGCAAGCAGCTTGCCCGAATATAGACTGTACGTGGATTTCGGACACGCCAAAAACACTAAGGAGAAGGATGTCTACAAAAAGGACACACTGTTGATGAACAACTTGGCCGCACTATGCAAGGGTCTGCACGAACTGTTTCCAGACAAGAGTGAGATGGAGTTCAGAAAGACTATCATGAAGGGACGCAAGGCAAAGAGCAGGCATTTTCTAATTTACCCAAAAAAGATTTCATACCTTGATTATCAGGAGGTGAAGCGTCTGCCGGTGTTCAACCAGAGCCCGAATTTGAGCGGTCTGCACGTAGAAGCGTTCAACCGACGCAAGAAGCCGTTCGGTTCGTTGGCGATGCGTACCTTGGGAGATATGTTCCCCGATATGACAAAAGGTGCGAAGAACGGTCTGGAGCTTACATACGATTCTATTCTGAATGGACATACGGGCATTGTTCACCGCCAAAAAGTAATGAACAAATACCTAAGCATCATAGACAAACCGGCTATAGACGGTAATGACATCATCACCACAATAGACGTTGGTATGCAGGATATAGCCGAGAAGGCACTGGTAGACCAGCTGAAGAATCTGGAGGCGCTATCGGGTACGGCGGTAGTGATGGAGGTAGCCACTGGTGACGTGAAAGCCAACGTGAACATGACCCGAGGCAACGACGGCAATTACTACGAGATGAGAAACTTGGCGGTAAGCAACTTGATGGAACCGGGTTCTACCTTCAAAACAGCATCTATCATGGTAGCTATGGAGGATAAGTATATCACCCCCGACTATATAGTAGACACCGGAAACGGTATCATGAATATGCACGGTAGTCCCATGAAAGACTGGAACTGGTATAAGGGAGGCTACGGAAAGATTGACGTTACCAAAATTCTGGAGGTATCTTCTAATATCGGTGTATCTTCTATCATCGATCATTTCTACCAAAACAATCCGCAGAAGTTCGTAGACGGACTGAAGCGAATGAGCATTGACACTCCGCTTAACTTGGGTTTTGTGGGAGAGGCAAGCCCGCGCATCCGTGGTCCGAAGGAACGTTACTTCGCCAAGACTACACTGCCGTGGATGAGTATCGGTTATGAAACCATGATTCCGCCTATCTACATCTTGAATTTCTACAACGCCATAGCCAACAACGGAGTAATGGTGAAGCCTAAATTCGTTAAGGCTATATCTAAAGACGGAACGATAATAGAAGAATTCCCCACGGAAATCATAAACCCGAAAATATGCTCGGATACTACCCTCACAATGATACGTACCATTCTGCGAAAGGTAGTATCGCAAGGTTTGGCTAAACCGGCGGGAAGCAAGCAGTTCAATGTGTCGGGTAAGACCGGAACTGCTCAGATTTCGCAAGGTAAAGCAGGCTATAAGGCCGGAGGCGTAAGTTATCTGGTTAGTTTCTGCGGATATTTCCCGTCAGAAGCTCCTAAGTACAGTTGCATAGTGCAGATACAGATTCCGCACGGACCGGCATCGGGAGGCTTGCAGGCAGGTAGCGTATTCAGCAAGATAGCCGAACGAGTATACGCCAAGCATTTGTTCCGCGATATTAATGCGGCAAAAGATTCTTTGTCGATATTCGTACCCAAAGTTAAGCAGGGCGATATGGCCGAGGCCGCTTACGTGCTGAGAGAACTAGGCATAAAGGGCAACAGCTCTAGCATACCGTATGTAAATTATCCTGTATGGGGGACGGCTAACACTTCGACTACGGCAGCCGAATTGCACACCAGAAAGCTCAACGACCACGTAGTGCCGAATGTGGTTGGCATGGGAGCTAAAGACGCTGTCTACCTACTTGAGAAACTCGACCTGAGAGTACGCTTGTCGGGCGTAGGAAAGGTGGAAAGCCAAAGCATTCCCGCAGGATCGACAATATATAAAGGACAAACGATAACACTAAAACTAAAATATTAAGCCATGAGACTGAATGACATCATTAAAGCTATCAGCACTTGCGAAATCATAGGCGGTGTTGACATTGACGTAACAGGCATCCAAATGGATTCGCGCCTGGTAGAAGAAGGGAATATGTTTGTGGCTGTAAAAGGAACGCAAACCGATGGCCATGCTTATATAGATAAGGCGATAGAAAAAGGGGCCAAAGTGGTGGTATGTGAGGATATGCCACATAACTTAACGCCTGGCGTTACTTATGTATCGACTAAGGACAGCGAAGACGCGGTAGGCAAATTGGCTACTACGTTCTACGATGACCCCACATCGAAACTTGACTTGGTGGGGGTAACCGGAACTAACGGTAAGACTACCATCGCCACATTATTATATAATATGTTCCGCAAGTTCGGCTACAAAACGGGACTGCTCTCTACTGTATGTAATTATATAGACGACGAAGCAATTCCTACAGATCATACTACCCCCGACCCTATCACGCTGAACAGACTGCTTGGTAGAATGGCGGATGAGGGTTGTAAATATGCTTTTATGGAGGTAAGCTCGCACTCTATAGCGCAGAAGCGTATCAGCGGATTGACTTTTGCGGGAGGAATCTTTACCAATATCACACGCGATCATCTGGATTATCATAAAACATTCGAAAATTATCTGAAAGCGAAGAAGGCTTTCTTTGATGGACTGCCCAAAACAGCCTTCGCACTAACTAACGCCGACGACAAAAACGGGTTGGTGATGGTGCAGAATACCAAGGCTAAGGTATATACTTACTCTCAGCGTACACTGTGCGACTTTAAGGGTAAGGTGCTGGAAGATGGTTTCGAAGGTATGCTGATGGATATCAACAACCGTGAGGTGAACGTGCAGTTCATCGGTCGATTCAATGCCTCTAACTTGTTGGCAGTATACGGTGCTGCATGTCTATTAGGCAAGCAGCCAGAAGATATCCTTGTCATGCTTAGTACATTACATCCGGTTTCGGGACGTTTTGACGCATTGCGTTCGCCTAAGGGATATACAGCTATAGTTGACTATGCCCACACTCCAGACGCATTGGTGAATGTGCTGAACGCCATACACGAAGTGCTGCGCGGACGTGGCAAGGTGATTACAGTAGTAGGTGCTGGCGGCAACCGCGACAAGGGAAAACGACCAATCATGGCCAAAGAGTCGGTTAAGCAGAGCGACAAGGTCATCATTACATCAGATAACCCACGCTTTGAAGAGCCGCAAGACATCATCAATGATATGCTGGCCGGACTGACTAAGGAAGACATGCAGAAAGTGCTGTCTATAGTAGACCGTAAAGAAGCGATACGTACAGCCTGCATGTTGGCTCAGGCGGGCGACGTAATTCTGGTAGCAGGCAAAGGTCACGAGAATTACCAAGACGTGAAAGGCGTTAAACATCACTTCGACGACAAAGAGGTATTAAGAGATATTTTTGAAAACGAAAAATAAGAAGATTTTAAGGCATGTTATATTACCTATTTAATTATCTGGAACAATTCAACTTTCCGGGAGCACGCATGTTCGGATACGTGTCGTTCAGAGCGTTGATGGCTGTTATTCTCTCACTGCTGATTTCGGCGATATTCGGAGAGTACTTCATCAACTTGCTGAAGCGCAAGCAGATTACTGAGACGCAGCGTGACGCATCAATCGACCCGTTCAACGTAAACAAGACGGGAGTTCCTACCATGGGAGGTATCATAATCATAGTGGCCGTACTCATACCGTGCCTACTGTTGGGAAAACTACATAACATATATATGATTTTGATGCTGATTACCACTATATGGTTGGGAACACTGGGCTTCCTAGACGATTATATCAAGGTATTCAGAAAAGATAAGGAGGGTCTGCACGGCAAGTTCAAGATTATAGGTCAAGTGGGACTTGGCTTAATAGTTGGACTTACACTGTACCTCAGCCCTAATGTGGTAATCAGAGAAAACGTGGAAGTACAGAAAGACGGACGTGTGGTAGAAGTAATTCACAAAAGCAATAACGAGAAGTCTACCAAGACTACCATCCCTTTCTTCAAGAACAACAATCTCGACTATGCCGACTTTGTAGGGTTCTTAGGCGAACACGCACAGACGGGAGGATGGATTGTATTCGTACTGGTAACCATATTCGTGGTAACGGCAGTCTCTAACGGAGCCAATCTTAACGACGGAATGGACGGTATGGCCGCTGGCAACTCAGCTATCATAGGTGGAACGCTGGGTATTCTGGCTTATGTATCGAGCCACATAGAGTATGCCAGCTACCTTAATATAATGTATATACCCGGAAGCGAAGAGCTGGTAATCTTTATCTGCGCCCTGGTAGGTGCGCTGATAGGTTTCCTTTGGTACAATGCCTTCCCAGCACAAGTATTCATGGGCGATACAGGCAGTTTGACCATCGGAGGTATCATTGCCGTATTCGCCATCATAATTCATAAAGAACTACTGATTCCTATTCTCTGCGGTATATTCCTGGCAGAGAACTTGTCGGTAATATTGCAAGTAAAATATTTCCAGGCAGGAAAGAAGAAGGGAGTTAAACAGCGAGTATTTAAGCGTACACCTATACATGATCATTTCAGAACAACCATGGCACAGCTCGACCCGCAATGCAGATACCTGATAACAAAGCCGTCGAACGTGTACCATGAATCGAAGATTACGGTACGTTTCTGGATTGTAACAATAGTACTGGCTGCTATTACTATCATAACATTAAAAATAAGATAATAATCATATACAACTATGGCTAAGAGAATTGTCGTTTTAGGAGCAGGAGAAAGCGGAGTCGGCGCCGCTATCCTAGCACAGAAAAAAGGTTTTGAAGTATTCGTATCCGACATGTCGATGATTAAAGACAAATATAAGAACATGTTGGTAGAAAGAGGCATAGAATGGGAAGAAGGCCAACATACGGAATCTCTGATTCTGAATGCTGACGAAGCTATCAAAAGCCCAGGCATTCCGAACAACGCACCCATGATAGTCAAACTGAAAGACTTGGGTGTTCCTGTGATTTCTGAAATAGAATTCGCGGGCAGATACACTAACGCTCAGATGATTTGCATTACTGGTAGCAACGGTAAAACTACTACCACATCGCTCATCTATCATATCTTCAAGAAAGCCGGACTGAATGTTGGTCTGGCAGGAAATATCGGACGAAGCCTCGCCTTACAGGTGGCAGAGTGCAACTACGACTATTACGTCATAGAGCTGAGCAGCTTCCAGCTGGATAATATGTATCAGTTCCACGCCAACATAGCCGTCCTGATGAATATCACGCCCGACCATCTGGACAGATATGATTATAAGATGCAGAACTATGTGGACGCTAAATTCAGAATCATTCAGAACCAGACAGACGACGACGCGTTCGTATTCTGGAACGATGACCCTGTTATCCAGAAGGAACTGCATAAATACGGCATACACGGACAGTATTATCCATTTGCCGAAAACAAAGAAAACGGCTTGGCGGCTTATACCGAAAAGAGCAAGATTTATTTCACTCGCCCCGTAGACTTCAACATGGAGCAAGAAGACTTGGCACTGACAGGTACGCACAATCTGTTTAACTCGATGGCGGCAGGTATTTCGGCAAATATTGCAGGTATCAAGAAAGAGTGCATCCGCGAAGCGCTGAGCGACTTTAAGGGAGTAGAGCACCGCTTGGAGAAAGCAGGAGTAGTGAACGAGGTGAATTATATAAACGACTCGAAAGCTACCAACGTCAACTCGTGCTGGTATGCACTGAAGAGCATGAAGACAAAAACCATCCTAATATTAGGTGGTAAAGACAAAGGTAACGACTACAATGAGATAGCCGACCTGGTAAAAGAAAAATGCAGCGGATTGGTATATCTAGGACTGCACAACGAAAAGCTACACGATTTCTTCGATAAGTTCGGACTTCCGGTAGCCGACGTTCAGAGCATGAAAGACGCAGTAGCGGCAGCCACAAAAATGGCAAAGCCGGGCGAAACCGTATTGCTCAGCCCATGCTGCGCCAGCTTCGACCTCTTCAAGAGCTACGAAGACCGCGGCGACCAATTTAAAGAATGTGTAAAGAATCTGTAAAACCCCATATATAAGGATGGATTTACTTAAGAATTTATTTAAAGGCGATAGAATAATCTGGATTATATTCCTGCTTCTCTGCTTTGTTTCCATCATCGAGGTATTCAGCGCATCGAGTACCTTGACCTATAAGAGTGGAGACCATTGGCACCCCATCACCATGCACATGTTGCTCTTGACGGTAGGAGCCCTTGTGGTGTTTATAGTGCATAATATCCCCGTAAAACTGTATAAGTCTATTTATGCAATCTTGCTTCTACCTGTATCGTGGATAATGCTTATCTTCGTGTTAATCATGGGAGAGGTGACAAACTCCGCAAAACGATGGATTGATTTGGGATTCATCCAGTTTCAACCGTCCGAGTTGGCAAAAATGGGAACTATCATTGTGGTGGCGCTAATCTTGTGGAAGACTCAGTCGGAAAAGGAGAAAGGAGAAGCTGATCCTAAAGCCATGAAATATATTCTTGGTATAACAGGCATAAGCTGCATCCTGATATTTACGGAGAATCTGTCTACAGCTTTGTTGCTGTGCATCAGCGTATATCTCATGATGTTCGTAGGCCGAGTGCCATGGAAACAGATGCTCAAACTTACAGCCGTATGCGTAGGACTTGTAGCCTGCGGATATCTGACGATTAAATATATCCCAACAGAACAGTTCAAAGACACTAAGCTGGAGCGTATCATAACATGGCAGTCACGACTGAACACAAGTTCTAACATCACCAATGTTCCGCCGGAAAAGTATGACTTGGAGAACAATGTCCAAACCACACAAGCCAATATCGCCATAGCCGGAGGAGGTTTTATGGGAAAAGGACCGGGCAACAGTGTGCAGCGCGACTTTCTTCCTCAGGCTTATTCCGACTTTATCTACGCCATCATCATAGAAGAGCTTGGTCTGGCAGGTGGAGCAGTAGTGGCGTTCTTATATATATGGCTACTAATGCGAATAGGTAAAATAGTACAAAACTGCGACAGCTCTTATTATGCCTATCTCATTATGGGTATCGGTATATTGTTGACTTGTCAGGCGCTCATGAATATGATGGTGGCGGTAGGACTTATGCCGGTAACCGGTCAGCCGTTGCCGCTAATCAGTAGAGGTGGTACGTCGATATTGGTGAACTGTACTTACATAGGAATTATCTTAGGTGTGAGCCGATATGCCAACGAGCTGAAAGCTGAAAAAGAAAAAGAAGAAGCAGAAAAACAGCTACAAGTACAAGAGGCCGCCATAAATGTTCTGAAGGCTGCTGCCGAAATAGTAAAACAAGACAATAATAACGAACAAGCTGAGCAATTAGAAAAATAGCTATCAACGACTTATATTTTAAAAGTAAAAGAATAATTCATTTACAAGTTTATTCCTAACTTTGCAATAAAATAGGTGTATCATGAAAGGCAATTTAAAAGTCATAATCAGCGGTGGAGGAACTGGAGGACATATATTTCCTGCGGTATCCATAGCCAATGCCATAAAAGAACAGCATCCCGACGCTGAGATTTTATTCGTAGGAGCGGAAGGACGTATGGAAATGCAACGTGTACCTGCCGCCGGATATAAGATAATAGGTCTTCCGGTAGCCGGATTCGACCGCAAGCATCTCTTGAAGAATTTCAGCGTTATCATTAAGCTGATAAGAAGTCAGTGGAAGGCGAGAAAAATCATCAAGGAATTCAAGCCGGATGTGGCAGTGGGTGTAGGTGGCTATGCCAGCGGACCGACGCTGAAGATGGCTGGAATGATGGGAGTGCCTACATTGCTTCAAGAACAGAACTCGTACGCTGGGGTTACCAACAAGCTTCTGGCTAAAAAGGCATGCAAGATATGCGTAGCCTACGAGGGTATGGAGAAGTTCTTCGACAAAGATAAGATTATCATCACCGGTAACCCTGTGCGACAGGGATTGCTGAATCATAATATCAGCCATGAAGATGCGGTTAAATCGTTCGGACTTGACCCGCAGAAGAAGACTGTACTAATAATAGGCGGCAGTCTTGGAGCACGCACACTGAACAACTGCATGATTAACGGCATTGAAACTATCCGTAAATCGGACGTGCAGGTTATATGGCAAACCGGAAAGGGGTACATCAATGAGGCAAGAAGCGCAATGGAGAAAATAGGCAACGTGCCTAACGTCTTCGTTACCGACTTCATCTCTGACATGGCAACCGCTTACAGCGCAGCCGACCTGATTATCAGTAGAGCCGGAGCAAGTTCCATCTCGGAATTCTGCTTATTGGGTAAACCTGTAATTCTGGTACCTTCGCCCAACGTGGCCGAAGACCATCAGACTAAAAACGCACTTGCATTGGTAAACAAGGATGCAGCGCTCTACGTGAAAGACAAGGAAGCCGACGGCAAGCTACTTGAATTAGCTATACAGACTGTGGCTCAGCCTGATAAATTAAAAGACCTAAGTACTAACATCAAGAAGCTGGCATATACAGACTCAGCAAACGTAATAGCACGTGAGGTATGCAAGCTGGCTTTAAATCATAAAGGATAAAAACGAAATGAATACAAATACATTGAAAGCGGTTTACTTTGTAGGTGCCGGTGGAATAGGCATGAGTGCACTGGTTCGCTATTTCCTCTCTAAAGGGAAAGCGGTAGGAGGCTATGACCGTACAGCAAGCGCACTGACCGAAAAGTTAAGACAAGAAGGCGCGGACATTCATTACGAAGATAACGTAGCACTGATTCCAGAAGTATTCTTGAATCCGGAAACAACGCTGATAGTATATACTCCGGCTATCCCGGCAGAGCATAAAGAACTGACATATTTTCGTGAACATAACTTCGAAATACAGAAAAGAGCGCAGGTACTGGGCATGATTACGCAGACCGAACGCGGACTGTGTGTGGCGGGTACTCACGGAAAGACTACCACATCGACTATGGCGGCGTTCTTGCTCGACAATTCGCATGTAAAGTGTAACGCTTTCTTGGGAGGTATCTCTAAAAATTACGGGACCAACTTACTTGTATCCGACCAAAGCGACTTTGTAGTGATAGAAGCGGACGAGTTTGACCGCTCTTTCCATTGGTTGACACCGTATGCCACAGTTATCACAGCAACCGACTCTGACCATCTGGATATCTACGGAACTCACGAAGCATACCTGGAAAGTTTCCGTAAATATACATCTCTAATACGTCCCGATGGTTACCTTATCATAAAAAAAGGCATAGATTTACAGCCCGACGTGAAAGAAGGAGTAACAGTGTATACTTATTCTGATAAGGAAGGCGATTTCCACGCCGAGAACATACGCATAGGAAACGGAGAAATTTTCTTCGACTTCATCTCGCCATTAGGAAATATCAAAGACGTGCAGCTGGGTGTGCCAGTATATGTCAACATAGAAAACGGCATCGCAGCTATGGCCTTGGCACAGATAGGAGGAGCTACAGCCGAAGAAATAAAAGCAGCTATGCCTCAGTTCAAAGGAGTAGACAGACGCTTCGACTTTAAGTTGAAGAACGACCATATCGTTTTCTTGAGCGACTACGCTCATCATCCTGCGGAAATCAAGCAAAGTGTGTCTTCGCTCAGAATGCTCTATCCCGACAAGAAGCTTACGGCAATATTCCAGCCGCACCTGTACACCCGTACACGCGACTTCTATAAAGATTTCGCCGATAGCTTGTCGCTACTCGACGAGGTGATACTGCTCGACATCTATCCAGCCCGCGAACTGCCGATAGAAGGAGTAACCAGCAAACTGATTTACGACAATCTACGCCCCGGCATAGAGAAGACTATGTGTCATAAGGAAGACTTGATAGAACTGCTGAAAACAAAGAAGATAGAAGTTCTAATCACCTTAGGAGCCGGCGATGTAGACAACTATGTCACACCTATTTATGAATTATTGAAAGACAGATGATAAAACGTATTCTCATACTTCTCACTTTAGTTGTCATGGCAGTATATGCCATAGCAGCCGCCGTCTTATTCAGCAAAAAGCCTGAGCAAGAGGTATGCAAAGGCATGTCGTTAGCTATAAAAGACAGCATAGACTATGGCTTCACTACCGAGCAACAGATAAAGTCGGTCCTTAAGAAGAAAGGATTGTTTCCTGAAGGAAAGAATCTGAAAGATATCAACGTGAGAAGCATAGAGAAGATTCTGGCGCAATATCCATTCATAAAAAACGCTGAGTGCTATATCACATCGGGCAACAAAGTGAATATAGAGATTTACCAGCGAATCCCTGTAATTCGGGTAATCAGTGACAACGGAGACAACTATTACATTGATGACGAAGGAAAGGTCATGGATTACACAGACCAAGCTGTACATGTAGCTATCGCAACCGGATTCATAGACCGTAAATTCGCGCAAAACGAATTGTACGAACTGGGAAAATACATCCGGACGAACCCCTTTTGGAAATCACAAGTAGAACAGATTCATGTCACACCGAAAAAAGAAATTGAAATAGTGCCGCGAGTAGGCGACCAAATACTCTTTTTAGGAAAGATTGATGATTATACGGAAAAATTCAGTAAATTGCAAAAATTCTACAAAGAAGCGCTGAATGAAGTGGGTTGGAATAAATACAACCGTATCAATGTAGAGTTTGGCAACCAAATTATTTGCACCAAAAAAGATAAATAAATATATAAGATATGGCAGCAACAGATTTTATAGTAGCTATAGAGCTGGGCTCAACTGAAATTTCAGGTCTTGCAGGGAAAAAAAATACGGATGGAAGTATCCGTATATTAGCTCATGCAGCCGAACGCTCAACAGACTGTATCAAGAAAGGACGGATTTACAACCTTGATAAAACCGCCCAATGTCTGACCACCGTTATAGGAAAACTCGAAGATTCACTACAAGCCTCTATCAAGAAGGTTTATGTAGGCATAGGAGGGCTATCAGTAAAGTCTGTACGCAATAAAGAGGCCAAGCAGATGCCCGAAAATACCATCATCTCGCAAGCGTTAATTGATGTGATGATGAACGACAACCTGAAGATGCCGTTGGTAGATCAGGAAATCATCGCCGTAGAAACTCAGGAATATAAAATCGGCAAGAATCAGTCGTCTACAGAACCGGTAGGTATCTCGTCGGACTGTATAGAAGGTAATTACCTGAATATCGTGGCCAACGAATCACTGAAAAAGAATATCCATAAGTGCTTCAAGCAGACACGATACGAAATAGCCGGATATATTTTGTCGCCAATAGCTACGGCTAACGCGATACTTACTCCAAACGAAAAGCGTTCGGGATGTGTCATGGTAGATTTCGGTGCAGAAACAACTACCGTAGCAGTTTATCGAGGCGTACTTCGCCACTTGGCTGTTATCCCATTGGGTGGCAATAACATTACTAAGGATATCTGCTACCAACAAATCGAAGAAGACGACGCCGAGGCTCTGAAGATTAGCTACGCCAGCGCATATACCGACGATGAAAAGTATAAGGAAGAGGCCAACAAGGAATTCTCGATAGACAAATGTAGCATCAACGCACAGACTCTACTCGATATAGCACAGGCACGTGAGACTGAAATCTTAGAGAACGTAAAGAACCAGATTATGCTATCGGGCTACAACGACAGCCTGCTAGCAGGAATCATCATCACCGGTGGAGCGGCTAAGATTCACAACATGGAAGAAGCTATAGCCCAAATCACTAAGATTGATAAGATACGTATCGCCAAAGAAAGCCTCATTGAGCTTCAGAATGCTCCGGCATTCCTTGCTGACGGTACACAATACACACTTATCGGACTGCTTGACGCAGGAAAGGATAACTGCTGTAAAGTAGACCCTAATCAATCGCAAAGCAACTTCCTCGACCAACTGAAAGAGGAGGAAGACAAAAAGAAAGAGGAAGCCGAAAGACAGCGCATAGCCGAAGAACAAGCTCGCCAGCAAGCCGCCGAAGAAGCAGCACGCAAGAAAGCTGAAGAAGAAGAGGCTAAACGCAAGGAAGAATTGCAGCAACGCAATAATATGTATATCTCACTGATTAGCGAATCGAAAGAATTGCTCGGACGGAAGAAATACAAAGAAGCGCTCAACAAGGCTTACGAGGCAAGAAACCTGCATCTATCCGACAAGGAAGACGATGTGGAAGCGTTGATTAACAACATTGAACGACAGAAATCGGAGAATAACACATTCTCTAAGCTGATTCGTTTCTTGAAAGACGGAGCCGAAAACTTAACAAAAGATTAATATAGATTCACCATACATAAAAAGAGATAGAATATCATGAGTGAGAATAGAATAATGTCTGGAGAATTTCTCGGAGAACATGCCTCACCAAGCATCATCAAGGTAATTGGTGTAGGTGGCGGTGGAGGTAACGCCGTTAACCACATGTACAGAGAAGGTATACACGAAGTTACATTCGTGGTTTGCAATACAGATAATCAGGCACTCGATGAGTCGCCTGTCCCCATAAAACTACAATTAGGTAAAGAAGGTTTGGGAGCCGGAAACCGTCCGGAGAGAGCGCGCAAGGCTGCCGAAGAGAGCATCGACGATATTAAGGGTATGCTGAATGATGGATGCAAGATGGTATTCATCACTGCAGGTATGGGAGGTGGTACCGGAACCGGAGCAGCTCCTATCATCGCCAAAACCGCTAAGGAAATGGGTATACTTACAGTGGGTATCGTAACAATTCCGTTCTTGTTCGAAGGCAACAAAAAGATAGATCAGGCACTTGATGGTGTTGAGGCTATCAGTAAGCATGTAGATGCGTTGTTGGTTATCAACAATGAGCGTCTGCGCGATGTTTATTCCGACTTGAGCTTGATGAACGCTTTCGGTAAAGCCGATGACACCTTGTCGGTAGCGGCTAAGAGTATCGCCGAGATTATCACTATCCGCGGTAAGATTAACCTCGACTTTAACGACGTGAAGACGGTGTTGAAAGATGGTGGCGTAGCTATCATGAGTACCGGATACGGAACAGGCGAAGGCCGTGTAAGCAAGGCTATCAACGATGCTTTGCACTCTCCGTTGCTTAACAACAATGATATCTTCAACTCTAAGAAGGTATTGTTCAACATCTCTTACAGCCCAAGCAGCGAGCTGATGATGGAAGAAATGAACGAGGTACACGAGTTCATGAGCAAATTCGGCAACGATGTGGAAACCAAATGGGGTGTTTACATTGACGAAGGCTTGGAAGACAAGGTTAAATTCACCATTCTTGCTACCGGATTCGGCGTGAAAGACGTTCCGGGCATGGAGAAGGTAATAGCTAAACATACCGAAGAGGAACTGGAAATCATTAAGCAGGAAGAAGAAAAGCAAGAAGAAAAAGACAGAAGAAGAACTATCGTATACGAACTGAACGATAAGAGACCTCTGTATAATAAATTCTACATCTTCACACAAGAAGACCTCGACAACGATGATATTATCAGCATGGTAGACACTACTCCTACACACAGTAGAAAGAAGAACATGCTTGAAAGCATCAAGGCAAAGTCTTCTAACCACGAAAGTTCGCATCCGGCACCAGAACAGCAGGAAAATGCTACACCGAACATGATTAAATTTTAAACATTACATTAAAACTAAACAATATGGATTTATTCGATCAGATTAGCAATGATATCAAAGAAGCCATGAAGGCTAAAGATAAAGTGAGACTGGAAACACTGCGTAACGTGAAGAAGGTTTTCCTCGAAGCAAAAACCGCTCCGGGAGCTAACGACGTTCTGACCGACGACACCGCTCTGAAGTTGATGCAGAAACTGGTTAAACAGGGAAAAGACTCAGCAGAAAGCTACACCAATGCCGGACGTCCGGAGTTGGCCGAAGCAGAAATGGCTCAGGTAAAGGTCATCGAGACTTACTTGCCTAAGCAGCTCAGCGCAGAAGAGCTCGAAGCTAAGTTGAAAGACATCATCGCCCGCACAGGAGCTACTTCTGGCAAAGATATGGGTAAGGTGATGGGCGTAGCTAGCAAAGAATTGGCTGGCTTGGCAGAAGGCCGCGCTATCTCGGCTAAAGTAAAAGAATTGTTAGCGTAATAAATAATAGACTCTCTCTTATATAAATATACCTAAAGCCTGTATGCGGTGAGATACTGCGTACAGGCTTTCTTTTGTCTTATAATCTCATATTCCTTTCGCAATAGGAAGCTATTCCATTCGCAATAGGAAACCATTCCATTCGCAATAAGAATTTAGTTTCTCATATCAGAACAACTCCTTAAGCACAGGAAGCGATTTCATCTCAGGGAAATCGGGCAGATGCAACCTGTAATACTCCATCATAACATCTACGCAACGGTTGCGCTCTGCACGACTCATGGCAAACAGATGCATAGTATCATAATTCATACGCATCAGCACATTTATACGAGCCGATTCCTCAGCCGAAAGGAACATGCCATGCAGCGGACGTTCGGATACAAAACATGCGTTCTGCATATCGAAAAAATCACCGGCAGTATATCCCTCAGTATTAGGATAAAGTCCCAAGAAGCGAGAAAAACGCATCAAGAACACCAAGTGGAAGTTGGCAAAAGTACCCTGACACCCGTCGAGCCACTGCATTGAATTACACAGATAAGCGAATAAAGGCTGATTTCCGGCTTCCTCGTACAATGAGCGGCTCAGAAATTCGGAGAGAAACAAAGCGATGGCCGATTTATACGGATCGTAAGGAATAGAGCAATAAGTCACCATAGCACGCGCCTCACGTACGGGATGCAGCGAAGAACGAGGCTTTACATCGGCCACAAACTCAACCATGTGCAATGGCTGAAACAGCACCTGACGAACCGTAGACCTACGCAAACGGACAGCTGGAACAAGAAAAGAGCCTCTACCCTCTTCCCTACTGAAAACATGAACGATATTCGACTTATCATTATATTTGAACACGCTCAATACTATACCATGAAATTCTTGCAACATACTTATATCTTAATAACTCAGACAGTAAATCCTATGGTGCAAATATACAAGAAATACCCAAAACTATAATCTCACACCCCTAACCAGCTGATACACCCTTATAAAATGTGAAAAAAAGTATGGAAAGTATTGTGAGTATGGAAATTTCTTCATACCTTTGCAACCGCAATTAAGGAAAGACACCTTCGATTGTCGCATGACGGAATTCTTCCGCAAAAACGGATGGCCCGTTCGTCTATCGGTTAGGACGCAAGATTTTCATTCTTGAAAGGGGGGTTCGATTCCCCCACGGGCTACATAATAAACAAAATCACGAACAATATTAAAGATTAGTCGAGATGGCAAATCACAAATCATCTATTAAGAGAATCAGACAAGAAGAAAAAAGAAGACTTCACAACAGATATTATGCAAAAACTATGCGTAACGCAGTGAAGAAACTTCGTGAAACAACTGACAAAGCAGCTGCTGTAGCTTTGTTCCCAAGTGTACAAAAGATGTTGGATAAATTGGCTAAGCGCAACATTATCCACGCTAACAAGGCCGCTAACTTGAAGTCTAAATTAGCTGCTCACATCAGCAAAATGGCTTAAGTAACAGCTTACTAAAGATATTAAGACCGAATCGGAAACGATTTGGTCTTTTGTCGTTTATACCCACCCCATTCGCAAACCCTACTCTCCCCTTTATCGATTTTTAAGTTTCGCACTGTTTTTTAACTGCATAACAGACTTTTATCTCGCAGTTTTTTTGTAATTTTGAACATTGAACAAATTAAGTATTTTACAATATAAAATGAGCGAAGAACTTACTCCAAACAGCGGTAGCAATTACTCGGCAAGCAGTATCCAGGTACTAGAAGGACTGGAAGCCGTACGTAAACGTCCCGCCATGTATATCGGTGACATCAGCGAAAAAGGTCTGCACCATCTGGTATACGAAGTTGTAGACAACTCTATAGACGAGGCATTGGCCGGTTACTGTTCACACATAGAAGTTACTATTAACGAAGATAATTCAATCACCGTACAGGATAACGGTCGAGGTATCCCTGTAGATTTCCATCAGAAAGAAAAGAAATCGGCACTCGAAGTGGTTATGACCGTACTTCACGCCGGTGGTAAATTCGATAAAGGATCGTATAAGGTTTCAGGTGGTTTGCACGGTGTGGGTGTATCGTGTGTTAATGCACTTTCAAGCCACATGACTACAAACGTATTCCGCAACGGAAAAATCTATCAGCAGGAATACGA
>FR881247.1:43318-51331 GCA_000434735.1 Bacteroides sp. CAG:530
GCAGGAATACGAATATGGTAAGCCTCTGTACGCAGTGAAAGAAGTAGGAACTACCGACATCACCGGTACACGACAGACTTTCTGGCCCGATGCGAGCATTTTTGTAACAACCGAATATAAATATAACATTCTGCAAGCGCGTATGCGCGAATTGGCTTATCTGAACAAAGGCATCACCATTACCCTTACCGATAAGCGCGTAAAAGAAGAAGATGGAAGCTACAAAAAAGAAGTATTCCACTCTGAAGAAGGCGTAAAAGAATTCGTGCGCTTCTTGAACTCAAGCAACACTCCGCTTATCGACGATGTTATTTATCTGAATACAGAAAAGCAGGGTGTGCCCATTGAATGCGCCATCATGTATAACACCGGATTCCGCGAAAATCTGCACTCGTATGTAAACAATATCAATACGATTGAAGGTGGTACGCACGAAGCTGGTTTCCGTACAGCACTGACACGTGTACTTAAAAAATATGCCGAAGAGAGCAAAGCTCTTGAGAAAGCAAAAGTAGAAATCTCTGGTGAGGACTTCCGCGAAGGTCTTATCGCCGTTATCTCTGTTAAGGTTTCAGAACCGCAGTTCGAAGGACAGACCAAGACTAAGTTGGGTAACAACGAAGTGAGCGGTGCCGTTAATCAGGCTGTAGGTGAAGCGTTGACCAACTATCTTGAAGAGCATCCTAAGGAAGCTAAGATGATAGTCGACAAGGTTGTGCTGGCAGCTACCGCACGTGTAGCAGCACGCAAGGCACGCGAATCGGTTCAGCGCAAGAGCCCGATGGGTGGAGGCGGATTGCCGGGTAAACTGGCCGACTGCTCAAGCCGTACTGCCGAAGAATGCGAATTGTTCCTCGTCGAGGGTGACTCGGCAGGTGGTTCTGCTAAACAAGGTCGTAGCCGTCAGTTCCAAGCTATTCTGCCGCTTCGCGGTAAGATATTGAACGTGGAAAAAGCCATGTGGCACAAAGCGTTCGAGAGCGATGAAGTAAACAATATCATTCAGGCACTGGGTGTGCGTTTCGGCGTAGAAGGCGAAGAAGATAGCAAGAAAGCTAACATCGACAAGTTGCGTTATCACAAGGTAATCATCATGACCGATGCCGATGTCGATGGTTCTCACATCGACACCCTTATCATGACATTGTTCTACCGCTATATGCCTCAGGTTATTCAGGGCGGACACTTATACATAGCCAACCCGCCGTTGTACAAATGTACCAAGGGCAAGGTTAGCGAGTATTGCTATACCGACGAAGAGCGTCAGGCGTTCATGCAGAAGTATGGCGACGGTACTGAAAACGGTATCCACACTCAGCGATATAAAGGTTTGGGAGAAATGAACCCGGAACAGTTGTGGGAAACTACCATGAACCCGGAAACACGTATCCTGAAGCAGGTTAGTATAGAGAATGCAGCCGATGCCGACTATATCTTCTCTATGCTGATGGGCGACGATGTTGCTCCACGCCGTGAATTTATTGAGAAACATGCCACTTATGCTAATATCGATGCATAAGCGAAGTGTTGATATGTAAATTAAAACAACCAACCTAATTAATCTAAAATCCTACCTCACATCTTACAATGAGGAAACTCCGGAACTTCTGCACAGAATTTCCGGAGTTTTTTTATGCCCATACGGGAAGTATGTCAATCAAAATCAGTATTTTTGAAAATGATTGATAATAACAGAACTAATACAACAGAAAACATGAAGCTAATATTCCGCATTCAGTACAGAACTATCTGGGGAGAAAACCTCGTGGTTCTTATCGACAATGAAAATGGAACGGCCCAAGAAATATCGCTATCTACAGCTAACGGCAACGATTGGCAGGGAGAATGCGTCATCCCCGACGAAGAGCGCAGAACTGCCGTAAACTATCGGTATGCCATCTATCGCAATAAACAATGCATACGAAAGGAATTAAGCCCGATGCCGCACACTGTGTATATGGGCAACAAGCAACAGCAGATATATATAATAGACGACTGCTGGAGAGACGTGCCGCACGATAACTACCGCTACAGCTCGGCTTTCGGAGGGTTCTATACTACAGAGCCAGCCAACGTATTGGCGGATAGTGTAGGCAGCTGCATAGTATTCAGAGCCGTATGCCCCGGACTCGACAAGAAGCAGCAGCGACTTGGCATCTCGGGTAGCTGCGATGCGTTAGGACGCTGGGAGGCTTGTCGCCCACTACGTATGCACGAAGTACAGCCCAACGTATGGCAGTTGGCGATAGACTCAAGCACGCTACGCTCGCCTTTCGAATATAAGTTCGTGGCCATTAATGAAGAAACAGGAGCTATAGAGGCATGGGAAGCCGGGAATAACCGCATTTTCAACATACAGCCGCTGATGCGTGGCGAAACTTATTTGCCTATGGAAACGGAAGTTTCGTTCCAGAGCAAGCCTTGCCGCATTGCGGGAACTGCCATACCGGTATTCTCGCTTCGCTCTGAAGGCAGTTTCGGTACAGGCGACTTCGGCGACTTGAAGAAGCTCATTGAATGGGCTGTCATGACCAAGCAAAAAGCCGTACAAATATTGCCCATCAATGACACTACCATGTCGCACACTTGGATGGACTCTTACCCATATAACAGTATCTCTATCTATGCTTTCCACCCAATGTACATTGACGTTAGGCAGTTGCCCCAACTAAAAGACACCGCCCGCAGAGAGTACTACGAAGAGGAAAGACAGAAACTGAACAAGTTGCCTCAGCTTGATTACGAAGGAGTGAACAACGTAAAGCGAGCTTATCTGAAAGAAATATACGTTCAGGAAGGCGAAGCCATATTAGCGTCAAAAAAGTTTAAAGAATTTTACAATAATAACAAAGAATGGCTCATACCGTATGCCGCTTATTCGTTCCTAAGAGATAAGTTTCACACATCCGATTTCAACAATTGGAGGGAATACAGCAAGTACGATCCCGAACTGATACAGACTCTCTGCGACGAGAAGAGCACCAACTATAAAGAGATAGCATTCCACCTATTCATTCAGTTCGAGCTGCACGTACAACTGCTGAAAGCGTGCAACTACGGACGCGAAAAAGGTGTATTGGTAAAAGGCGACATCCCTATCGGAATAAGTCGCACCAGCGTAGAAGCGTGGATAGAGCCGCAATACTTCAACATGAACGGACAAGCCGGAGCACCGCCCGACGCATTCTCTACCAACGGACAGAACTGGGGAATGCCTACCTATAACTGGATGGTAATGCAGAAAGACAACTACCGCTGGTGGCAAAAGCGTTTCAAGAAGATGGCAGAATATTTCACTGCATACCGCATAGACCATATCTTGGGATTCTTCCGCATATGGGAAATTCCTATCCACTCAGTACACGGGTTGCTGGGTCAGTTTGTGCCGTCAATACCCATGAGCGAAGAAGAGATTCGCAGTTTCGGACTGAATTTCAGAGAAGACTTCTTACAGCCGTACATCAACGAATATATCCTTAACACTCAGTTTGGCGAGGATTTGGAGTATGTAAAAGAGACGTTCGTCCGGCATCTGCATCACGACCTGTACGCCATACGCCCGGAGTTCAACACGCAGCGTAAGATAGAGGCTTACTTTGCAGGAAAGGACGATGAGCACAGCCAGTCGCTAAAAGAGAAGTTATACGCATTGGTAAGCGATGTATTGTTCGTGCCCGACCATAGTCGCCCCGGCATGTATCACCCACGCATAGCCGTACAAAACGACTATACATTCCTCCGCCTTCACGAGAAGGAAAAGGATGCGTTCAACAACCTGTATAATCATTACTACTACCAGCGCCACAACGACTTCTGGTATGGCGAGGCCATGAAGAAGCTTCCTATACTTACACAAGCCACACAGATGCTGGTATGCGGCGAAGACCTTGGCATGGTGCCCGACTGTGTGCCTTGGGTGATGAACCAACTGCAGATACTCTCGCTCGAAATACAGCGTATGCCTAAGCAGACAGGACTCGAATTCGGCCGTCTCGACCAATATCCATATCTGTCAGTCTGCACCATAGGTACACACGATATGTCTACACTGCGCGGCTGGTGGAAAGAAGACCCTGCACAGACCGA
Source organism: Bacteroides sp. CAG:530 (assembly GCA_000434735.1). Classification (GTDB taxonomy): domain Bacteria; phylum Bacteroidota; class Bacteroidia; order Bacteroidales; family Bacteroidaceae; genus Phocaeicola. Next base: position 47,405 of record FR881247.1, read on the forward strand.
AAGATACTATCACAACGAGTTAGGTCACTGGGGCGAAGTGCCATCGGTTGCCCCCGGATGGGTCTGCGAAGAAGTGGTACGCCGTCATCTGGAATGCCCGTCGATGCTGTGCATTCTTACATGGCAAGACTGGCTCTCTATGGACGAAAAGATGCGCAACCCCGACATTCAGGCAGAGCGTATCAACATTCCTGCCAATCCTCACCACTACTGGCGATGGAGAATGCACATCACGTTAGAACAACTGATGGAGCTGGACAGCCTCAACAAGAAGATAGAAAACATGATAACTGAAAGCGGAAGAGACTAACGCTATCAAGCTTAAGAACCAATATAGTTCCGCCATACAAGCAGTAAATTTAGCGGATAAGAAAAAGACCTTGAAAAACAGGAAAAAGAATGCGAGTGGACAACCTTCCATTCGCATTCTTTCATTTTAACCATCGCAATGTTTCATTTTAACCATCGAATTCTTTCGCCATTAACAATACCATAAAATAACGGCCGGACTTCCACCCTTTTATCGGGAGAAATCCGGCCGCTGTTTTAGTTACCTATAAACGATTTATTATTCTTCTGTAGAAGGAGTATAAATTCTCAATCTGTTCAAGATAGCTCCATAATAACTACTGCTGAAATATCCATCAGCAAATGTAATCCTAATATACTTAGCCTTCACTGGTTTACGGAACGAGACAAACTGTGCTGTACTATTAGGCAACTCTAATTCGTCTTTCTTGAATGTTTTACCGTCAAGACTAGTTTCAATAGAAGTTTTTCCTGAGTAAGTATATCCACGCGTGTAACTTAATATCATAGAAGAGATTTCAATCTGTTCAGCAGCTTCTACCAAAATTTGTTGGTATGACTGTATATATCCAATTTGTGAAGTTTTCTCAAGGATAGATTTCCACTCACCCCAAGATCCGTAAGAATTACCGTCTACAGTTACATTCCAATCTGTGAAATTCTGAATAGAAGTACCTGTTGGCGATGTAGTAGTATAAGCATTAGGAAGTTCCATTACATTGAAAGTCAAGTAACAAGTCATTCTGTCGCTCAGTCCGGCACCTACGCCTTCCACCTTGCTCACAACAACAGGCACAATGTAGTTTTCTCCTACTTTCACGCTTGCCATCTTATCAGAGAATGTCAAGGCGAAAGTTTCTTCCGGTCCATACTCACCCTTCTTGATATGCATTACAGAAGTTTCCAAAGCTACGTTTTCCATAGGCTTGTAATCAGTTCCGTTAATTGCATTATAAGAATCTATCAACTTGTTGTCTATCTCCAGATGAACTGTTATATCGTCATCAGGAATCCATTCTGTACTAACCATAGCATTCCAATATATGCGGCCAGGATTTTCCGGTTCGTACACCTTACCGTCAAGCATTTTCACGGTTGTGCTGGCGCCAGAACCTATATATACCTTATTAGCCTTATAGGTAGAAGTAAATGTAAGGAACATCTTGCTGGTTTGGCTCATAGATACGCCACCACCTTCTACCGATGTCATTACGATAGGAAGGATATAGTTCTCAGCTCCATTCTGGAACTCGGTCATATCAGTAAGTTTCAGCTTCAGCGAATCGGCAGAGATATATTTACCCTGTTCTATAACGAGAGTAGCGTTATCCAGCTGAGCCGATTTCACAAATGTATAGTTAGTACCATGCTCCTTATTGTAAGCGTCTACCAAAGAACCGTCGATGGTAAAGTGAGCCACCAATCTTTCGGAAGCAGGCTTAGTACATCTTACAGGAGTCAAATTGCGTTCAGACGCGATTTTGGTCAAGAACGTACCGTTACCTTTATAAACCATTTCACCGTTAGTTTCTGCCGGCGAATAGATATAAACATAGTTTACATCGTATGGGTCGGTCGATTCGTCATCGCTACAAGCCGTCATCAGCGGAAGCAACGCTACTGCCGACACAACCATAAACAAGTATTTATATAACTTTTTCATAACAATTTCTACTTTTAATTATTGAGCAAACGAATAAGTAGCCCAAGTAAATGAAGAGCTTCCGTCCGAAGACATATTACCTACCTGCACATCGTGTCCGTTTCCGGTTACGTCTTTCAGAGTAGTATTGCCCTCACCTTCATTCATAGGCAAGTACAAAATCAAGTTCTTATCTGTATAGTTCACTTCCTTATACATGTTCTTCTTGATTTGGTTAGCAGTACGAGTTACTTTCCACAAACGAACTTGGCAAAGCTCGCAATTATCGCGGAAGTATTGCTGTCCAGAAGAAACCATCTGCAGCTTGTTGATTATCATAGGCTGACCAACAGCACTTGTCAATGAAGCTATAGCAGTACCGTTCTTATACAATGTAGAAGTACCCGAAGCCGCATCGTAAGTAATAGCGAAGTGATACCAAACATTTGCTTCAAGTCCGCTTGTGTTAGGATCACCAGTATCGAACTGACCACCCATTGTCTTCACCTGCAAGAAGTTGTTAAGATAGCCAGAACCCGATTTGTTGCTATAAACCAAGTCACCAAAACGGATGTAAAGTTCAGAGTCGCCACTACCAGAGTCAAAGATTGCCTGGTTGTTAATAGAGAAGTTGCTCATCTTAACCCACCATTCCAAAGTATAGTTAGTAAGGCTCAAGCCCCAATCACCTTCGGGAGCCGCCTTCATAGCGTTAGCATAAGTAAACTTAGGAACAGGCTGTTTCAACGGTTTAACCAATACCAGCAAGAAAGAAGACGAAGCTTCAGCCTTAGCTACTCCATTAGCGTTTCTGATAGCTATAGGCAATGCGTACTGCGCTCCACCTTCGGCCTCGAACGAAGCGATATCTATGTTAATAGGATTGGCACTTACAGAGCCTGCTGCGATTTTTACTTCCTTAGGGAAAGTAACATGTTCTGCAGCGATAGCCTTATAAGCTGTTTCATTCTTTCTGTTGTAAGCAGCCAGAGCCTCTTCGTCGAGGAAGAGTTCAGCTGTTACATCATGATCTAAAGCCTTGGCCAAACGTACTGTTACCGATGTACGTGTAGAGCCTTCATCCTGCAAGGTCACTTCTTCTGCCTTAGCCGAAGATGCCTCGTTTATATAAATCAGATTGTCTACCGATTCATATTCGGCGTTTTCACAAGCCGACTGACTGAGGGCCAACAGCCCCAGTGTAAAGAGTTTGAATAATGTATTTCTCTTCATAATAACGATTCCTTTCTACATTAGTTTTTGATAGGAGGATTTTGAGCGGCAATAGCAGCACGCACTGCCGGGTAATCCGGGTTTCCTGCATAGTCGTATTCTATGTGGTAAGCTCCCATTCCGGCATGTTCAATACCGCAAGCCGGATGATAAGTCTGCTGTTCGGTAAAGTAGTGTTTATCTACGGCACGTTCGAATGTAGCCGTAACGATTGACTTTCTCAATACGTTTTCGAACAATTTTGTATGATAAGACTTCACGCCTCCAGAGCCTGTGAAGAAATCATCCAAAGATGAATGACCAGCTTCGTAAGTCTGCCATACTATGTAGTCCAAGCTTTTTACTACTTCATCCGACAAGATGTTATAATAGCTCAACCAAGCCTTTCCACCAGGGATATCGGCTACCAACAATTTTCCGGTCTTATCGAACTCTCTGCGCAGAGTCTGCATAAATACCTCTACACGCTGCGGATAAGATGCGTTAATCAGAGTACCTTGGTCTTCTATATCGTAATCGAAACCGTCTGCATTATACTTGTTTACTGTATCTACTATGGCAAGCGCATATTTCTCTGCTGCTTTCAGGTAAGAATCTTCGTCGCCTTCTACAATACCCCAAAACTGTTTCTTGTTTTCGCGGTCGTTTCCACCCGGAGTAAGGTTATCGCCAATGTCGCCGGCACGCCAGCACAAGATGGCTTTAGAACCTCTTTCCTGAAACTTCTTCAAGTCTTCCTGCTG
>FR881247.1:51350-64409 GCA_000434735.1 Bacteroides sp. CAG:530
CTTCCTGCTGAGCCTGGTTCAAGTTACCCCAGCACAACCACAGACTTACGAAGTCTACACTATCGGGCAATCCGCACAGCGAGTTAGCCATGCTTGCTGCAGTCCAGTTACCAAACCATCCGAACATCACCTTATGAGGTGAATTGAAATAGTCTTTCAAGTTATTCTTATATCCCTCGGTTACCGGTTCGAAGTAGTCTTCAGCCTCTACATCAGTCCAGTCGGAACAAGCCGAAAAGAGCAGTCCCTGCGAGAAGAACAAGCCGATACCCAGTCCGTATATTAGTTTTTTCAGTTTACTTGTTTTCATAAATCATTAATTTAGGGTTTATCAATTCTTTTTAGCCCACCACAAATCGGTAGCCGAATTATCTGCTCCGCCCAACATAGAAACAGCTACTTCTACATTCGCGCGGTTAGTGTTATATTCAGACTGCGGATAAGGCAATCTACGCATACCTCTCTCTATTGTTACTCCGTCAGTGTTGAGGTTGTTAACGATAGGGAAATGCTTAGGATAACCGGTACGGCGAATGTCTGCCCATGTTTCCCATCCGTTAGGGAAGTTAGCAATCCACTTCTGCACCAAAATACGCTCTAAGTTAGCGGCATCGCCAGCAGATTCATCGTATGCCGGAGTAATCTTACTTACAGCAGCACGGTTCTTTCCAGAATCTGTAGGATCAACGTAATCGGCTGGAGTAGAATATCTGTCAGACAAGTAGTTTCCTACGCTAACGCCACGTTCTTCCATTGATACGGTAACTCCCTTTTCATAGAACTCCTTAGCGTTTCCGTTCATGTTCCAGTTTTTCAAAGCACCTTCGGCACGGAGGAAATAAGCTTCGGAAGCCGACATAATCAACAGCTTATCTGATTCTTTCAGTTTCAAGCGAGAGAATTCTGAGTAGCTGGCTTGTGTAGCAGGGCTCTGATAGATACCGTTGCGTACGCCAACATAGCCTCCACCGTCTAAAGAAGCGTTGTCTACATAAACCGACAGACGCGGGTCGTTATATCCGCCAAGGTAAGAAGTGATATTAGCACTCACACGGATTTCGTTCCAAGCATAAGCTACACGGTAGTAAGGATTCATACCGTCGTTATAGCTACTGTATGCAGCATCCGAAGCGTCGGTCATTACACCAATAACATCGGCTACGGCTTCTTCAGCTTTCTGCTTAGCCAACTCGGGAGCTGCGTTAGATATACGGATAGCCATACGCAACTTCAGTGTATTGGCGAACTTAACCCACTTACGGAAATCACCGTCGAACACAAGGTCGTATTCTTTCAGCGAGCTCATGTCATCGCCTGCAAGTACAGCTGTTTCGAAAGCCATGATAGCTGCGTCCAAGTCGTTAAACATGTTCTTATATAAGTCTTCCATTGAATCGTATGCTGTAGTAAACGCCGATCCCGAAATTTGTGAATAAGGGATAGCACCGTAACAGTCGCTTATACGCATAGAAGCTGCCACTCTAAGAATCTGTGCCCACTGGTAAGCCAAACCTTTTCCTTCAGAAAGCTTACGTATCTGGAAAAATCCGGTATAGATTTGCGGCATGGTAGTGTCGAACATGTTTCCATACCATCCTATACGCGGGTTATAAGTATAATAGTTACCACCATTACCCCACATGGCGATACAGGTAATTTCACCCCCAAATTCTGAACCAATCATCTGGTCTAACATCTGAGAGTTGTTCTGCTGGCCTTGTGCCAATGCAGGTATCATGCTTCGAATCAAAGATCCGGTAGAGGCGTTGTCGCCTATCATATCCTCTTGCGTAGGGCCGTAAGGGTTGGTATTGTATTCTTCAAATTTAGCTGTACAGCTGGCAATCATTGAAGCTACTACCACGAACGCCGAAATCTTGGCGCACTTATTTATCAGATTGTATTTCATAGTTGCTCTTTAGAATGAAAGTTTCACATTAAATCCGAGGCTTCTCAAGCTTGGCTGCTGGAAATAGTCAACGCCCTGATAGAAGTTGCTGGTTACAGAAGACGTGCTTTCCGGGTCGAACGGTGCTTTGCAGTAAATCATCCACAAGTTCTTGCCTGTTACTCCCACAGTCATGTCGAGTTTATCATTGAACCATTTCTTAGGAAGTCTGTAGCTCAAGTTCAACTCAGAGAGGCGCACGTTGGTTGCGCTATAAGTATAATAAGTACCGATAGCTGTAGATACTTTGTCGTAATAGTCTTGAGCATCTACGTAACCGTTTTCTCCGATATTAATACCGCCGTTAAGACGAGCCTGCGCGCTGGCTTCTGATACGCCATACTTATCGAGTGTAGCTTGTGTATCCGAAACAACCAATCCACCTACGCGGGCAGTAAAGGCAAAGCCTAAACTCAAACCGTTCCAAGCTACGTTTCCGTTCCATCCCATATTGTATTTAGGAAGTACAGAACCAATCTTGCGGTATTCTGTAGTTTCAATAGCTACGTTTCCGGTAGAAGCGTCTTTCCAGATATATCCGTTAGGCGACTGACGCAAGCGCTGGTTGATGTAGAGGTCGCCCATTGTTCCGCCTTCGTACAGACGCAATGTAGGACCGCCTATGATACCAAGTGTACCTTTAGAGTAGTATTCCATTTCGATAGGTTCGCCTGTTTCAGGGTTCACTGCTCCGTTAGCAAGGCTGATGATTTCATTCTTGTTACGAGTGAATGTAACGTTGGTAGATACCTTTACTTTATTGAATGTATCGGTATATCCTACTGCCAACTCTATACCCTTGTTCTGAATGTTACCAGTCTGAACGATGTTTCTCTTGTAACCAGATGAAGCAGATGCGTCTACATAGAATGTCTGGTTGAATGTGTTCGACTTATACCAAGTCAAGTCAACGTTGATTCTGTTTTTCCACAACTTGGCGTTCACACCAAATTCCCAAGACTTGGTGTTTTCTGGTTTCAAGTCTGTATTATAATGAGTAGACGGATATTCGTAAGTATTAGTCTGCTCGTTGTATTCATACTGCATCAAAGTAAGGTAGCGACTTGGAGCAGAAGCAACTTCTGTCCATGAGCCACGTACTTTCAAGTAAGAAATAGGTTCGGGCAATTTGAACGATTCGCTGATAACCCATGAAAGACCTACCGAAGGGTAGAAATAAGAGCCCTTGCTGGTGAAAGCCAATTTAGAGTCCCAGTCGTTACGTCCTGTCATTGTAAGATAAAGCTGATGGTTCCAACCCAATTCTGCACTGGCGAATACGCTCTGTACTTGGTCGTGCCACTTCTTTTCGTTACGCTTAGATGTATCCATCTTTATGTTTCCGAGATGGAACATATTGGTAACTTGCTGCAAACCGCCTTTCAGATACATAATATCTTCCTGCATATCGTTCAGTGAAGTACCTATGTTAGCGTTGAAAGAAAGTCTGTCTTCGAAGAAGTTCTTATTGATGCTTGCCATCAAGTCGGCATATACGGCACGGTCGTTCTGCTTGGTGTGTCCATAATAACCCTTGTTACTACCTTCAGTAAAGGTAGTCTTAGTACTTGCGTAGTATTCTTCTATACCGTCGAGGTCAGAGTTGTCTACACGTACACGGCCAGTTACGTTAAGCCATGAAGCGATTTCCCATTTCAGGCTGGCGTTGAACATATAACGGCGCTTAGACATTCTGTTCTGCATACGATTCATAATCCAATAAGGGTTCTGCATATCGAGGTCTGTACCGAAGATAGCTGTAGGCCAATACTGAGTCATGATGTTACGCGATTCGCTGTAACGCTCGTACATCTGCACTTCCTGGAAGTTTTCTCCGCGCGGGAACAAGTAAAGAGACACCAGCGGGTTGAAGTACTGTCCACTACCCACCATGTTCTTATTATTCTGGATGATGTACTGTGCTCCGAGGTCGAGAGTGAGTTTGTCATTGCAGAACTTAGCTGTATTACGGAGTGAGAAGTTGTAACGGTTATAAGCGTTATTAGGCAAAATACCTGTAGAGTTGGTAGTAGAGATTGAAGCATAAGTCTGGTTCTTCTCAGTACCTGTAGTCATGGTGAAACCATTCAACTCTGTTACACCTGTATTGAAGAAATCAGAAGGATCATAGTTTGTAGGAGTTTCGAGCTTATTACCCCAACTCATCAATTCGCCTTCGCGGTTTCCATAGATATTTTGGAACTTAGGCATCATCAGCGGTGATGAGAAGCTTGTGTTATTACTATAGGTTACTTTAACCTTGCCCGATACACCTTTCTTAGTAGTAATCAAGATAACACCGTTCGAAGCGTCGGAACCATACAAGGCCGCTGCCGAAGGACCTGTAAGGATAGTCATGCTCTCGATATCTTCAGGGTTGATATCGGCTACACTGTTAGTACCCGGCTGCTTGTTCATGGTACCACCTGCGTTATCGCCCGAGTTTACGTTGAACATAGGGATACCGTCTATTACATATAATGCGTTGTCGTCTTTTTCCAATGACTTGGTACCACGCATTACCACACGGGCAGCTGCTCCGGCACCGGCAGAAGATGCGTTGATAGTAACACCGGCAACTTTACCCGACAATGAATTGATGAAGTTGGCGTCGCGAACTGTAGTCAGCTCATCACCCTTCACCTGCTGAACATTGTAGCTCAACGCCTTCTGTTCGCGCTTGATACCCAAAGCGGTAACCACAACTTCTTCAAGAGCGTGATTGTCTTCCTGCATTGTGATAGCCAAAGGCTTAGAATCTGCCAATGTAATCTGGCGAGTAGCATAACCAATGTAAGAAATTTCCAGCACATCGCCTTTGTTGGCCTTCAGGCTGAAGTTACCGTCCATATCGGTAATAGTACCGTTGGTAGTACCCTTTACCAGTACGCTAACGCCAATCAGCGGTTCGCCGGTAGCGTCTTTTACAGTACCGTTAGCAGTGACGGGAGTCTTTTTACCCGACTGTGCAGAGCCGATTTTAGATAATACAATGTGGCCATTCGATACAGAGTACTGCACGTTAGTGCCTTTAAACAGACGTTCCATCACGTTAGCTACAGTAGCTTTAGATACTTTGATAGTGACTTCACGCTTAACGTCGACGTCTTTAGTATTATATACTACCGACATGGACGATTGCTTTTCTACCTCCTTCAATGCCTTTTCAAGAGATACCTTCGTTAAATCGAGGGTAAGCATTCGTTCTTGCGCATGAGCAATGGCGCAACACGAGAATAAGAAAAGAAAACATAGCAAGTGAACATACTTGCGCTTCATCGTTGTTTCCATTTGGATGCTTTTAAATGATTATTAGATTTAGTTTATTGTTTCTTTAGTTAGATTGATGTACCCACGTTACTTTCCGGTAAACGCGGACTTCTGGTTTTTCATGTTTTTCTTACTATCTTTTAATGCTTCATAATGTGTTTAGATAAAAGTTACTATTTCTCTCTCTCGATAAAGACAACTGCTGAGTTGCCCCTTATCGCTTATAATACATGTCAAGTTGATGGCATACTAAACAAAATGCACTTTTTTTTCATCTTTTTTCGAAAAAAGCGTTTTTCACGAAAAAACATGCCCGTATTTTCCATACAACAACATATTTTATGGCAGTCGATTAACCTATATTTCACAGTTTTATTAAGCATCGTACGGTATTTACATTATCTTTGCACAAAACCATTAAAGCTATAAATATAATGAAAAAAATGTTTTTACTCTCCGCCTTATTTATGCTGTCTGTAGCTTCTTTCGCACAGCAGGCTAAATATGTATTCTACTTCATAGGCGACGGTATGGGAGTTAACCAAGTACAAGGAACAGAACTCTATCGTGGAGAACTGGAAGGTAAAATCGGAATCAACCCGATTGCATTTACACAATTTCCGTATGCAACAGTGGCTACTACTTTCTCTGCTACCAACGGCGTAACCGACTCGGCAGCTGCCGGTACAGCTCTTGCCACAGGAAACAAAACCAAGAACGGAGCTATCGGTGTAGAAAAAGACTTGCAGACACCCGTAAACAGTGTTGCAGTATGGGCTAAAGAAAAAGGATACCGTGTAGGTGTAACCACCAGCGTAAGCGTAGACCACGCTACTCCGGCTGCATTTTATGCTCACTGTGGAAGCAGAAACAGCTATTATAATATAGGTACCGACCTCTACAAAGCAGGCTTCGATTTCTATGCAGGTTCTGATTTCCTCGACCCTACTAATAAAAAAGATAAGTCTGGAAACTCAGAGAACTTATACGAAATGGCCGCTAAAAACGGTTATACCATAGCACGCGGATATAAGGACTATCAGAAAAAGGCAAAGAAAGCTGAAAAGATGATTCTGTTCCAGTCTGAAAAGGCTTCGCAGAAAGACCGTTCATCATTGCCGTATGCCATCGACCGTCAGAAAGGCGACCTTACTCTGAGCGATATCACACGTTCGGCTATCAACTTCCTTACTAAAGATACATCAAAAGGTTTCTTCTTGATGGTAGAAGGCGGTAAAATTGACTGGGCATGCCATAGCAACGACGCTGCAACTGCATTCCATGAAGTAGTAGATATGGACAATGCTGTGAAAGTAGCTTACGAGTTCTACGCTCAGCACCCCGATGAAACACTTATCGTTATCACTGCCGACCATGAAACAGGTGGTATAGTATTGGGTACAGGTAAATACGAACTCAACCTTCAGGTTTTGAAAAACCAAAAGGTTAGCGAAAACGAATTTACACGCATATTGAACGGACTTCGCAAGAAATACGATAACCAAGTTAGCTGGGAAGTAGTACAGAACGCTCTTAAAGAAAACTTCGGATTCGGCGGAGCTGTAACACTGTCTAAAAAACAGATGGAACGTCTTCAAAGTGTATACGAGAAGTCATTCAAGAATCAGGCTCCTAAATTGGAGAAGAGCGAATACGCACAGAACGAGCCTTTGGCTGCAGAAGCTAAGCGTATCATCGACGAAATTGCTTTAGTAGGATGGACTAGCGGAGGTCACTCTGCAGGATACGTACCTGTATTCGCTATCGGTGCCGGAGCTGAAACATTCCAGGGCAGAATTGACAATACAGAAATTCCTGTGAAAATTGCTAAGGCAGCAGGATATATCGAATAAACCTTATTCAAAAGAAAGATAAGGCTGAAGCTTTTTTAAGTCTTTCTCGGAGAACTCTTCGAACAGAGCGATTCGGGAAAGACTTTTTATTTGTCCGCGCTTACGGCGGTATTCTATGATGGCTTTCGCCTTATAAAAATCCATGTAGGGATGACGGCGCAAACGGTCTAACCCGTCGTGGTTTACTCGCAACTGCCTTACGGATGGCGTGCCTACTTTAAACCATCGGCACATCGAGGCGTCAACATGATTAACCTCAAGCACCTGCTCTACCGAGGCATAACCGCCCAGACGCTCGCGATAATCGACTATCATCTTAGATAACGCACTTCCTATTCCCGGTATCTGACGAAGAAGCGTAGTATCAGCTTCATTCAAATCTACAACAGTTCCTTCGGGCAACTTTACCGGATATCGTGGTTCTTCTTTTTCCTCGCGTAGCATCACCGTGTCTATCTGGCGAATGGGCTTACGGGTATATTCTTCGGATATAACAATATATGGCTCTAACGTCTTAAAAGTCTCATCAGAAAGGCCGTATATGCGTGCAAACGACTGCGGATTACGAAATACTCCACCCTTGGCACGATAGCGCAAGATGTTATGAGCTATGAAAGACGGCAATCCCAAACGGCGCAACTCTACAGAATCGGCCTTGTTGGGGTCGAAATCATGGTATTCTACTATTACTTCTTCTCTTTCTCTACTTGCATAACGATGCTTCGAAGGCTGCTTCTGCTTGGTAAGTCCCGCAATGAAAGCATCTATGCTGTCCGGTTCGGCTATAATCACCGTATTCTGCCTACGTATGTGCCACACCAACGGAGTAGCTATACACAACAATCCCAAGGTAACCGTAAGAAGCAAGATTACACGACGCTCTGATTTAGAAAAGTAAAAGAAGTTTTTCCACATATTTCAATAGTCCCAATTCGTTTACAAAGATAATCGCAATACCGACAGGTGCAACATATCTCAGAACAAAGAAGAACAATGAATAATATGGAGCGCGAAGAGTGCCATAGTTTGTGACTTCATCGCGCACAATCTTACGATTGATAACCCATCCTACAAATATAGCGGTAAGCATACCCGCTACCGGAAGCATTATCTTGGCTGTCAAGTAATCGAGGGCATCGAAAAAGTTCAGTCCGAATATAGTGAAGCTACTCCATTCGCCCAACGACAACGACGAAACTATGCCTATCAGGAAGCAACAGAAAGTAACTACAGACGCAGCACGGCCTCGCGTAAGCTGGAACTTTTCATGCAAAAAGGCGGTAGACACTTCATGAAGGGATATGGTAGAGGTAAGTGCCGCCAAAGCCAACAGCAAGTAAAACAGTACCGAACATACATAGGCTATCACCGGAACTCCGCTAAACGCTTGCTGAAATACGTTGGGCAATGTAATGAATATCAACGACGGGCCAGCGTCGGGACTGATACCCACCGAAAAGGCTGCGGGGAAAATAATCAATCCTGCCAATACCGCCACACCTGTATCTATCAAGCCCACGCTCATGGCAGTCTTTCCCAAACGGGTATCTTTACCGAAATAAGAAGCGTAGGTAGAAAGGCAGCCCATACCCAAGCTGAGCGAGAAGAACGCCTGTCCCATAGCACCCAAGAATACATCGGGAGTTACCTCACTGAAATCGGGCTTCAGCAGAAAGCTTATGCCTTTCTCAGCACCTGGCAATGTAACAGAGCAAATGGCTAAGACTACTACCAAAACGAAAAGCAGAGGCATCAATACCTTAGACGATCTTTCTATACCTTTCTGCACTCCTTTTACTATAACGAAGTGGGTAGTGAGCATAAACACGGCAAGCCAAAGCAATGGGCGCAACGGATTCTGAGAGAATTGTTGGAAATCGGCTACAAACTCATCGGGGGTCTTGCCAGAGAACTGACCACCTATGGCCTGAACCATATACTCTAATGTCCATCCGGCTACTACGGCATAATATCCTAAGATAAGGAATCCGGTAAGCACACCAAGGTAGCCCACGCATTTCCATGGTCCTTTGGAGTGAAGAGCCTTAAACGCTCCACCGGTACTGGCCTTAGAATGACGTCCTACTATAAACTCGGACATCATGACCGGAAGTCCTAAAGCGAATACACACACCAAATAAATCAAAATGAAAGCCGCTCCTCCATGATTTCCTGTCTCATAAGGGAAACGCCATATATTACCTAAACCGACCGCCGAACCGGCTGCCGCCAATATTGCACCTAACTTACTACCAAAACTTACACGTTCATTCATAAATCGCCTAATTTTCTTTTCATTTGTTCTTATACAGGTCGCAAAATTATAACTTTTATCGTATTTTTGCTAAATAAATAACAAATTAATATGATAAGTATACTAAAGACATACCCATTGACACTGCTCACTGTAGCGGCTATCTGCTATTTATCTTTCTTCACTCCACCGCAAACGGAGTTGGATAATATCAGTAACATCGACAAACTGGTGCATACATGTATGTACGGTGGACTAAGCATCATCATCTGGTGGGAGTATCTAAGAAAGCACGATACTATCTGCTGGAAAAGATTCATCCCCATTTCGGTAGTCTTCCCCATCATGATGAGCGGAATCATAGAGTTGCTCCAAGCTTACTGCACCACAAACCGCAGCGGCGAATGGCTTGACTTTGCAGCTAACAGCTTCGGGGTAGTATTGGCCTTTATAGCAGGCAATTTTGTGTTACGGCGGATAATGCAGAAATAAAAGCACTGATTCAACAATTCTGCTTGTTTTGCAAACATACGTAAAAGCCCTTATCCGAGCTATCAACTATTTTTGCATCTGATTATTAACAAACAGAATGACACTATGAAAAAAACTATCCTCCTGTTCGGGTTAATGTCGCTCTTTTCGTGCGGACAAGCCTCGGACAACATCGGTGATTTAGAAAAACCGGCAGAGCAACCTACTCCTTCCGAACCTGAAGAAGAATTGCCCGACCTCACTTCGTTTCCTGCAAGAGTAAACATTCAATCTGAATATGCTACACCCGAAAAAATAATAGACAATGAATGGGTAGCTGTAGGAATATCGCGCCCGTACGCTCTGCAGATAGACGAAAAGAACCGCTACAATGGCAAGCATACCTTCCGCTTTGAACTACGAAACGATGACAACTCGCTTGAAGGATATAACGAAAACGAGACCAAGGGACGTGCCGAGGTTTCGTACTGCTACGCTACGGAGGCTGACTTCGCATCGCTTCCTGCAAATGCTTATAGCAATGCACAAAGAATGAAGACGGTATATCATCACGGCAAGGGATTCTGTCCGCAAGGCACGGCATGGAAATATCATTTCGCCGTTTATGTGCCCGACACTATAGATAACGACGTAAATACTATCTTCGCCCAGTGGCACGGAATGCCTACCCGCACCTTAGCAACCAATCCGCAGGGAGAAGTGGTTCAACTCACCGACGAGGAGTTCCTGGAATTGGAGTCGCATACAATATTCTCGAAAGAAGAGGGCTACGAAAAGATTACCGTAACCGATAAGAACGGAAATGTAACTTATAAGAAAGGGAAGAAAAACGGATGGCTCATAGAGCAAGGTGGTTATCCCCCACTCGCCTTCGGGTTCAACAGCGGCTTCTTCTACATCAAGGCCAACTCGGACCGCCGTTGGTTTACCGACAAGAGCGACAGAACCAACGCCAACGTAAAACGCCTGAACAACATGCAGTCGGTTTCTTCAGAATACAAGACTTCTACTATAGCCTATAAGTCACCCATCGATGAGTTCCCGAAAAACCAATGGGTAGAATTCGACGTAAAAATTGTATGGACCAGCTATAGCGGAGAGAGCGAAATAATCCTTCGCCAAGGAATGCTCGACGTAACAATGACCACAAACGGTAAAGCAACTAAGATAGTAAATAACGAATCTCTCCCCATCGGTAGAAACGATAAAGACGGTTACTACTTTAAATTCGGCATCTACCGTACATCAAGCAGCACCGTTCCGGTATGTTATAACTTAGGCGGATTTAGTCAGGAAGAGGTAACTGACTAATAAGTTCTTATGCTAAGCCGCAAATTCTGCGGCTTATTATCCGCTTTTTTGATATTCCTTTTGAATATACTCATGAGTTAGTTGCTTCTATGGCAAGTTCTTCATCATAGCCTCTGCAGTATCTACAAAAAGTTACTCAAATTCGTAAATAGTAATTCTTAGCTAAATATAATATCAGAACATAAAACAGAACCCTTTCTTTTGCGAAGCTTTAAACCTTTCAATCTCCAAAGAAAGAGATTTCTTCAACTGCCCTGCCATAAACGACAAGAACGGCTGATTGGTTTCTTCATTCTGGCATTGACGTAAGGAAAGTATATAGGCTTCCCTATCTTCTTTGAATATCTTGGTAGGAAAAAGGTGATAGCAAAATTGGATGTAGTTCATCAGCAATCGAGCCGTTCTGCCGTTGCCATCCACCCACGGATGTATGGTTACTAAATTAAGGTGGGCATTAAAACTCAATTCGTATTGTTCCCGAAATGTGCTAGTGATCTTTTGCTTCTCTTGAAGAAGCACACAAAGTTCATCAACCTTAGCAGGAACCTTTATATAATTCATATAAGATTGTCCGCCAACACCAGCCGTAACACCACATAAGCGAAATTCACCATTGGAAGAATCAAAAGAACCGCCCATTACACTGTGCACACTGCCTGTAGTACGCATCAGCACTGCATTCAACCTTTGCAGGAAAACTGGAGTTATCGGTACAAGTTGCTCGGATTCAGCTTTTGCAAAATCATACGCTTGCTTCAAGTCCTCATTCATCAGATGATGTACAAGCGGTTTCCCTTTTGCTGTTACTCCCTCGTCAAAAAGAAGTTGCGTATCAAGTTCCGTAAGCGTTGAACCTTCAATGGCTGTGGAATGGGTGATAAGAGAATATAGGTAGTACTTATCATAGTCCACCGCTTCATTGATACCAAGTTCCTGAAATGTTTGGTATAACTGTTCTATCTCTCGCCAAACGTCTTGTTCCATTGCTTTTTATTTAATAAGCTTTATTCTTTTCAAAGGTAACTTATTTACTACGCTCAACCAAAGAAAATAACGACTTACTGCTACATTTTTTGCATGTGTGGGTAAAAAACGAGCATACAAGGACACAAAAAAAGCAGCTACATTTCTGTAACTGCTTTTTTGTGGTGCCACCAGGAATCGAACATTTAAAGTTCTTTGTTTTTAAAGTACTGATAGACAGCACTAAATCTTATATCGTTAAAATCAAAACCATTGAATTAGCCATATTTCTAATTTCAACTATTTCAATCTTTATCGCTGTCATTTTTTGACGATGCAAAGACATGGAAAAGGTTCGATTCCTCCAAATAGTATTGGCATAAAATTACAGAAAACTTTATAATGTATTCATTTATGCTGGAATGAATGGCATATATATGAAGAGAACGTCTTTAGGAAAATTTCCGAAGACGTTCTCTTCTATACTGCCGGCTTTTAAAAAGCCTCCAGCCTGTTTTCATCCAGTAGTTTTATAATATCCTTCTCTTTATAAAGTATCCTGCCTCCCAGCCGGTAATAGGGGATAAGCCCGGTTGTCCTGTGTTCAACCAGTGTCCGGCGTGTTATCTTCAGTGATTCGGACAGTTCAGCAAGCAAGGAGATGATTTCAATCATAACATCCATGTAGCAAGCATTATTGGAAAAAGATACGGACATAAATAAACAGAAGAGGATAAACAAGAGGGTGGCCAAACTCGTTTTCAATAAATCAGAAAAATAGTACTTGAAACTAAAGTCTTCAATCTTGAACTTTGGGAAAGTAAGCTATTGGATACTATTCAGTAAGTCTACCTTTCCTTCATTCACGAGTTTTAGGATTAGTTCTCCGAACAGTGTATTTTGCCATGCAAACCAGGAACGAGTAAAGTTCTTCGGGTTATTCTTGTGGAAAGATTCATGCATGAACC
>FR881248.1 GCA_000434735.1 Bacteroides sp. CAG:530
TGGTTTATCGTTTATGTTTTATACAAAGATACTCCATGTAAGGGTAGCAACTGACCCCCTAGGGGGATGAAGTGTTAATATATTCTAATCATCTATTAAAATTTGAAAACTATGAAAAAAAAGAGACCGAGCTTGAAAGAGTTGAAAATCTGAAAAAGAGTGCATCAAAAGAACTGGCGAGACTTATCCATATTTTAGCTAAAGACAGTGGACTATCGTACAACGCCATTCAGCGCTGCACGTCGGTAGGTTCTAAAACGTTGACAGGGCGTTATCCAAATCCCGAGCTTCATACGGCAACCAAGATTCTGGCATATTTGCTTCAAACGGCAGATACTGATCTGCGTATTCAGGTAATCAGCAGGGCGATAATACGAAGTCAGCGCGAAGGGAAAAACATTGCGATACGCCTGTATGAACCCGACGCACCGCTGTACGAAGACGAGGATATCTTGTTAATGCATCGTCCGAAGCGTTTTTCTACATCTCGCAAACACCAATGTCTGCGTAATATGGCGAAGCGTAAAAAACGGCACGCCAAAAACAGATAAACAGTATAAATATTCAAGATTGTTTTGAAAGGTAATCTTATTAAACAGAATTTTACCGTATAAAACCTAAAAAAACATTGCGGTGATTCAATCTAATCATCGCAATGCTTCACTTGTCCATTCGCATATTGCAGTGCTGCAATTCGCATTCTTTTTTTTGTCTTGATGTTATCTTTTCCTGAAATTTTTGCGTTCACGCATATGGTCCATCCGCTACATAGAGAAATGCTACCGTAAAGCAGGTTATCCTAAAGGCTTTTTTTACAATAAACCTATTAGTTATAGTTATTTAAAAGATGAAGATAATTCCTTCCAGAAATGAAATTATACATAGTGAGTGATTCTATTTGATAATAAGTGATATATTTATGTAA
>FR881249.1 GCA_000434735.1 Bacteroides sp. CAG:530
TGCGGACAAGTTAGTGTCAATATCTCTAAGCCCGGTATCACTAAAGGTGAGCATTGGCACAACACCAAGTGGGAACAGTTTATAGTTGTAGCAGGTCATGGACTCATCCAGTTACGCAAGGAAGGCACAGACGAGGTGTTGAACTATGAAGTGAGTGGCAATAAGATCCAATCAGTCATCATGCTTCCTGGTTACACCCACAACATCATCAACCTCTCCGACACAGAAGATTTAGTTACAGTTATGTATTGCAACGAAATCTTTGACCCCAACAAGCCTGATACCTATTTTGATAAGGTAGAACAGAAATAAAGATAAGGAACATGGAAAAGCAACCCAAATTCGATTATTCAGATATAAAATTTAAGGATAATGGCAAACTAAAGCTCATTATCGTTGTCGGCACACGCCCCGAGATTATCCGTCTCGCCGCTGTTATCAACAAGTGTCGTCAGTATTTTGATGTCATTCTCGCCCATACAGGCCAGAACTACGACTATAACCTCAACGGTATTTTCTTCAAAGACTTAAAGTTAGCCGAGCCAGAAGTATACATGGATGCTGTAGGTGATGACCTTGGTGCTACATGCGGCAATATCATCAACTGTTCATACAAGCTCTTTGCCCAGACAAA
>FR881250.1 GCA_000434735.1 Bacteroides sp. CAG:530
TCTTTCCAAATCTTCACTGCTGTACATAATTTGATGTTTTAAATTCAGCAGCGAAGTTACTTCTTTCAAATTTAAGCCCTAATTTGAGTGCTTACCCTTTTCAGGATGTAATCCAAATGGTGTGTCTACTGAATTAGTTTATCAATGAAAAAAACGTCTACTAAAATCAGGAAAAGACACTAAAATTATCTGAAACGATTAATATCATTTATAAATAAAACACAATAAAGTGGCAAATAGCAATAGAAGTATCCCTATCAGAAGAACTAGATAAACGCCTACCTTCCCATATTTATGTTTATAAACTTGATACTCACTTGCCACATGACTATCATTCACCGCAAATGGTAGCTGAATGCCAAGCATCTGCAAATTCAGAAATTGGAACAAACTACATATTGCATAAATTGTTATGATGAAGAAATCCAGTAAGAAATATATCATCAAGAATCTCCATACAACTAACGCATAAAAACATAGGGTTGGGAACAAAGCGACATCTTCCAAAGAACTTGCCATTTCAAAATCTTCACCTATATCTGTCTTTTGCCCAAACAAGAGTGTGCCTATAAGCATAAAGATTACAATTATAGCCAACAAAATCGCATAGCAAGACAGAGCATTATACTTTTTCAAGAAATTAATTGATTTCAATGCTTTTATCTTTTCATCTTCTGTAGCTACACTATTAGGAACTTCTATTTTATTAAAGTGATCATAACTCAAAAGTATCACAGCAAAGAAGAATCCTGTAATAATACTTAAAGAACTCAATAAATAATCTATTGCCGTATCTGAAACACCAGAAGGATTCTTATATACAAACCAACCAGCCAAGAGACATCCCACGATTTGAAAGACAGACAATTTAAAGTCACGTTCCGAATTAGTACCAATTATGTTTTGGTACTGCCACTTATGACCTGCATGGATTAAGTCGCTCAAATATAAAACAATTTGCCAAAATCCCATAATTATTCCTCCTGTATCGGATATATGTCATCCTTAATTTGCCCCAACAAGGTGTTTACCATCGCATAGGCTTGATCACGCATCAAAGTATCATTATCCCTATCATGAATCTCATCCGCAATCTCTATCATTGGACGAATTTTCAAATCATCGCCTATTGAAAAATTATATCCTTCATTGTTCCTTTGGATTCTTGCTTTCTTAGTTCTGAATTGTGAAAGGCTTTTGACACGATTACCAAAGTTCACAACAACATTGCCTACACTATTTAGAGCATCCTGCAACATATTATAGCCAAAAGCCTCACCTGCATGAGGCTTTATACTTACTGACACATCATAATGACTTTCTTGTTGTTCAACTGCATTACCGGCAAGGACTGGGCTAACAATGGTATCTGTAAATGTGAAAGAGTCTATGATACCTTCATCTTTAAAATCTTCAATAATGGATTGAGGAACATATCTCTCAACATGTATATTGTTCCTAACCTTAAGGATTTCATTCAAAAACAATTCCATCGGTGTATGAATATCTTGCCCCTTCTTGCGTTCCAAAAACATTAATCCTACATGTGAATTCAACGGTAGATAGAGGTACAAGTAATATCTATCTGTCACTATCTTGTTTCTATCCAACAAAGTTGTCGTGGTCGTGTCATCCTTTTCTGACATCCTGCGAATTCTATCATAGGGGCCACCATCAATAAAGCCCTCTATTACACAAGCATCAGAATGAGCCTTGAAAACCTCATTGACATTCTCGCCAGCAGACGAAAACAACACAAGTCCTAACTTTGTCCTATTATGAGTCCAGACCTCGTTCTGAGTCAACTTTTGTAAAAACAGCCCATACAACGAATTAAATATTTGATTATCATTCTCCTGCGCTTCATCTAAGCCACATTTTGAAATAGCTACCTCCCTAAAGGTATAACGCTTAGATATTAACTTAAATATTTCTAGCTTACTATTATCTGCCATCGTATATTAATTTAAATTTGTAATTTTGTATAAATATCCAAGTAAGCACTCAATTGCTTCCAACTCCTTATAAACAGGGGTTAGTACTCAATTTATGGCATAACCCTTTGTATAGGCACTTATGCAAGTGCCTATATATTGAGTAAAATCAAAGTGGATTAATGTTCAAAATATTAGTATTTTCTCCAAACCATCTTATTGACAATTCCAACATAAGACTGTACAATCTTAACAACCTTAGTCGATACATTCTCATCAACATAATCAGGAACAGGAATACCGTGCTGACCGTCACGACAAAGCTCTACAGCTGTGTCTACAGCTTGCAGCAATGACTTTTCATCAATACCGGCAATGATAAAGTCGCCCTTATCTATAGCTTCCGGACGTTCTGTAGAGGTACGGATACAGATAGCAGGGAAAGGATGACCTACACTTGTGAAGAAGCTTGATTCTTCTGGAAGTGTACCACTATCGCTGACTACTGCAAATGCGTTCATCTGGAGGCAGTTGTAATCATGGAATCCAAGAGGCTCGTGCTGAATGACGCGTGGATCAAGCTGGAATCCAGAGGCTGCAAGACGGTTGCGGCTGCGTGGGTGACAACTGTAAAGAATTGGCATGTCGTACTTTTCTGCCATCTTGTTGATAGCTGAGAAAAGAGACATGAAGTTCTTTTCTGTATCAATGTTTTCTTCACGGTGAGCAGAAAGAAGAATGTATTTGCCTTTCTCCAAACCTAAACGTTGGTGTACGTCGCTTGCCTCAATTTCTGCAAGGTTATTGTGAAGAACTTCAGCCATCGGTGAGCCTGTAACGTATGTACGTTCTTTCGGCAATCCGCAGTCGGCAAGGTATCTTCTTGCGTGTTCTGAATACGCCATGTTTACGTCGCTGATAATATCAACGATACGGCGGTTGGTTTCTTCGGGAAGACACTCGTCCTTACAACGGTTTCCTGCCTCCATGTGGAAGATGGGGATATGGAGACGCTTGGCACCGATAACGCTCAAACATGAGTTGGTATCGCCTAACACCAATACACCATCTGGCTTTGTCTGGGCAAAGAGTTTATAGGAGCAGTTGATGATGTTGCCGCAAGTTGCGCCAAGGTCATCACCTACAGCATCCATGTATACCTCTGGCTCGGCTAACTTCAGATCCTTGAAGAAGATACCGTTGAGGTTGTAGTCATAATTTTGGCCAGTGTGGGCGAGAATGACATCAAAATACTGACGGCATTTGTTGATAACGGCGGCGAGACGGATAATCTCGGGACGTGTGCCGACAACGATAATGAGCTTTAATTTGCCATTATCCTTAAACTTTATATCTGAATAATCGAATTTGGGTTGCTTTTCCATGTTCCTTATCTTTATTTCTGTTCTACCTTATCAAAATAGGTATCAGGCTTGTTGGGGTCAAAGATTTCGTTGCAATACATAACTGTTACTAAATCCTCTGTATCAGAGAGGTTGATGATGTTGTGTGTATAGCCTGGAAGCATGAT
>FR881251.1:0-35370 GCA_000434735.1 Bacteroides sp. CAG:530
ATTTTTTGATTTTATTTCGAACTCACGTTAAAATAGGTAGTTAGGTATCATTTTTCATTTGCTCTTTTTGAACACGCACAAAACTACTTTTTACGATATACACACTGATGCCCATATTTTAGATTGTTAGTGCCCTTTATTTCCATTACACTATTTGGGCACTCGATTTACAAGATTTGTGCACGTATAAGGACTGTTTCTCAAAACATTAAGAACAATAATGGTACATCTGGTACAATAAACTAAAAACGCAGCCTAAGATTATATAATCGTAAGCTGCGAATATATGTTCTTAGGCTGCGTTTTTATATTCGCAGGTTGCGAATATAGACTTGTATGTAAAAGCACTAACTTTTATATGCGAGACTAAGAAGTTTCCTTTTCTCCGCTTCTCACCGTTTGAGGGGCTACTCCGAAAAAGACTTTGAACGAACGACTGAAATATCGCTGAGAAGAGAAGCCTAAAGATAAAGCGATATCAGTAACATTCATGTCGGGACGAGTCTTAAGCAATCGCATAGCCTCATCGAATTTCACTTTCAGGATAAATTCATTTGGAGCAATGCCTACCACCTTATTGAAGCGTTTGTAGAGCGAAGACTTGGAGATATTGAAATGAGAGGCGAGAGCGTCGGCTTTCAATTCGCTATCCGAAATGTTGGCGTGAATGAAAGCTACACAGTCATCTATGAATTTCTTATCCTTATCATCGGGTACTGCTACAGCATCCACCGCCACTGAAGAAGTATCGGACAATGAGACACTGCCGGCAGACGTGTCATAATGCGACAACAAACGCTTTTTGTTTGCAAGAATGCTTTCGCACTTAGCCAACAATACTTTTATACTGAAAGGCTTTGGTATATAATCGTCGGCTCCATACATCAAGCCGTCTACCATATACTCTTCTGAAACTCTGGCAGTAAGAAGAACTACGGATACATGAGACAATTCAACGTTGTCTTTTATTTCCTTACACAACTCAATACCCGATTTCTTAGGCATCATAACATCACTGACTACCAAATCAGGCTGTACTCTTCGGGCTATATCCAAACCAACTTCTCCATCGGGCGCAGTATATACTATATAATGTGAAGAGAATATGTCTTTCAGCATCGATAGCAGTTCCGCATCGTCTTCTACCAAAAGTACTATCGGACGATTATCGCTTTCTGTAACGTCCACATTAGTTTCCGCTGCGTTAGATTGATTTTCTGAAACATCAATATCTTTTTCGTAAGGAGTAAACGGAAGAACTTCGGGCTGTATCTGATAGTCTTTTTCATCGTGTACTCCCGCTATTTCTTCTTTATCAAACTGACTGCATCCTAACTGCAATATAAGAACAAAAGTGGTACCTTCGCCAACACGGCTCTTTGCTTCAATATGTCCGTGATGCAAATTCATAATTCCTTGAGCCAACGCCAAACCTATGCCGAAACCTTCTGCCTGAGACGAATTCTCGGACACACGATAAAAACGGTTGAATATTCTATCTAAATCGGCTTCAGGAATACCTATACCTGTATCAGAAACCGATAGCGTAACATTCGACTCGTCTTTATGTATCTCTACAGTAACACTTCCGCCTGCCGGAGTATACTTAAAGGCATTCGACAACAAGTTGAAAACTACCTTTTGCATCTGCACGGGGTCGAACCATACATTCAGTGTTTCTTCTGCAGAATGCATATTGTATTTTACATTTTTATGTGCCGCATATTCCGAAAAGCACAGATAAATACGGCGTGTAAACGCCACAAAGTCGTGCTCTTCTACTTTCAATTTAAGATATCCCTGCTCCTGTTTACGGAAATCGAGCAACTCTGATATCAAGTTACGCATGTGCCAAGCGTTACGATATACCGACTGAACACGTCCACGCAAGCGATCGCTTAATCCGGAGTCGTTTAATATCATTTCTATCTGCCCTACTATAAGAGACAACGGGGTTCTGAACTCATGCGATATATTTGTAAAGAAACGAAGTTTCAACTTGTTCAGTTCTTCAATACGCTCTTTTTCTTTACGCTCGTAAGCTAAAGAAGAACGCAGAATAGCCTGACGAGTTCTGGAGCGCAACCATACCGCAAGCAGCGCCACCGCAATAAGGGCATATAACATGTAAGCCCAAACAGTAAGATAGAAAGGCGACGAGATATGAATAGCCAAACTAATTTCATCATCCGACTCAGAATTGTATGGCAAAGAACGCACTTTAAGTACATAGTCGCCCGGAGACAAACTGGTATAAGTTACCATATTGCCCGAAGTACGTGTCCACATCTTATCAAATCCGTCCAACTTATATTCAAAAGTACCATGCTGTCCGTTGCCGTAATCGAAAGTGGCAAACTCTACCGACAGATTGTTTTCCTTATAATTAAGTCGTATAGAAGACGTCATGCTAAGAATTCTCTTCAATATTCCGGTATCATCACCCGGAACGACTTCTTTATTCAATACAAACAGACGGTCGAATTTCAGATTTCTTTTTCTTGACACTCCTTTTTCCGATAAAAAATAAGATGCCAAACCGTTTGTACCACTTACATAAAGCACATCTTTATCATCAAGCAGCAAAGATGAGCCTTGAGCAAATGTCTGGTCAAACAAATGATAAGTAATATCTGTCTTTTCATTCTTCACATCAAACAATGAAACTCCTTCGCGGTGCAACACATATAAATGATTGTCATCAGAAGCATCGCAAACATAATAACAATAGTCGCTTGGCAAACTACCGTTAGAACTATTATATGCCTTAAAAGAATTATCGGCTTCTATATACTTAAAAAGGCCTGAGCCGATGGTGCAGAAATAAACTTCACCTCTACTACTCTGGAATATCTTGACAATCTTGAATTTTCCGATAGCCGAAGGGTTAGAAGAACTACTTGAATAACGCTTAGCAGTTTTGTTTACTAAATCTACACACAGCAATCCGCCAGCACCGTATGCCAACCAAGCTCGTTGCTTATTATCAACAAAGAATGTTTCAAAAGAATACTCCCAATTCAACCTATTCTGCAATTTCACATCGTCAACAATAGGAGAAAACTTCTCTGTCTGTAAGTTAAAGAAAACCGGCCCACCTTGGGTTAACACAGCCAAACCGTCTTTATAAGGCTGAATGTCATTTACTATTTCATGAGGCAACGAAGTAGCGTCACCTTCTACATGATGCAATGAATGGCCCTTACTGGTACCGCAATCGAATACATACATTCCACCCAAATGAGTACCTATATACAAATGATTATTGCCCGGATGATAATAAATAGACTTCAAGGTATTGGCTCCTAAAGTAGCAGAATTTCCGTTTTGATGCTTATAAGCAGTAAACTCGCCATCATGCAAACGGTTCAATCCGCCACCCTCAGTACAAACCCAAAGGTCACCGCTTTTATCTTTCGCCATACGTCCGGCAATGGGGAAACTCAAACGGCCCGGAGTATTCAGTTCCGCTTCGTAAAAATGGCTGCTCGCTCTATTAGGATTAAATATATTGACTCCTCCATAATATGTACCAACCCATATATTGCCGATGTTATCTTTATATAAAGAAATAACCGAATGATGGCTCAACGCATTCGAAGTGTTACCGTAGCTGGTGTAGTGTTTCCATTCAACTTCTCCTTCAGAATTAATGGTACAGCAGTCTATACCTCTATAAGTACCTATCCATATCTGACCAAAATCATCTTCTATTATACTACGCACCTGATTATCCGACGGCCCGTCGCCATCAAACTTGGCAGGATAATGAATGACTTGATGCGTAGCCGAAGTAATACGATAAACTCCGTCCCATCCTCCTACCCAAATGTCGCCTGATTTAGCTTTCAGAATACATTCGCCCATTTTAAGTTTAAACAGACGTTTTATTTTAGAAGGGTCTTTGCGAGAAATAGCAAGGAAATTATTACGGGTAACTACCCACAACGTATCATCGTCTACCGATAAAGCTTTCACTCTACCATAACTACGTGCGTCAATAGGCGCAAACAGTTGCAAACTATCCGCATTGGCACTGCACGTACAGATTCCATTTTGTACACCTACCCATACTATACTATCGGATGCACAGAATATACCCCTTACATCGTTTTTTCGCAAACAGGTAAAAGTCTCGGTCTCCACATTAAGGCGAACCAAATCGGAACCGGCATTTATATATACATTGCCGACATTATCAGCACATAACTCGTTTATTTCGTTATTTGTAAGTCCTTCAGAATTTTGAGAAGGATGGAACAGCCTTACATCGTTACCATTATAACGGTTCAGTCCTTCGGATGAGCCTAACCATACAGCGCCCGTCTTATCTTGACAAACGGCTGTTATACGTACTTGCGATAGCCCGTCCGCTATACCCAAATGCTTGAAATAATAGCTCTGGGCATATCCCGACAAAACTGCACACAATGGCAATACACAATAACAAGACCCTATTCCTCATAGTTTTTACTCTACATAATTTACAGTGCAAACCTACAAAAAATAATAAAAACAGTCAATCCATATAAGGCACATTCGCCTACAAAAGCAAGGTGAGACTTGCATAGTTGGAAATAAAACCTTTCCTTTGCGCCCGATTTATTCACTAATCTAATTAATAACAATGAACGAAAACAATCAGAAAAGCAGCCGCTCGGTTCGTTTCCGACGCTTTACCAACTGCCCGTACGCTGTTTTCCGTAGCCTGAAAAATCAGGTAAACATCGGTGTGCTTACTATCCCGATGCTGGCAGTGGCCAACCTGAACGTTGCTTCGGCTCAGACCGACAATCAGGTGAAAGAAAAGATGTACGAAATGGAGGAAGTGGAAGTGACCGGTAGCCGCGCACCGCTGACAATGAGTCAGGCGGCAAGACTGGTAACTGTGCTCGATCGTGAAGCTATCGCTAACGCGCCTGCGCAAAGTGTAAACGACCTTTTGAAGTATGCCATCGGCGTTGACGTACGCCAACGTGGTAACTTAGGAGCACAAACAGACATCAGCATCCGAGGGGGATCATTCGATCAAATTACTATCTTGCTAAATGGAATCAACATTTGCGACCCTCAAACCGGCCATAATGCAGCCGAATTCCCAGTAGACATAACCGAAATTGAACGTATTGAAATCCTTGAAGGACCTGCCGGAAGAGTTTATGGCACGTCTTCTCTTATGGGAGCTATCAACATCGTGACCCGCATCGACAAGCAGAGTGGAGCGGCTGTACACGCTGAAGGTGGTTCGTACGGTTATTTCAATGGCGGTGGCCATGCAAGCGTTGTCAGCGGCAAATTCAGCAATCAGGTATCGGGAAGCTATACCCGTAGCGACGGTTTCAGCAGAAACAAAGCCGGAGGACTTAACGCTGACTTTAAACAAAGCAAAGGATTTTATCAGGGAAATTATCGTGGCGACCAAGTAGACGTGAAATGGTATGCCGGAATCAGCAGCAAGGATTTCGGATCGAACACATTCTACGGAGTCAGCTCGGACGACCAATTTGAGCATACCCGTAAATTTCATACCGCAGTACAAGCTGAGACTAAAGGACAAAACTATCACTTCAAGCCATCGGTATATTGGAATAGAGGTGAAGACCGTTTTGAATATTTCCGCGGAAAAGGAGAGAACACGTACAACTACGGACGTACGGATGTGCTTGGCCTCAACTTGAACAACTACGTAGAGACTGTTTTAGGAAAGACAGCTTTTGGCGCAGAGTTCCGTAACGAAGGCATCATCAGTACTAAACTGGGTGAGCCTCTTGATAATCCGACTAAAATACATGGCGTAGACAGAGACTACGATAAAGGATTGAACCGTACAAACATGAGTTTCCACTTGGAACATACGGTGATATTGCCGCGTTTTACCCTCTCGGCAGGAGTCATCGCTACCAAGAACACTTGGGATGGCGAAGGATTCAAGTTCTATCCGGGAGTAGACGTGAGCTACCAGTTGGCACGCGACTGGAAGATTTATGCATCGTACAATACCTCGCTTCGTCTGCCATCGTTCACAGAACTTTATTACACCATGCAAGGTTATAAAGCCGACAAGCATCTGAAAGCGGAAAAGATGCAGGCTTTCGAAGGGGGAATTAAATACTTAACTCCGGGAGTGAAAGCTACTGTAAGCGTTTACCGAAATCATGGAACCAATATGATAGACTGGATTAGAGACACTTCGAAAGGAGAAGACGAACCTTGGCAGTCTGTTAATCACACAAAACTTAATACTACAGGAGTAGAAGCCTCTGTATTGTTCGACTTCCGCCACTTCGTAGGCAAGAACGCTTTTGTAAAAGACTTCAATGTATCGTACTCTTACATTGACAAAGACAAAGAAAGCGAGCCAAATATCGTATCGCAATATGCCTTGGAGTATCTGAAGCATAAGGTAGTGGCACAGACCAACTTGCGTCTGTACAGCAAACTCAACCTGAATATCTCTTATCGTTGGCAAGACCGTATAGGCAACTATACTACCGACGGAAAGACAATGAGCTACAAGCCGTACACATTGCTCGATGCCCGCCTGTCGTGGGATGCCAAGCAATACAGACTGTTTGCAGAAGCCAACAATGTCTTGAATAAAACGTATTACGACCACGGCAATGTTCCCCAGCCTGGAATCTGGGTTCGTGCCGGAGCCACTTATCGTTTTAATTTCTAACGCTACAAGCAGAACTTAAAATAAAGAAACGCCACACTGCGGTCTGTGAATAAACAGATAGCGTGGGGCGTTTCATTTATATATCAATGTTTAGAACTCTTTAATGGTACGGTTCTTAACCTTGCGAAGCATGGTTTGAAGCTCGAACAACTTTTCGGGATATTTAGCCGATACGTTTTCGCGCTCGGTCACCTTATTCATTTCATACAGTTGCGGTATGCTGCAATTGCCGGTTTCTATCTTCGGCCCCCAAGTAATCATGGGTCCACCATCGTTAGGTTCTATATATTTCCAATCCTTAGTACGGATAGACAGCACATGATTTGCCGCCATCTCTACTATCCACGGACGGTCGTTTGTATCTTCGCCAAGCAAAGTACTCAAGTGGCTGTGGCTATCGGGTGCACTACCTTTCGGCATACGTGCGTTTATCAGTTCGCCCAAAGAAGCCATCCAGTCTATTTGAGAAATCAACGCGTCAGATTCTTTAGATTTCTTTATCTTAGCAGGCCAACTCACAATGGCGGGAACTGCCGTTCCACCTTCGAAAGCACTATATTTATTACCTCGCCACGGACCCGCAGGCTTATGTCCGTTCAGTAATTCTTCAGCACGGTCTACATATCCGTCGTCTACTACCGGACCGTTATCGCTCGATAAGATAATCACTGTGTTATCAGCCAATCCCAAGCGTTCCAAAGTCTTAGTAAGCTGACCTACAGTCCAATCGAACTGCACGATAGCGTCGCCACGCAGCCCCATAGAACTCTTTCCGCGGAAACGTTCATGCGGAAAACGAGGCACATGCACATCGTTTGTAGCGAAATACATAAAGAACGGCTCATGCTGATGCTGCTCTATGAAACTGATGGCATGAGTTGTGATAGAATCGGCAATGTTTTCGTCTTTCCACAAAGCCTTTCCTCCTCCTTTCATATAACCTATACGTCCGATACCGTTCACGATAGACATATCGTGTCCGTGGCTCGACTTCAAGTTATAAAGCAACTCCGGATTATTCTTTCCGGTAGGCTCGCCAGGGAAGTTCTTTTTATAGCTCACCTCAATAGGAGCCGACTCGTCATAGTTGGCTACAAATCCGTTTTCTATGAATACACACGGCACACGGTCGGCAGTGGCAGCCATTATATAATGATAATCGAAACCTAAGTCGGCAAGTCCGGCAGGCAGCGGAGCGTTCCAATCTTGCTCTTCATCCTTATCGCCCAATCCGAGATGCCACTTTCCGAATGCAGCAGTAGCGTATCCCGAATTCTTAAACATATCTGCCATGGTATACTGCTCCGGACGGATAATCATGCCGGCGTTTCCGGCAGCTATATCAGTACCCGGCTTATGCCAAGCGTACTCTCCGGTAAGCAATGAATATCTTGAGGGAGTACTGGTAGAAGCTATGGCATGGGCGTTGGTAAACCGTACGCCATGCGTAGCAAGTCTATCAACATTAGGTGTTTTCACATTCTTTGCTCCATAGCATTGTAAGTCGCCATACCCCAAATCATCGGCATAGATAATGATTACATTCGGCTTGTCATTCGACTTCTTGCTCTGGGCATCAGCTGCCAACGCACACTGAAAAGCCATCGGTGCCAGCGCAGCCGTTAAAGTTAAACAGGTTCTTTTCATATTATCAGTCAGTTTATTACTGACAAACTTACTAATTTTCTTGAAAAGAGCAGAATGCTTAAAGAGTAATTATCTGAAAGTTTGCGAATAAAAAATCATCGCTTCTTCTGAAATTCTCTATACTTAGCCTAAGTATATAAAAACTTAGCTTAAGTTTATATATACTCAGCTTAAGTTTATATATTCTTAGCCTGAGTATAGAGAGTTTATTATAAAACCGCACATCTGCTTCTGCCATGCAAAAACAAATGTGCGGTCTATATATTGTTATGACGGTTCTATCAGAACAAGAATCTCAATACGTCATTAAAATTAGCCCATATCAACAATGCGAAAAGCAATACCATTCCTACAATCTGAGCATACTCAAGGAACTTGTCGCTCGGCTTGCGGCGAGTGATGATTTCGTAAAGCAAGAACAATACGTGTCCGCCATCCAAAGCCGGAATAGGAAGTATGTTCATGAACGCAAGAATAATAGAAAGGAATGCGGTCATCTCCCAGAAACGCTGCCAATCCCACATCTTGGGGAATATGCTTCCGATAGTACCGAAGCCGCCTACGCTCTTGGCTCCTTCTTTAGTAAATACATACTTCATATCGTTTACGTAGCCTTTCAGAGTATTGATACCCAATTCTACACCGGCAGGGAACGAAGCGAAGAAGCTGTAATCCTTAACAGTCATCTTATAATCTAAGGCATGTGCTATGGCCTGTACCTTGAAATTATTGTCGGTATGTACGTCTACTGTGTCGCGCACGCCTCCACGTGAATAAACCAACGAGAACGAAGCCGATGTTTTCTGCTCTAATTCAGCCTTTACCTTAAGCATCTCCATCTGGTCGAGGAACTCATTCCAGCTATTCATGGCAGTACCGTTGAACGCTATCAACGAGTCGCCTTTCGCTATACCAGCTTGTGCAAAACCACCACCCGGTATTACTGAATCAACTACGTTAGGACAAAGCACCGAAACAAATGCAGGGTCTTCCTTGGCTACATCGAGCAAGCTCAATTCTGGCATAGCAATCTTCGCTTCCTCGCCATTACGCAATACAGTAACCTCGCGAGCCTCTACAATGCTGCGTATCATATCCATATTGAAACGAGTCAATTCTTCACCGTCGGCACTCTTCAGGATATCGCCGTCGCGGAAACCTATCTGCTTGGCTGTTTCATTGAACTTCATACCATATGTCATGTCTTTCAACGCAACATAAGAATCGCCCCATGTATAAAGAATCATTGAATAGATAAAGA
The DNA here is from genome assembly GCA_000434735.1 of Bacteroides sp. CAG:530. Lineage (GTDB taxonomy): Bacteria > Bacteroidota > Bacteroidia > Bacteroidales > Bacteroidaceae > Phocaeicola. The sequence continues at coordinate 9,588 of FR881251.1, forward strand.
GCGCAAGCAAGAAGTTCATCAATACACCGCCTATCATAACCAGCAAACGCTGCCATGCCGGTTTTGCGCGGAACTCCCACGGCTGAGCCGGCTGTTTCATCTGCTCGGTGTCCATAGACTCGTCTATCATACCGGCTATCTTACAATAACCGCCTAAAGGCAACCATCCCACACCGTATTCTGTTTCACTATTCTTGGGTTTGAACTTGAAAAGCGAAAACCAAGGGTCGAAAAAGATATAGAACTTTTCTACACGTATCTTGAATAGACGCGCAAAGAAGAAGTGTCCTCCTTCGTGAATAATCACCAACAGCGAAAGGCTGAGTATGAGTTGGAGGGCACGGATCAAAAATGTTTCCATCTAACTGTTTACTTGTGTTTATTGTTAATACTTGTCGTTTTTTATTTCTTCAATCCATTAATTACCAGTTCGGCGGCAATACGGCGAGTCTCCGCATCGGTCGATACATAATCCTCGTAAGTAGGTTTCTGAATGAAAGGCACTTTCTGCATGGCAGCCTCTATCACATCGCTCATGCCGAGGAACGAAACACGGTCGGCCAAGAAAGAAGCTACTACTACTTCATTGGCGGCGTTTACGATGCAAGGCATGTTTCCTCCTTGATGCAAGGCCTCGTAAGCTAAAGCCAAGTTGCGGAAACGTTTGGTATCGGGAGCTTCGAATGTCAGTTCATTGCATTTCATAAAGTCGAGTCGGTCGAACGACGAACGTACTCTATTAGGATAAGAGAAAGCATACTGGATAGGCAAACGCATATCGGGCACTCCAAGTTGCGCTTTCACAGCTCCGTCTTCAAACTCTACCATAGAGTGAATAACCGACTGAGGATGAACCACCACTTCTATCTGGTCAGGACGAACTCCGAACAGCCACTTGGCTTCTATCACCTCGAATCCTTTATTCATCATAGACGCAGAGTCGATTGTAATTTTCGCTCCCATACTCCAGTTAGGATGCTTCAACGCCTGTTCTTTTGTTACCGTCTGTAGTTGTTCGGCAGTAAATGTTCTAAAAGGTCCCCCCGAAGCAGTAAGGATAACCTTTTCGATAGGGTTATTCATTTCAAGGCATTGGAATATAGCCGAATGCTCTGAATCGACCGGCAATATAGGAGTATGATACTGATTGGCAAGCTCGTTTATTATCTCTCCTGCCACCACCATAGTTTCCTTATTTGCCAAAGCGATGATTTTACCTGCACGTATAGCGTTCATAGTGGGGCGCAAACCGGCATATCCCACCATAGCCGTAAGTACAATATCTATAGTCTTCTCTTCTACCACCTGACATAAAGCGTCGGCTCCGGCATACACCTTAATGGGCAAGTCGGCAAGCGCCTCTTTCAGATAGAGATATTTGTCTTCGTTTGCTATAACAACGGCATCTGGCATAAACTTACGAGCCTGTTCTATAAGCAAGTCAACTTTATTATTGGCTGTCAATACATAGGCTTCGTACAAATCGGAGTGTTCTTCTATCACCTGAAGAGCCTGTGTACCGATAGAACCCGTAGAGCCTAATATGGCAATCTGTTTCTTTTTCATAATCAATTAAAAAACAATGTATTTTTCAGGATTTATAGGATTACCTTTATACCACAATTCGAAATGGAGATGTCGTTTTTCGTCCGAAGAAGCGGCATTCTTTCCTATCAATGCCACCACTTCTCCACCTTTTACCTTATCTCCTTCGCGATGCATCAACGATTCGCAGTGTTTATATATAGTCACAAAGTTGCGGTCGTGCTGAATTTGTATCACATAGCCCCATTCGGCAGTATACGACGCGAAAATCACCGTTCCGTCGAGGGGAGCCAATACATTTTCTTGCACATCGGGAGTCAAGTCTATACCGAAATGACCTTTCTCCGGATTGAATCCGTCGGATATAACACCGCGTATAGGACGATAGAACACTATTCCCGCCATATCGGCATTATGCTCTACAGCAGTAAGGTTATAGCGTTCTTTTTCTTCGTATTTCTTTCGGAATTCGTCTTCTTCTTTAGAACGGGCCACTAATTCTTCGGCGCGTTTATCGGTAAGCGAATCGATAGACTGAACCGTATCGGCTTTCACCTGACCCTCAAGTATGTCCTTGATGTTCATTATATAATAGTTCTGTCTATCCAATGCTTTCTGCAACGAGTCGGCACGCAGCGCGTTCTCTACTATCTGCGAGCGCATCTGGCTATCCATATATCCCGGCAGATAATTTCGCAAAGGAGTAAATATGATAATAACGGCAGCAATCAGGAAGATAACGACACAGGCACTCATAAGCACCGAAAGACCATTTAGTTTAGAGACATGAAGCCCGAACACTTCTTCCAAAGTGTTCTCATTGATAATGGCCAGCTTATACTTAAACTTTACATTGTGCCAAAACGCCTTGCGTCCTCTACGTTTCTTCATAACAAGCTACTCTAATAATCCCTCAGGGATATTCACTTTTAATATTCGTTTCTTCTTGTCCAAGTCGACAATGAATTCTTCGTGAGCAGGCAAGAGAAGTTCTTCTCCGTCTTTTTTTTCGATGACGAACAGTACATTCATCGTCGCATCGTCTACATCTATTATCTCGCCCAGATAGCCATGAAGCACATCTTCTACCTTGAATCCGACAAAGAAGTTCCACGACGGTATGTCGTCTGATGTGTTATCTACGTATTTTTTAGGGAAATACACTTCTACATTAGTCAGCATACGTGCCCGTTCGGCGGTATCAATGCCCTCAAACTTTACCAATGCCACATCGTCCGAGCGGAATCTGTATTCTTCTATAAAGAAAGGAACCAATATTCCGTCGAGCAACAAAACCAGATAGTCGCATTCGTCTGTTCTGTCGAACACGTCGTCTGTAAAAGTGAACGAGACCTCTCCCTTCACTCCGTGAGGCTTATTGATAATGCCTATTCTAAAAACTTCGTCTCTCTTTATCATATTTTATTTTTAATCTTCTACACGAGTGATACGTGCTCCCAAAGCAGAAAGACGTTGCTCGATATGCTGATAACCTCTGTCTATCTGCTCAATATTCTGTATATGACTAATTCCATCGGCACTCATGGCAGCGATAAGCAAAGCTATACCCGCACGTATATCCGGCGAAGACATTGTTTTTCCACGCAAACGGAAGTTATGATCGTGTCCTATCACAACCGCCCTATGTGGGTCGCACAATATAATCTGAGCTCCCATGTCTATCAGTTTATCTACAAAGAACAAACGGCTTTCGAACATCTTCTGATGAATAAGCACGCTGCCTTTTGCCTGAGTAGCCACAACCAGCATTACACTCAGCAAGTCGGGCGTTAATCCCGGCCACGGAGCATCGGCAATAGTCATGATGGAACCGTCGATGAACGATTCTATCTCATAATGTTCCTGACTAGGCACAAAGATATCATCGCCTCTCTGTTCCAACTTTATACCTAAACGGCGGAAGCTATCGGGTATAATTCCCAGATTATCGTATGATACATTCTTGATTGTAATTTCACTGCCTGTCATGGCTGCCATTCCGATAAAGCTACCTACCTCAATCATATCAGGCAATACCTTATGCGTGCATCCCTTCAGTTCTTTCACACCCTGAATAATCAAACGGTTAGATGCGATACCTGAGATTTTTGCACCCATACTGTTAAGCATACGGCACAATTGCTGAACATAAGGCTCGCAAGCCGCATTATATATAGTAGTTTCGCCCTCGGCCAATACTGAAGCCATCACGATATTGGCAGTACCGGTAACCGAAGCTTCATCGAGCAACATATAAGTTCCTTTCAGCTTATCGGCAGTGATAGAGAACAGTCCGTTCTCTTCATCGTATTCGAAATCGGCGCCCAACTTCTGAATACCTAAGAAATGGGTATCCAAACGACGGCGACCAATCTTGTCTCCTCCCGGCTTGGAAATCATGGCTTTGCCAAAGCGGGCAACCAACGGTCCTACAAGCATCACCGATCCGCGCAGACGAGAACATCTTGCCAAGAAATCCTTGCTTTCAAGGTAATTCAGGTTCACCTCATCGGCCTTGAAAGAATATTCTCCAACGCCTTTCATTGAAACCTTTACCCCCATATCGCGCAAGAGTTGGATAAGGTTATTCACATCAAGTATATTGGGGATATTGGTTATCGTCACCTCTTCCGAAGTCAACAATGTAGCACACACCACCTGAAGCACTTCATTCTTCGCGCCTTGAGGTAGTATTTCCCCACACAATTTATGTCCGCCTTCGATTACAAATGATGCCATAGAGACTGTTTTTTATATTTTAAAACTTCTTTTTCTGCTGATTGTTATTCGATACTGCCTTACGGCGTACAGCAACGAAACGCTGCTCCGCAAGTTTCATATCATCCGGGGTAAGTTTAATCTTTCCGCCCGACAACTCGTACAAGTCATCAAATATCTTTTGGTCTTCTACTCCGTCTTTATTCCAGTTGATGTAGTCCTTCTTCATGTGATTGGCTATCATCTTGAGGAGCTGTTGTTTTTCTTCTCCTTCTTCATAGTCGACAGCTATCGCTATCAAGTCCTGAATAAAATGTCCGTAGTGACGATAGCGTATCTTGCTTTGCGAATAAGGAATTCTATCGGGAGCGATTTCCAAGCTTTCTTTCTTCACTATTTCTACCGGATAGTCTATATCCAATTTGAAATCGGCCATTATAGCCAGATGATCCCACAATTTATGATGGAAGTCCTCCATATCGCGCAGAGCAGGAAACATGCCACCCATAATATTTATTATGGTGTTAGCACATCGTTGACGCTCCTCACGATCGGTGATGGTGAGGCAATGGTCAACCATATTCTGTACGCTTCGTCCGTATTCTGGCAATGGCAACTTCCGTTGCTGGGTATTATATTCCATTCTTATAATAGTTTTTTAGGTGTTGAAGCCACGAACTCTTTCAGATAGAAAGGCTCGAAATAAGCTACGTCTTTATAGTCTTCTCGGGCTACAGCTTTCTCGGCCAACGGGAACATCCATTTTGCCAAAGGATGAATATCGCTAATGAAATGTGCGTTGGGGTGAGTAATCTTCTCGCGGCACTTATCGGCACCGTTTCCGAAGAAATAAACCGGATGCTCGGCAAGGAACTCCGAATAAGAATTCTCGTCTATTATGTCTGCCGATACCGGACGTTTGGCATTCAGCGCACGGTCGTAAACAGCAGCGTATACTTCCATACGGCGTGCATCAATCATAGGGCAAAGCAATGCGTCTTCGGGCAAATCATGATGAAGCAATATGGGCACGCACATCACTTCGAGCGTAGGCAATCCTATCAATGGAATATTACGTCCGTAGCAGATACCCTTGGCCATAGAAACCCCGATGCGAAGTCCCGTATACGAACCCGGGCCGCAGCTAACAGCAACAGCATCAAGAGGTATGGCATGGTTGTCGATAAATGACAATGCTTCGTCAACATATACGCCCAACACTACAGCGTGGCTGGGTCCTTTAAAATCTTCTTTTGAAAAAATAGAAGCACCGTCCTGGCTCACTGCCACCGAACAGACTTCTGTAGAAGTTTCAATATGTAAAATACACGACATAGTTTATTAAATATATAGTAGAGTGCAAATATACACTTTTATTTGCACTTCAATTCCATAAAATCACTACTTTTGCAAAAAAACAAAAAGACTTATGATACAATCAATGACCGGATACGGCAAGGCTACAGCCACATTCGGAGACAAGAAAATCAACGTAGAAATCAAATCTTTAAACAGTAAGGCACTCGACCTATCTACACGCATCGCACCACTATATCGTGAAAAAGAAATGGAAATCCGCAACATGATTGCAAAAACCTTGGAAAGAGGTAAAGTGGATTTCTGTATCTATATAGAAAAAGAAGCTACAGAGGCGGCTACTCCTATCAACGCCGCTTTAGTAGAGAACTACTATAATCAAATAAAAAGCATCTCTGAATCTTGCAATATTCCATTGCCTGCAGATTGGTTCTCAACATTACTGCGTATGCCCGATGTATTGACTAAGGTAGACATACAGGAGCTGAGCGACGAGGAATGGGAAGTCGCTTATAAGGTTATAGAAGAAGCCTTGCAGCATTTGGTAGATTTCCGCAAGCAGGAAGGCGCAGCTCTCGAAAAGAAGTTCAATGAAAAGATAGACAACATAGCTCGTCTGCTAGAATCTATCGAACCTTTCGAAAAAGAACGTGTTTCTAAAATTAGAGACCGCATAACCGATGCGCTAGAAAAGACTATCAGCGTAGATTACGACAAAAACCGTCTGGAACAGGAGTTGATTTACTACATAGAAAAGCTGGATATCAACGAAGAGAAGCAGCGCTTGGCTAATCATCTGAAATATTTCCGCGAGACTATGGCAGGCGGACATGGACAAGGTAAGAAGTTGGGATTCATTGCTCAAGAAATGGGACGTGAAATCAATACTACCGGAAGCAAGTCTAACCACGCACAGATGCAGAACATCGTGGTACAGATGAAAGATGAACTGGAACAGATTAAGGAACAAGTATTAAACGTAATGTAATGAAAACGGGAAAACTGATTATTTTTTCGGCTCCGTCGGGTTCGGGAAAGTCGACCATCATTAATTATCTGCTTACGCAAAACTTGAATTTGGCTTTTTCCATTTCGGCCACCAGCCGCCCTCCACGCGGAACGGAACAGAATGGAGTGGAATATTTCTTCTTGAGTCCAGAGGAATTCAAGCAGCGCATAGCCAACGATGAATTCCTTGAATACGAAGAGGTTTACGAAAACCGCTTTTACGGAACACTGAAGGCTCAGGTAGAAAAGCAGTTGGCTGCCGGACAGAATGTGGTATTCGACGTAGACGTGGTAGGCGGATGTAATATCAAGAAGTTCTATGGCGAGCGTGCGTTATCGGTATTTATCCAGCCGCCTTCGGTAGAAGAATTGCGCAAACGTCTTAACGGACGTGGCACCGACACACCGGAAGTAATAGAAAGCCGCATAGCTAAAGCCGAATTCGAATTAGGTTTCAGCGATAAGTTCGACGTAGTGATAGTAAACGACGACATTGAAAAGGCTAAGGCCGAAGCGCTGAAAGTGATTTCTGATTTCATAAACAAATAAAACCAAGCGACAATATGCCCAAAGACCCTAAGAAAGTGATGCGCACATTAATCATAATATGCGTCATCACAGGGCTATGCGCTACAGCCGTAGGCATAGTAGCGTTGGCTCTCAAAGAATATATCATCGCTGCCGCTATGTTTATCGTTGCTGGCTGGCAAGTATTGAAATTCATAAATTGGAGAAAAAAATGTCTCTAAGAGTCGGTATTTTCGGCGGAACATTCAACCCGATACATATAGGACATTTGGCTCTGGCCAACTATCTGCGTGAATTCGAAGGGCTGGATGAAGTGTGGTTTATGGTATCGCCACAGAATCCATTCAAAAAAGACCAGATATTGCTAGACGACCATATACGACTGGAGATGGTACAGGAAGCGATAAAAGACTATCCGTACTTTCGCGCTTGCGATTTTGAATTCAGTCTGCCGCGCCCATCATATACGGTAGATACGCTCAACAAATTGGCGCAAGCCTATCCCGAGCACAGTTTCACGCTCATAATAGGAGCCGACAACTGGAATTCTTTCTCTAAATGGAAATCGCCGGAAGAGATTCTGAAGAACCATCACGTGATGGTATACCCACGGCGAGGATACGATATAGACCTTAACAACATTCCTGCACATGTTACGGTAGCCGACACACCGCTGATAGAAATCAGCTCCACTTTCATCCGCCAATCTATAGCCGAAGGCAAAGACATACGCTACTTTGTACATCCGGAAGTTTGGAGGATTATACAAGAACAACATCTATACAAATAAATGCGAACGGGGAATAAAGCTTAGCTTTACTCCCCGTTCTTTTTCTTCCAATTATCAACTTCTCTATGTTATGAGAACATTTAAGTTCTTTCTATCAAGCGCATTTCAGTACCTGACCGATACGCAATGTTGTAGTACGCTTTATACCATTAATGCGGCACAACTTATCGATAGATACATGATAACGGCGTGAAATACTGCCTAATGTATCACCCTTACGAATCTTGTGATATTTCACCTCGCCACCGTCAGAACCTACAGCAGAAGCTATAGAACGTCCTTGTTTCAGAGCCGCCAACGAACGACTACGCTGACTAGCATAACGATTGGCTCCACGAACAAACAGATAAGTGTCGGCTACTATATCTTGATTAGGAAAATCGAATATGAATTCAGGATTGATAACCTCGCCTAAGAAACGAGTCTCGAAATGAAGATGAGAACCAGTAGAACGTCCTGTGTTTCCACCCAATCCGATAGGATCGCCTGCTCTTACATATTGTTCTTCTGCTACAATCTGCTTAGACAAGTGACCGTAGATAGTCTCCAATCCGTTATCATGACGAATAACTACATACTTACCATAGCCACGACGATCATATTTCACCATACGTATCTTTCCGTCGAAAGCGGCACGGATAGTATCGCCAATGTATACCTTTACGTCAAGTCCCTCGTGCATACGGCGCCAACGCGGTCCGCACTTAGAAGTAATAACAGTATGAGTGGTAGGCATGCAAAAATTAGTAAGATCTATTCTGAAGCTATCGGGCACCTGAGCGTTTGCATACGCACGAACTCTATCGTTAGTCCAATTAGGATAAAGGCTATATGCCGGATAAGCCGATTGTTCTGCCTTAATCTGGCGAATCAACGCCAATGAGTCTACGGCTTTAAGTTTTCTGTCGATAGGAGCCTGACGCGCCAACAAATCTTGCCCAGATACGTTTACGCTGACCAACGCGAAAGCTGCCAAAGCGACTGTCTTAATACATTTTAAAATCATTCTTATATTTATATTTTTCAGCGATATCCATCAGCCGTTCGCAATCAGGATACAAAGGGGGTTGCGGCTGAGATAAGAATACCTTTCCGGTTTAAAACAATTCATTTTTAAGGCGTCTCAAATACAAATAGAGACTTTATTTTCAAAAAGCGTTTCAAATATAGCTATTTTCCGACTAAGTTAGACTCCCTATTAACTATTTTTTTCGTATTTTTATATAGGAAACTATGCATTTTACATGTTTATATGTTGTGCAACATGTTTTACTATCGTCTTGACATAAATCAAGTATTAATTTAACCAACGCAATAATCCCATCGCACAAACTCGAATTTTAAGCGGCTATCTCCGCTTTTATCATGCATATAAGAAAAAGAAAGAATGCAATGAATCAAACAAAACATTGCGATGAACAGTTTGAATCATCGCAATGTTTCAAATCAATCATCACAATGTTTTTTCCGCACTTTTAGAGCCTTTTCCATCGTGCGTTATTTTTACCATCAGGAAATTACCGCCCAATTTACGTTCTTCTTGCGAAGCTCTTTAAGCTGTTGCCACACCACTTGATTCTTTGGATTCTCGCACTGAGGGTCCTCATCGAGCAAGCGTTCGGCTATATCGCGAACGTACTGAAGCAACTGCCCGTCGCGGGCTATATCAGCTATCTTCAAATCGAAAGCTACCCCACTCTGCTGTGTTCCTTCCAAATCGCCGGGCCCACGAAGCTTCAGGTCGGCTTCGGCTATCTCGAAACCGTCGTTGGTCTCTACCATAATGCTGATACGCTTACGTGTCTCTTCGGAAAGTTTATATCCGGTAACCAATATACAGTACGACTGATCGGCACCACGCCCTACTCTACCGCGCAACTGATGAAGCTGCGAGAGTCCGAACCGCTCAGCGTTTTCTATCACCATTACAGAAGCGTTGGGCACGTTCACTCCAACCTCGATTACGGTAGTAGCCACCATTATCTGAGTTTGCTTAGCCAAGAAGCGCTGCATCTCGGCATCCTTCTCGGCAGGTTTCATTTTTCCGTGTACCTTACTTACTCTATATTCTGGGAACTCCTCACAGATATTAGTATAACCGTCTTCAAGGTTCTTGATATCCATCTTTTCGCTTTCCTGAATAAGCGGATAAACAATGTAAACCTGACGGCCCGCTTCTATCTGCTTACGGATAAAGGCGTAAAGCGAAGCCCGACGGTTATCAAACTGATGCACCGTCTGTATAGGTTTTCTGCCCGGAGGAAGTTCGTCGATAACAGACACATCGAGGTCGCCGTATAAAGTCATGGCCAATGTACGCGGTATGGGAGTAGCCGTCATAACCAATACATGCGGCGGATAAATGTTCTTACTCCACAATTTAGCACGCTGCGCCACACCGAAACGATGCTGCTCGTCTATCACCACCAATCCGAGAGAAGAGAAATTAACCGTATCTTCTATCACGGCATGAGTTCCTATCAGAATCTTAACATCGCCTGTGAGCAGGTCTTTCAGAATAGTTTCACGACGCTTGCCTTTCACGTTGCCCGTAAGCAACTCTACACGCACATTCATGCCTGCCAGAAATCGGCAGATAGTTTCATAATGCTGATTAGCCAAGATTTCTGTAGGTGCCATCATACACGCCTGATAACCATTATCGAGTGCTATAAGCATGGTCATCAGCGCCACAAGTGTCTTGCCGCTACCCACATCGCCTTGCAACAGACGGTTCATCTGTCGTCCGCTACCCATGTCGCGACGCATCTCCTTAATGACACGCTTCTGCGCACCCGTCAGTTGAAACGGAAGGTTTTGCGAATAAAATGTATTGAATATCTCGCCAACGTGCTCGAAAGGCAATCCGCGGAACTTGTTGCGGCGTTCCTTGGTGTAACGTAGTATATTAAGCTGCACATAAAACAGCTCTTCAAACTTAAGGCGATACTGTGCCTTACGAAGTAATTCTGGATTCTGAGGGAAATGTATATTATATAACGCCTCGGCAAGCGGCATCAGATGAAACGACTCTACCATCCATGGGCTGAGCGTTTCTTCAAACGGCTCGCGCTGAATGGCATGAAACAAATTGCGCATCAGTTTCTCTATGGCATGAGAGTTGATGAGCATACGCTTCATCTTTTCCGTAGTATTATAATAAGGCTGAAGTCCCATGTTGCCGACAGTAAGTTCATCGGCCTCATCCACATCGGGATGCGCCACGTTTATACGTCCGCCGAAGACAGTAGGTTTTCCGAATATGATGTATTCTACCCCAGCCTTTATTTTTCCCATAACGAACTTCAGACCTTGAAACCAAACGGCATCCATTACTCCTGTGCCGTCCGAAAAATGTCCTACCAACCTACGTTGACGTCCTTCGCCAAAGGTCTCGAAACTCAAGAACTTGCCACGCAACTGAATATAAGGCATATTGCCATCTATCTCTCTGATGGTATAAATGCGGCTACGGTCTACATACTTATAAGGGAAATAATACAGCAAGTCCTTAAAGGAAACTATATTAAGTTCCTTAGCCAGCAACGAAGCGCGTTGCGGACCTACTCCGGGCAAATATTTAATGTCGCGTGTTGATAAATCGAGCATGTCAAGACAATTACAAAAGAGCCTCTGCCACTTTCAAGTCGAATGGCGTAGTGAGTTTAATGTTCTCTCTGTTTCCTTTAACCAAATGAACGGTAGCTCCGCAATGCTCCACTACTGAAGCATCGTCAGTAAACAAAGGAATATACTCTTGCGCATAGGCTTTTTTCAGCAAATCGACTGTAAACACCTGAGGTGTCTGCACTAATTTATAGCGGTCGCGAGGCACAGTTTCGCTTCCTCCGTCTTCACGGATATAGCGTACCGTCTCTACCACTTCGGTTACTGGCACTACAGCCTGCAACTGCGCGGCCTGTTCATAGCACTCCTTTATTACACTCTGCGCCACGAAAGGACGCACACCATCGTGCACGCCTACTACGCCGCCCGTAGACGGTATCAACGCCAATCCGTTCTTTACAGAATGGAAACGAGTCTCTCCGCCATTAGCCAACTGATAAGGAATAGAGAAATGATACTCCTCGCAGAGTCCTTTCCAATACGCCTGATGTGCGGAAGGCAGAACCAAAATGATATTTATCTGCGGGTCGTAAGCATAAAAAGCCTCAATGGTACGCATCAAGACAGGCATACCATTGATGGGCACAAACTGCTTAGGGATATCACCACCCATACGCAGTCCCTTACCTCCGGCTACTATAATGACATATTTCTCCATTGCCACGTTAAGCGAAAAGCATTCCCTGTTTTACTTCGAGCACCTTTTCGGCACCGGCAAACTTCTCAAGAATAGTAAATCCGAATTCGGCAGCTGCGGCAGGACCTTTGCCTAAAATGAAATTATCAGCAACTTGCACCATTGCACCTATACATTCGGCACCTTCCAGATATTGCTCAAAGCCAGGATAACAAGTAGCCTTCTTGCCTTTCAGCAAGCCACGACGTCCGTACACCAACGGAGCCGCGCAGATGGCAGCCATAGGCTTTTGCTCTGCAGCAAAGTCACGTATCAATTTATCCAAGCCCGAGTGCATGTCAAGATTAGCCGCTCCAGGCATACCGCCGGGCAAGACAATCATTTCTACATCCTCGGCGTTCAGCTCTTCGAAAAGCAAATCAGCCTCTACCGGAATCTGATGAGCTCCCATAGCTATACGGGTGCCTGTAACAGATACAGTCTTCACACTAAGCCCTCCACGGCGCATCACGTCAAGAGGTAACAAGGCTTCTATTTCTTCGAAGCCATCAGCCAAAAAGATACAGATTGATTTCATGATACGATAAATTTAAATTTTTATTTCAACTTAAAATAATAGGTAATGGTTCCGCTCTGGTTATCCACACCACTGATAGTATTGAAACGAGCTTTACGGGCTGCATCCAACGCCGCTTTACGCAACTGTGGGTTCACCGTATTAGTTCTCTTGTTTATGCTTGTACTTACTACACGGCCTTGCGGATCGACTACTATAGTCACTACCACACGACCTTCATCCTGCACGTTATATATAGGCATCGGCAGTCCGCCGGGTCCCAATGAACGTCCATTCAAATCGAATGTACCCGTACCTCCTACGCCAGTAGCCTTTCCGGTATTACTATTTCCCGTAGGGCTTCCCTGAATTCCGGTTCCAGATTGTCCGTCTCCCTTGCTTCCCATCTTAGAACCCTTGCCAAAAGCACCGGCTATTTTACTTGAAGCAGCCGCGGCGGCCGCTTTTTCCGCTTCAGCACGCTTTTCAGCCTCCGTCTTTTCCTTCGGTCGTTCTTTTGGTTTCTCCTGTTTTACCTCTTTAGGAGTCTCCTTTTTCTTTTCAACCTTCTTTTCTTCCTTCTTCTTAGGAGCCTCTTTCTTAGGTTCTTCCTTCTTTACCTTTACAGGAGACTCTTCATGCTGCGTTATAAGCGGTTGCTTAACCTCTGGTTCTGGCGAAGCAGGCACCTCTTCGGGCACCTCGGTTTCAGGTTGAGGAAGCACGTCAACTTCGGTCATGGTGTAAGGGTCGGCATCACCTTGAGCCATTTCTGTATTTCCAAGCATAACCGGCACTCCCCCCTCTTCTTGCTGTGGAGGCAAAGAAAGGTTATACCACCAAAGAAACAGCAGCAGCAAAATATGCAGCAGCAGCGTTCCTATTATTCCGGCTATCTTACTTATTTTCACGTTTTATTCTTCTTTTGTTCGTTCTTATCACTCACTCCGCGTTACCGAGTATAATGCTATCATTTCTCCGGTCGGCGAGTAGCAAGCACCATCTTATAGTGATTTTCGTTGGCGATATTCAATATCTTGACAATCTCTCTATAAGGAATGGTTTCATCGGCATACAGAGCCACGTACATCTCAGGTTCTTTCTTTGCACAGTCTTGCAAGAAATCTGTAACCTGATTCACATCTAAAGGCATCTCATCATCGTTTCCGCAAGCCCCGTAATAATTCAGGTCTTTATCAATGATTATTCTCACCATTGGCTTGGCCGATGTCTGCTCAGAACCTTGCGGAAGCAATACCTTGATGGCATTTGGCGACACCATAGTAGAGGTAATCATGAAAAATATCAATAACAGAAATATAAGGTCTGTCATTGACGACATGCTAAACGTGGGAGATATCTTCTGTCTTCTTTTCAGTGACATAGGCATCTATTATTTTTCGTTAGGTTCATTCAGCAAGTCCATAAAGGCAATGGTACGTGCTTCCATCTGACTAACAACCTTATCTACGCGGTAAACCAGATGGTTATAGGCGAACATGGTAGCAATACCTACCACCAAACCACCTACTGTAGTAATCATAGCTTCGTAGATACCACCAGAAAGCAAAGTAATATCTATGTTGTTTCCAGCGTTTGCCATATTCCAGAAGGCACGAACCATACCTGTAACCGTTCCGAGGAATCCAATCATAGGGGCACCACTTGAAATAGTAGCCATAATAGACAGTTTGTCTTCCAACTTAGCCACTTCCACGTTTCCGGTGTTTTCTATAGCAGCCTGAACATCGGCTACGGGGCGATTCATACGGAGAATACCTTTCTCAATCATACGAGCCGACGGAGTATTAGTCATACGGCAATAGTTTACAGCTGCCTTGATTTCGCCTGTACGTATATAGTCGCGAATGCGATCCATAAACAACGGATCGTCCTTACCAGCCTTACGGATAGCTACAGCACGTTCGAAAAAGATGTAGAAAGCTATAACAGACATTACAGCCAATACAATCATTATCCACCCGCCTTTGCAAGCCATATCCCATAAATTCATTCCGGGTTCTGTGCCCGACACTGCTGTAAGTACCGGATTCTCGCCGGTCATACTATCGGCTACTGCCTGAGCCGCTGCCAATAAAGTCATTGTTACCATAATGCTTAACGAAGACAATTTTTATATTCTTCAATAGTTTTCTTCAATCCCAAATAAAGCGCATCGCAAATCAAAGCGTGGCCTATAGAAACTTCGTCTACCCAAGGTATATTCTCATGGAAATACTTCAAGTTAACCAAACTCAAATCGTGACCGGCATTCAGTCCCATACCCAATCCGCGAGTTACCTTAGCCGCTTCAATGAAAGGAGCGATGGCTTGTTCCGCATTCTTCGGATACAAGGTAGCGTAAGGCTCGGTGTACAACTCTACTCTATCGGCTCCGGCCTTAGCTGCATATTCTATCATTTCAGGCTCGGTACCTACAAAGATAGATGTACGAATACCTGCATGTCCAAATTCATCCATCAGCTCTGTAAGGAACGAAAGATTGTTTTTAGTATCCCATCCAGCATTCGATGTGATTTGTCCCGGAGCATCGGGCACCAACGTAACCTGATGCGGCTTAACCTTAAGCACCAAGTCGATGAACTCTCTTGATGGATAGCCTTCGATATTAAATTCGGTATGCAGAATAGGGCGCAACGCCAAAACATCAGAATAACGAATATGACGTTCGTCGGGACGAGGATGTACTGTTATACCTTCGGCTCCAAACGATTCACAGTCTAACGCTACCTTTTCTACATCAGGATTATTTCCGCCCCGAGCATTACGCAAGGTGGCTACTTTGTTTATATTTACACTTAGCTTAGTCATATTGCTTGTAATTTTTAATATCTTTGCACTACAACACGCAAAGGTAACAGCTTTTACTAAATCTGACAGCCTTTGTGATATAAAAGTATGATAAAAAAGCTACTTTATATGCAACGGGATCTTAAATTCGCACTTTTTGGCAACACGTATCAAGAGCATAAATCGGCACATGTGACCCATTTATTGGAAATACTACGCAAAAAAAATGCCCACATATCTATCAGTAATGAGTTCTGCGATTTCCTGAGACAACACACGAGAGCCGACCTTGGAGGAGTGGAGATTTTCCAAGGCAACAACTTTAATGCGGACATGGTTCTAAGCATTGGCGGTGATGGTACTTTCTTAAGAGCGGCCAGCCGAGTAGGAAACAAAGAGATTCCGATACTAGGCATAAATACCGGAAGATTGGGATTCCTTGCCGATATATCTCCCGACCAGATGGAGGAGGCTTTCGATGAGATATACGCCGGAAAGTATCTGGCAGAACCACGCCGGGTTTTGCAGCTCAGCGCCGACGGGCATGTATTAAAAGGTTATCCTTACGGACTTAACGAAATAGCCGTACTGAAGAAGGACAGTTCTTCAATGATTGGCATAAAGGCATATATAAACGATGAGTTGCTATGCTCGTATCAAGCCGACGGATTGATAGTAGCTACTCCAACCGGCTCTACCGGATATTCTTTAAGTGTGGGCGGACCTATATTGGTGCCCCAAAGCGGCACTTTCAGTCTTACGGCAGTTGCTCCGCACAGCCTCAACGTACGTCCTATCGTAGTACGAGACGACTGGGAAATAACGCTCGACGTAGAAAGTCGAAGCCATAACTTCCTTATAGCAGTAGACGGACGAAGCGAGACCTGCCGTGAAGGAACACGCCTTACAATACGCAGGGCCGATTATTTTGTCCGTATCGTAAAGCGATGCCACCACTCGTTCTTCAACACCCTACGCGAAAAAATGATGTGGGGAGCCGATACACGACTGTAACCGAACTCGCATCCTCAAAACACCTATTAACTACAACCCTATAAAAACAAGAAAGCTGCCTTCCCATAGCGAGAAAGCAGCTTTCATTTTTATTTAGGTGTATAAAACTCCAATTATTACTGAGCCAACTTACCGTCAGAACCCAATACGTTAAGGATTTTGTGCTTGTACATCTTTTCCATTTCGTCACGAGCTGGGCCGAGGTACTTACGTGGGTCGAATTCAGCAGGTTTTTCTGCGAATACACGACGGATAGCAGCAGTCATAGCCAAACGTGAGTCAGAGTCGATGTTGATCTTGCAAACTGCAGACTTAGCAGCCTTACGCAATTCTTCTTCTGGAATACCGATAGCAGCTTCCAAGTTGCCACCATACTGATTGATCATGTCTACATATTCCTGAGGAACTGAAGATGATCCGTGCAATACGATAGGGAATCCCGGCAATTTTTCCATAACTGCATCCAATACGTCGAATGCCAATGGAGGAGGAACCAAACGACCAGTCTTAGGATCTACGTGGCACTGTTCAGGTTTGAACTTGTATGCACCGTGAGAAGTACCGATTGAGATAGCCAAAGAGTCGCAACCTGTGCGAGTAGCAAAGTCGATAACTTCTTCAGGGTCAGTATAAGTATGATGTTCTGCAGATACTTCATCTTCTACACCGGCCAATACACCGAGTTCACCTTCTACAGTTACATCGAACTGATGAGCGTATTCAACAACTTTCTTAGTCAAAGCTACGTTTTCTTCGTAAGGCAAGTGAGAACCGTCGATCATTACAGAAGAGAAACCTAAGTCAACGCAAGATTTGCAGAGTTCGAAAGAATCTCCGTGGTCAAGGTGAAGAACGATTTCAGGATGTTCGCAACCCATTTCTTTAGCATAAGCTACAGCACCTTCGGCCATGTAACGCAACAATGTCTGGTTAGCGTAGTTACGTGCGCCTTTAGACACCTGAAGGATAACCGGAGATTTAGTTTCAACTGCTGCTTTGATGATAGCCTGCAACTGCTCCATGTTGTTGAAGTTGAAAGCTGGGATAGCGTATCCACCTTTGATTGCTCTGGCAAACATGTCTTTTGTGTTCACCAAGCCTAAATCTTTGTAATTAACCATTGTTATAAGTTTTATAATTGTTAGTGATTAAATTCCACTTGCAAAATTAAGAATAAAAACATGAACCGTCTTTTAATGCATAAAAAAAAGGCTTACGAAAGTACAAAATGACTTAAATAACTGCTACGAGACATGAAAAAACATACAAGATGTAATGTAAAGGTTACAATAAACCACCTTTCAAATCACCTTTATGTAATTTGGCTCTTCAACATATAGACACTACACCTTAATATATATAAAAGAAATGTCTCCCGCAACCTTGGGGTAGATTGCGGGAGACACGTATTATACTAAATGCTTTGCCAATATCGGCAAACAGTAAAAGGAATTATCGTACCTGGATAACCAAATAGCGCGATACGCTCCAGAACTGGTTAGGATTAGTAATCTTCAGAGTAATCTGCTCCTTATCATCCTTCACCATCTCATAAGAGCCTGCCGGATGAGTGGTAAGCAACTGAGCACGCTTAGAATACAACTTAATTTCCTTGTCTTTACGGATATCGATTTCGGTAAAGTAATCTTTGTTGAAATCGTTATCTTTAAGAACATCACCACTCTTCAAGATCTTCTGATCCTTAAGTTCAGACTTGGTGCCGAATACATACCATGCTGTATTCAGAGCCTTATCTTGAGCAGCTACGGTTTTAGCCTTAACTTCATTTTCGGCAGTCAGCTCATCAACGTTCTTGTTCAAGTCGGAAACCGCTTCGTCCAATTCAGCGATACGAATATTCTTTGCCGCCAATTCAGACTGCAAAGTCTCTATTTGCTTTTCGCGAGCTTCTAGTTCAGCAGTAAGGTTCTTGATTGCCTTCTTCAGCTGTGCCGACTGATATCCGCTGTTTTTCAACTGCTTCTCCAGTTTAGCCAACTGTTCTCTGTTAGACTGAAGTTTTTCACTAATGAAACGAATATCTTCTTTTATCTTATCGGCGCTAGATTGGCTTTCTATAGCGTTACCTTTCAGATCTACACGATTTTCTGCAGCGTTAATCTCGCGGAATCCTTCCTGAATTTCATTGAACGACCCCATTATTTCGTCCAATTCAGCATCACGATTTGACAATTCAAGCATCAAAGAGTCGTTTTGAGCCTGCAAATCACTTTTGTTCTGACCAGCTTGGCCGCATGAAGTCAATACAGCAGCTGCACATAATGTTAAAAACACAACACTCTTCATAGTTCTTCAATCTGTTTAGAATTTATAATCAATTATTATTCTTTCCCTGCTAATATTATCACGATTTCACCTCGCGGCTCTGTAGCCGTAAAGTGCGCTACCACCTCCTGCAGCGAACCTCTTACACTCTCTTCGTGCACCTTCGATATTTCTCGGCAAACAGATACTTGTCTGTCGGCTCCGAAGATTTCCTGGAACTGAGTAAGTGTTTTCAGTAAGCGATAAGGTGATTCGTAAAATATCATTGTACGCGGTTCTTCCGCCAAAGCGTTAAGTCTAGTCATGCGTCCCTTCTTCTGCGGAAGAAAACCTTCGAAACAAAAACGTTCGTCGGGCAATCCAGATGACACCAAAGCCGGAACAAAAGCGGTAGCTCCAGGCAAGCACTGCACTTCAATGCCGTTTTTCACGCACTCGCGCACTACCAAGAATCCCGGATCCGAAATACCCGGAGTGCCAGCATCCGAAATCAGCGCAACCGTTTCACCGGCCTTAATCCGGTTAACGATGCCTTCTACAGTCTTATGCTCATTAAACTTATGATGAGACTGCATGGCGTTCTTGATTTCATAATGTTTCAACAATATACCCGACGTGCGCGTATCTTCCGCCAATATCAAATCGGCCTCTTTCAGTATACGGATAGCACGAAAGGTCATATCCTCCATATTTCCTACCGGCGTAGGAACAACGTATAATATACCCATTTTCTTAAATCTTAATATAGCAAAGGTAGAAAGATTTTGTTTCGATGTACACATATGTCTAAACATTTAACAGATGTTGTATCTTAAAATGGTGTTTTTACATCTCCACAAAACGACAAACGCAAAAATAAAAAAGACGCTCCTGTTGTTATTATAAAGCAACATATTGTAAATTTGCAAATAGATAAACTTAAATCAATAATATAAAAAGAGCAAAATAATGGTTGTTTTTTCCGAAGATCATAATAGTGAAACTTGCCGTAGAGGCCGTATTGAAGTAATCTGTGGTTCCATGTTCTCTGGTAAGACAGAAGAACTGATTCGCCGTTTAAGACGTGCCACCTTTGCAAAGCAACGGGTAGAAATATTCAAGCCGGCCATAGATACACGTTATTCTGACGAAGAAGTGGTATCGCACGACCGTAACTCTATCAAGTCTACTCCCATCGACTCGTCGGCCAGCATCTTACTGTTCAGTTCGGAAATAGACGTGGTAGGAATAGACGAAGCACAATTCTTCGACGAAAGCATAGTACAGGTTTGTAACGACCTCGCCAACCGTGGTATACGCGTTATAGTAGCCGGACTCGACATGGACTTTAAAGGTATCCAGTTCGGGCCGATGCCAGCGCTATGCGCCATTGCCGATGAAGTGACTAAGGTACACGCCATCTGCGTAAAATGCGGAAACTTGGCATACGTTTCGCATAGAACAGTAGCAAACGATAAGCGCGTCTTGCTGGGCGAGCAACACGAATACGAGCCTCTATGCAGATGTTGTTATCAGAAAGTGATACAAGAAGAACAAAAACAACATACTACTTAAAACTAGATAAATTATGACCGTACAAAGAAAAGAAATCACGTTCGACCGATTTATACGCGGTACATTGACTGCTGCCGGCGTTATCGGTATACTCTACCTCTTAGACCATCTTAGTGGAGTACTATTGCCTTTCTTCATAGCTTGGCTCATAGCGTACATCACCTACCCTATGGTGATTTTCTACCAATATAAGTTGCGCATGCGCAGCAGAGTGGTTTCTATCTTGGCTGTCATGCTTACCTTGGCTGCTATCGGCACAGCTATCTCACTGTTCTTCATTCCGCCTATGATAGAAGAGTGCATAAAGATGAAAGAACTATTGGGGGCATATCTGCAAAACGGCAACGAACAAACCTCCATCCCTGAGGCTATAAACGAATTTATCCACAACAACATCGACGCCAAATGGCTGATGCAAACGCTCGACTCTGAAACCATAGTTCAGGCAGTTCAGAAAGTTGTACCCAAGATGTGGTCATTAGTGGCAACCTCCTATAATATAATAATAGGTATATTCGCCGCATTTATCATGGTACTCTATTATTTCTTCATTTTATTAGACTATGAGCAGATTTCCGGAGGATGGGTCAACCTTATAGAAGCCAAGCACCGCAGAAAAGTAGTAGCCCTGCTTAACGATGTAAAAGATAGTATGAACCACTACTTCCGCGGACAGTCACTAGTGGCATTCTGTGTAGGAGTATTGTTCAGCATAGGATTTCTGATTATCGATTTCCCTATGGCGGTCAGCTTAGGACTTTTCATCGGACTTCTTAACATGGTTCCTTACCTGCAAATCATCGGCTTGATACCTACAGTAATGCTTGCGCTGATAAAGGCAGCCGAAACCGGCGAGAACTTCTGGTGGATACTCGGACTTGCCATGATAGTATTCTGCGTAGTGCAACTCATACAAGATACCATACTCACTCCTAAAATAATGGGGAAAATAACCGGATTAAACCCCGCCATCATCCTGCTTTCTCTCTCAATTTGGGGTTCGCTGATGGGAATGCTTGGCATGATCATAGCGTTACCACTTACTTCTTTGCTGCTTTCGTACTACCAACGATACATCAGGAAGAAAGATATTGCATACATTTCTGGATTAGGAGCTAGCCATAATCCTACTGATAATCAAGAAAAAGCAGAAAACAACTAAAAATATTTTCGAAAATATTTCGCAAAAAGTTTGCAGATTCGCAAAAACTCCATACCTTTGCACTCGCAATCAAGAAATGATAGCAACGATGATTCGCTAGCTCAGCAGGTAGAGCACAACACTTTTAATGTTGGGGTCTTGGGTTCGAGCCCCAAGCGGATCACTCAAACAAAAAGCAAAACAATGAAAACCGCTGATAATCAATCATTATCAGCGGTTTTTCTTTTTATCCATACTGCAAATTGAAGCAGAATACCGCATCTTACTGGAGGTGAAATAGGTTGACTTAATTTCCACATAAAAACAAGTCCACCTGATTGGATTATATTTCACTGATTCTCTGCGTTTTGCATAAAACAAACTCTTTTCAAATATTTTTACACCATCAAAAAAAGAAGAGTATGGCAATGCAAAGAAACTATTTTACGGTATTGTTTTTCCTGAAGAAATCAAAGCTGCTTAAAAATGGAGAAGCACCAATCTATATGCGTATCACAATAAACGGAAAACGTGCAGAGGTACAAATCAAGCGAAGTATAGATGTTACAAAATGGAATACGCAAAAAGAATGCGCGATTGGCAGGGAAAAGAAGTATCAATAAATAAACCACTATCTTGATACGATAAGAACTAAAATCCTTCAAATTCACCGTGAACTTGAGCAGGACGGTAAACCTATTACAGCAGATATTATAAAAAATATCTATTATGGAGAACACTCTACTCCCAAAATGCCGCTTGAAGTATTCTAAGAACACAATTCGGAATATCGGGAATTAATGAACAAGGAATATGCCGAAGGTACTGTACTTCGATACGAACGTACAGCAAGATATTTGAAGGAGTTTATCAGTGAACAGTATAAACTGGCTGATATTCCATTTGCCGTTTGCCCTGCCGCTGAACAATTACGCCTATCAGTACAAGCAACTCTTGGAAAAGAACATCTGTAACAAGACGCGTGTGGCAGACTATGCCGAGATGATGGGCATTAGCCGGGTGTCGCTCAACAAGGCCGTGATGCGTGAGTTCGGTCTGTCGGCAGTGCATCTCTGCTGAAACAACGTCTTTTGCAAGAGGTAAAGAACGACTTGCTTTTCTCCAATCTTTCCGTCAAGGAAATCGCTTTCCGTTTACATTTTTCTGAGCCCAACCATCTGATGCGTTTCTTCAAACAGATGACAGGGCAGACGATTAGTGAGTTCCTCACCGAAATAAATCGGGAAGAATAGTGGTACTTATAACTTGTTGATAATTCTATTGCGTTCCGATAAGTTCCGGAAACAGCTATGATAGCACCAATCCGTCAGGATAAGCGTCATCATTGGGTGACGAAACAATCAATCGGTGCTAATAAATTTGAGCACAGTGATGACAACACTCGTATCCCCCATAAACCACTGTCATTGTTGGCGACAATGTCAATCGGCGTGGGTTGTCCTTATCGCGGATTTTTGTTCATACCTGATGTGAGATATCATCAGGTCCGAGCTCATCTTTGACCATATCCATTATCCTTTTACGGCATTCACCCTTTGTTTTTGAGCCTGATTTTCTCATGATAGAAATAGTTCACGATGACAGGCTTACCTTTTTCGGAGCGTCCGTAAGGCAAATCGTTCACCCGATAGGGAAAGCCTTGTGTTTGTGCATACTGGGATATGTCCTGTTCCAAAGCCTGCCAGTAATCAAGTTTTTTCTTGTTGTATATCTCTTCGTACAACGGAAAGAGCTCGGGATATTTCTCACGAATATACGTCATTATTCCTCCTTTGAATTGTCCACGCAGGTTCAGATTTTCAAGCCATATCAAATCGGCATAATTTTTCACCTCCCCAATAATCGCCTTCACATCGGTTATTCCCGGAAATATGGGTGAAACGAAACATACGGTACGGATGCCTGCCTCATAGACTTGACGCATCGCTTTCAGGCGACGTTCTATGCTCACGGCATTGTCCATATCCGTGCGGAACCGCTCATCAAGCGTATTGACCGACCACGATACCGTTACTTTAGGAAAACCTTTCAATAGATCGAGGTCACGCAGGACGAGGTCGGACTTCGTACAAACCATAATCTCGGCATTACTTCCATGTAGCTCTTCGAGCAATTTACGCGTACGACGGAAAGATTCTTCATACGGATTGTAACCATCCGTCACAGAACCTATCACAATACGCTCGCCATCATATTTGTGTGGGTTCGTTATCGGTTTCCAATTCTTCACGTCCAGGAATGCTCCCCACGGTTCGGTATGTCCAGTGAAACGTTTCATGAACGAGGCGTAGCAATATTTGCAGGCGTGTGGACAGCCTACGTAGGGATTGACCGAATACCCGCCGACCGGCAGCGAAGATTTGGTCATGACACTCTGTACATCTATTTCTCTGATTATTTCCTTTTCCATATTTTTTCTATAAATTGTTCTGGTAGCTCTTGAATCATTCGGTCTTCTCCCATGATAGGCAAAAGGTCTTCTTTCATAAATACTGGAATGTGATTTCTTTTCGCCTGTTCTACAATATGAAGTACCCATTCAGGATTGGCATCTACTTTCCCTTTCCTTCTGCCTGTTTCCGTTCCTATAACAATCCATTCGTAACCCTCCAAATCTATCTCACCCACATCCTCAAAGAGAGGTTCAAAAGTGGCATGATAATGTTTAGAGCGAATGTGAGCTTTTAATTCCTTCAGCCGTTTCTTCTCGGAAGCCCTAGTCACAGTAACTCCCATCCATACGTTTTCATCATCAGTTTGAAAGTCGATTCGTTCAGGATGCTTCGTCAAAAAGATATACGCATTTTGAGGATTCATCGCTATACGTTCAAATATTTCTTCTTTCCAGGCTGTTTCCCAATCAGAGAAGTCACTCATACCGGTAAGTAGCCAAACGTGTGATTTAGGATTATCCATCAGATGCAATTTACGATTCATATATTGAGGGACAGAGAAGTCATCAGTCATGTGGAACCGCTTGCAGTTATTTCTTGCATAACAATAGTTGCATCCAATAGTACAACCAATTACAAGGTTCATGTTTTTTATAAGTGATTTGATACAGACGCTCATAATATTATTGTTTCTCCATCTTCAGGAATAATCAGGCGACTCATTTCTATTTCGTAATGCATGGCTTCGTTACGCAGAATTGCGCGTGTGGTCTGCCCATGATCGGTAGCTTCCATGTGGACTGCTATTAGTTTGATGTGAGCGGGAAGTTCATCAAGCATGGTCATAACTTCCTGTTCGTCGGGAATAATAGAACCTTCTGTTCGAGAAAATTCAGGGAATATTGCACCTCCACTGTTCACTATGATGTAATCGGGAGAAAACTGTTCTATGGTCTGACGGATACACTCCTCCCACTTGCAGTCACTCATTATATATACGGTAGGGAAACCGGACGCGGTAAGCACATAGCCGGATACCGGACCCATCATTTCTCCAATCTGTCCGAAGCCATGGTGCCCTTGGATGCGATGAATGGTTAAATCTCCAATGGTTTTGTCTTTTTCAATGCTTTCTACATTGGTAAAACCATCCTGCTTAATACCCTCTTTATCCTGCGGTTGTGTCAGGAACAGGATGTTCTTCGCTAAATGCTGTTTCACTGTCGGGTCGTAATGATCAATATGGTTGTGTGTCAGCAATACCATATCCAGATCATCCGTAATTTCATTCATCGGCATCGTAAGATGTACTCTTGGTGTCTTATATACTCCGAGGGCCGACTGCAAAGTGCCTTTTTCGGCAAGCATGGGGTCAACAAGTATCTCTTTTCCAGCATAATGAATTCGCAAAGTTGCATTGCGAATCAGTCGAATTGTAATATTTTTTTCCTTCATGATTTGTTGTATTGATTACAGTCGCAAAGTTCGGCAAAACAAACCGGATGCATTATGCCTTAAAAACAGGAATATATGCCATTTTGATAAATGAAAATAGTATATTTGCCCCAAAATAAAATCTATGGATAAAATCGTCAACCCTGAACGTCTCGTCAGCGTTCCTTTTAACAAGACACGCTGTGGTGTGGACTTTTATATCAACTCAGGCCACAGTAGCGATGTATGTGGTGTCCTGACGGAAAACCGGGTGTTTAAAACAGACTTTTTTAGCTTCTATTTTTTTCGTAAGGCCAATGGATATCTGCTGCTGAATTTCCGCAAATTTGAATTGCATGCCAATATGGTATTACTCCTCTCGCCGCATCAGCAGCAGGAATGG
>FR881251.1:35396-54286 GCA_000434735.1 Bacteroides sp. CAG:530
GCAGGAATGGCACGTGGATGAAGCAGAACTGGATTACTCTTTCCTTATATTCCGCGAGGATTTTATGCGTACATTCATAGCGGACAAGTTTTTTGTGTACCGTTTGCTGTATTATTATCAGACCGACACGCCTCCCTATCTGTTTGCTTCGCCGGAAAGCATGGCGGAATATATTCGTCTTTTAGGAATCATAAAGCAGGAGCTTCTGCATCCTGTTGCCGATACTTATAATCTCATTGTATCTGTGCTTTACTACTTATTAGTTATTATCAACCGGGCGTATGCCGCCACTTATCGTTTACCGATTGATGTACCTAAAAACAATTACGCATTCCAGTTTAAGGACTTGCTGGAAAAGAATATCCGTACGAAACAGCGGGTGCAAGAATATGCGGATATGCTCCGTGTGAGCCGTATTACGTTAAACAGTTCCGTGATGAGTCAATTCGGCGTATCTGCCAATCATCTGCTCAAGCAGCGTCTGTTGGAAGAATTGAAAAATGAGTTACTGTTTGCTAACCGAAACGTGAACCAGCTGGCCGAAGAGTTTCATTTCTCCGACCCGAGTCATCTGATGCGTTTCTTTAAACGTGAAACAGGAAAGACTTTTACGCAATATTTACGCGACTACCAAAATGGAATATACGAATGAAAACGGACAGATTGGAAAGCTTACAGATTGGTCATTCCCATACCAAAGATGAGGATTTTAAAATTAAATGTGAAGTTATAAACGATAAAAATGTGGAAGTCTCATTTTCACATCGGCATTTCTTTTATGCCATATACTGGATACACGAAGGAAATGGAACGCATGTCATAGATTTTG
The DNA here is from genome assembly GCA_000434735.1 of Bacteroides sp. CAG:530. GTDB lineage: Bacteria > Bacteroidota > Bacteroidia > Bacteroidales > Bacteroidaceae > Phocaeicola. The sequence goes on from FR881251.1 coordinate 36,226, forward strand.
AGGAATATGAAATGAAGCCGGACAGAATATTCTACATCAAACCGGAACAAGTGCACTTCATGCATATTGAGGAAAGCCTAAAATATTCTGCATTACAGTTTACTGAGGATTTTATAATTCCTATAAATTGGGATATGGGAAGGGAAATCCCGGTATATAAAGATATTGACAAGAACGAAAAAAAATCGAATTGAAATCTTATTCAATCAAATTCAAAAGGAATCTATCAGCAATCTGCCCAATTCCGCGGCCATAATCCGGTCGGAAATAAATACATTATTGTTGGATTTGAAAAGAATGGCTATTTCAACGTCCAGCTCTTCTACCTTACCTGATTTAGTATGTATGTATAAGAAATTGGTTGACAAGAATTTCATTAAAGAACGTCAGGTTCAGTTCTATGCGGGTCAGCTTGGCATTTGTCCCAATTATCTAAATGTACTGACAAGAAAGTTTATAGGGAAGTCGTAAGCGTCTCCGCAGTTCTACCTATGAAATAAAAAATAAAAGGCTAGTGAGTTTTGGTTTACTCATTAGCCTTTTTCCACATGTCAGGAAGCAGTTCCCTGTATTTCTCTAATGGCGTATTAGGTTGCCAGTCCGCCGTTCTATTAATCACATCTGTAAGATACTCAAACATGTTGATCTTATGCATTCTGTATGTAAGAGCTATTGAGAACCGCGGAGACGCTTACTATAAAAGTACATCATATTAACAGAAGAAAGTCTGCAGACCAACAGAAAAACTATAAACTTAAGCTAAGAATATGTATACTTAGCCTAAGTTTATATATACTTAGCCTAAGTATACATATTCTTAGGCTGGAAATATAGATTTTAACAAGAAGAAACAGATTTCTCCACAAAAGATTCTAAAGTTTAGTTTGCAACCAGAGAGAAACCGTACAAAACAAAACTTCCCGCATCGCGTCGGTTTGACATGATGCGGGAAGTCTTGTTTTTATATCGTTTGAAATATATTCAATGCGTTATTTGCGGGTAAATGTCAGAGTGCCTGCCTTTACCAAATCGTTGTGATTGATGCGGTAGCCACATTCCTTGCCACACATCTTTACACTCTTAACGTAAGGCGAGTCTACCTCCGGATTTGTTGTCTCGATGACCAAACGGTCTTTTCCGTAATACTTCGGATCGAGCTTGATTGTTACCTTGTCGAATGTAGGCAATGTAAGCGTATACTCAGGAACGCCCGGACAATCTGGGTAGAAGCCCATCATACTGAATATAGCCCACGATGACATTGTTCCGGTATCTTCATTGCCCGGGATGCCATCGGGCTTGGTAGTGTAATACTTAGCCAACAGTTCCTTTATCAGCTTCTGTGTACGCCATTCTTCTCCCTTGAAGTAGCTGAACAAATACGGATAAGCGATATCTGGCTCGTTAGCTGGGTCGTAATATCCCTTGTCGAATATCATCTGCAGCTTATTTACAAACTTCTGCTTGCCACCCATCAGCTTGGCCAAGCCCATAACATCGTGGGGCACGTAGAAGGTATAGTTCCAAGAATTGCCTTCATGGAATCCGGGGCTTGGTTCAAAGTTCTCACCTTGTTTCGGGTCGAACGGAGAGTAGAACTTACCGTCGGGCAAAATAGGACGCAGCGTTCCGAACTCTTTGCAATAGTAATTCTTGTATCCCATAGAGCGGTTGTAGAACAGCTTGGCGTCTTCTTTCTTACCAAGTGCCTTAGCCAAAGTAGACAGCGAATAATCGGCAATGTAATATTCCAAGGCATGAGAAACCGAGTTATCGTATTGCTCGTGAAGAGCTACGTAGCCTTTCTGTGTATACTCGTCGTTGTCGGGGCGCATCAAGTTGTCTTTTCCAGGCATAGTGGCCGACTTATACATCGCTTCGTAAGCCAAGTTGATATCGAAGTCGCGGAAACCTTTCATCCATGTATCAACGATAACCGGAATACTCGGGTCGCCTTCCATAGTAAGCGTCTCGCGTCCGTACAATTCCCATTTAGGGAACCATTCGTGCTCTCTGTACATATCGAGCATAGTATGAATCATATCCATCTGACGCTCCGGATAAACCAAAGTCATGAGCTGATGGAAATTGCGGTAAGTATCCCACAATGAGAATACTGTATAACGATTACCCTTGGTAGTAAGCACCTTGTCGCCTTCCATCTGCGGATATTCTCCGTTTACGTCTTGCAACAAGTTAGGATGTACCATGGTGTGATACAAAGCTGTATAGAACACAGTCTTCTGATCTTTTGTTCCACCCTCTACCATTATACGACCGAGTTTTTCGTTCCACTCATTGCGTGCCTTATCCAATATTTCGGCAAAATGCTGTCCGTTCTGTTCTTTTTCAAGATTCAGGCGAGCGTTTTCTATGCTTACAAACGAAACACCCATAGCCACTTCTATCTGTTCTCCTTCTTCGGTATCGAAAGTAAACCATGCGCCTATGTCATCACCTGCAATGTCTCTGCCGTATTTAGTGTACAACTTATACTTGCCTTGATCCGGATCCCACTCGGCTTCTACTCCCGTCATGGGGCGTTGCTTCTTCCAATATCCTGTTGTCTTAGGAGCCTTGCTTACACGCATCACGAAGTAAATAGGGAATACAGCCTGAGGGTTATAACAGAATGTACCCAACAGTTTCATACCTTCCACTTCACGGTCGCTTACGCGACGCATATAAGAACCCGATTCGTTTGTCAAGCCTTCACCTAAATTAAGCAAGATGTTGCTTTCACCCTTAGGGAATGTAAAACGCGACAATCCACTGCGGAGCGTAGCCGTAGCCTCAGCTTTCACGTTATACTTATCGAGCGAAACAGAATAATATCCAGGTGTAGCCGTTTCGTTCTTATACTTACTTCCGTAGTTATGATAGTCAACATCCAACTTTCCGGTAGTAGGCATCAAGAGCAACGAACCTAATTCAGGACATCCCACTCCACTAAGATTTACATGAGCAAATCCGGTGAAGTAACTATTTGTATAATCGTATGGAGTAGACCACCAACGGGCATCCTTATCGTAACGATTATCCGCCGAACCCATCACATTAAAAGGAACTACCGACATCATGCCGTAAGGCACAATGGCGCCGGGGTTACACGTTCCGAAATTGGTCGTTCCGATAAACGGATTTACATAATCGACCAAGTTCTGAGCTTGCACCGACAAAAACGCGAACAGCCCTGCTATATAAATAAATATCTTCTTCATATATCAATAATAAATTGCTTTTAAACACAAGAGGCTGCTATCGACAATTCTCACCAGAACTATCAACGCAGCCTCTCGTTTTGGGAAATATATAAATATACCTATGAAAATGATTTTCCTGTATTCTTATCAAACAATAGAAGTGCGTTTTACGAAATCTATTATTTCAGAAATATAGCCGAATGCCATACCTACTACCGTATCGGCAGCACCATAATATACCGCTACACGCTCTCCGTCCTGAAGTGCGGCACATGGGAATACTACGTTAGGAACATCGCCCTGCAATTCGTAAGGAGCAGCCGGAGCCAAGATGTAATCGCGAGTACGATACAATACTTTTTCAGGATTATCCTTATCGAGGATAGCGGCACCCATTGAATAACGGAAACCGTTGCAAGTAGTGATAACACCGTGATAGAATATCAACCATCCAGCTTCGGTCAAGAAAGGTACTGAGCCGGCACCAATCTTAGTGCACTGCCATGCGCTTTCGGGGAACGGAGTAACTTTCATTACACAACGATGTTCTCCCCAGTATTTCATATCAGGGCTGTAGCTGATATAGATATCGCCAAACGGAGTGTGACCGTTATCACTTGGGCGACTCAACATAGCGTACTTGCCGTTAATCTTCTGTGGGAACAATACACCGTTACGGTTGAAAGGCAAGAAGGCGTTTTCGCACTGGAAGAATTCCTTGAAATCGAAAGTATAGCCAATGCCGATTGTTGGTCCGTGGTAACCATTGCACCATGTAATCCAATAGCGGTCTTCAATCCAAGTAACACGAGGGTCATACTTATATTCCGATTCAATCATCTCTGTATTTCCAGCCTTGAACTGAATAGGCTCGTGATTGATTTCCCAGTTGATACCGTCTTTGCTGAAGCCGGCGAAGATGTTCATCTGCACTGCTTTGTTATCGCAACGGAAAACACCTGCGTAGCCTCCTTCAAAAGGAACTACCGCACTGTTGAATATACTATTTGATGTAGGGATGTGGTAACGGTCTATCACCGGATTCTTTGAATAACGCCACATTACGTCTTTACATCCTTCCGGACGTTCTTCCCAAGGCATATTAATTTTCTCAGCCATAATCTTATTATTTTTTAGTTCATATATTTAATTTGGTTATTCTCTCTCGCCTTCTATCAACGATCCGTCTCCTTTATACTTGAACGGAACGAAATAGGTAATCAGAAATGCCGGGATAGTAGCTATCAGCACGAAGATGAAGAACGGTTCGTATCCGCCCGGCTTGTTAAAGAATTCGCCGAGGGTTTCGCAAACCCATCCGCTCAGCATACCCGGAATCATTACGCCAAGGTTCATGATGCCCGAAGCAAAGGCGTAGTGTGCCATCTGGTGCTTGCCGGGGGCTACCTGCTGCATCATGAATAGTGTAAGTCCCACAAAGCCGAAGCCGTATCCGAAGTATTCAAATATAATACCGCTGCAAATCAGTATTCCGTTTTCGGGTTGAAAAGCTGCGAAAAGCGCGTATACCATAAAAGGTATATTGAATATGCAGCACAATGAAAACAGTGTTTTCTTCAATCCACGAGCGGAGATATAATATCCCGCCAAAAGAGAACCAAGCACGAATGCTGCGGCTCCGTAAGTTCCGTAATATAATCCGATTTCTTTTTCACTCAATCCGAGTCCGCCCATATCGCGTCCTGCCTTCAAGAAGAGAGGAACTATTTTCATCACAAAGCCTTCGGCAAAACGGTAGAGGATGATGAAGAATATATAATATACAATGTGACGCTTGCTGAAAAAGTCGAGCAAGACGTTTACCAACTCGGTAGCCGTTTCATGCACGGAACGTTTCTTCTGAACTGCGGCACTACCCCCGGAAGGCAACATAAACATATGGTAAATACCGAGCACTACCATTACCACGCACATGGCAGCCAGTATTATCATCCACGATTTTCTGTTAGCCGACAATACTGCAACGCCGTCGGTTGCGCCAGCAGAATACATCTCGATGAGATATCCCGCCAGATAAACCAAACCGCCTGTTGCTACAATCTTGGCGATGTTATAAAAAGCTCCTTGCCAACCAATGTACTTCGCTTGATCGGATGTTGATAACTCGCTCATGTATACACCGTCGCACGCAATATCGTGGGTAGCTCCACTAAAGGCGATGACTGCCAGCAGACCAATGGCTATACTAAAGAAATGAGGGAGTTGTAAAGAAAAGGCAACCAACCCGAAAGTGATACCTGTGATAAGCTGAGTAGCTATCACAAAGAATTTCTTGGTTTTAAATAACTCTAAGAAAGGACTCCATAAAGGTTTTAATGTCCACGGAAGTAAAATTAACGAAGTCCAGAATGTAATAAGCTTATCTTCTACACCCAGGCCTTTAAACATTAGCACTGTCACCATATTGAGGAAGACAAAAGGAAGTCCCATTGCGAAATACGCAGTAGGAATCCATGTTATAGGGCTTCTTCTATGATGAGCATTCATTTTTTCATTTGGTCTCATAGCATTATTAATTGTTTAAGATAATACAAACAAGTATAGCCTTATACGTAACGTTTCAGTATTTTTTAGCATTCTTTATTATTTCTCCCCACTAAATGAATATGGAACATCTTCCATGCCGATGCCTCTTTCCATGTTTGGTGTATCACTCATAACGCAGTCTACCACCCCTCCGTTCTGCAATAAAGAGTGGGTAACATAGTTCTTAGAGTATTCCGCTCCGTTTACCTTCATGTCTTTAATATAAATATTTGTACGGCTATTCTGCGGTGCCTTGATTTCAAGGGTCTTTCCGTTTTCAAAATGCACAGTCGCCTTCTTAAATAAAGGTGCTCCAAGCACATATTGGTCGGTTCCAGGACAGACTGGATAGAATCCTAATGCCGAAAACACATACCATGCCGAAGTCTGACCGTTATCTTCATCACCGCAATATCCATCGGGAGTAGGAGTATATAAGCGGTCCATAACCTGACGTAGCCAGTATTGAGCCTTCCATGGTTGCTTAGCGTAATTATACAAATAAATCATGTGCTGTATGGGCTGGTTACCATGAGCATAGTTGCCCATATTCATCACGGTCATTTCACGAATTTCGTGAATGACTTGTCCGTAATAGCTGTCATCGAATACAGGAGGTACTGAGAATACAGAATCAAGCATACCTACAAACACATCGTCGCCTCCCATCAGGTTAATCAATCCCTGCGGATCATGAAATACCGACCAAGTGTAATGCCAACTGTTGCCTTCGGTAAACGCATCGCCCCACTTCAACGGAGAGAAAGGTGCCATGAACTTACCATCCTTGTTCTTACCACGCATCAGCAAGGTCTCTTTATCGAACAGATTCTGATAATTCATTGCTCGGCGAGCAAACAGATTGATTTCCTTCTTAGGGCGTTTCAACTCTTTCGCCAATTTATAGATGCACCAATCATTGTAAGCGTATTCTAATGTGCGTGCAGCGTTCTCGTTTATCTTCACATCGTACGGCACATAGCCCAAGCGGTTGTAGTATTCATAACCCAAACGGCCTGTAGACGATATTTCGGGATGTACGTTTTCTGTAGCGTGAAGCAATCCTTCGTAAAGAGTTGCTACATCGTCTACTCTTACACCTTTCATATAAGCGTCTACCAAAACCGAAGCGGAGTTATTGCCTACCATACATCCGCGATGTCCGGGACTTGCCCATTCGGGGAAGAAGCCGCTTTCTTTATAAGTGTTTATCAGTCCTTCTTGTATTTCCTTATTAACCGACGGATAGATTAGATTCAGCAGAGAGAACAAGCAGCGGAAGGTATCCCAGAATCCGGTATCGGTATACATATAGCCCGGAAGTATTTTTCCGTTATAAGGGCTGTAATGTACTATTGCTCCGCTTGCGTCTACCTCATATAGTTTGCGAGGGAATAGCAATGAACGGTACAAGCATGAATAGAAAGTACGATATTGGTCTAAGTCACCGCCTTCTACTTCCACACGTCCTAACACATCATTCCATGCATCTTTTCCTTTCTCTACCAAAGTGTCAAACGTATCGTCGCCAAGTTCCTTAAGATTCTGCAGAGCCTGTTCCTCGCTTATAAAGGACGAAGCTACACGTGCGTGTACGGTTTCTCCTTTTTTAGTAGCGAAGCCAATGATTGCTCCGGCGTGTGCAGAAGTGGTTTCGGTAGACTCTGCAATCAGTGTCTTGTTATCAACCACCGCTTTATAGGTAAATGCTTTATCAAACTCTATAACAAAATAGTTCCTGAAATTATCAGGTACACCGCCGCTATTGCGTGTAGAGTATCCCGTAATGCGTCGGTTGGCAACGTCAATCTTTACCGAAGAGGCTTTATCGAAAGCATCGACCACCACATACGAGTGCTCGTTCTCTGGGAAAGTAAAGCGGAACATAGCCGCACGCTCGGTCGGAGTTAACTCTGTCACCACATCGTGCTCGGCAAGATATACTTTATAATAATAAGGTTTTGCAGTCTCGCCCTTATGCGCAAACCAACTGGCACGCTTGTTTTCATCAAACTCTGGCTTTCCTACTACGGGCATAATAGAGAACTGACCGTAATCATTTATCCACGGACTTGGTTGATGGGTCTGCTTAAAGCCTCTTATCTTATTGGCTGTATATGTATACTGCCATCCGTCGCCCATCTTTCCGGTCTGCGGAGTCCAGAAGTTCATACCCCACGGACGAGCTATCGCCGGATAAGTGTTACCAGTAGATAGTTCGAAAGTAGACTGTGTTCCCATCAACGGGTTTACATAATCTGCATAATTCACATTCCTTGCCGACAAAAAACAAAAACATCCGGCTAATATAATCGATAATAATAGTCTTTTCATACTCTGATTTATTGTTTTTATTTCACACCCCACTTACTAGGCTTATCGGTTAATGTTACTTCTAATGTGCCTCCCGCCATAATGTCTTCGTAGTTAAGGAATGGCGTAGTAAGTTCTTTTCCGTTAAGCACGGCACGCTCTATGTATTTATTATCAGCCGAATTATTTACGGTTTTGATAACAAACGATTTGCCTTTAGGCAATGATACATTAACCTCATCAAACAACGGTCGTCCGATAGAATATACAGGCTTTCCAGGGCACACCTGATAGAATCCCATAGAGTTAAGGATATACCAAGCCGACATCTGACCGCAGTCTTCGTTGCCCGACAAACCATCGGTAGCGTTTCTGTATTGTTCACGCAGTACCTTATCTACCAACTCCTGTGTTTTCCACGGACGGTTTACGTAGTTATACAGATGTATGATATGATGGCTCGGCTCATTGCCATGAGCGTATTGACCTATCAATCCGCTGATATCTGCCGATACTTCTTCTCCGTCGATATTTGAATCTACAACAAACAGCGAATCGAGTTTGCCTACGAAAGCGTCTTCACCTCCCATCAATCGTACTAATCCTTCTATATCGTGCGGTACAAACCAAGTCCATTGCCATGCGTTACCTTCGCAGTAATCGTCTTTTCTGTGATTCGAAGCGCAAGGATTAAACGGCGTACGCCATTTCTTTTCAGAGTCGAGTCCACGCATGAAACGAATGCTCGGGTCGAAGTAAGTTTCGTATGCCTTAGAGAATTTAGTGTACTTCTCATAATTCATACTATCGCCTACAGCCTCAGCAAGAAGTGAGATACAGAAATCATCGTACGCATATTCAAGCGCCTTAGCTACCGATTCGTTCTCAAGGTCGCAAGGAATGTATCCGAGGGTATTCTTATAATATTTCGCCTTTGGTATAAGATAAGGCACCATCCACTTAGGACAACTCAAGCCTGTAGTGTCATATTCCGCGGCACGAAGACATGCGGCGTACGCTTCTTTCAAGTCGAAGTCTGCATATCCTTTAGTATAAGCGTCGGCTATCAACGATACGGCATGATATCCAATCATAGTAGCTGTATAGTTAGACGTTACATCCCACATAGGGAACATACCGCCCTCACGATGTTTTTGTATCAACGAAGTGATGGAGCGACTGTTCATATCCGGGTCGATGATAGAATACAGCGGATGAAGCGCACGGAATGTATCCCATAATGAGAATATGGTATAGATAGGTTTCGACGGGTCGCCCTGATGTTTTTTCCTATCCATACCCCAATAACGTCCGTCGGTATCCGACAATAGGTTGGGACTGATAGCCGTGTGATACATGGATGTATAGAATATAGTGCGAGCGTCCTCATCGGTAGTCTTTATATTTATTTTCGACAGATAAGCGTTCCAAGCCGCACGTGCGTCTTTTCTTACTTTCTCAAAATTCCAGTCGGGTATCTCTGTATCGAGATTGTTTTTTGCGCCTTCTTCATCGGTAACCGACAGTCCGACTTTCACCAATACTTCTTCTACTTTTGGCGACTTGAACTTCAGCAACATCTTGCAGCGAGGCTGAGGCGTACTGTTTGGGTAAACCAGAGTATCGCGAAGAATAGTATAGGTAAAGGGTTCAGAGAATTTAGCATAGAAACTAGCCTGCTGATCAGATGCCCAGTAAAGCGACAACTTATAAGCCTTTATCTCTGTATCACTCACCGCCTCAACACGCATTTCACGATTGGTTTGATGCTGAACAGAATAATCCAAGTCTAATATTAGTCCCGCATCTTCGGCATTTGGATAAGTAAAACGATAGATAGCGGCTCTGGCGGTAGAAGTTATCTCTGCTTTCACATTATATCTATCAAGCAAAACCGAATAATATCCCGGCTCGGCTACCTCATTCTTATGAGAGAAGCCAGAAGCAAAAGGCAACGACTGGCTGGTGAAGTCTTGCGGATCGCACACCTGCTCGCCTACAGTAGGCATTATCAGGAAGTCGCCAAAGTCAGCGCATCCCGTACCGCTAAGATGATTTTGCGAGAAACCGTTCATAGTAGAATCGGCGTAATAATATCCCGAGCAAGCATCCCATCCATCGATACGAGTATCCGGACTGGGCTGTATTAAACCATGAGGTACTACAGCTCCGGGGAAAGTATGTCCATGCCCACCTGTACCTATAAAGAGATTTACCATCGATGCATAATCCGTATCCGACTGCTTGTCGGCTACGTTACACGACGACATCCATAAAGCTCCACCGCAACATGCGGCCAATATTAATTTTAGATTCATAGTATTCTCTTATTTCGTTTAATACTTTATAATCTGATATCTATTTGTACCATAATTCACCTGGCTTATCTCCCATCACTATTTCAAGCGTTACGCCGTTCATTATCTGCTCATGGGTTATGAAACTCTTGTCGTAAGGTTCTCCGTTTATCTTTACCGACTGAATGTAGCAATTGTCTTTATTAGTCCCTTGAGCTATAACGGTAAAAGTCTTTCCGTTTGACAGATGAAGTTGAGTCTTAGGATACAACGGTGAGCCTAATTCATAAACGCCCGACACCGGATTTACCGGATAAAATCCCATTGCACTGAATACATACCATGCCGACATCTGTCCGCAGTCTTCATTTCCACACAGTCCGGCAGGAGTATTAGAATACAATTCATGCATTATATCCGACAGATACTTCTCCCCTTTCCACGGCTGCTCCACCTTATTATATAGGTAAGCCACATGATGACTCGGCTCGTTGCCATGAGCATACTGACCAATCATTCCGGTGCTGAATATAGGAAGCTCATCTTCCTTAGGATTGAACGTAAACATACTATCCAATTTCTCTGCAAGACGATCTTTACCGCCCACCAATTCTATCAGACCATCCACATCGTGCTGCACAGACCAGAAATATTGCCATCCATTGCTCTCGCAGATATGAGGCGTGTACTCATCGGCACGGAAATTAGAGATGAAATGTCCTTTCGAATCTCTCGGCTGCATGAACGAAGTAGCCGGATTATACACATTCTTATAATTCTGGGCACGCTTGAAAAATTCATCGGCAATATCTGTCTTACCCATCTTCTGCGCCATCTTAGCTATGCAATAATCATCGAAAGCATATTCAAGAGAACGAGATAGCGACCAATTTTCAGTATTGTATCCATCTACTACATCGTAAGGTACGTATCCATTCTTCTTATACAAGCCGATGCCACGATACTCGTCGATATTTGCTGTCTTAACGCACGCTTCGAGTGCCTTTTCCGCATCAAAATCGCCTATGCCTTTCAGGTAAGCATCAACAATTACAGCTACGGCATGATAGCCTATCATCATATCGGTTTCGCTTCCTTGGAAGTTCCATACCGGAAGGCGTCCGTTTTGCTCATAAAAGGCGATGAACGATTTTATCATATCGTTGGTACGCTCCGGCTGAATATATGTGAACAGCGGATGAGCGGCGCGGAATGTATCCCACAAAGAGAAGGTACCATAGTTTACCCATCCGTCAGTTTTATGCGTTTTCTTGTCGGGTCCATAATAACTGCCGTCTACATCGCTATAAATGGTAGGAGCTATCATGCTATGATATAGAGCAGTATAGAACACAGTCTTTTCATCGGTATCATGAGTCTCTATTTCTATCTTGCTCAATTCCTTATTCCACGTAGTCTTGACTTGAGCCAGATACTTGTCGAAATCATCATCGGGCACTTCCACTTTCAGATTTTGTTCGGCACCATCCATACTTACAGCCGACAAAGCCGTAGATACCAGCACTTGTTCATCTTGAGTTGTGTTATAGTAGAATTTGGCTATCAAACCATTGCCAATGTTCTTTCCGTCTCTTTTCACTACAGCAGTATCTATCTGCATAGTAGAGAAAGGCTTAGAGAAACGAGTACAGAAATACAACTTCTGGTCTCTTGCCCAACCATCCGAGAATCGATAGCCACGTATAGTTTGCGAGTCTACCAACTCGATATGAGAATCGAGAGTAGCATCCCAATTCATGGCTTTTGCCAGATTCAGCAAAATGGCAGATTCTGATTTAGGGAAAGTATATCGCTGAATACCGCAACGTTCGGTAGCCGTAAGTTCCACGTTTATATTGTAATCTGATAGTCGCACCTGATAATATCCGGCACTTGCACTTTCGTCGGCATGAGAGAACTTAGAATGAATGCCTAACGGAGCTTCCGCCTCTTTATACGGCAATGTTACGGGCAGAAAAGAAATGTCGTAAAGGTCGCCGGCTCCCGTTCCCGATAAATGGGTATGGCTGAATCCGGCTATCGTACTGTCTGGATAAAAGTATCCAGAAATTCTATCCCATCCCGGCAAACCATTGTCGGGACTAAGCTGTACCATGCCGAATGGAACCTGCGCTCCGGGGTATGTATTTCCTGTAAAATCAGTACCGATAAACGGGTTGACGAATTGGGTATAATCAGTATCTGGCGCTGTACGAACCGCCGTATCGCAAGCTGTCAGAACAGCGAAAGCAGAAATAATAAGGCTAATAGGTTTTCTCATTTCTCTCTTTAAGATTAATTCGGGCATAAATATATGAGTTTTTTACAAAAAAACACTTGTTTGGGCACAACTAATTTTACATCTCATGCCGATTTATAACTACCTTTGCATCATAACGCAACGCATATCAAAAAAACATGGACGAGCTTAAAAAGAAACTATCTACAAGGGTGAGCAAACTATACGTCAACGAGTTATGCCATAGAACGCAAACAGACAGCAGAATAATGAACGAGCTATATCTATTGGCTACCGACGATGATGAAAAGACATCGTGGAACGCATTATGGGTATTAAGCTGCCTCACCAATCAAGAAAGTCTGACATGGCTCTGCCAAAAGCACGATGAGTTGATAAACTTAGCTATAAAAGAAACGCACGATGGCAAAAGGCGGTTGATTCTGAATTTGCTTTCCAAACAAGAGTTCAATAAAGATGGTCTGCGGACCGATTTCATCGATTTCTGTATGAACCGAATGCTATCGGCCACCGAAACCGTAGCCAGCAAAGCACTCTGCGTAAAGATGGCCTATAAGCAGTGTATCCATTATGAAGAGCTTACCCAAGAGTTAAAGCAATGCCTCGACATGATGCAGCAAGAGCAATTGCCACCTGCCGTAATATCGGCGGGGGAGAAAAATAGTAAAAAAAAAAATAAAAAAAAATAACATTCGTAAAAAACTCAATAAACTGAAATAATACAATGAACGTAGAAAGTGTAAGAGACTACTGCCTGTCGCTTCCTCTGGCAACGGAAGATTTCCCATTCGATGAAACCACTTTGGTGTTTCGTGTATTGGGAAAGATATTCGCCATGATAGACCTTGAAGATACTACATGGTTCGTTTTGAAATGCGACCCCGAATATGCGATAGAGCTACGCGATGCTCATACCGAAATAGCCGGAGCTTGGCACATGAACAAGAAGTACTGGAATCAAATCGACTTGAACGGAGAGTTGTCCGACACTAAGATACAAGGTCTTATACGTCACAGCTACAGCGAAGTAGTGAAGAAACTGACGAAAAGAGTAAAATCGGAAAACGAAGAGATTCTTACTGTTAAAGAGTAACAGCTATACGGATTAATTTCGGATTATCTTACGGAATTCTGAATATTTCTAAACAAAGTTGTCTTACTTCGAACGATACGCACGCTCACACCGACCGTTACGCACGTTCACACCGACCGATACGTGCGCTCACATCGGTCGATGTGAGACAACTTCAATAAGAAAAGCAGGGCTGACGCATTACATAAAAGAAGCTATAAACTTTTATAGCAATTTACTTTTCCACTACAACAGTAAAGCCTGCAGAATGGCCTCCGAACTCGGGAGAATAAGCCGACTGCACGGTAGCTATACCCGACTGGTAAGTTCCTGCACGGTCTACATTTACCGTATATTCTATCTGATGAGTACCTTTTGGCATACGGTCGATAAAGAAACAAGTAGAGGCATCGTAAGAAGCACGATAGAATCCTATCTTTCCATTCCAGCTATAACCCGAAAGTTGGTCGGTTGGTTCCATACATGCAGCACGACTGTCTTTTATCTGAATGAAGTCCATATCTCTATCGGCTTTTACAGTAAGACGCACGGTCAACTTATCGCCTATGTGCAGAGTCTGACCAGAACGGACCGACTTACCATTCAACAGATAATCGCGGATTATAGTAACGCCGTTACCCTTATACTCCGACAAACGAGACAAATCCTCATGATACTGAGCGTAAACGGCACCCCAACCTAAGCCCTCGCCTTTCTTTTCCATACGCAGAGAAGTCACCTTAGCCTCAGCGCCAGTCAAAGTCTTACGGGTATATCCTAAAGCATCGTCAGGAGTATCGAATACTGCCCTACCCACAGTAGCCGTCATCTTTCCGGTAGAGTTCAGCTTATTACCGTTCATACACAAGAAAGCATATACGGCATCGGCTGTAGATATAGACGAATCCCACATCTGTACTTGCTTCTGCTTAAGCAGCCACTGCTTCATTTCGTTCAGCACCTTAACGTCGGGCGAAACACGATAAATAGCCTCTATAGCCGCCACCTCGGTAGGTATCTTATAGTTGCGCCAAGAGTAGAGAGCCTTCTTGGTATCGAAATAACGCCCCATCTCTGAAGTATATACCGAATATTCCTTGATAGACTGCATCAACTCTACTGCTTGCTTGGTTCTGCCAGCTCCCTTCATCACGATAGCCACCAACGCTTTTCCGTAGATGGTATAACCTGCAGAGAGGTTCTCAAGCTTAGTGATGAAATAATCGTTGACCGCCTTATCCGCACCCTTCATGGCTACCTTATCGAGCGAGCATATATATAAATAATGTATGGTCTGCTCGTTCAGTATATTCACGGCATGTCCGGTCTTCTTTTCCATACGTTTCATCTCTTCATAATCCTTCTTGGCACAAGAGGCTAAGTATTTCACCGCCTTAGCGTAAGATGCCGCCATAGTACCGTCCAGAGTTACACCCATCACCTTGAGTCGCGCAAACTCTTCTACTATCTGCGTAGTGACATAACGGCTGCCCGGCATACCTTTATACCAACTCCACACACCATTGGCATTCTGCAAGCTTGCCAACTTCTGCACCGCTGCCTGCTGACGGCTGCGCATAATATTCAAATCGAAAAGCAAAGCTATGCGACGCTTCTGCTCGGTTTCGTCAACCGCCTCTGTAATCCACGGAGTTTCTTTCAGCAAGATATTTTTCAAATCGGCATTACGCTCCAAGTTACTAAGCAGCGTCTGCTTATCGCCGCCGTTAGCCAGCCAAGCCTCGAACACCTTCTTGATACGCGGATTAGCCTCAACGATAACGCCAGCCAAGGCATTAGCATAATAAGCGGTAGCCCACGACAAAGCGTCTTCGTTCTGCGGATTTCCAGCTACCGGTAATGCCTGAACCGCATACCAATCGGGGTTGGCAGTCATCTCTACAGTGAGGCGACAATCTGTAACCGTCTTGCTGCTACCGTTAAACAGATTAGAAGTAGATATTGTCTTTCCCTCATCGCCATCCACCTGCACCGCTACGGTCTCCGTTACCCACTGCTTATCAGTCAGCACCGGAAGGTAATGACGCTCACCATCACTGAACTCGCCAGCCGAAGCCGTTACAGTACAAACCAAAACATCGTACTTCTGAGGAACTTCGAAACCGAAACTTACCACACCCGATTCGCCTTCGGCAACCGAGAACTTCCGCGACGCACGATAAACTACAGATTCCGAAACAGGGTCGCTCAGTTCGATACGCGCTACACCACTTACCGCCTGCGCAGCCATATTAACCAACGATGCGGCAATAGTAGCCTTATCTCCTCTGCGGACGAAGCGTGGCATATTAGGCTGCACCATAAATTGCTTCTGCACTACGGCTTTATCCGTAAGCATGCCATTATATAAATAAGGTGTGTGAGCAAAGCCCATGAATTTCCATTCCGTCAGCGACTCGGGCACGGTGAACGCCACCGTAACATTACCCAAGGAATCGGTACGAAGCTGAGGATAGAAGAAAGCCGTCTCTGCAAAATTCTCACGCATCGTAACAGGCTCTTGCTGTTCTTCTTCCGCTGCCATAGAAGTTTCTACAGCTACCTCTTCATTAGCTCCAGCATCTTGCGACTCCTTATCATACATAGGAGATACGAATTTCATCATTATTGCTCTGCCACGTTTATTTACCCCGTAAGCCATCACGGTACTTTCCTTCATATTCTCCAGCTCGTAAAATCCGCGAGCCACTCCTCCGAATAAGAATAACGATGTATAATCAACCTTTCCCGGATTCCATGATGAATAATACGATGAGTAATTAATCAGATTCAAGCCATTCTTCACGTTTACGTAAGAATCCGCAGCCGACAAATAGAGAGACTGTTCGCCCCACATCAAAGAGCTTCTTACAGAAGGCAACGAACGCGTGAAAGCCAGACCGAAAGTCCAATTATGCGCATGTAACTTATCTAACGAAGCATCGTAAAGCACCGCCATAAGATTAGCCTGCACCGGACTTCCTGTACGGTCGGTGATATGCATTCGCCATTCCTCCTTATCGCCCGGACGAAGCTTGTCGCGGAAAGTCTCCCATGTAAGGTTCAGTTTCTTATCAGGCTCGGGACGAACAATGCTGAAACTGCGATTATGAAGTACCCCATTACGCACGAAAGCGACATTAATCAGCACGCCATCGCCATACTCCGCCTTATATGGATATGAGAAAGCACGTAACTCATTATCCAACTTTATACGCTGTGACTCAATGCGTTGCTTATTGCCGTAAATATCAACAAGCAGATATACATCGCGCTCATTAGTGCCAACATAAAAAGCGGGAGGATTTTTCTCATCGAACTTGTTGCCGTTTTGATAGAACCACGCCACCGACTCATCGGGCACCCTACGGTCGTCTTTAGAGAATAGCGTGAAAGTCTTCTTCGCCACACAACTACGGCCCTTATCATCATTGGCAGATAACTCAATAACATACTTACCCGAAGGCAAAGCCCACACATCGGCAGGAACAAAAGAGCGTTGACTCTCTGTAGTACCCTTACATTTCAGCTCACCCTTATCGCCATCTTTACCAGCCTCGAACCGATAAACACGATACTCTATGGCGGTCTTTACCGGCTCACGATTCACATTATGAGCACAGAACTGAACAGACGGCTGTTTTTCGCGCATCACGATATCATTGAGATTACGGATAGACAAATACAATGACTGACGGCTTACCGGAAGCGACAATGTACACCCCTGAGTTTCGCCGGCACCACCCGTAACATCAGCCGTAAGCTGATAATCGTAGAAACAAGGCGAATAGCTATCGCCCCAATCAATATCATCGGGAGCTTTCAGCGTAACACCCACCATAAACCGCCCTTCAGAGTCGGTCAGCAACTCGCCCTCTGCCAACGTAACCTCGTTCTGCTTATTCCATCTATACCACCAACGGCAAGAGCGAACAAAACTGTACTTCACTTTAGCGTTACGCACCGGAGCACCGGAGAAAGCCTTGGCTTCGCCTTGCAGACTGACAGAATCGCCAAGAGTATAAGTTGCAGTATACGGCGTAAACTTAACGTCGAAAGTTGGCCGCTTATATTCTTCCACATCAATAAATGCAGAAGTTTTCTCGCCTGAGATGACATAACGCCCCGGCAGCAACGACTGCGGCAATACGAAATCGCCAGAGAATACACCAAAGCTATCGGATGTAACCTTGAGGCTCGCCACCGTCTGCGTGCCCTTATAGAGTTTAAGTTCTACAGGTTTATCTGTACGCACCTGCACAGAATCGCCTCGCTGAGCGAAAAGCAATCCCGACACATGAACCATTTGTCCCGGACGATAGATAGAGCGGTCTGTAAAAAGCCTAGCCTTATTGTCCCACCCTTCCTG
>FR881251.1:54313-66391 GCA_000434735.1 Bacteroides sp. CAG:530
CCTGCTGATTAGCTCCAGACAAATAGAAGCTGTTGCCCAATGCCGAAAGAGCCATGAAATCATTGCCTGGAGTACGTGCGTTAAACTTTGAACGTCTATTTTTACGAGACAGCGCCAGCAATACACTGCCATTATCATCAGCCTTATAAACATTCTTCTGATTAAGGTTCTCAGAATCATATTCCACCAATTCCGCTCCCGGTACAGGACGACCCGTTAAGCGGTCAATTATAATCACTTCACGCTTAACGTCTGCTACAGGAACAGTTACACACTGATAAGGAGAAACATACAGCACATACCCATCGACAAACGTAGTTTTTCTTACGCCATGCGCTATCTGCTTCAATACATAAATACCAGCCTGAGGCAAAGTGTAACGCAAGGTAGTATCCTGCCTGCTATAATCTGCCGACGGAGCTAAACTATATTTGCGAGAAGCCACCTTCGACCCGTACTTTTTCAGCAAAGAACTCCAATTATTCTCTAACAACGCCTTTGATGCCGGCGATAGATTAAGACGATATAACTCCAGAGTAACATCGGTAACGTTAGCGAAAGAGACTTTCACCTCAGTTTCGCGTTCAGGATAAATGAAAGGAATAGAAACGGTAATCTCCGCATGTTTCACATTATCCATTACCTTACGTAAATCGGCGGTCCACTCGCCTTTTGGATATTCTTTCAGTCCCTGTTGAGCTACCTCTACGGCTTTCACTTTTTTGCCTGCGTTAAGACAATACGATGCCGCTTTAAGATAAGCGTCGGCACACACTGGAAGTTCTTTATATTGAGATGCTAAAGAAAGTAATTCAGATACTTTTTCATCGACAGTCGATTGGTATTTCTTAAATATCCCCATATTCTCATAACGGAACACCAACTTAGACTCTTTACATAAAAAGGCGGCAGCACGATTATCAACCGACTCATAATGAGCAATCAAATCATCATAAAAAGAGAATGCCGCTTCTTGCTCGGGCATAGAATCAAACCGCGAAGCACTCGACAACGAACGGATAGCCTGACGAGCAAGCAAATCGAACATGCTATCGCCAAAATACTTCTTACTAATCCATCCGCTGTTAGTCATCGGATAATAATCTTTGGCAGACGCCTTTACCAGCATTCTCTTATTAGCCAACGAACGCTCAAAATAGCGCACAGCCTCATCAACATCGTGCCGCGGACTATTTAAGATCATATCGCCCACTATACAATTCAGTACGGCACGACCCAACGGGTCAGTTTCGGTCTCTGCCCACCGCTTTAGCCTATCCTTTTCAATCACAAGACTATCGGGCGCAATATTTCCGCGATACTCCGCACGCACAATGAACGCCTTCATCATCTGCGGAATGTTTCTTTCGGTCTGCCCCTTATCATATATCTTATCGGCGGCAGAAACAACCGAAGCGGGCAAATCCATTCTTACATATCCATCAACATCTCTCCATAGTTGCTCGTACGTTTGACCTTTGCAGCAAAACGGAAGCAAACAAAATGTGGCAGAAAGCCAAGCAAATAACTTTGTTACATTCATAATTCCGTTACTTTAAAATCCAACTTAGTTTTCTAAAGTAACGGAATTATTTCTTATTTACTGCATCCTTTTAAATAAAAATAAGTAAATAGCCTATCATTTGATAGTCACCATAGTAGCTCCGTAACCATATTCGCGGAAAGAAGCATCCTGGCTGGAATAATTTCTATACTTGCGCTTCAACTCATCAAGAATGGCACGACGCAACACCCCATCGCCTTTACCGTGAATAAATACTATCTTCTGTCCGGTGTTAGAGCGATATTCATCGAGAGTCTTTCTGAACACATCCATCTGATAATTCAGCATCTCGGCGTTTCCCATGCCTGTAGTATCATCGAGCAAAGCATCGATGTGCAAGTCTACCTCTACAATATTGTTTTTCACTACCTTATGCTGCTGGCGGTTCTTAACCTTAGACGGAACGCCACCATCGTTTCCGTTCTTAGTAAGAATAGCGTTCTTCAAATCGTCGGCAGAAAGAAACACCTGCTTCTTCTGCTCGTCATCGCGTACAATATCGTAGATAAGCGCAGGCTGAGGGAAGAAATCATTCTCTTCGAACGTATGCAATTTATAGAACTTAACCGTATCTATGCGAAGCTCCATATTCACGGCATCTTTCAACAAGAACGTACGGTCGTCTTTATAAGCTAGCAACTGCACGCACACATGCTCCATGTTGTTCAAATCGGCTTTTTCGAACTCCTCAAGATGAAGTTTCATATTCGGCTTCACAGTACCACGGCTACGCAATGTCCAGCTCTTACCTTCGGCAGACAAGTACAGATAATCTACAAAATAATTACTGTCGTTAACCAGATAAGCATCGAAAGCTGTAGATGAGATAGCCTTTATATCCTGAGGCACATATGCCAAGAACACGTTCAGCACATCGTTACCACGAATCTCGGGCGCACGATAAGTAATGGGGCGATCGTCTTCTTCCTCTTCCTCCGCTTCAATCTCCGGCTCCTCCACTTTCGGCTTTTTCATAGCCTTGATGGGGATATTATAATCATCTGTCTGAACTACCACACACTCCTTTATCAGCATAGGAATTTCGAAACCGTCTTCACCTTCTACCAATGCAGTATCCTTGCCTTGAAAGCCTCTTACTATTCCGCCCCCAACTTCGCTGAGGAAACGAACTTTATCTCCAATTTTCATATATAATCCTCCTTTTAATTTTCTTTTTCTGATGCAAACTTAATGAAAAAGCCAATTGCATGAAAAACCGACCCTATTCTTTTGTGCCATTGCACTTCAATTCAATCCATTTTTTTTGTAATTTTGCTGCAAGATAGTGTAATATCGATATTTAATACGACCTATCTTTCCACAATTAGATTGAAACTTACATATGAGCGACGATACCTTTGACAAAGAAGAAACTCTTGAAAACTCAATAAACGGAAAAGAAGAGCATTCGGATTATAAACCTGTAGATAAAAAAGACGAAAGCGTAAAGCACCAATTGAGCGGAATGTACCAAAATTGGTTCTTGGACTATGCTTCGTACGTAATATTAGAGCGTGCCGTGCCTAATATCAACGACGGACTGAAGCCCGTGCAACGACGCATTCTGCACTCAATGAAACGCCTCGACGACGGACGATATAACAAAGTAGCCAATATCGTAGGTCACACCATGCAGTTCCATCCGCATGGCGATGCCTCTATAGGTGATGCTTTGGTGCAACTTGGACAAAAGGATTTACTCATTGACTGCCAGGGTAACTGGGGAAACATACTTACCGGCGATGACGCAGCCGCTCCTCGTTACATTGAAGCACGTTTGTCTAAGTTCGCGCTCGATGTGGTATTCAATCCTAAGACTACAGAATGGCAGGCATCATACGACGGCAGAAATAAGGAGCCGGTTACTCTGCCTGTCAAGTTCCCGCTATTGCTGGCGCAAGGAGTGGAAGGTATCGCTGTAGGTCTGTCTTCTAAAATACTTCCGCACAACTTTAACGAGCTTTGCGATGCATCGATAGCTTATCTGCATGGCGAAAGCTTTCAACTGTATCCGGACTTCCTTACTGGAGGTTCGATAGACGTGTCGCGCTATAACGACGGTGAACGCGGAGGAGTGGTACGCGTGCGTGCCAAGATTTCGAAGGTAGACAATAAAACTCTGGCAATTCACGAAATACCATACGGAAAGACCGTTGCCAACGTGTGCGACTCAATAGTAAAGGCAAGCGAAAAAGGAAAGATTAAGATTAGAAAGGTAGAAGACCTGACATCGGGCAACGTAGAGATACTTGTTCACCTCGCTCCGGGTACTTCTTCGGATAAAACAATAGATGCACTTTACGCATTTACCGACTGCGAGGTCAACATATCGCCAAACTGCTGCGTTATAGACGACAACAAGCCGCACTTCCTTTCTGTAAGCACAGTGCTGAAGAAATCGGTAGACAATACACTAGAGCTTCTGCGCAAGGAGTTGAACATCCAGCGCCAAGAAGCACTTGAGACACTGCATTTCGCTTCGCTAGAAAAGATATTCATAGAAGAAAGAATATATAAAGACACCAAGTTTGAACAAGCACCCAACATGGATGCCGCTTGCGAGCATATCGACGAACGACTAACTCCGTTTTACCCGCAGTTTGTGCGCGAGGTTACTAAGGACGATATCCTTAAGTTGATGGAAATAAAGATGGCTCGCATCCTGAAGTTCAACAAAGACAAGGCTGACGAGTTCATTGCACGACTGAAAGCGGAGATAGCTGAGATAGACAATCATCTTTCGCATATCACGCAATATACCATCGACTGGTATCAACGAATCAAGGAGAAATATGGAGCCAAGTTCCCGCGCCGCACAGAGATTCGCAGCTTCGATACCATCGTAGCTACCAAAGTAGTGGAAGCCAACGAAAAGCTGTACATAAACCGCGAAGAAGGATTCATAGGTACCGGACTGAAGAAGGACGAGTTTATCTGTAACTGCTCTGATATAGACGATGTAATAATATTCTATAAAGACGGAAAATATAAGATAGTACGCATAGCCGATAAGCTGTTTATCGGAAAGAACATACTGTACGTCAACATATTCAAGAAGAACGATAAACGTACTATATATAATGCCATCTATCGTGACGGAAAAGAAGGCAACTACTACATAAAGCGTTTCAACGTGACTTCAATGATTCGCGACCGTGAGTACGATGTAACGCAAGGTACGCCCGGCTCTAAGATTGCTTATTTCACAGCCAACCCCAACGGCGAAGCGGAAGTGATAAAGGTAACCTTACGCCCTAACCCGAGAATCAAGAAGCTTATATTCGAGAAAGACTTCAGTACCATCGCCATCAAAGGAAGACAGTCCATGGGTAATCTGCTGACGAAATTCGAAGTCCATAAAATCGGCTTGAAGCAACGTGGAGGCTCTACACTTGGTGGACGAAAGGTATGGTTCGATCATGATGTACTTCGACTTAACTACGATGGACGCGGACAGTACTTGGGAGAATTCCAAAGCGATGAAAGCATCTTGATTATTCAGAATAACGGTGATTTCTATACCACAGACTTCGATTTGAACAATCACTACGATGCCGACATTCAAAGAATAGAGAAATACGATCCGGAAAAGGTATGGACTGCCGTGCTTTACGATGCCGACCAGCAGAACTATCCTTATCTGAAACGCTTCACCTTTGAAGCGACCGCAAAGAAGCAGAACTACTTGGGCGAGAACAAGCACAGCAAACTTATTTTGCTGTCGGAACAAGTATTCCCGCGCATACAGGTGGTATTCGGAGGTCACGATGATTTCCGCGAACCGCTTATAGTAGAAGCAAGCGACTTTGTGGGAGTAAAGAGCTACAAGGCAAAAGGTAAACGACTCACTACATACACCGTAGGAAATATAGAAGAGCTGGAACCAACCCGTATGCCCGAACCGGAAGATGCAACGGAACCTGAAGCAGGTGACGATGAAGCTACGAACGACGACGACGACAACGGACAAATGAATTTATCCTAAACGAGAAATATGAGATATAAACTGACTCTGCTGATGGCTGTATGGACCGCAGCGATGACTTTCTGTACAAAAGCAAAGGCGCAAGAAGACAGCATACGGGTTAACCGCTATGTAATGCGCTCTACGATGATAGGAGCCGGACATAATAATGTGTTCGAAACTTATCTTTCGCCTTTAGAGTACAGCGGTCCGGAGGTTCGGTTCATGCATGAAAGTATGAGAATGACCCGATTGCTTCAAGGCAATGTATCTGTGCAAAACATTATTCAGGTGCAGGGGGCGTACACAGAAAACATATCGGGTACTGCCAACACCTATGCAGGAATGATTAACTGGAACTGCGCCTTGCATTACCAATTCAGAGAAGTAGCTCCGGGATTGAAGTTACTGGCGGGACCTTACATCGGCCTCAACACCGGAGCGGTATATAACTCTCGTAACTCTAACAACCCGGCACAAGCTAAGGCATACGGAGGCGTGGGCTTTTCGGGAGCGGCTATATATAAGGTACGCATCAAGCAGTATCCGCTCACTATACGCTATCAAGCTAACCTGCCTTTAGCTGGAGCCATGTTCTCGCCACAATACGGAGAGTCGTACTACGAAATGTTTTCTGTAGGAAATCATAAAGGAAACGTGAAGTTTACATCGCTGCATAACAATCCTTCGCTTTACCAAATGCTAACCGTAGACTTCCCCATCCGCAAGGTTATCATGCGAGCAGGATATGTGTGCGACATACAGCAGTCGAAGATAAACGGACTGAAAAGCCACTCGTACTCTCATGATTTCATGATAGGATTTGTGCGCAACATATATCTGCTGCGCGGCAAGAACCGAATTAGCATGTCTGAAAAAACAACTCCATTTTAATATCCCATGAAACATCTCAATATATTATTTCTGCTGATTGGCTTGCTAAGCGCAACCTCGTGCATCCGCGAAGATGTATCTGGCAATACGCCAGAAGCCAACTTCGAATCGCTCTGGAAAATAATCGATGAGCAATATTGTTTCCTCGACTATAAGAAA
Organism: Bacteroides sp. CAG:530; assembly: GCA_000434735.1. Taxonomy (GTDB): domain Bacteria; phylum Bacteroidota; class Bacteroidia; order Bacteroidales; family Bacteroidaceae; genus Phocaeicola. Next base: position 60,895 of record FR881251.1, read on the forward strand.
CAAGAGTACGGGCTCGACTGGAACCAAGTGCACGAAACATACGCCAAGCGCATCACACCGTCTATGGGATGGGAAGCACTGTTCGAGGTACTCTCTGAAATGGTGGCAGAGTTGCGCGACGGTCATGTAAACCTTACCAGCTCGCTCGCCTCATCGCAGTATCGCCAGTGGTTCGATAGCTATCCGCGCAATTTTAGCGACAGCATACAGAGCATCTATCTTAAGAAAGACTATAACCAATCGTCGGGACTGACATATCAGATATTGGAAAACAATATCGGATATATCTATTGCTCTAGTTTCAGCAACGGCATAGGCGATGGCAACCTCGACCAAACATTAAATCGTCTGGCTATTTGCGACGGACTGATTATAGACGTTAGAAACAACGGAGGCGGCAACCTTACAACAGCGCAAAAGCTTGCTGCACGCTTCACAAACCAGAAGACGCTGGTAGGATACATGACTCATAAAACAGGAAAAGGACACAGCGATTTCTCTAATCCCTACCCTGTCTACATAGAGCCATCAAACGGAATACGTTGGCAGAAACGTGCCGTAGTATTAACAAACCGTCGCTCTTTCAGCGCAACAAACGACTTTGTGAACAGCATGAAGCAGTTTCCGCTAATTACCATCGTAGGCGATAAGACAGGAGGTGGATCCGGACTTCCGTTTACGTCAGAAATACCCTGCGGATGGTCGATACGCTTCTCTGCCAGCCCCATGCTCGACCCTCAAATGAATCAGATAGAATTCGGAATAAACCCCGACGTAAAAGTCGACATGACAAGCGAAGATATGCAAAAAGGCAAGGATACAATGATAGAAATTGCCTGCAAATTGCTGAAAGATTAAAATTTATTTTGCAGATTTAAAAAGTTGTTCTATATTTGCACTCGCAAAACAAAAACATCACTATCGATGTTCATTGCTTCGCGCCTGTGGCGTAATTGGTAGCCGCGCCAGACTTAGGATCTGGTGTCGCGAGACGTGTAGGTTCGAGTCCTATCAGGCGCACATGAAAAAGCTAAATAGTTAATCAAATAACTGTTTAGCTTTTTTTTGTTTCCCTTGCCATAAAACCACCATATTCAACTTTATTTTGCAACATCAACGAACCAATCTTTAAATAGTTCGCACCTTACACATAATCCGAAAAAAAGAATTATCTGTCAATGCACGCAGTAATTGGCAAGCTTGCATAAAAAAACTCGATAAACCACATTCAATTCTCTATACTTAACCTAAGTTTATAAAAACTAAGCCTAAGAATATATATACTCAGCTTAAGTTTATAAAAACTTAGGATAGAAACAGACTTCTTCGCACAACAAATACAACTTTTACTTTGCACATCATCAACTTTTCGTTTCTGCATTATAAATCCATTCGCACAACTAACGCAATATTTCACCTACAGCGATAAAATATTTCATCCATTACTCTTTCTTGCCAATATATTTCATATATTTACAACAGCGTTATACTATGATGAGCAACGGAATATATTATCACATAAATATATCACTATGAACAACATCCCATTAGTATTTTGGCTAATTCCAATTGCCAGCGTTGTAGCATTAGGAATGGCATGGTTCTTCTTCCGCACTATGATGAAAGAAGAAGAAGGCACAGAGAGAATGAAAGAAATTGCGGCACACGTACGCAAAGGTGCTATGGCATATCTGAAACAACAATACAAGGTTGTGGCCATAGTGTTCGTGATACTCGCCATTGTATTCGCATTCATGGCTTACGTACTGAAAGTGCAGAACCCGTGGGTGCCGTTCGCATTCCTTACAGGCGGACTTTTCTCAGGCCTTGCAGGATTCTTCGGCATGAAAACCGCTACTTACGCTTCTGCACGCACAGCCAACGGAGCACGCACTGGGCTTGACAAAGGCTTGAAGATTGCATTCCGCAGCGGCGCAGTAATGGGACTTGTTGTAGTAGGACTCGGGCTACTCGATATTGCCATCTGGTTTATTGTTCTTAACGCTGTATATGAAGGCGAAGCAACAGCCCTCATCACCATAACTACTACCATGCTAACCTTCGGTATGGGTGCTTCTACACAAGCACTATTCGCCCGTGTAGGCGGAGGTATTTACACCAAAGCTGCCGATGTGGGAGCCGACCTTGTAGGTAAGGTAGAAGCGAATATTCCGGAAGATGACCCTCGCAACCCAGCTACCATTGCCGATAATGTAGGCGATAACGTAGGCGATGTGGCAGGTATGGGTGCCGACCTATACGAAAGTTATTGCGGCTCTATCCTATCTACAGCCGCTCTAGGCGCTACAGCCTTTGCCATGAATGCCGATATGCAGCTACGCGCCGTGATAGCACCTATGATTATTGCCGCGATAGGAATATTCCTCTCGCTCATCGGTATCTTCTTGGTACGCACCAAAGAAGGAGCGTCTATGAAAGATTTGCTTCATTCACTGGGACTTGGTACCAATGTTAGTGCAGTTCTTATAGCCGTTGCAACATTTATAATACTGTATCTGCTGGGCATAGAAAACTGGCTGGGGCTCTCGTTCTCCGTAATAAGCGGTCTTGCGGCAGGCGTTATTATCGGTCAGGCTACAGAATACTACACATCGCAAAGCTATAAGCCTACGCAAAAGATAGCCGAAGCCTCACAAACCGGACCTGCTACGGTTATTATTAAAGGTATAGGAACGGGAATGATTTCTACCATGATTCCTGTGGTTACTATCTCTGTAGCCATCATGCTAAGTTATCTCTGCGCCAACGGTTTCGACATGTCGTTGTCGGCTAAGTCTATCAGCATCGGCCTTTACGGAATCGGAATTGCCGCTGTTGGTATGCTGTCAACCCTCGGCATTACATTGGCTACAGATGCCTACGGTCCGATAGCCGATAACGCTGGAGGTAACGCCGAGATGAGTGGACTTGGCAAGGAAGTTCGCGAACGCACCGATGCACTCGATGCCCTTGGCAACACTACCGCAGCTACAGGAAAAGGATTTGCCATCGGCTCTGCCGCCCTTACCGCTCTCGCCCTTTTGGCATCGTACATCGAAGAGATAAAAATCGCCATGATTCGCGCCATAGAAAACGGCAAGCAGTATTTCGATGCTGCCGGAAACGCCTTCGACCCTACAAACGCCACAACCATAGACTTCATCAACTTCTTCCAGGTGAACCTTATTAACCCGAAGGTTCTTGTAGGAGCGTTCCTCGGAGCTATGGCAGCATTCTTGTTCTGCGGACTTACGATGGGTGCCGTAGGTCGCGCCGCCGAATCTATGGTTCAGGAAGTACGCCGCCAGTTCCGCGAAATAAAAGGAATACTTGAAGGAAAGGCTACCCCCGACTACGGTCGTTGCGTAGAGATAAGCACACGCAGCGCTCAGCGCGAGATGATTATCCCGTCGCTGCTTGCCATAGTTATCCCCATCGTAGTAGGCTTAGTGCTTGGCGTAGCCGGAGTATTAGGTCTTCTTACCGGCGGACTTGCTGCAGGCTTTACCCTCGCCGTGTTCATGTCAAATTCGGGCGGTGCATGGGATAATGCCAAGAAGATGATTGAAGAAGGTCATTTTGAAGGCAAAGGCAGCGAAAACCATAAGGCAACGATTGTAGGCGATACTGTAGGCGATCCGTTTAAAGATACTTCCGGTCCGTCGCTAAACATCTTGATTAAGCTAATGTCGATGGTAAGTATCGTAATGGCAGGTCTTACAATAGCATTCATGTAAGAACGATAATTCATTAATAAGCAATAAAGACACTAATCCCCGGCAGATGACCAACATTTGTCGGGGATTGATGTTTATATCACTCTTCTGTCTGCTCCTTGGGCCAATTCACCAAGTAAAGCTTCTCTGTGGCACGGGTAAAGGCAGTGTATAGCCAGCGGAAATAATCGGGCGACAGCATTTCGTCGGTCATATAGCCTTGGTCGATGAAAACACGCTTCCACTGACCACCCTGAGCCTTATGACAAGTCACCGCATACGCATACTTAACCTGCAAGGCGTTATACCACGGGTCATCTTTTACCTTCTTCATCCTATCTCGCTTTATTGTAATATCGGCGTAATCCTCGCACACCGCATTAAACAGACTATCGCTTTGCTCCTTAGTCAGCGCCGGAGCATCAGAATGCAGCGTATCGAGCAAGATTCTTACATCGAGTTCCAAATCATCGTAATCGGGGAACGACAAGGCTACATCCGCAAAACGGAAGCCATACATCTCGTGCACACGCCTTACACGCTTCACCACCGCCATGTCACCGTTGGCTATGAAATCAAGTTGTTTGCAATCAGTTCCCCAAAAGTAATTGTTCTTAGCCACCATCAGCCAATCGCCAGTATTCAACTCGTCCTCACGATACAATATGGTTCCACGAATACCTTTATTATATAGCCCTGCACGCTTGTTAGAGCGGCACACTATCATCGTCTCGTCCATGCCCACATGATCGTAACTCTCGTTAATGGCATCTATCAACTCACCTCCCGGCAGCACACGTACATCGGTAAAGCCCGACACCTTGATGGTAGGCAACGAGAAACAATCATCATCGGCTATATAATGACGAAGGCGAGTAGCGTTATACAGAATGCCGGAGTCGTTAGCCTGACGCACCACCTGCGTAAGAATGCGCTCAGTAACCTCCAAGCCATAGCCGCGCAACGCATCGGCCGACAGTGCGGGACTCTCTTCTTCGCCTACCGGAGGAAGCTGCGCCGTATCGCCAATCAACATCAATCGGCATCCCTGACCGCCATACACATACTGTATCAAATCGTCGAGCAAACGCCCGCTGCCGAACATACCGCCCGAAAGCCCATCATTAGCAATCATAGAAGCCTCATCAACTATGAACAAAGTATGCTGATGAAGATTAGAATTCATCGTAAAATTATCCAACTCGTTAGAGAACGACTTCTGCCTGTATATCCTGCGATGAATGGTATAAGCCGAATGCCCCGCATGATGCGAGAATACCTTTGCCGCCCTACCAGTAGGAGCCAGCAACACACACTTCTGTTTCAAACTATCCAGAGTCTTGACTATAGCGCTTACCAACGATGTTTTCCCGGTTCCGGCATATCCCTTCAAAAGGTAAACCGAGTCATGTTCGGCAGAAAAAAAGAAATCAGGAAAAGAAGTGATAGCAATTTCTTGCTCTTCTGTTGGTTTATAGAGAAAATTTCGTTTAATTTGCTGCGATAAATCATCGTTTAACATAAGTTGGCATGTAAATATTTGACAGAACTCCCTTGAAGTTCTAGTTATTTATTATTTTTGCGCTACGAATATAAACCAAAAAAAATAAATATTATCATGAAAACAGTTATTAATGCTATTCTGGCTTTATGCGCCATCGCTTTAGTGTACATATGCTATGGCAGCATCATGGGTCCGATCAATTTTGACAAAGAAAAAGCTATCCGCGATAAAGCTATTATCGCACGATTAATCGACATTCGTAGTGCACAGCAGGAAT
>FR881251.1:66412-90143 GCA_000434735.1 Bacteroides sp. CAG:530
ACAGCAGGAATACCGCTTGACACACGAAGGCGCTTACACTGCAAGCTTCGACACTCTTATCCACTTCGTTAAGACTGCGAAATTGCCTTTCATCATGAAAATTGGTTCTTTGACCGACGAACAGCTTAACAATGGCATGACTGAAAAGAAAGCTATGGCTATCATCGAAAAAGCTAAGAAGACTGGCAACTGGAATGAAGTTGAAAAAGAAGGTTTGACTAACTTCCGTCGTGATACTATGTGGGTAGCCGTAATGGATACTATCTTCGCTAAAGGCTTCAACCCTGACTCATTGGCTTTCGTACCTTACGGTAACGGCGCTAAATTCGAAATGGCAGTACGTAAAGATACTACTAAATCGGGTGCTCCTCTGAACTTGTTCCAGGCACAGGTAGCTTACGATGTATACTTGGGCGACCTCGACAAGCAGCAGTTGGTTAACTTGAAAGACATGCAGGAAAAACTTGGTAAATATCTTGGCTTGAAAGTTGGTGATATCGAACAGCCGAACAACAACGCCGGAAACTGGGAATAATGGCATGACCGACAAAAGTATTGATTTTACAAAATCAGAACAATATACTTTATCCATCCGTCTTAGTACGGATGGATTTTCTTTTTCTATCTACAACCCATTAGGCGGCAGCGACTTCCTCATTCGCACTCATCCTGTAAACACACAGCATTCGATGGCCGCCAATGTCAAGCAATTCTTGTCTGAAGCCGAAGAGGTAAAACATCCGTATCGGCAAACAAATATCCTGATACACAGCACACGATATACTTCCGTTCCGCTAGAGCTGTTCGAAGACGAGCAAATGGAAGATATATTCTACCAGAACTTCCCTAAGGTAAACAATGAAATAGTATTGTGTAATATACTTGGGAAAAGTAATATGGTGGTATTATTCTCGATGGATAAGCTGACGCATCTATATCTGAACGAAAAGTTCCCGGAAGCGCGTTTCTTCTCTTCTGTCAGTCCGCAAATAGAGTACCTGACCAACAGAAGCCGACAGGGGAACAACCGTAAGCTTTACGCTAACATACACCCGCAGAATATAGACGTTTTCTGCTTCGAGAACGGAAAAGCCCTACTACTGAATACCTACCCTACAGTCAATGTGCAAGACCGCATTTACTACCTTATGAACATTTGGGAACAGCTGAAGTACGACCAGGAGCGAGACGAGATGCACCTTATAGGGGAAGGCGTAGAATGCAACACCATGACACAGACTCTGCGCCGATATATCCGAAAAGTATTCGTGATTACCCCACAAGCAGAATTCAACCAATCAGAAACCAACCGGATAGAAGACATTCCGTTTGACATACAATCTCTATTAATATGCGAGTAATTAGTGGTATTTATAAGAGGAGACGGTTTGATGTTCCTCATACATTCAAGGCAAGACCTACAACCGATTTTGCGAAAGAAAACTTGTTCAACGTGCTTTCTAACTACATCGATTTCGAAGAAGGCGTAACCGCGCTCGATCTCTTTGCGGGAACAGGAAGCATCAGCATAGAACTGGTGTCGAGAGGTTGCGACAGGGTTATTTCGGTAGAAAAAGATCCGCAACACTACGCTTTCATCTCTAAGGTGATGAACGAAGTGAAAACCGACAAATGTTTTCCGCTGAGAGGCGACGTGTTTAAGTACATAGAGCGATGCGGTGAGAAGTTCGATTTCATATTCGCCGACCCTCCATACGCTCTAAAGGAGTTGGCGTCTATCCCAGACAAGATATTCGAGAATGAACTGTTGAAAGAAGACGGTATATTCGTGCTTGAGCATGGCAAAGACCTAAGTTTCGAAGGACATCCGCACTTCTTAGAGCATCGTCATTACGGAAGCGTAAACTTCACCTTCTTCAAGGCATAAGCCTATCTCAGAAAGAAGAGAAACAATATATTATTAAAGCAACGGGGCAAGCAGTCTTACAACAGATTCTACAATCTTGTTTTTAAAAGAGCGTTTGTCCCATATTTTTTGAGACAACGTCATGCACTTCCTCATGTCTTCCAGAAAAATTTCTTTCATAGTGCACACGGTCTTTTCATCATAGAAGAAGGCGTTGGCCTCAAAGTTATGTTCAAAGCTACGGAAGTCGAGGTTGGTAGAGCCAACCGATGCCCACTCGTCATCGGCTACCCAGAGTTTTGAATGCAAGAATCCCGCACGATAAAAATAAACCTTCACACCCGATTTCATCAGCTCGTCAAGATAAGACATGGTACCTTTATGGGTAATGAACGCATCGGCTTTCTTGGGAATCATCAGTCGTACGTCTACACCCGACAGTGCCGCGGTTTGGAATGCCGCCATCACTTGCTCGGTAGGAAGAAAATACGGAGTCTCTACATAAATGTAACGCTGTGCGCACGAGATAGCCTTAACCAGTCCCAACATAATATCGTGCCACTCTCCCACCGGGTCGGAAGTAACAATCTGGGCAACCGATGTACCTACAGTATCCATCTTAGGGAAATACTGAGCAGAAGTAAGCAGAGTTCGGTCTACAGCGAACCAATCTGTGAGAAACGCAGTCTGTATGCCATACACCGCTTTACCTTTCAAGCAGATATGCGTATCTCTCCACACCCCCCAAGGCACACCCTTCAAGTATCGCAAAGCGATATTCATGCCCCCGATAAAGCCCACCTTACCATCTATTATAGCCAACTTACGGTGGTTGCGATAGTTCACCTTACTGGTAAATTGCGGAAAACGGACTTTCAGGAAGCTGCGCACTTCTATACCTTCGCACAGCATCTCGTCGTAGAACATCGGATTCACGTCCCAACAACCCACATCATCATAGAGCAAGCGTACCGACACGCCTTCGCGCGCCTTGTCAATCAGCAAGTCGCGCAACAAACGCCCTACGGCATCGTTCTCAAAAATATAAAACTCCAAATGAATATGATGCTTTGCCTTGGCTATCCGGCGGAAAAGTTCCTGATACATGGAATACCCGTCGGTAAACACCTGCACATCATTGCCCTCGAAAGGCAAGGCATTGCTCACCCTATGAAAGAAAGGTATCAACTGATTTCGCCCAGTAAAATCACCAAGAGCCTCCTGAGCCTGATACTCCGCCATCGGACGCTTACTCAAGCGCGAAAAACCTTTCTTGCTGATGAGACGTTCTTTGCGCGTATTACGTCCGAAGAAGAAATAAAACGCCAGCCCCACCACCGGAAGGAAGACAAGCACCAATACCCACGCCATCGTCTTCACCGGATTCCGGTTGTCGAGCAGAACAATAACGATAGTAAACAAGATGACAGCCAGATATACCAAACGGAAGGCAAGAACTGCCACCATTCCCCAAATTCCGGCTTCATCCATATGAGATACTATTTTAAATTTAAATTAAACTATTGTGAATTATATCGGTAAGAATAGGAGTCACACCACTCGCAAAAAATTCTACCGCTATCACCATCAAAATCAATCCCATCAAACGCATCATCACGTTGTTTCCGGTTTCACCCATCAGTACAACAAGTCGGGTTGAGAGACGTAGAATGATATAAGTAAGTATATACACCAAAGCGATAACACCCACCATCGTACCCTTCAGTGCCCAAGTGTTAGCGTCGTCCATCATGATAATACCGTTGGCAATAGCACCTGGACCACACAGCATCGGGATAGAAAGCGGAGTAACAGAAATGTCATCGGCATAAGTCTTAATTTCCTCATCGCGCAACTTTGTATTGGTGTATCGTGCCTGAAGCATATCGTAACCAATCTTCATAATAATGATACCAGCCGCTATACGGAAGCCGTTTGTAGATATTCCGAAGAACTTAAACAGGAACTGTCCGCAGAACGTGAACGCTATCAATATGATAAAAGAGATTATAGTAGCGCGCTTCACAATATGCTTACGTTCTTTCTCATCCATGCCATTGGTCATGGTAAGAAATACCGGCATTGTGCCTAGCGGGTTAGTCAACGTAAAAAACGATGTAAAGCATAATAAAGCAAAAGGAATTATTGCATCTTCCATAATATGATTTTTTAAATAGTAATTTGAACAAAAGTACAAAATAATCTGTAAGTACAAGTTAAAAGAGAGTATATTTGTATGACAGAAAATCAACAAATACCATTAAGCTGTATGAACTTCTTAGATTTAGCAAAAACGCGTTATTCGGTTCGTAGTTACGACCCGCGCCCGATAGAGAAAGAGAAAATGGATTACGTCATGGAGTGCGCTCGCATGGCTCCATCGGCTGTCAATTTTCAGCCGTGGAAGTTCTTCGTCATAAACACTCCCGAAATGCTTACGGCCATTAAGGCGGCTTATCCGCGCGAGTGGATTCAGTCGGCCCCGTGCATCATAGTGGCGTGTTCCGACAATACCGAAAGTTGGCATCGCAGAGCCGATAACAAGGATCATGCCGACATAGATATCGCCATCGCTGTAGAGCACATCTGCTTGGCGGCCACCGAACAAGGGTTAGGCACTTGCTGGGTATGTAATTTCGACCCCACCGTATGCCGTAACGTACTAAGTTTGCCACAGAATTTAGAGCCAGCCGTGCTTATCCCCATAGGATATCCGGCAGCTACAGCCGAAGCCGCTCCTAAAAAACGAAAAGAAGCGGACGAAATCATTTCTTACCTATAACCTAAAAATAAAGCGAGGCGTTGTTAGCGCCTCGCTTTATTTTTATCATCGTTCTATCTCTTTTCCGTGTTCTTTCCAGTCTTCTATACCCTTATCAAGGTTAAAAACCGAAAATCCTTTCTTTACCAATATATTTGCTGCTTTACGACTACGGCGACCGCTCTTGCAATACACGGCTACCGGGCGACTCTTGTCGAGCATTTCACCGGCATTAAGCGCAAAACTTTCGTCCATCACATTTATGTTCAAGCTTCCCGGAATATGCCCCTCCGAATATTCTGCCACGGTACGCACATCTACGCACTGCACATTCTCATCGGTTATAAATCTCTCAAATTCATCCACAGAAAGATTCTTGAAAGAATCCTTGTTTTTTCCTGCGCAGGCCATCATCCCCAAGGAAAAAGCCACGACGAAAAACATAAAATAAAGTGTTTTTATCATATTGTATTAATTATAGGTTCTATATCTATTCAATCTATACTTTTCTCTAACGCAAACTTACGGAATACCTGTCCTTGTTTCACTGTGTTTAGGCGAAAACAAACGCTATCGCCTACAGACAACTGACTTTTATACCCGTGCAACGGAACAGAAAGGTATGCCCTGTTGGTAAATGCCGCGTAATCATTGTTACTATCGTGATAAAGACGCAGATTCAGAACATTCTTACCATCGGCGGCAGTCTCTACCCCTTCGTCTACAAAATGAAATGAGTGTTTCTCCTCTTTCACAGGAATAAGAAGTACCATATTCAGGTAATTACCCGACAGCCAGATGCTCTGTATCTCTACCGGATCGGTCTTCACCCCCGATTTAAATGATTCGGGGCGAAGCGGATTCGGCGAAACTATAGCCTTGCAAGAATACAGCTGCACCTCTTTTGCCTGTGGTATCAACTGAAAAACCGACACCGTGCGGTAGATTGTATCCTTCGACAAATTGTCCAATCCGCTGCGCGACTGTATGGAATAAGCCTCACCCTTATCGGTAAGCAATTTCACCCCCATACCCGTAGCGTCCGTCTGCAGGCACACAAATTCAGTCTGCACATCGGGATATACATACTTATCGTCATCATTACATGCACACAGACTGCATATCCCGGCAAAGACAACAGCGCCTATCCAACTTTTCATAATCCCAAAGCCTTCTGTTGGTTGATTACCGGATTGGCGTACATAGTAAGCATACACTTGCGCAAGAATTCCTCATCCTTATTAGGAATCTGAATCATGGCCATCTTCTTCTGCAAGTACTGTTCAAAGCGCACTTTATCTTCAGCGGTATAATGAGAAGCATTAGCCTGTGAGCCTTGCAGCAAATCGCAAGCCACATAATTACCCGGATATAAACGATAGCCCAGATGTATATGCTTGTCTATCAACTCAGATACACGGGCGAACAACTCTGCCTTAGGCAGTCCGCGCAAAGCCTCCAACTCATCGTTAATGCATGTAGAAGTCTGGAAGTGCACATGTCCTTTATATCCGAATATACCAGTCTGCATATTCATCAAATCGTCTGCCTGACTCTTCTTAAAGCCCTCTACATCGCGCTTCAGCTGCATTTCCTGAGCCTTCAAGAAATCGCACGGGTCGTATTCATACGACAATGCCGCAGGCACAATGTTCAGTTCCTTCAAGCTATCTATAACATCTCTTCCGCCACCCATGGCAAGCATTTTCAGCACGCTGTCTTGTGTACGGTCGTTAGAATCCTTGGCACGACCTTCGCGCTGAGCAATCCACACGTTCTCGTGCTTCTGCGTAATGGCGAAGTGAATGTATCTCGACATTCTGGCAGAAGATTCCAGCATCTGACGCATAGAAAGCGCACGCTGCACTATAAACGATTTATTTACGCGGACTATCTTTTTAATCCACGGATAAATCAGCAAGTTATCTCCTATGGCAATCTCCACAGTAGTAGGGAAACCGTTATCTATCAATCCCACAGAAATGAATCCCGGGTCGAGCACAATGTCACGGTGATTCGAGATGAACGTATAGCTACACTGCTTATCAGGAATAGACGACGTATCCATATCGAACCCATCGCTATGCTCACGGATAATGCCATACAGCAATTTATAAAAGAAGTTCTTCTGCACATCGAGGTTTGTCTTACACTGCTTCAACTGAGCAGCCAACACCTCTTGAGGCACACCAGGCATAATTTTAGCCATTACCGCCTGAAACGAAGAATCGGATAGCAACTCTTCGAACACTTGAGGCAACTCTTCGGGAGTATACGGACGGATTTCGTCAAATTCGGCAGGGATATTCATAAGCAAAGATTTAATTAAAATGGTCCTCTATAATATCTGTCATCACATCTTTTATGTCGATGCCGGCGGCACGCACCTGCTGAGGGATAAAGCTGGTGGCTGTCATACCCGGAGTGGTATTGATTTCGAGCATATTAATCTTATCGCCTTCGGTTATTATATAGTCTACACGCACAATGCCTTTGCATCCTAAGATATCATAAACAGCAGAAGTAAGCTTCTGCACACGGGCGGTAAGCTCATCGCTCAGACGTGCCGGAGTAATCTCGGTAACCTCGCCTTTATATTTGGCGTTATAATCGAAGAACTCGTTCTTGCTCACTACCTCCGTTATAGGGAACACTACAGAGCTGTTCTTAGTCTTATAGCATCCGTTGGCAAGTTCTATACCGTTCATAAAAGCCTCAACCATAACATCGTCCGATTCCTTGAAAGCCTCTTCCAGCGCCGGACGAATATCTTCCTTAGTCTTAACCTTAGTAACGCCGAAGCTAGAGCCGCTGGCATTAGGCTTGATAAAGCAAGGAAGACCTATTTTCTCTATAATCGTTTCATCGCTCACCTCATGACGACGGTTAATTAGCATAGACTCTGCCACACGTACACCGAATCCCTTAAGATACTGATTCAGAGTAAACTTGCTGAAAGTCATGGCCGACACCAATACATCGCAAGTAGAATAAGGTATGCCTATCAACTCGAAATAACCCTGCAATATACCATTCTCGCCCGGAGTACCGTGAATAGTGATATAAGCGAAATCGGGCACTACCTTCTGTCCGTCATGATTAAAGCTGAAATCATTCTTATCTATTACAGCACGACTGCCGTCAGGTAGCAACGCCTCCCACTTGTTACGTGTAAGTTCTACTATATATAAGGTGTACTTATCTTTGTCAATAAAAGAATAAATGCCCTCTGCACTACGCATAGACACATCATGTTCCGAAGAATCCCCTCCGGCTACAATTGCAATGATACGTTTCATATTTCTTCTCTGTTACTTATATAAGCCCTCCATTTCTCCAGCAAACGAGTCATGTCTTCCGGCAATTCGGAAGTAAAGAACATCTCCTCACCAGTGCGCGGATGCACAAAGCCAAGAGTCTTGGCATGAAGTGCCTGTCGAGGACAAATGTCGAAGCAGTTGTTTACAAATTGTTTGTACTTGCTAAAATGGGTACCTTTCAGAATTTCATGTCCGCCATAGCGTTCGTCGTTAAACAGCACATGTCCAATATGCTTCATGTGTACCCTAATCTGATGAGTACGTCCGGTTTCGAGCACACACTTTACCAGCGTAACATATCCCAGACGCTCCAGAACCTTATAATGAGTTACGGCGTGCTTACCCTGTGCAGGGTCGCTCAGCACCGCCATCTGCATACGGTCTTTCGGATTTCTGCCGATATTCCCCACAATGGTACCTTCATCTTCGTCTACAATACCCCACACCAAAGCATTATACTCACGCTTGGTGGTCTTGTTGTAGAACTGAAGTCCCAAACTAGTCTTGGCATCGGGAGTCTTAGCCACCACCAGCAGTCCCGACGTATCCTTATCTATACGATGCACCAATCCCACCTGCGGGTCGTTGGGGTCGTAAGACGGCACATCTTTAAGATGCCACGCTATCGCATTGACCAGCGTGCCATGATAATTGCCGCATCCGGGATGCACCACCAGTCCCGCCGGCTTATTTATCACCATCAGGTCGGCATCCTCGTATACTATGTTAAGTGGAATATCTTCAGGAATAATATCATTTTCATAACGCGGACGATCCATCATCACCGTAAGCACATCGAGCGGCTTTACCTTATAGCTGCTCTTCACCGGCTTACCGTTTGCCATAACGAATCCGGCGTCAGCCGCCGCCTGAATACGGTTGCGCGAAGCGTTCACTATACGTTCAAACAAATACTTGTCTATACGTATCGGAGCCTGCCCCTTATCTACCACTACACGAAAATGCTCGTATAGTTCTGGTTGCTGCACCTCTTCTATATCCTCTAACGAATCGTCGAGTTCGTCTATGTAATCTTCTGCCATATTATCTTATTCAACATTGAAATGAATTAAAGCGGTCTGCACTATCAGAACCACGAATCGTCAACTTCCGGTTTCGACTTGTCGCTACCGTTTTGATGCTCCATCATGTTCTCTATCTCAATGTCAAGAGAATCTACATTCAAAGAATCGCGTACTTGCGTGCTGCCAATGCACAGAGTCAGTTCCGCTTCCGACGGCACCTTATCGCCAGTCTGCAAGCTACGGCCTCTATACTTTATGCCATACACCCAGTCCTGCTCACCGCCTACCAGCTCCGGTTCGGTCAACTTAAAGCCCATCGCTCTCAGCTTAGCCGCTGCCTGACGCATCGAACTATTGTCTATTACATCAGGAATTCTGATAGTAGGCACCTGATCTGAATTTATGGTAAGATAAACCGTTCTGCCCTCTTTCACTTTCATTCCGCCCACGGGGGTCTGATCGAGCACTATCCCTGCCGGAAGTTCTTTTACATAAGCAGAGTCTACCACAACTCCCTTCATATGTTTATCGGCCAACAACAGCTGAGCCTGATTTACCGACTTGTTTTTCACATCGGGCACCATATAAGCCTTTCCATGGTGGGTATAGACATTCAATCCCCACAATGCGCCCATTATAAGAGCTGCAACGACAATAATCATCGCAAAAATGTTCACCCAGAAAAACCGGTTATTTTTAAACGAAAAGAAATCTTTCAGTTTTATCATATCATTCAATATATATATTTGTGTGCAAAGATACAATATGAAAACGAAAAAGCCGCAAACGCTTCACAGCATTTGCGGCTTTCTTTTTCCTTTTCCAACGTATTTATGCTTTCACGCCATTGTATTCGTCAGAAATAGTCAATTTCTTACGTCCTTTAGCACGACGTGCAGCCAATACTCGGCGACCGTTAGCGGTAGCCATTCTTTCGCGGAATCCGTGTTTGTTTCTTCTCTTTCTGTTAGAGGGTTGGAATGTTCTTTTCATTTTCGTATATACTATTTATGTTATTATCTCATGGTTCGGGCTGCAAAATTACAGACTTTTTTTAAATAAACCAAGGGCTAAATCATTTTTAGACAAATCTTTTTGCGTTTTTTCATGATTTAGATTAATTTTGCACCCATATTTGTAATGAGACAAATCAATAATCACAAAAAACATAAAATATTCTAGTTATGATTAATGCTCAAGACATTAAGATCGGAACTGCTATCCGTATGGATGGTAAATTGTATTTCTGCATCGACTTTTTGCATGTAAAACCGGGTAAAGGTAACACTTTCATGCGTACAAAATTGAAAGATGTAGTAAACGGATACGTATTGGAACGTCGTTTCAACATTGGTGAAAAATTGGAAGATGTACGTGTAGAACGTCGTCCTTACCAATACCTTTATAAAGAAGGAGATGATTATATCTTCATGAACCAGGAAACTTACGAACAGGTACCTATCGCTCACGACTTGATTGAAGGTGTTGATTTCATGAAAGAAGAAATGATTGTAGACGTTGTATCAGACGCTTCTACAGAAACTATCCTTTTCGCTGAACTTCCTGTAAAAGTACAGTTGAAGGTTACTTACACTGAACCGGGACTTAAGGGTGATACCGCTACAAACGCTACTAAGCCTGCTACTGTAGAAACTGGTGCTACTGTTCGTGTTCCTTTGTTCATCAACCAGGACGAAACTATCGAAGTTGATACTCGCGATGGTTCATACGTAGGTCGTGTAAAAGCATAATTTTACAACCACCATATAACAGAAAGCCTTTCCGCTTTTGCATTACCGCAAGCGGAAAGGCTTTTTTGTTTTGATTATCAAAGAAGTCGTCTTACTTCGACCGAAGTAAGCACGTTGACCGACTCGAAGTGAGCGCTTACTTCGACCGAAGTAAGCATTCACATCGTTCGAAGTAAGACGACTTCATTAATACATTACCATGACTTACCCACATTAAGGCACTCTAAAACTACCGGCAACACATCCAAGAAAAGAACACTGCCACTCTCATTTTTAAACAAATCTGTAACAAAGTTTTTAAATGGCGCCAATACTCATGTTATAAAACACATTATTTAATTTTTGGTTATATTTGTTCACATTTTATAGCTCATTTCATATAAATATATATATCTTTGTAGCTGCTAGAAGATTTATTCTAACTAAGAGATACGATTACTATTAGATTTAATGCAATTTTAACCTGTCGTAATATCTCCTTTTAAAAAGGGATAATTGAACGACTTTTTATAAACTGTTCAATAAAACGAGAGGATTATTATTGCTTTTTGATGAACTGTGGGACGATACAACAAATGCGGAGAAATTCTCCGAACTTTTAGAGATACAATTTATAACTGCTTGATTTACAACAATTTAATATATCCGGCAGGATTAGAAGTCTTGCTCTTAAATCAAAAATGGCAGCGAAAAATTACCCCCCCCATTCGCTTTCCGCAGAAACTCCAACCCATAACGTTGTTTCAACAGGCGGACAAAAGCATCAGAAACACTGGTTTGTGATGCGCGACCTTAAACGTCCTAACGCCAAACTCCCCGCTTACAAAATGCTTGAAGATAAATGCTTTGAAGTGTTTATCCCAACTAAATGGCAAGTAGTGACAAAGCTGGGTAAAAGAGTGCGCGAAAAAGTTCCGGTTATTAACGGTCTGCTGTTTGTTCACTCCGAGAGAACACTACTCGACCCGATAGTTGAATTAAACAGCACTCTGCAATACTACTACCGTAAAGGCGGAGGTTATTGCGAACCAATGGTGGTGCGAGATGACGACATGGACAAGTTTATAAGCGCTGTCAACAGTTCCCAAAATTCAGTATTCTATTCTCCGCAAGAAATCACGCCCGATATGATAGGAAGCAAAGTACACATCATCGGAGGCAATCTCGATGGTTACGATGTATCATTGCTCAAAATAAAAGGTTCCCGAAAGAAACGCATCTTTGTAGAGCTGCCGGGAATTATAGTAGTAAGCGTTGAAATTGAACCGGAATTCATTCAGCTGATTTAAAGTCTTATAATATATAATGTCATCTATAGCAACCAAGAAGAAAAAAGATTGCAGCGGATGCAATGCGTGTGCCGAAGCATGCCCCAAGCATTGCATAGAGATGATACCCGATAAAAAGGGATTTCTTTATCCGAAAGTTGATACATCAACCTGCATAGACTGCGGGGTCTGCACTAAGGTATGCCCGTTCGAAGACGGAAACATCCATCTATACACTCCCCTCACCGCCTATGCGGCATGGAACAAAGATAGAGAGCAGTACCTTGCCAGCTCATCGGGCGGTGCGGCACAAGTCTTTTCTTCATACATCATCAATCAAGGAGGCGTTGTTTACGGTTGTACTTCCGATGACATGCGCATTCGCCACATACGTGTTGACGCTTTGAGCGATTTGCATAAACTACAAGGCTCTAAATACGTACAAAGCGACGTTAGAGGATTATTCAGTAAGGTTAAAGCCGACTTGAAAGCAAATAAGCCGGTGCTTTTCATTGGCACGCCTTGCCAAATAGCCGGACTGAAAAACTATATAAAACAAATTCCAGAACACTTGCATCTGGTAGATCTTATTTGCCACGGCGTTCCGTCGCAACAGATGCTGAACGAGCATATAGCTCACGTTCTGAACGGACGCACCGCAAAACAAATATCATTCAGAAATGGAAGCCGATATCACATAAAGATAACATCACAATGCGATACAGTATATTCTGCAGAACCTCATAAAGACAAATACTACAGAGCGTTTCTTGATGGAACATCCAGTAGAGAAAGTTGCTACCGCTGTCCGTTCGCACGCAAAGAAAGAGCGAGCGATATAACGATAGGCGACTTCTGGGGATTACAGAATGCGGCTTCACTACCATTAAATAAAGAAGAAGGCATAAGCGTAATGCTGCCTTTAACAGAAAAAGGTAATAAATTAATTAGCGCAACAAAGTTAGAGATGCATGCTTATGAGCGCAACGCTCAAGAAGCGATAGACGGCAACACACAATTGCAATGCCCCATGAAAGGCACATTGAGCCGACGGATATTTAACGCATTATATCCAATGCTACCGTTCGACACAGCGGTAATGTGTTCCATTATCCACTGCAAAATTCGGACTTTGTTTAAAATCTGCACCAATCGCATAACACATGGTTTCGTACGCCGATAACAAACGTATAGCCAAGAACACGATATACTTATATATAAGAACATTCGTGTCGATGCTGGTAGCCCTTTACACTTCGCGTAAGATTCTTGAGGCTCTTGGCGTAGAAGATTTTGGTATATTTAATGTAGTTGGCGGAATCATATCGCTGATGTCTTTCATCAACGGCTCGATGTCGGTGGCCACACAGCGCTATCTTACCTACGAATTAGGGAAAGGCACAAAAGGACAATTCAACAAGGTTTTCAACATAGCGGTATACATACATGCCATCATTGCCGTAATAGTTTTGATAGCAGCCGAAACCGTGGGCGTTTGGTTTGTAAACACCCAGTTGAATATCCCCGAAGCACGAATGGGGGCTGCCAACTGGGTATTTCAAGCCACTATACTAACAACTATTTTAGGAATATTACAGACCCCATACAACGCAGCTATCGTTTCGCATGAGCACATGCATGTATATGCCTATGTAGGGTTAGGCGAAACATTCGCCAAACTGTTTGTTGTAATAGGGCTTTGCTACTATCCTTATGACAGACTTGCCGTTTGGGGATTTGCGTTATTCGCCATACAGTTGTGTTCTTCACTTTTATATAGATTCTATTGTATTAAGAAATTCGATAATTGTAATTTAAGACGCAACACTTGGGATTTACCGTTAGCAAAGTCAATGCTTGGCTTTACCGGTTGGAATATGTTTGGCACTATTGCCTGGACACTGAAAGACCAAGGAGCATCAGTATTACTAAACATATTTGGCGGCCCGGCAATAAATGCCGCCCGCGGAGTATCTGGACAAGTAACAGGAGCCGTAAAGGGACTTGTAGGAGGCTTTCAATCTGCAGTTAACCCACAGCTTACCAAAACATACGCAGCCAACGATACGGAATCTACCTGTCGCCTGCTATGCAAAAGCTCAAAGTTTTCATATTTCCTGTTGCTGCTTATTTCGATACCGGTAATACTTGAAATTAATTTTCTGCTCAACATCTGGCTTGTAGAGGTTCCACCTTATGCCGCACTATTTACACAAATAGTAATTATGGAAGCCCTATTCGATACATTGGGAGGACCGATGATAACATCGCTAATGGCAACGGGACGCATCAAGTGGTACCAGATTGTAGTAGGCTCAATATTGTTACTCAATATCCCGATAGCTTATCTTTTACTAAAACTAGGCTATCCCATTGTTACACCGCTTATAGTATCGTTGGTATTTATAATTATAGGCAATGCTACTCGACTATTGTTTTGTAAAAACATGCTTGGGCTATCCATCCGCACATATATCCGCACGGTTATATTACCTATCACCATAGTTTCGGTTTTAGCCTTCATAGTACCGTATATTATAGTTTCGGTTATGACGGAAGGGTGGCTACGTTTGTTAACTTGCTCCGCATTTAGTGTAGTTTTTGGCATTGCAGCTATTTATTGCTGTGGCTTCACCACATCAGAGCGTTCATTTATTATCAATCTGTTGCGTAATAAGTTATTGCGCCATAAACCTTCTAACTTATGAAAAAAGTAGGAATCATTACCTTTCATGCCGCACATAATTACGGGTCTATGCTACAGGCTTATGCTTTGCAACAGACTGTATTAAAATTAGGATACGAGTGTGAGATTATTAATTTCCGCACAAAAAGGCAGAAAAGTATTTATAAGCCAACCTATCTGAAGGGATCGGTTGCAAGAAAAACACTTCTTACATTTTTATATTTACCATATTTGAATGCTCTAAATAAAAAAGAACAATGTTTTGAGTGTTTCTTGAAAGAACATTTGCTAACAACGAAAAACGAATTTGCTTCAATTGAAGATATAGAACAAGCTAATCTTGATTTTGATTATTATATCTCAGGAAGCGACCAGATTTGGAATACAGCATGTTACGACTTTGATTGGGCTTTTTTCTTGCTGTTTGCTAAGAATGCAAAACGTATAGCTTATGCACCCAGCATGGGACCTATACCTCTTACACAAGTCAGTTCTGAGTTTGATAGCCGTATAAAGGATGCTTTAACTCAATATGACCACATCAGTGTACGCGAAGTAGATACAGTTTCGCGCATTAATAAAATAGTAGAAGCTGAGTGCAAAGTAAATCTTGACCCAACATTATTATTAGATACCAATGATTGGGAGAAACTTATTGACAGCAAGCCATTAATTGATGAACCTTATTTATTCTTATACACTCCATTCTTTAGGAAAGAAGTGTTTCAATTAGCAAAGAAATGGGCAACCGATTTGAAAATAAAAATAGTGGTTTCTCAGGCATATGGTTTGATAGACCGTACTTGGTTATTTGATAATACTTTTCGCCCTTACTTCATTGCTGGTCCTAAAGAGTTTCTAAATTTATGCAAATATTCAACTGGAATAATAGGAAGTTCTTTCCACCTTGTTGCATTTGCCATAATTCTACAAAAGCCGTTTTGGGCTATAAATGGTTTAAACGATAGTAGAGTTGCAAATCTATTGCATCTTGTCAACTTGGAATCACGAAGCCTCACAACAAAAGAAAGCCCAAGCGTTTCATCCAATATTGACTTTAAGCTCGTTCAAGAAAAGCTTGAATTAAAAAGACAACAGTCAATTAAATGGTTGCAAAATAGCTTAATATAACTATTTAGTGAATAATTTGAATAATGACATTCTTATGGATAATCCAAAAGTTTCTATTGTAGTGCCTATATATAATGTGGCACAATATATAAAAAAATGTGCGCATTCATTATTCGCTCAAAGTTTCGAAGATATTGAATATATTTTTGTAGATGATTGTACTCCAGACAACAGTATTGAATTGCTAAATGAGGTTTTGTTGTCTTATCCACAGCGTAAAAATTCAGTTCATATTTTTACTCATGAAAAGAATCAAGGCTTAGTTGCAACACGCCAAACAGGAACATCGCATGCTAAAGGTAAATATATCATCTGCCTTGACAGTGATGATTGGATAAACACAGACATGGTTCAACTTTTGTATGATGAAGCAGAAAAGGGAGATTATGACATTGTATACTGCAATTATGCAGAATATAGAAACGGGGAATATAAAGAAATAAAAAATATAGTTTGCCAATCCTCAAATCAGTATATAGAAAATATATTACGTGGAACTTTGGGAGCATACCTATGGAATAAATTAGTAAAGCGAGAAATCTATAACAAAGTGTTCTTTAATAAAGGATATGATATGTGGGAAGATTTGCAAATGTCGGTACAGTTATTCTATTATGCCCACAATATTAGTTTCCTTGATTCAAAACCATTATACTATTACAATTTGGAGAATACCGTTTCTATCTCTTCTTCAAAATCAATGAAAAAGCTAAATGGTATGATTCACAATATAGATTTTATAGAATCGTTCCTTGCAGAAAAGAACATTCCCAATAGTAGTACATGGGTATATGGACGCAAATGTTATTGTAAATTACATATGATCAGCAATTTTGTTTCAGCTGATTTCTGGAAAAATACTTTCCCTGAATTGAATAACGCACTGTATAATCAGAAAGATGTTAGCCTGTATTCTAAAGTGTGTGTTTGGTTAATAAATAAAAGATTAGATGTAATATACAACAGCCTACAAATAATAAAAAAATTATTATCAAGATAGAGTTATGGAAAAAATAGCTATACTTTTAACTGTATATAATCGCGTTGAAAAAACAATAAAATGTTTAACATCACTATTAAACTCAGGTTATAAGAACCATAACTTATCACTTGATATTTTTTTAACAGACGATGGTAGTACAGATAATTCTGCTAATATATTAAAACAAGAATTTCCTAACACTACATTATATATATTACAAGGTGATGGCAATCTGTTTTGGAATGCAGGAATGATAAATTCATGGAATGCAGCATTAAAGCAGGATAAATATGATGGATATCTATGGCTAAACAACGATACTATCGTTCTTCCAAATTTATGGGACGAATTAATAGCTGCTGAAGAGCATTCGATGAAAACATTTGGAAGTAAAGGCATATACGTAGGTAGCACTTTTGATTTGAATACCAAAAAGTTTACTTATGGCGGATTTAACTTCACTAGTAAATGGACTTTAAAAGATCGTTTTCTAATTCCTAATGGAAGTTTTCAAAACTGCCAATGTGGACATGGCAATGTTACATTTGTATCACACGACGTTGTAGAAAAAATTGGCATATTAGACAGCCGATACATACACGGTGGAGGAGACCATGACTATACATACATGGCATATAGAAAAGGAATACCAATGTTTGTATTGCGTGATTTTGTGGGAGCTTGTGAAAACGATCATAAAAAAGATGGTTTTGATGATTTTATGCAAATGAATATAACACAAAGATTTAAATATTTAAAATCGCCAATTGGTTATAATTTGCATAACACTTTGTTATTCCAAAAACGTTTTTTCCCATACAGATATCCTTTTGTTTTGTTTTCAAGCTTGTTTAAAGTTCTATTTCCGAAATTATACTATAATCTATATAAAATGGTAAGGAAATAACTTGTGTAAAGCACCACTATAACACACATTGTCATGATGTAATATCGACAATGAATTTGAAAGTTATAATACATTCCAGAAAAAGACATCGACAAATGGATAGAAATTTCAAAGTATCAGTAATTGTCCCAGTCTACGGAGTAGAAAAATTTGTAGGGCGTTGCATAGATAGTTTAATGCGGCAAACACTTGACTGCATAGAATATATCATAGTAGACGACTGTACTCCAGACTCTTCAATGGATATAATCAAGTCTGTTGTTGAGTCTTACACAAACCGCAAAGATTGTGTAAAATACATAAAGCACAACATAAATCGCGGATTACCGTCTGCCCGTAACACAGGATTACAGGCAGCAACTGGCAAATATGTTTTTCATTGCGACAGTGATGACTTTGTAGAACCAGACATGCTGGAACAACTATATAATAAAGCCGAAAAAGAACAAGCTGACATAGTTTGGTGCGATTGGTATCTTACATTCCAAAAGAATGAACGCTATATGAAACAGCCTTCATTCAACACTTGGGAAGAAGCGCTAAAAGGTGTACTGACAGGAAAGATGAAATATAACGTTTGGAACAAGCTTGCCAAACGAGAATTATATATAAATAATGGTATCGTTTTCCCCGACGGACACGGTATGGGAGAAGACATGACGATGATTCGGCTTATGGCTTGCGCAAAAAAAGTAGCTTATGTGCCGAAAGCGTTCTATCATTACATAAAAACAAATGCCGGAGCATTTACTAACCAGTACTCCGACAAACAGAAGACAGATATGATACACAACACTTCTGAAACTTGTGAATTCATTGAAAAACGATTTCCAAATGAGCTTGAAGAAGAGTTGGCTTGTTTTAAATTAAACGTAAAGTATCCTTTCTTAATAGGAGCTGATAAAAAGAATTATGACTTATGGAGAAGTTACTTCCGTGAAACAGATGCCTTTATTGGCAGCAAACAAATGGGATTGCGAAGCAGGCTACTACAAAAAGCCGCCTTGCATCACTTCGACATTTTTCTGAAACTACATTATTGGCTTATATATAAGGTAATTTACGGAGTATTATACAGATAATAATCAATGATAAAATCGATAGCTATATTTTTAAATATTATACTAACAAGCATGTATTTCTTCCCTTTCGAATTTAAAGGTTTGGAAGGATTCAATACAAAGATGATGATAGCCTTAATGGGTCTTATAATTTGTATTTATGAGATTCCAAGAAAGCGAGATGGGCTTGTTAGCAATAATCTGTTTTTTCTTACAGTCTTTGCTTCTGTAGTGTCATTGTGTGGATTCATATCGGTGATTCTGAATGGAACACCAGACTATGCTTATGCTACTTACGTCATGTCAATGTTAGTATGGACGGGAGGGGCTTATGCAGTTTGTCATTTTCTAAAGCAAGTGCATGAAAATGTTAACATAAGGCTATTATGTAATTACTTAGCGACAATATGTGTTATACAATGCGCTATGGCTTTGTTAATAGATTACAACCCATGGGTGAAGCAATTAGTGGATTCGGTCATAGAACAAGGGCAGGATTTTTTAAGCAAGCCAACCGTACAACGTCTGTACGGCATCGGAGCTTCTCTTGATGTTGCAGGGTCGCGTTTCTCTGCAGTGTTGGTGTTGCTTGGCGTTGTAATTTCCAAAGAATTCCGTGAAAAGACAAATCATGTGCAAGTAGTATTATATATAGCAGCGTTCATGTTTATTGCTATCGCTGGAAACATGATAGCAAGAACCACCTTAGCGGGATTGATTATTGCTGTAATCTATTGGATATATGATTCTGGTATATGGAAACTACAGTTAAAAAATGACTATAGAGTCTTTTTCTCATGGATGACATTAGCTATTGCAGCTATAGCCTTTATTTTGGTGTTTCTATACAATGCCGACCCAAAAATGAAAAAGTTAATTCACTTCGGATTTGAAGGCTTTTTTTCTTTGTTCGAAAAAGGAACATGGGAAGTGTCATCGAACGACAAACTGATGACGATGTATGTTTTCCCAGATAATTTAAAGACTTGGATAATTGGTGACGGGTATTTCTCTAATCCGTATAATACAGATCCGTTTTATATAGGAACTAGAAGTAGAGGTTATTATATGGGTACAGATGTAGGTTATCTTCGTTTTATCTTTTATTTCGGATTAATAGGTCTGAGTGCGTTTATAGCCTTTTTCATGAAAACTTATAATCTCTGCGTAAAACGATTCGCTGAATACAAGCCGTTATTCTTCATGTTGTTGATTCTTAACTTTGCAATTTGGTTTAAAGTATCAACAGACATATTTCCAATATTCGCTTTGTTAATCATGTTGCCGCAAGAAGACAATATGCAGGAAGAAGGCGACAATAAAGAACTGTCACAGCAATTATTATGAGAATAGCTTATCTGATAGCCGGAACTTACAACTCCGGAGGCATGGAACGAGTATTGGCCAATAAAGCCAATTTCTTAGTTTCGCATGGTTATGAAGTTATTATCATAACTACAGACCAGCGTGGGCAAAAGCCATTCTTTCCTTTGGACCAACGCATCAAGTGCTATGATTTGGGAATTAACTATGAGGAAAATAACGGGAAATCGTTTTTCAACAAGGTTATGCACTATCCATTTAAACAATGGGAACATAAGAAAAGGCTATCGGAGTTATTAAACAAGCTTCATGCAGATGTAGTTGTTTCCATGTTTTGCAATGACGCTTCTATACTTCCGCAAATAAAGGATGGAAGCAAGAAGGTGCTTGAGGTTCATTTCTCTCGTTTCAAAAGATTGCAATATGGCAGAAAGGGACTCTGGAAATGGGCAGACAAATGGAGAAGCAACAATGACTTGAAAGTGGTTTCACGCTTCGACCGTTTTGTAGTCTTGACCAAAGAGGATAAAATGTACTGGGGAAACTTACACAATATACAGGTTATTCCTAATGCACGGACTTTCGCTTTTGAAAAGCCTGCCGAATTAACCAACAAAACGGTAATGGCTGTTGGCAGATATGACTTTCAAAAAGGATTTGAACGATTAATCGCTGCTTGGGCAAAGGTTTGTAGTAAGGTGAACGATTGGAAACTGGAAATTATAGGAGACGGTGCTCTGCGCGAGAAGATGCTGCAACAAATAGAAGAAAACGGACTGAACGACAGAGTGGTCTTAAAAAAGCTACCGGCTGCACAGATGAAAGATGCTTATATGAATACTTCTATATTCGCTCTTTCTTCTAGGTTTGAAGGATTGCCAATGGTATTGCTTGAAGCACAGGCGGCTGGTGTTCCCATCGTTTCTTTTGCTTGCAAGTGTGGACCGAAAGACTTGATAGAAGACGGTATAAACGGTTTCCTATTTGAAGAGGGAGATATCGATGGGTTGGCAAAAGGGCTTATCCGCTTGATAGAAGATGAAGAGTTAAGAAAGAAGATGGGAAAAGCCGCATACCAAAACTCAGAGCTGTATACCGAAAATGCTATCATGAAGCATTGGATAGATTTATTTCAAAACTTATAAAATAACATGCGTACTATTGTTGTATCTGCAGTAAACATACGTAAGGGAGGCACTTTAACTATTCTGAGGAATTGCTTGGAGTATTTGTCAGACTTTGCACAAAGAGAAAACTACAGAATTGTAGCATTGGTGCATCGGAAGGACTTGGCATATTACCCTGGGATAGAATATATAGAAATGCCTGATACCATAAAAAGCTGGGGAAAAAGATTGTGGTGCGAATACATAACTATGTACAAGATTTCAAAGTCTCTTTCGCCTGTTTATTTATGGTTTTCTCTGCACGACACAACTCCCAGAGTAATAGCTGAGAGGCAAGCGGTTTATTGCCAGACTTCATTTCCGTTTCTGAATTGGAAATTGAAAGACTTGGCTTTTGATTATAAAATAGTACTCTTTGCCTTGCTTACACGTTTTGCATATCGCATTAATATAAAGAGAAACAAATTCCTTATAGTACAAGCCGAATGGTTAAGAAAAGGATTCTCGGATATGTTTGGACTACCTGAAAGTAAATTCATAGTAGCGCCTCCCAAAATGCAAAACGTGAATGCAAAACAGGGAAAAGATAAAAGATATAATAACAACAAACTTCATACGTTTTTGTTCGCTGCAACTCCAGACTGCCATAAGAATTTTGAATTAATTTGCTTGGCGGCACAACAGTTGGAAAAGGAGCTTGGCGAAAACAAATTCAAAGTAACATTAACCATTAACGGAACTGAAAACAAATACGCCCGATGGCTCTATAAGAAATGGGGGGATGTGAAATCATTAGATTTTGCCGGTTTCATGAGCAAAGAGAATTTGTATTCTACTTATGAAAACACCGATTGCCTTTTATTTCCATCAAGAATAGAGACGTGGGGACTGCCTATCAGTGAGTTTGCCCAATTAGGGAAACCGATGTTACTTGCCGATTTGCCTTATGCTCATGAAACAGCGGCAGGAAGCAAAAACGTAGCTTTCTTTAATGTTTATAAACCCGATGAATTGAAAGAACAGATGAAGCGATTAATATTGAATGACAGGACATTCTTATCGAAGGTACCCGAACGAAATATTGCGGAGCCTGTTTCTTATTCATGGAAAGAATTGATAGACCATCTAATAAAGAAAAACCAATAAAATTTAGATAGAAGATTACATATTTTGAGATTACTACAATATACCAAATACATAGATTACTAAAACTGAGATTACTAACACATATTACTAATTACTAACTAATTTTACTTTACACATGAAAATTCTCCAACTCGGAAAATTCTATCCCATCTTGGGTGGTGTAGAAAAAGTAATGTACGACCTTATGATAGGTCTTTCCGAGCGTGGCGTGGACTGTGACATGATGTGTGCCTTGAATAAAGGTAGCTCTGAAGTTACTTCCATAAACGGGCATGCCCGGTTAATTGGTTGCCACACTTGGATGAAAATTGCTGCAACAATGATTTCGCCTGCTATGCTCTTCTCTTTAAGGAGAAGATGTAGGGAATATGATGTAGTTCATGTACACCATCCCGACCCGATGGCGTGCCTTGCTTTGTTCCTTTCCGGATACAAGGGTAAGGTAGTGCTACACTGGCATAGCGACATCGAAAAGCAGAAATTTTTGTTGAAACTGTACCGTCCCCTGCAGGGATGGCTCATTAAACGCGCTGATCTGATAGTAGGTACAAGCCCAGTTTATACGGCTGAATCGCCTTGTCTTGCACACGTACAAGATAAGATTACATGCTTACCTATCGGTGTAGAACCTATCGTTCCCGACCCTGAAAGAGTGGAAGCACTGAAAAAGGCATATCCAGGAAAGAAAATCGTTTTCTCACTGGGTCGTCTGGTTCCGTACAAGGGATACAGGTGGCTCATCGAGGCTGCACGATATCTTAGCGACGATTATGTGGTGCTGATAGGTGGCTCGGGACCGCTTAAAGAGGAACTTATAGCGGCTATCAAGTCTTTTGGCGTAGAGAACAAAGTGAAGCTTTTAGGCAGAGTGCCCGATGAAGATCTGGCTGCTTATTACGGAGCTTGTTCGCTATTCTGCCTAAGCAGCGTACAGAAGACTGAAGCTTTCGGCATTGTGCAGATAGAGGCAATGTCGTGTGGAAAGCCTGTAGTTGCCACTCGTATTCCTCACTCGGGCGTATCGTGGGTTAACGAGCATGAGGTATCAGGACTTAACGTAGAGCCTATGAATGCTAAAGCATTAGCCGATGCTATCATGGCTATTACGAACGACGAGCAGACTTATAACAGGTTTGCCGAAGGCGCAAAAAAGCGCTATCAAGAGATGTTTAAAAAAGAGATTACTATTAATAATGTATTTGGTATTTATAATAAACTATGGAAGAAGTTAGATTTTTCACAAAGGGAGCTATAGATTCATCAACTGTGAACGCAGAGAATAAAAGTATAATGACTTTGGCTGCATTTGGTGTCAAAAGATTACTCGACTTAGTAGCGTCTTTTATTGGAATGGTAGTTTTCTCTCCGGCATTCCT
>FR881251.1:90171-103088 GCA_000434735.1 Bacteroides sp. CAG:530
GGCATTCCTAATAATTTATATCGCTATTAAACATGAAGACGGAGGAAGTGCAATATTCAAACAAGAGCGTGTAGGATATCGCGGCAAGATATTCACGCTTTACAAGTTCCGCTCTATGGCTACTACATCGGAGGCGGATGGCAAGCCGCAGTTATGTAAAGGGGCAGACGATGCGCGTCTTACACGCATTGGTCGTTTCTTGCGCGAACATCATTTAGATGAGTTGCCGCAACTATGGAACGTGTTTAAGGGTGATATGAGTTTTGTAGGTCCTCGCCCGGAACGCAAGTATTTCGTTGATAAGATTATGGCTATAAATCCCGATTATGAATTACTGTATCAGTTGCGCCCGGGACTGTTCTCTGAAGCTACTCTTTACAACGGATATACTGATACAATGGAGAAGATGCTGAAGAGATTACACATGGATTTGAATTATTTTTATAATCGTTCATTGTGGCTCGACACAAAAATTATCTTTTTAACCATATTCTCCATTTTGTCGGGAAAGAAATTCTGATTACTTTTACGATGCCTTATGGCATCTATAAGAAAAGAGATGAAAAGAAGAGATAACATTACACCAAAGTCGAGTTTAAAGCTCAGAAAGATAGGCAGCAAATACATGATTGTTGAAGCCTCTGGCAGCTGTGTGAACTTGACGAATGTATATAGCATGAACGAAACAGCTGCACTTCTATGGGAAACACTTTGCAAAGATGGCGAGCATTCTACCGATGAGCTGGCTGAGGTTTTGTGTAAAGCGTACGATGTAGATTACGAACGTGCCTTGCACGATGTGGAACGTCAGTTAGATGAATGGGAAACCATGGGACTGATTGGCTGAATATATATTGAATGAATTTAACTACGGAACATAGGGCGCTGTTCTGTCTGCTGCGTGCCGGATTATGGGAGAGGGAAATAGATGATTTCTCGCCTTTTCCGCTTACTGAGGCCGAATGGAAAAACGTACACCGGATGGCGGTTCGCCAAACGGTGACGGGCATTGTGTTTCGCGGATTAGATTATTTACCCGAAGATTTACTGCCCAACGATATGTTGATGATGCGCTGGGTGGCATCGGTAGATAGTATAGAGCAAAGAAACCAGAAGATGAATGCGGTGCTGGGTAGTCTGCAGCAAGCAATGGCGCAGAACGACTTGCATCCGGTATTACTGAAAGGTCAGGGCGTAGCCGCGTTTTATGAATTTCCGTTATTGCGCGAATGCGGGGATATCGATCTTTATTTTTCTTCGGAAAAAGAGGAGCGGAAGGCTGCAGAGTTGATGCGCCAAACCGGACATCTGGTGGAGAGGCATGCGGATGGCAGCAACAATTATAGTTGCGCGGGGATAGAGATAGAGCATCACACCCAACTATTCGACTTGTATAATCCGCTGCTGAAAGGGTTTCTTTCAAAGTTGATTAAGAAGCACGGATTCTCTAATCGACAGATAGGTGAGAACTTATCGGTTTCTGTACCGTCGCCTTTGCTAAACTTGTTAGCACTTAACTCTCATCTGCTAAAGCATATGATGGGGCATGGCATAGGGCTACGGCAGTTCTGTGATATGGCAAGGGCTTATTATTCTTTGTATGGCAGTTATTCTGCCGAGGAATTAGAAGCTGTTTACAAGCGTACGGGATTACTAAAATGGAGTAAACAACTCCATACTTTCCTGACTGAATTTCTTGGGCTGAACAACAAAGTGCTTCCGTTTACTAATACTGATAACGAAACATCGCCTGCGCTACTGCATATAGTTCTAGAAGGAGGAAACTTCGGACAATATGGTGATACTAAGGGCGAGGCTTCGCAAACTAAATGGAAACGGAAGATGCGTACATTTTTCTCTTTCTGGAAACGACGCGATTTTTCGAATACTTACGCCCGCAAGGAGGCGTTTTGGATTTCGGTTAAACTAATTATAGGAAACCTTAAATGAGAAACGAATATTATTTCAGAGTGGCGGGATTGTTGTTTTCGGTTGCCCTTCCTGATGGTTGGGACATGGAAACAATATTACCTTCTTTCCATCCGTTCCGTTGTAAGACGTGCTCGGAGGGGGAAACGATTTTCCGTGTACTTGCTACCACGCAATCTTTTGCTGACGATGGCAAACGCACGGAATTGCTCGAAGATTCACCTAATGATATTGGTAGAACACGTTTGTTTCGTAGCTCTGATGGCTACTGTGTAGAGATTAATAATGATACTACGCAGAATGGCTTAGTGCATACTATGATTACAGGCCCTCATTTTGAGAGTGCCACGGCTTATATCCGCCCGGAAGATTTGTCTATGGGAGCGGTGCTTTCGTCTATGGTCAGGTTTCTCTTTGCACAAGCTGTGCTTGAGCACGATGGTGTGTTTGTTCATGCTTCGTGCGTAAGCATGGAAGGAAAGAGTTATTTGTTCCTTGGGAAGAGTGGTACAGGAAAAAGCACCCACGCACGACAGTGGTTGCAGGCTTTTCCCGACTGCCGATTGCTGAACGATGATAATCCGGCATTAAGGATAGAAGACGGAAAAGTGATGGTTTACGGTACGCCATGGAGCGGCAAGACTTCTTGTTATAAGAACGAAGGCTACCCGGTGGCAGGCATAGCAAGGTTGAGACAGGCTAAGACTAACAGCTTCTCTCCGCTCGAAGGTCCGGAGATTTTTGCCGCACTTCTACCCTCTTGCTCTGCCATCCGACAGGATGCTGGCTTACTGGAGGCTTTGTACTGCACATTAATACAGATAGCAGAACAAGTTACTGTAGGATGTATGGAGTGCTTGCCAAACATTGACGCTGCAAGGGTTTGCTATAATAGCCTATATGCGCGGGGCTGAATATCGCGAATATCATAATTGATAAATCAAGAACTAACAATTATAAGACAAATGAAAAGAAACCTCTATTTTTTAGTCGCACTGGCAGTGACTCTTTTGGTCTCTTCCTGTAGCTCTTCGAAGAAATTCGTTTATTTACAGGATATGGAGATGGGACATGGATACCCATACGATACCAAGTATGAAGCCGTAGTACATGTCAACGACCGCTTGGACATCACCGTAAGCAGCAAAAGTCCAGAACTGGCCATCCCGTTCAATGCTAATGCTGGGTCTTTCCAGCTGGGTACTAACGGAGCGGTAACCGAAGCTGCTGTAGCAAAGAAAGGATACCGTGTAGACGTGGAAGGAAACATAGATTTTCCTATTCTCGGAAAGTTGCATGTAGAAGGTCTGAAAGTAAGCGAGGTAACTTCCATGATACGTAACCGAATCATAGAAGGACAGTATATCAAAGACCCGTTGGTGTCGCTTGAATTCCTCAATTTTAAGTACACTGTGCTGGGGGCGGTGAACAATACTGGTACTTTCATGGTGGATGGTGATAGAATTACTTTGTTAGAAGCTATAGCCAAGGCGGGCGATGTTTCTTCAAGAGGACGAGTAAACAGAGTAGCGGTTATCCGTGAGGTTGGCGGCGAACGAGTTATGTATCAGCACGACTTGCGCAGCAAGTATCTGTTTGATTCTCCTTGCTTCTACCTGCAGCAGAACGATATCGTATATGTAGAACCGAAATACCGCAAACAAGACAGTGAAGACAAGAGTTGGAAATATATCTCTGGCTTCCTTTCACTTATCACTGCTATTTGTTCTATCCTTTGGGTTACAAAGTAAAACACATATTAAGCTATGCAAAACAATAATTTATCTGGCAAAAACGAACAGAGCATCAACTTGGTGGACTTATTCGTCTATCTGTTGTCTAAATGGAAGTGGTTCGTGCTTTCAATTCTGTTTTTCGGAGGACTGGCGTGGTATTATTATGCACAATCGCCGTTGGTTTTCTTCCGTTCGGTTACAGTCATCATCAAGGATCAGTCTAACAAGACTTCTACAGCGGGACTCGACCGTTATGATAACTATATAAATAAGGTGAACGTAGCGAACGAAATCCTTCAGTTCCGTTCTAAACGATTGATGCGCGAAGTAGTGCAGAGGCTGCATGCCGATGTAGACTACAGGGTTGAAAAGGGCTTGCGCATGAATGAGCTTTATAACCTTTCGCCGGTGCAGGTTTCTTTTTTCAATGTGTTGCCTGAACGATATTTCTCGTTCGTGGTAACTCCAAAGGATGAAACTAGCGTAGAACTTTCTGAAATTGAAGGAATACCGGGTGCGCAAGAGACTTATAAAGTACAGCTGAACGATACCTTATCTATAGGAGGCGAAAAAATATTGGTTACAAGTACCGATCATTGGAGCAAGTCATGGGTAGGCCGTGACATCCATGTAAGCAAGATTCCACTGAACGCTGCGGCAGGTCGCTTCTTGGGTAGCATGGGTATCCGTCAAGAGGAGGATGAATCGTCTATCCTTGTTCTTTCACTGAAAGACGACTCTCCACTGCGTGCCGAGGATGTGCTAAACACTCTTGTAAATGTATATAATGAGGAGGCGGTGAACGATAAGAACTTGGTGGCAGTAAATACTTCCAAGTTTATCAACGAACGATTGATTATCATTCAACGAGAGTTGGGTGGTGTAGAAACCGAACTCGAATCGTTTAAGCAGAGCAATCAGCTTATGGATATCGGCTCGCTGGCAGGACGATACATGGGCGAGGCGCAGACTTACAGTGCCGACGCTATGGAGCAGGAAACTCAGCTGAAGTTGGCGCAGTTCATCAAGGAGTATCTTACAGACCCAACAAAGAGTCGCGACCTTATTCCTTCGGGCACTGGTATCAGCGACGCTTCTGTAGAGGGACAGATTAATCAGTACAACTCTTTGAAGCTGAAGCGCGACAAACTGATTGCCGACAGTAGCGAGAATAACCCTGTAGTGAAGGAACTGGATAATTCTATCCATGCCTTGAAGCAATCTATCATACGTGCGGTAGACAATATGATAGTTAGTATCAACATGAAGCGCAGCGATGCCCGCAGCCGTCAGGAGCAGGCGCAGAAGCGATTCACTACAGTGCCTACCAAAGAACGACAGATGCTTTCTATAGAGCGACAGCAGAAAATCAAGGAGTCGCTTTATATGTTCTTGCTCAATCGTCGTGAAGAGAATGCGCTCTCGCAGGCTATGGTAGATAACAATGCACGTACTATAGATAGCGTAGACGGACCTACAGGACCTATCTCGCCAGTACGTAAGCGTATCTTGTTGCTGGGTATTCTTGTTGGTTTGGCAGTACCTTGCGCGGTATTCCTTATGATATTGTTCTTTGATACAAGGGTACGTAGCCGCAAAGACTTGAAGGGTGTAGTTAGCATTCCTTTCCTTGGAGAGGTTCCGCAAGACAAGGATGCATCGAAAGCTAGCGTTGCCGTAGATAAAGAGAACGGCATGCTTTCTGAAAGTTTCCGTATTCTGCGTACTAACATGGCTTTCATGGCTAAGAAAGATAAGCCTATGCAGGTTATTACCTTTACTTCGTTTTCTGAAGGTGCAGGAAAGACATTCATTTCGCGTAATTTGGCAATGAGCCTTGCCATTACCAATAAGCGCGTGATACTGGTAGACCTTGATATACGTAAGGGTACACTGAGCCGACACTACCACAAGCATCCGGCGGGTGTTACTAATTATCTGGCGGATGAAAATATCCGTCTTGACGATATCATTCATTCTGATGATAAATTCGAGAACTTGGATATTATTTCATCGGGTACTATAGCACCTAATCAGGCAGAGTTGCTTATGGACGAACGCTTGGATACTATGATGGCAGAACTGCGCAAGCGTTATGATTATGTTATAGTAGATAATGTTCCGGTGGGCATCGTAGCGGATGCTACTATCAGTAACCGTATCAGCGATCTTACCATCTTTGTAGTACGCGCCGGCAAACTCGACCGTCGTCAGTTGCCCGACTTGGAGGAACTCTACCGCGACAATAAACTGAATAACATGTCGCTTATCTTAAATGGCGTAGACCCACACCGTCGAGGCTATGGATACGGCTACGGTTACGGTTATGGATACGGTTACGGTTACGGAAAACAGCATAAAAAGAAAAAATAGAGCCATTACATAAATTTAAATAGGTTTTTAAATACATTATAACAAAATCTACCTTATCTTTGTGACTTTCAGTGATTTTAAACATAAAAACAATTAATTTCTTAATAAAAAAACTTATGGACAAAACAGTAGCTAAAAAGAAAATCTATGAAGCTCCATATACCAAGAAGACTCAAGTTGAGTTAGAAGAGGGGCTATGCGTCACAGGTTCTATCGAGCCTACTACTAAGTCTCCGGGCATCGAAACAACAAAACAAGATGTCAATACGGGCTTTAATACAGACAATGACTTTTCAAATACATCTACTTGGGATTGATAGATGTAGTTTACACACACTGTGAGATTAAAACTAATGAAAGAGGTATAAAACAAAAACAAAGAATATGAATAAAAGATTTTTAATATCGATTTTTACTTTATCATTGATGATAATAGGCCTTGCTAGCTGCGTCAATGACAACGTAACGGGTGGAAAACCTCTACCCAAAGGCACTGAATTTGATTTCGGTACAACGGTAGACGCTAACCTTTCGCGCACATACTACGACCCTACAGACGTAGCAAACCCTAAAGCTACTTATTGGAAAATCTTCTGGAACTATCAGGATCCGCTAGACCAAGTTTATATTTATTCTCCGCAAGCCATGACAGGCCGCCAACAGGCTGCATACACTGTTCATGGTGTGAAAGACCAGCATTCGGCTACAGCTACCAAGAATAGTGAAATAGGTATTCAGTTGAGCGATGCCAATACATACGATTTCTACGGAATGTATCCTGCTCAGAATGTTAAAGCTAACAGCGGCAGCGGACATTCGCTTAGTGCTACTATGCCTATTTTCCAGACTGCGTCTACAACAGAAATAATGAATAGTGAAACTAATGTAGGTAATCTTGAGACTACTGCCGATATGAACAGTGCACTCATGATTGCAAAGGTATCTGGTTTCATACCTAGCACTCAGAATAATGCTAAAGTAAATTTGCAGTTCGAGCCATTTGCTACTACGCTTAATGTTACCGTAAATGGTATAGAGCAAAGCAACTTTAATTATAAAGTACTTATCACTTCTATCATCATAGAAGCTGATGCTCCTATTGCCGGTGACTTTACGTATAATTACGAGACTGAAGCTATAACATTCGGAGAGAATGCGTCTAACTTCATCAGAATCGATACGAGATTTAAGGATGCTGCTGGCCACCAAATTGGTGTACCTATGGGCCCTGACAGTAAGCTCAATGTACGTGCATTTATGATTCCTAATCCTAATGTTAAGAGTTTGAAGGTTAAGGTGGTTACTAGTGCTGCGCAGACTTTGACCAAGACTTTGAATATGACTAATTTCAAAAAGAGCCAGATTCATTTTGCTAAACTTCCGAAAATCAATGCCAGCAACCTACAGTTCGACTACAAGATTTGGTTGTCACAGCTAGACCCGAATATCTATCTTTCTGAAATCTCAATGCCGGGTTCTGCACTGACATTCAGCTATAAATTGAGTAAAGATTACCAAAAGACTCAGACTTTGGATTTAACAAAACAGTTTGAGAATGGTATACGTGTATTCCAGTTCCATGTAAACACTGTTAATCAGACATCTACTTATGATGGCGGTTCTACATCTGTAGGTATTGCTCTTCCTGACGGCACACCAATGGAGAAAGATGGCGGTGGCTACTGGACTATTGAAGATGCAATTAATGCGCTCAATTCTGAAATGAAAGGACTCCATAAAGACGAGTTCTGTGTAGTTGCTATTTCCGACTGGATAGCTAAACCTGTAACTACTGCAAAGATGACCACTTTGTACAACCGATTAAAAGCTGTACTTAATAAAGCTGGAGAAAAGGGTTTGGTTGCAACTAATGTCAGCCCAAACACCACTATTGCTGACGTTAAGGGTAAAGTAATTTTCAAGGTTCAGCTTAACGGTTCATACACAGATGCATGGCCACAGTTGGCAGGAGCAGATGTATGGATGAACATCTTTAAAAATGATGCCAATACAAATGTATTCTATTCACCAATGCCATTTGGTGAACTTCCTGCTACAGATGCCGGCGGTCTTAATGCTTCTAATCTAACAGGAACCATGAATTTCATCTATTCTGAAGTTGCAGCCCCAGTACAATCTATAGGTGGTTTCTCTTATAAAGACGGGGTTAAAGATTGTGTAACAAACGTTCTCGCCGCTTACGCTAATAACTACAGCTCAAGTGAGCATAGAAACTTCTCAATGACATATTTGGGTGGTCAAGGTGCAAAAAATTTTATTGGTACTAAATATTACCTCCCATCCCAAATTGCTCAAGACCTGAATACAATTTGGCTTAACTATATCAGAGCGAATACACAGAACACTACAGATGACTTGAGAACTAAGCCTTGGGGTTGGGTTATGCTTAACTGTGTAGGTACAGAGCCAACTACATCTTGGTGTATTGAGGCTGTAATTAGACACAATGCCGACCCAGTATTCAAGCTTCAGCGTAGGTCTGAAAAAGCAAGACATTCTGGTGATACTCAGGGAACTACCAACGGTGGATCTATATTCTAAATATCTCAGCCCGGTGAGGAAGAACGCTCGTTATTCCTCTCCGGGCTTGAAATGTTTTAAATAGATTTACGCCATTTGACGTTGACAGTACTTAGAAAATAATCAATTGTTGCAACATATTTGCAAGCTAACCCCTTGCGAAACTCTTAAAAACAACCATGAAAAACATGATTTCTACAAAATTTACAACATTGCTGGCCGCATCAGCGTTTCTATTTGCTTGTGATGCCTACGAAGAGCATTCATTGCCTGGAGTATATAACACAGTAATAGAGGCTAATTGCTCAGCACCAACTTCTGACGGCGTGGAATCGCGCACTGCTGTCGATCCCACAGAATATCTATCAGAAGAACTTGGTGTAAATTGGTTGCCGGGCGACAAAATCGGTGTATTCGGAAAGACTACAACCAATGCCTGCTTTATCAACCAAAGCAATACCGAAACAGCCTCAACTTCGTTTGCAGGTAACTTACAGAACCGTGAAGTTCCTGTTTACGCTTATTACCCATATACTGAAACCGCAGGCAATAACCCGACGGCTATCAAAGGAAATCTTCCACTGATACAGCATTATTCTACTGTCACTCGTCAATTAGAAGGCGACTGGAAAGTGGGTAGACCTCAAGAAGGCTCATCTTCCAAGTTCACCTTTAAATATATCTTGACTTGCTTAAAACTTGATATTAACGCCGATGGTACCGACATAGCCGGCGAAAAGCTGCAAAGCATATCGCTTACTATTCCGGAGACACAACTCGGCGGTGATTTTACTTGCAATCTTACAAACTATACCATCAATCTTATACCTGCTACTAACGCTTCAACCATCACGATGGAATTGACAGACCAGCCTATGCTGACAACTTCTACATTCCACGGATATATGAGCGTGGCTCCTGTTAATGGTATTTATGGCAAGAATATGAAGGTAGAAATAAAGACCAACCTTCATATCATCACTTTCGAAGAAGCGCTTAAGATAAATGAATTCAAGGCTAACACATATTATACCGTGCCCCTCAACTTAAAACGTTTTGCAGATAAGTGGACTATAGTACCTAACCCTGAAGCAAAGGAAGAAAACGCAGATTGGGTTCCCGGTTTGCAAAGCCACTTGGCATGTGCCAACACTGTTTTCGCCATTGCCGGACAGCCGTTCATGCATAAGATTCGTGTTCCGCAGAGCACATCGCAGATCGCTCATGCTGTAGTTCCTGTTAAAGACGGTATTAAGCGTGCTTACAATCTGCCCGAAGGACTTACTTGGAACGCTGATCGTTGCCTGGTACAAGGTACAGCACCAGTTGCAGGAGACTATATTTACTCTGTAGAATTCACTGTAGGAAATACTACCTATAAAGAAGGAATCAAACTTCACGTTGCCGCTACCGCCAACGAACTCCTATCGCCTACCCCTATGATGGGCTGGCAGACATGGAATGTATTCAAGGGTAACATTGGATACGATATGCTGGCCAAGCAATTGGAAGGAATGAAAAGCAAGGGCCTCATCGATGCCGGATACAAGTACTTCGGTATTGACGACTGCTGGCAGGTGAAAAACCAAAACGACAACGGACATCAAATTCCGGATGAAGCTAAGTTCCCATCAAAGAACGGTGTAAACGGCATGAAACGCATGTCCGACTTGATTCATCAATATGGACTGAAGGCAGGTATCTACTCTGACTGCGGAACCAAGACTTGCGAAAAGCATTTCGCATCGTATGGTTATGAAGAACTTCATGCACAAGACTATAAAGACTGGGGATACGACTTCTTGAAAGAAGACTGGTATTTCGATCTCGATATGGCTCCTACCGGTGCAACTAAACGTACTTTCAAAAAAGGAGATATCACCAGCTATTGGAATACACGCGAAATGGCACAGCAGCTCTACACCAAGATGGGTATGGCACTTAAGGAACGCGGCTTGATGCTATATATGTGCGAATGGGGTATTCACGACCCATGGAAGTGGGGAGCGGAAACTGGTGCTACTTGCTGGCGTACTACTTACGACCATCGCGATGGATGGTGGGGAGAATATGGCAAATTAGGGAATTATTCTGATAAGAACGACGGTGGTATCGGTGTACACAATACTATCGGACTGATGCGTAACTTATGGCCGTATGTAGGTATCAACCGTTACAATGATGCCGACATGATTTGTGTAGGTATCCGCGGTACAGGTACAGCATCGAGCGATTACGTTTACAATCAGCCTAACGGTCTTACATCTGATGAAGCTGAAACATCGTTTGCTATGTGGTGTATGTGGAGCTCGCCTATCCTACTTGGCTTTGATATGACAAGAGATATGACTTCTACTGAATTGGCACACGACCTTGCGTTGGTTAAGAATCAAGAACTGATTGCCATCAATCAGGACCCAATGGGTCAAGGTGCTGAGTTCATAAAGAACGAAAACGGCATAGATTATTATCAAAAGGACCTTGCTAATGGTGATGTAGCTATTGCAGCTATTAACATCAGCGATAAAAACGCTACTTACAACATCTCTATTGCCGACTTCGACGCTCTCGACAAGACCGCTGCTT
The DNA here is from genome assembly GCA_000434735.1 of Bacteroides sp. CAG:530. Taxonomy (GTDB): domain Bacteria; phylum Bacteroidota; class Bacteroidia; order Bacteroidales; family Bacteroidaceae; genus Phocaeicola. The sequence goes on from FR881251.1 coordinate 101,337, forward strand.
ACTCGGCAAAAGACTTGATAAATCATCTAACCGCAAGTACACAGACCCTCACCGCAAGTACCCCTCTTACAGGACAGGTTGTGAAACACGGTACTTTTATTGTAAGATTGAAAAAACAATAAACATTCTCTCTCATCTCAGTGTCGATGCTCCATTATATATTATATATAATAAGGAGTGTCGACACATTTAAAAAAAGGAAAAAGAATAATTATTAATATCTGATAGAATTATGAACAAGAAAATCTTTTTAACTGCTTTATGCGCAGTGGCTATTAGTCCGGCATTTGCGCAGACTTCCAATGTGGAAGAGAAGGTAGAATACAGTGCTGATAAGTACAAAGTAGAAACAAACCGTTTCTGGAACAACTGGTTCATCAGCCTTGGCGCAGGTGGACAGGTTTACTTTGGCGACCACGATAAACAAATCGATTTGAAGAAACGCATCGCTCCGGCATTGGATGTGGCTGTTGGTAAATGGTTCACTCCGGGCATCGGAATCAGATTCATGTACTGCGGACTGAAGAGCAAGGGTGCTACACAGGATGTTATCTCTACACCTGCACACTCTACAGGCGAAAATGTTCCCGGTAAAGACGGACACGGAGAATATCTGCGTTATTCTAAATATAAAATGGGTAACCTCCATGCAGACGTTATGTTCAACGTGCTGAACCTCTTTGGCGGATATAACGAAAACCGCAAGTGGGACCTCAGTCCGTATGCTGGTTTGGGTTGGGCACGTGTGTACGATTCTCCATCTTCTAAAGAAGTAAGCGCCAACATCGGTGTGCTTACATCTTGGCACTTCTGCAAATCGTTGGCGTTGAACCTCGATGTACGCGGTATGTTTGTTAACGACCGCTTCGACGGTGAGGATGGCGGACGTTCCGGCGAAGGTAACCTCTCGGCTACATTGGGATTGAGCTACAAATTCAAACAGCGTGGTTGGAACCGCAGCAAGACTGTTTACCGTTACGATTACGGAGATTTGGAAGGTATGCGTCAGAAGCTTAACGATATGAGTGCCGAAAACGAACGCTTGAAACAAGCTATTGCCGACGGCGACAGACAGAGAGCGCACAACCACGCAAGATTCGGCAACACTTGGATTGAGCTACAAATTCAAACAGCGCGGATGGGACCGCAGCAAGACTGTTTACCGCTACGACTACGGAGATTTGGAATCAATGCGCCAGAAGCTGAACGATATGAGCGCCGAAAACGAACGCTTGAAACAAGCCATTGCCGACGGCGACAGACAGAGAGCGCACAACCACGCAAGAAAGATTGCCTCTGCTAACTTAGTAACATTCAAGATTAACAAGTCATCGTTGAGCAACGAAGCACGTGTTAACTTGGGCATGATGGCAGAAATCATCAAGTCGGGCGATCCGGATGCTGTATACGTAGTAACAGGATATGCCGATGCAGGTACAGGTAGCAAGAAGGGCAACGAACGCTTGAGTAAGGAACGTGCAGAAAGCGTCTACAACTGTCTGGTTAAAGAATTCGGTGTTAGCGAAAAGCAGCTCCGCATAGATTATAAAGGTGGTGTAGATAACATGTTCTACAACGATCCACGCTTGAGCCGTGCCGTAATTACAAAAGCAGAATAAAAACATTTAGATGGCAGTGATGCCGTCTCTCATATAAAAAGAAGGTGCATGTGCGCACCTTCTTTTTTTTGTAATCCTACAAACGTGATCTTTACTAAAAAATCTATCGCTTATATTATTGAAGTTGTCTCAC
>FR881252.1:0-149 GCA_000434735.1 Bacteroides sp. CAG:530
CAACTACCGTAAGAGCCAGGGTATCGTCCCAGTGGTGAAACAGATTGATACGCTGGCTGCCGAATACCCTGCACAGACTAACTATCTGTACCTTACTTATAGTGGCGTAGCAAACGATGTGAAGTATCTGGGCGACCATAAATCAATTG
>FR881252.1:204-1876 GCA_000434735.1 Bacteroides sp. CAG:530
GTATCGGTTCGTCGGTAGAGTTCGACTGGTGCGGCGTTCAGGCACTTAACACCATCCGTAAGGAAGGCTACCGCAGCGTAATGATTAACTATAACCCAGAGACAGTATCTACCGACTACGATATGTGCGACCGTCTGTACTTTGACGAACTCACATTTGAGCGTGTGATGGATATCCTCGACTTGGAAAATCCGCACGGAGTAATCGTATCTACCGGCGGACAGATTCCTAATAACCTTGCTATGCGTCTCGACGCTCAGCAAGTAAACATTCTCGGAACTTCTGCCAAGAGCATCGATAACGCCGAAGACCGCGATAAATTCTCGGCTATGCTTGACCGTATCGGTGTAGACCAACCCGAATGGAGTGCGCTTACTTCTATGGAAGATATCAATGAATTCATAAAGAAAGTAGGCTTCCCTGTTTTGGTTCGTCCGTCGTACGTACTGTCTGGGGCTGCTATGAACGTATGTTCTAACCAGGAAGAGTTGGAACGCTTCTTACAGTTGGCTGCCAATGTATCAAAGAAACATCCGGTAGTAGTAAGTCAGTTTATAGAACACGCCAAAGAAGTAGAAATGGATGCCGTGGCTCAGAATGGTGAGATAGTAGTTTACGCTATTTCAGAACACATCGAGTTTGCCGGAGTACACTCTGGCGACGCTACCATCCAGTTCCCTCCGCAGAAGCTGTATGTAGAGACCGTGCGCCGTATAAAGAAAATCTCTCGTCAGATAGCGAAAGAGCTGAATATCTCAGGCCCGTTCAATATTCAGTTCCTTGCTCGCGAAAACGATATAAAGGTAATTGAATGTAACCTGCGTGCGTCTCGTTCATTCCCGTTCGTCAGCAAGGTGCTTAAAATCAACTTTATCGAGTTGGCTACACGCGTTATGCTTGGCTTACCGGTAGAGAAACCCGAGAAGAACTTGTTCGATTTGGACTATGTAGGTATCAAAGCCAGTCAGTTCTCGTTCAACCGTCTGCAGAAAGCCGACCCTGTGCTTGGCGTAGATATGGCATCTACTGGTGAGGTAGGATGTATAGGCGAAGACACCTCGTGCGCAGTGCTCAAATCAATGTTGTCTGTAGGCTATCGCATCCCCGAAAAGAACGTTTTGATGTCTACCGGTACTCCGCGTCAGAAAGTAGACACCCTGTCGGCAGCCCGCGAGTTGAAACGGAAAGGCTATAACATATTCGCTACCGGAGGTACATCTAAGTTCCTCACCGAAAACGGAGTAGAAAATACTCGTGTATTCTGGCCAAGCGAAGACGGACAGCCACAAGCCCTGCAGATGTTGCATAATAAAGAGATAGATATGGTGGTGAATATTCCGCGCGACCTTTCAGCCGGTGAGCTTGACAATGGTTACAAGATTCGTCGTGCCGCTATCGATTTGAATATTCCGCTTATCACCAACGCTCGTTTGGCAAGTGCCTTTATCCATGCCTTCTGCACCATGACTGTAGACGATATAGCAATAAAGAGCTGGGACGAATACAAATAATCGTTGTAGATTATTCTCTATAAAATAAAATCAGGCATTCGCAGCGTGTACGTTGTGAGTGCCTGATTTTTTATATGATGTATTTATTAGAAATTCAAGTTGATGAAGAATGATAAAGTCAGCATAAAAAGGGATATTCAGTAAATGTCCCTAAAAAATAC
>FR881253.1 GCA_000434735.1 Bacteroides sp. CAG:530
GTTCCCCTTACGACATTCAGTTGTGAGGGGAATTTTTTTATGTGTATGCCGCAAAGGTGCTTTCCAGACACCTTATTTATATATTATCTTTATGTCTTGAAGGCTCAGTTACTATTCTAGTGGATTTAAATTTACGCGAATAACTTTTCGACTCTGAACAAGAAGAATTTCACATTAGCAACCCATCTAAAGTTTGCCCTTAATTTTTTTGATTTTAGCGTTGAACGATTCCGCGTTTGTGTTGGTAAGCCTTTCATCAACGAAATTAAGAATTCTGTCATAGTGATTCGTATAAATTTTAATGTTGGTTTTCTTATAGTGTCTACCTTTGGTATGTAATTTTATTATATATTATGTCAATAATGCAATCTTGACTTATCAATATAGGTGTAATCTATTGTTTTTTTCTTGTTTGAAAAAATAAGTGATAAATAAAGTGTATTTTTATTCTTAAAAATTTTTCTTATTATTTTTTAAAACTTACATTTGTATGCAGTTGATGATACATATATACATCTATTAGTGTTATATATCATTTGACTGTATTTTTATTTATTATATACCTTAAAACGAGTATTATGGAAGAACAGTTTTTTGTACTTTTTCAACGATATAGAAGAGTCGTTGAAAAAGAGGCATACAAAGTTTCTCAAGAAAAAGGCGATGTGTACGATATCGTAATGGATATAATGCTTTATGCACATAAAAAATATACGGAAGGAAAGTATCAAATGGATGGTCCGTTTGAAGTTTGGCTAAGACATTTGGCAACTAGATATACAATCTCTAAATATTTCAGAAATATAACTTATACAGTTCCATTGTATGATGTTGAGGATATAGTTTATGATGAAGATGATTTTATAGAGTTTGAAGAGAAACTTTTGTGTATGGAGGAACTTATCGATAAGTTACCTTCTTCCAAAAAAGAGTTAATAAAGATGTATCTGAATGGAAAAGTAATAGATGAAATTTCCATTATTACCAATACTAGGCGGTCTACAGTGTGGGATCGTTTAAATAAAATAAGGATATACTTGAAAAAAGGCTTACTTAAAGCGGGTTTTGTAAACGCTTCAAAAAATAATTTTTATTAGGTTATGGATATTGAAATTATATATAACGAGGATGATTTTATAGAATTTGAAAAGAAACTGAATCAAATGGAGATGATATTAAGGCAATATCCTGAATCGGAATCAGACCCTCAGTTGTTTAGAAAGTTGTATGATGAGCTAATTAAAGGTGATAGAAATAACAACGAAAAGTTAAATACTAATAGGGAACTTTAGTGAAATGTATGTATATCGTATTTAAAATTAGAAAGAGCTCGGCGTTGTGCTGGGCTCTTTCTATTTTAATATGTAAACATTGCGAAGTCAGATTAGGCTTATTCTAATGTGAATTTACTTCAGTAGCTTTTCTTCTATAAGCTGCCGATAACGTTCTGGCGAGGCTCCTACCTCTATTATTGGTTTTCCTTCTACGGGAACGAAGAACAATGTAGGTAGAGCTTGAATGCCGAAATGATTGCACAGATCTTTTTCCTTATCCGCATTCACTTTATAAAATATCACCTTGCCTTTGAATTGTTCTGCCATAGCTTCCATCTGCGGGAGTAATCGCATACACGGACCGCACCAAGTAGCCCAGAAATCGATGACAATAGGCTTTCCTGTGTGGTTTACAAATTCTCCTCCTTTGCGGTAATCGAATATGTTTTCCCAGAAGAATCGACGAGTTATAGGATTCAATTTGCCGTCAGTGATACTTTGTTCAGTGACTTCAGACTCATTTTGAGGTATGGGCATAAGGTCGAACGGCTGGAAATAGATTCTTCTGTGCGTATAGTCTATAGAAACGATGCCATGATCAAGCAGTTGTTTTCCCACTACCGAATGTTTCAGATAAGGGTTCTTTACGGCGGTAGCGTTTTCTATCTTCGTTTTACCGAAACTCACGTCGGGCAGCAGTAGGTTATCTTGCATTTCGGTAGCTTCTTTATATCCGTTCGAAACTTTTTCACCTGTTCCTTTGGAATATTTCGTGTTCCAAGCCTCGAAATCCTTTGGAGTAAGGTTTATCAATCCATTGCTCCAGGTATCCATTATAAGAGAAACCGGTGAGCCGTTGACTGTTATCGGACATAAAATCCCCATACCTGTTACAAAATCAAAAGTCTCACGATAATTCAGTTTCATGTATGAAGGTCGATAAGGCTGCGTAACCGTAATTTTCTGCCGTTTCTTATCAATAGTAAGTACAGATGTGCTGAATAACGATGAATTCAGAACCCCTACAACTCCCAGTTTGCGTAAGTATGGTTCATCTTTCAGTTCGAAGACTGGCAAGTCATTTCTGAAAGTATTATCACCGAAAGAAAGACTTTTTATCTCATAGACATTGCCTACCGGAACATCCTTGAATACAAAATCCTTGTATGCTCCTAATTTGCCTTCTTTTGCAATATGTAACTTCTCTATCGCTTCCGGAATCAATGCATTTTGACCAGCCAAGTCGAGTACGAAATCAGCAGTTTCATCATTGATGGTTGCTGCTATTATGATTTTCCCGTCAACCAACTTGAATGGAATAACCTCAGTCATGCTATTCTGTGTTTGTGCATACACGTTGCTTGCTAAGCTTAGCACTAGTAGGCACAAAAGACTTTTTATCGTTTTCAGTTTCATAACCATGTCTTTTTATCTTTCTCTTTTTATTTCTATTCGCTTTTCATCATTTCCTTTCTTCACGATGATATAAGCGGTATTTCCGGATATGGCATTCATGATATCTTCTATAGCCACTTGGCTCAAAGGGCAATCTTTAAGAGGCGTTCCGTTAATATTTACCACCTCGTCGCCAAAAGCCACTTTGTCTTTCATGCTGTTCCATACGGTAGTGATTTCAAAACGCTCGTTTCTCGGTAAGATGCTTACGTTCCACAATTTTGGTGCGCCTCCCATATCGGTAGGAGCTTTATCGAACGGCAGGAAATAGAAACGCTTGCGCATATAGTCTATAATTACCTTTCCATACTTCAATAAATCAACTCCGATGATAGTTCCGTTCATTACCGTAGTAGTACTGCCCACATTGGTGAATTCCTTTCCCATCAGGTTGATAGACGAAATATCTACCTTCTTTATGTCTACAGGATCGCCCAATCCGGTAAGTCCCGCCGCTACAATGCCGTGGGCCTGATTTGTAACCTTCACTTCATCAGAGCTGGCCGATAGATTGTAATCGTCGGTAGAATACATCAAGAACCCGTCGGCTCCGGTATCTATCAATACATCTATATCTTTGCCTCCTATGCGAGCCTTTACTGTAGAATGATTATCGTTAGGATCGGCAAACGGAAGTCCGTCTGTTACTTTCAGTCGTTCCGGGCGATAAGGATAATTGATGACCATAATCTTGGTTCTTGAATCGAACGTCAGTACCGATTGGTCGAACGCATCACCTCCCAAGATACCCACAACTCCCAGTTCCTTAAAAAAAGGATCAATAGGAAGCACCATTGTAGTGAGTTTTTTCACCTTATAATCTTTCCCGATGCATACATCCTGTATGTGGCCTTCCTGATAATGACTTCCTAATGAATTTACATCCGAAACACGTGCGTATCCCGCCGCCGTAGCTTTCATTTCCGTGGCAGCATCGTACATGGTTCCGGTCTTTCCGCCCGTATCTACGATATATTTCACCTTAACTCCATTAGCCGTAACCGGAATAATGATTTTCTCACGAATGAATTCGTAATGGATGGTATCGCATATTCGGTTCTGTATTTGTGCAGATAAATGGATTGCCGTGCTAAGAGCTACGGCAAATCCCATGATACGACGAATGTTCATGCAGTAATCTTATTTATTTGCTGATTTTTTCGGCTTCTAATACAGCCTGATAAGCATTGACTATACCTCCTGCGATACACAAATCATCGAACAAGAACAAATCTTGCGACGAACGTTCATTGATTCTAATACCTTTCTCTACCTCAACACCTTTGCGTGAAGTTACACTCTTTAGCAGGATATCACGAATCTGTGTTCCGGTAAGTTTTGGAAAATAAGTCTTCAGCAGAGCGGCTACCCCCGCCACTACAGACGAAGCCATGCTTTCGCCCGAACCTTTTTTGTAAGTATCGCCCATATAAGTAGAATAAACATCTACCCCCGGCGCATAGAGGTCGAGCATTTTAGCTCCGTAATTAGCCTGCATAACCGGATTACCGTTCTTGTCAGACGGAGCCACGGTCATGAAGTTTGTAAGCTCACCGTCGGTAGTCATCTTACGGTTGGGCAAGAACTCATACTCATCAAGATCTACAGACAAGTTCCATGTAGGAACAATAACCAACGCTCCTTTCTTCTCCGCTTCTTTCAAAGCATCGATGAGCCATTGCTTCTGTGTTTCGTTATAAATGGTATTCTGTTCTGGCAGCACAATGACGCTTGCCCCATGATTTATCGCATAGCGTATGGCGAGTGTCATATCCTTAAGATAAGGTTCACCTTTTCCCGGATGCACACGGAGCGTCATGATTTCGGCATTGTTTGCTATACCGTTTATTCCTATGCCATTGTCTCTTTGAGCCGCGATGATACCTGCCTGCATAACTCCTGCCACGGCATCCGATGTCAGCAAAACATTATTTCCGTATTTAGTATTATTGATATCATTCGGGTCGTCGCCCACTATTTCCTTACGGTTATCATGACCGTATTTCTTCAGTGCAGTTTCATAATCCTTTTTTGCCGATTCAATATTCGCTGGAATCATGTTCTTGTAAACCACATCCCACTTATCAGTGTTGTACAGACCGAAAGCATAAGCTCCAATCATGAAGGAAACCTCTGAAAGGCTGTCGCGTACCGTTGCTTTAGGGTTATAGCACGACTGAAAATCTTCCACCGTCAGCTCCTTGCCAGGGAAACGCTTCTTCATGTCGCTATCGAACTTATCGAAGTACTCTTTTACCACATAAGCAAGTTGATAACCGCCATACGTTCCGGCAGGCTTTGATTCTGGAAGAACCTTAAAACGATAGTAGTTATATTCTGCCATATTTTCCGGAGCCGGAACCGCCTGACGCTTTCCGTTTATGACTTTGAAGTATTGTTTTCCGTCGAACAGATAGTCACCGTATTTATCTTTCAGGCGCAAGAATTCGCGGTCGGCTTCACGTGTAATGGCATCTACCACTCTGCCGTCTTTCCCGCCTAAGAAATTCCATCCATGAATATCGTCTATTAATCCGTTCTTGTCGTCATCTTTTCCGTTCTCTTTTTCTTTTGGGTTAGTCCATATAGATTGGCGTAAGTCTTCGTGCTCCACATCCATACCTGTACCTATCAGAGCCACTATAGGTTTTATTTTCGCTTTCTTCTTATTAGCTTTCAGATATTCGTAAGCTTTGTTCACCTCTGCCCCATATACATTATCACTATCGTACGAACAATTAAACCAATCCAACTCAGATTGTTTTTTCTGCTCAGCGTTAGTTTTTTGTTTGTTGACCAACTGAGCTGATGCAGTCATGCCGACAAAACAGCATATAATAGGGAAAATAAATCTTTTCATAAATTCTATTTTTAGTTATTAACTTAAGATTAGTTATTTCTTGCCTTCAATATAGCCTCTTTTACCTGTGCTCCGCGCACGTTTCTTGCCACCAATCTTCCTTCTTTGTCTATCACAACAAGGAATGGGATTGAGTAAAATCCGTAGGCTGTCTGTATTTCATTAGGATGATCACTGCTTTTTGGGAATCCGGCTTTATCCCAAAGCATTACCCACGGCAAGTTTTCTTCTTTCAGCATTTCTTTCCATTTCTCTTCTTTATCGTCTAACGAAACGCTGATAAATTCCAAATCATCGGCTTTCAACTCTTTGTAAATACCAAGCAGACTTTGCATTTCTTTGCGGCAAGGTCCGCACCATGAAGCGCAGAAATCTAATACCACGATTTTCCCGCGAAAGTCTTTTAAGCTGACGTCTTTTCCATTGACATCAGTGAAAGTAAAGTCGGGAGCCAAGGCACCCTTTACTTGATGAGAAAGTATTTCAACCTTTTTTATCAACCATTTAGCAGCGTTAGAGTTTCTCTCCTGTTGTGGTATCATATCCAGCAACTTCTTTCCCGAAGTATAGTCGTTTACATTGGTCAGATATCCTAATGCGGCAGCCGTAGCCGGGGTAAGTTTCTCTTTCCCAGTTAAAGCTATAACTCCTTCATTGGCATTCTGTGCTATATAGTCCTGTATAGTAAGGTATTCGTCTATTCCGGTAAACGATAATGAACTATGCGAAGGGTCTTGTTCATCGAAATAACCACTGATGGTGAGTGGAGTATTTTCCAGAAAGAGGTCCTGCTCCGTTTGTCCCATACATAACTTATATATATCAGGGACTAGCCGTGTTTTCTCAGAATTGAATGTGCCGTCCGGGCGGGTTTCGCAGCTCAACAATACGTTACCATTCATATCTTTCAGCTGAATGGTGATAGGCTTTAGCACTCTTAGTTTTCCTGAGAGTTGAAATTCGCCAACCGCCCAAGAGGCGGTGGCGAAACAGAATAACAATAATGCGATAATACTTTTAAGTCTCATTTCTATATTTTCGCTTAGATCTTTGTTCTTGCTTTAACATTTAGAATTCAATGTTGCAGGTCTCCCAATCGGCTGGTCCTACGGCGAGTTCGTTCAAGTCGATACCATAAGTATCCTTCATGTAGTTATATACATACTTAAACTTCTCTGCCAGCAGCGGATACTTGTCGGCTGGATAATTCTGCTTTATTTCTTCTTGGTTATACATCATCTGTATTGTGATGTAGCCAATGAATGCATTTTCGTTAGTTGGAGGCAATCCATCGTCGGGCGCAATGATAGACGCGAATTTTGTCATATTCACAGTGCCCGGATAACCTCTGAAGAGATAATAGTTAGGATCTTCTTCGTCGCCATATCCAGCCTTGATATCTGTGCTATGATCAAGTCCGCTTCCGAATGCTTCCGGAACCTTGATGTTTCCGTTCTTTACAGCTTCGGTAAGGATGTGACCCAATATCATGTTACGGAGCTGGCTGTATTCTTTCTGAGTCTTTGGAACGAAATACTCTTCCTGACCGTCATCTGCCTTTCCGAACATACAGAGCGACCAATAGTCCAGACCGTCGAACTTAGTGCTTAGCGGAGAATGGAATTCCATTACAAGCGTTCCGTATTCTATCTTCGATACAGCGTTCACGTTATATCCCATGTACCAGTACAGAGGGAAAATCTTATCGTATATCTGTTGCTTTCCTTTCAGATAAGAGAATACGTGAGTCTTCATGAACTTAACGTAAGCCTCTGCCATTTTATCGCTTTGCGCACCTTGTCCCTGGTAAGTAGCTCCAAGTCCACCACCTGTCCATGTACGATTAAAATCTGCATCGGTCAGTTTGTCGTAAATCAGATACACATTATACTCATTATATATTTCGGCAATGTCTTTATCCCAAGAATTATTTCCTTGAGGAACTTCGAAACGGAGTTCTATGCCTCCTTCGGTGGGTGTAAGCGCATCTTCCTCATGGCATGAAGTAAAAGCCATGCAGAAAACCAGCACCCATAAGCTATATAGTTTTTTCATATTACTTCTGTAAATTATAGTTCGATACATTAAATTTCTCTTTTAGGAGCCAACGGATTTTGTTCCAGCGCCTTGTTCTGCTCCAGTGTTTCTTCGTCTATAGGCATGGTGTACGATGCATCGTTCTTTTGCAGCGTAAAAGTCTGTCCAGCCCATGTGTGAGTAATCTTAGGCATACCGTAGCGTCTTAAATCGAACCAGCGCTGACCTTCGAAGCATAGCTCCTTGCGTCGTTCATTACGCACAAAGTTAATTAATTCTTCGCCCGAAAGTTCCGATGGAGCTACGAACTTATCTGTTTCGTAACGTTTTGACAGCAATGTCTTCATCGCTTCTATTGCGTCCTGTGTTTCTCCCGATTCGGCTGCGGCTTCTGCCAGATTCAGATAAGCCTCGCTCAGGCGGAAACTAAGAGCCATGTTGCTGCTGCTTCCTGGAGCTCCGGTAGCTGTTATCTTGAATTTGCCAAATACAGTATAAGAGTTGCTGATGAACTGGTTGTCGTTATTATCCCATTCTTTTACTATGTATCTGTCTTTACGCAAATCGCCGTCAGCGAAACTGTTCAGCAACTCGTCGGATGCTATGAAGAGGTCGCGGTTATAGGTTATTTTCATTCCCCACCAAGGGTCTTCTTCCGATTTTGAAACATAGTCTGAGCTATTCGACATGAAGTCGCTTATTTTTCCGTACAGCCAGATAGCTTCCGGATTATCGATAGATGTAAACGTGTAATAAGGCTCAGAACGTGACGGTTCTGGCAAGTCGTTAAGGTCTAACAGCTTGAACGACCAATCGTTTATTACCTTTTCGGCGTACTTCTTGGCATCTTTCCAATTATTCATATACAGGTATACACGCGACTTGAGTAATTCCAGCATAGGCAGGCTTACCAAATAATCGGGTTGATACTGCTTGCTCTTGGGCAGATTGAGGAATAAGTTTTCAGATTCGTTCAAGTCTTTCAGAATCTGGTCGTATACTTCGGCCACAGTATTTCTTTTCAGCAGAATATTTTCGTCTGGTAGCAGTTCGCTGCTCAATTTCAGAGGTACACCCAGCGCTTCTTTATTATAATTATAAGGTGCTCCGTAGTAGTTAACCAACATGAAATAATAGAAACCTCTTAGTGCCAGAGCTTGAGCCTTGACATAATTCTTCTCTTCTTCCGAACCGCTTACATCGTCCAAGTAGTCGAGAGCCGCATTTGCTCCAAGAATCAGTTCATAATAACCCTTCCAGATATTAGATACACTAATACCCTTGTTCTTGCTGAGAACAAACACGTCGGGCTGCCAAGTGAACAGGGCTTTAGTGATTTCAGAATTAGCCTTATTACTTTCATCAAAGTCGTAACCATCAGTATATACCTTACAGAACTGAAGGTCGTCATCGAATATATTGGCATACGCCAAGATAGGTTCTCCACCCGAAGATGTAGGGTAGGCTTCTCCAATCAACATTTCCTGCAAAGCGTTTATGTCTTTTGGTACATACTCACTTTGTGATTTTGGCTCCAGAAAATCAGAACAAGCCGATAGAGTAAGTAACGCCGTTCCGAACAGAGCATATATAGTGTTTTTAGTTTTCATATCTTTATTATCTTTTGTTTTAGAAACCAATATTAAATCCAATAGAATAGCTATGCGGATAAACGCTATTGTTCAACTCTGGGTCGAAGCCGTTGAAGCGTTTGCTGGCTATCACGAAGATATTATCCATATTGAAGTTGAGTGCAAAAGAATGCACAAACATTTTCTTGCAGAGCTCGCGAGGCATTTGCCATGACAAGCCGATGTTACGGCAGCGCAAGAACGAGCTGCTTACAACCAGTGCGTCCGACATTTCCCACAATGGAATAGGATATGAAGTATCTTTGTTTGGCAAGCCGATAATGGTTGCTCCGGCACGTGGCAGGGCAGGGATGTTGGTGTATGCTTCATCGCCTGGCTGTTTCCAGCGGTCCAAGAGGTCTCGGTTTACATTAGAATACGGATCGGGCATGTAGTATGAGCTGGCGAATTCAGAGAACGGTGATGTAAGGCGTTTCTTTCCGCCGAGTAGCAGAGATAAGCTACTGTTTAATGTTACCGATTTGTAGCGGAAGCTCAAGCTCAAACCACCGGTGAAATACGGGTCTCTCTGTCCTGAGTAAACCAAATATGTAGTGGGGTCAATCTTCTTGTTGCGCTGTTCTTCGGGTACATCTAAGTTGTTGAATGTAGGTTCTCCGTTTGTTCCGTTCAGTCCGGCGAAAGAATAAGACCAGAATCCGCTCAGTGGATATCCTTCTTTTAAGATGATGTCCGAACGTCCGCTCAAGTATGCGCTTGCGTTCACTTCTGTATTGCTCTGTCCTCCCTTATTCCAGTTTTTAGAAGCATTAAGGCTGACATTCAGCGCATAGTCTTTTTTCTGTATAGGCGAGAAACTCAACGTATATTCAAGTCCTCGGTTATGAATGATACCGCCGTTTCGTCTCATTGACAGCATTCCGTATTCGAATGGCAAGTCTTGAGAGATAATGGCGTTAGAACGGCGGGTATAGTATTCTACATTCATGAAGAATTTGTTGAATAAGCTAAGGTCTATACCAAAGTTCCATGTCTTGGTTCTTTCCCATGACAAATTAGGGTTAGGAATTTGCGAAATGGTAGAGTAGTAGCGGTTATAAACCTCCTTAACGGTTCCTTGTGTCAAGATCAAATCCGGACTTAAGCGAGTCAAAGCGTTACCTTGAATACCGTAAGTGGCACGGATATTCAAATCGGTTATCCATTTCAGGTGTTTCTTGATGAATTCTTCTTCAGAAGCTCTCCAAGAGAAACCGAACGAGTAAGTAGGGTCAAAACGATGGTTGGTATCTTGTCCGAAACGGTTGGATGCGTCGTTACGTACGTTGGCATTCACTACATAACGGTTCATAAACGAATAAGCGAATGTAGCGAAGAACGATAAGTAATTGTCGGTAACGTTTGTTTTGCTCCAATGTCCAGAATACAGTTCTTCCAAAATACCCCATCCGCTTTGTCCTGAGCCAGTGATAGGCTGGAAGTCGGATAATGTAGTCGGTCGCAAAATTACTTCTCCACGGTCGGGAGCATATCCCCACATTGTATGTCCGAGGCTCTTGTTTGTAGAAGAACGAAGCTCCATACCTATCAAGGCATTCAAGCGGTTGTTTTGGTCGAACGCTTTGCTGATAAGTATCTTGTTCTGGATGTTATAAGAAGACTGACGTCCGTCGTTGTTGTACAGTTCTCCTCCAAACGGAAGTACAGCGGCTTTGAATTCCGCACTTCCCGGAGTTACTGAGTTATAGTCATATCCACGATATTTCTGGGCAATGTAGTAGGTCTGTTCTGTCATATACGATTCGCTGTTGCTGCTCGTATTGCTGTATCCGCCTGTAAACTGATAAGACAACCAATCCAAGATGTCCTACTTCAAGTCTAATGATGCCGAAAGGTGGGTAGAGCTTGAAGAGGCGCTACTGTTGTTTCTTTCATTTATGAAGTTATAGCCCAGTGACTGTACGTTGTCATTATAATCATAAGTCGCAGTTTTCTGGTAGAATACATCAGGGTTGATAATTCTGTTTGTAGTAGTGGCATAATCCATTGGGGCTACTCCACCGGCAAATCCTTTATTTGTGCTTACGCTACCGTTAAGTGCGGCGTTGATGGTAAGTTTCTGAACAGGACGCATGGTCAAGGCGATGCGGCCTGTCATACGTTCGCTGCTGTTTCCTATTTCCTGTCCGTCGCTTTTGCTGTAGCCTACTGAAGTAGAATAGCTGAACTTGTTTGTTCCGCCCGAGATACTCAGGTTGTGGTTATGACTGAATGAGCGGCGGGTAAGCAACTTGAACCAGTCGGTATTTTGTGTTTCCAGCTGACCGCGTTGGGCTATAAATTCTTCGGCGGAGATATCGTGTTCCAGATACATGCGCAGCAAGCCTTCGTAAGTATAAGGTTGCTTGATGGGTTCTTTGGCGAACGATGTTCCCCAGTTGAATGCTTCTTGCGAGAACTGTACTCTTTCTTTAGAGTTCATATAATTGAATTGTTCATAGTTAGGACGGCTGCCAATCACGAAATTGGCGGTATAGTTCACGCTCAGTCGGTCGGTAGTATTCTTCTTGGTAGTGATTTCTATTACACCGTTAGATGCTTTAGAACCGTAGATAGCAGTAGCCGACGCATCTTTCAGAATGGTGATATTCTCAATGTCAGACGGGTTCAACCACGAAATTTGGTTACCTATAATATCCTTCAGGTCGCCAGTCATAGAGTTGCTGGTTTCCAGTGTCAACGGGTCTTCCTGAATTATACCGTCTATTACCCACAGCGGGTCTTGGTTTCCTAATAAGGTGCTGGTACCGCGAATCTGAATCTTAGGTGCTGTACCCACACGGCTGCTGGTGTTGGTTACCACCATACCTGCTACACGTCCTTGCAGCATCTGGTCGATAGTTGTAAACGAAGGCATTATCACATCTTTAGCTTTCACTGTGGTGATAGAACCCACCAAGTCGCGACGCTTTATGTTTTGATATCCAGTTACAACTACTTCTTCCATTTCGGTGCCTACACCGCTCTTTAGAGTAACGTTGATGTTGTTTTTTCCGGCATAGCGAACCGTTTTCTTCTCCATACCGATAAATGAATAAGTCAGAATCAATCCTTTTTGTGCAGGAATGGTCAGTGTGTATCGTCCATCCATGCCGGCAATGGCTCCGTCTTTAGAGCCTCGTGCCGTAACGGTAGCTCCAGGTAATGCTTCTCCTTCAGCATCGTGTACCCAACCGCTGATAGTTACTTGTTGGCTTTGCTTTTTCTTGATGACAATCTTCTTGTCGATAATTTCATAGGTCAGGTTTGTACCTTCCAGACATTCGTCCAAAATTTCTGAAACGGTTTTATTCTTGCCGCGAAGGGTAATGTCTTTTACTCCGGCCACATCTTTTTGGGTATACACAAAAACATAGTTGGTACGGTTCTGAATGTACCAAATTGTCGACTCCAAAGTCTCTCCTTTAAAATCGATGGAGATTCTTTGATTTTCTTGCGCCTGTATGGATAGCGCAGAAAGGAAGAACGCGCATAGCAGGCATAACTTTGCGAAAGTACCGCTTGCATACGACAGTGTTCTTGACAGAAGTTTTGTTCGTTTATTCATAATTATTTAGTTATGATAATATAATAGGTGGATTATTTATTCTTGCCTAAATGTCTTATATTGGCTACACGTTGCCTCGCTGTTCTTAAAGTAAGATGAGTCTTTTTATGGAGGCGTTAAATTATGTTGATAAACATATGTATAAAAAGTCGTACACATAATTGTTTTCAGATTAACCTAGTGATACTTGAAATGTTAATTCTAAATCAAGGAGCTTTGTTTTGGCTGCAAAAATTGCCTAAATTCTTGAAATATGCAAATATTTCTTTCAAAAATAAAGCAAATGCATTTCGATGGTTTCATAACATGCGGTTATCATCTATGACGAGTAGTTACAATAAAAAAAGGTGCATCGTTCATCACGACACACCTTTTGTGGCTTATTTAGCAATATTCTTATTCTGATTATTTCAGTTTTGCTAAAGTTTCTTTGATACGGCGCATTGCTTCTACAATGTTTTCGTCAGAAGTAGCGTAGCTCATGCGGATGCACTCAGGAGCACCGAATGATGTACCACCAACGCAAGCCACATGTCCTACTTCGAGCAGGTACATTGCCAAATCGTCAGCGTTGTTTATTACGCGGTCGCCATCCTTCTTTCCGTAGAATGAATCACATTTAGGGAACAAGTAGAAAGCTCCTTGCGGGAAGTTGACTTCGAATCCTGGGATTTCTTTAGCCAATTTCACGATAAGGTCGCGACGGCGTTCGAATGCCTTACGCATTTCTTCTACAGGTTCTTGAGTACCGGTATAAGCTGCTTCTGCCGCTTTCTGAGATACAGAGCATGGGCCCGAAGTATACTGACCTTGCAGTTTATTGATACCCTTAACAATCCATTCCGGTCCGGCTACGAAACCTATACGCCATCCAGTCATGGCATAAGCCTTAGATACACCGTTTACAATAACCACTCTGTCTCTTATTTCTTCGAACTGAGCGATGCTTTGGTGCTTACCGATGTAGTTAATGTGTTCGTAGATTTCGTCGGCTATTACGATAACGCGTTCGTGCTTAGCCAATACCTCTGCCAAACCAGCCAATTCTTCTTTGCTATAAACAGAACCGGTAGGGTTAGACGGAGAGCAGAGAATCAACACGCGAGTCTTCGGAGTGATGGCAGCTTCGAGCTGAGCAGGAGTAATCTTGAAGTCCTGATCAATACCAGCGCGTACTATTACAGGAGTACCTTCAGCCAATTTCACCATTTCTGGGTAGCTTACCCAGTAAGGAGCCGGCACGATTACTTCATCGCCCTTGTTTACCAATGCCATGATGGTGTTACAAACAGATTGTTTTGCACCATTGGCACAGCTAATCTGTGCGGCAGTGTATTCCAGTCCGTTTTCGTTCTTCAGTTTTGCAACGATAGCATTGCGCAATGCTGGGTATCCAGCTACTGGCGAGTAGCGTGAGTAGTTCTCATCGATAGCTTTCTTTGCAGCTTCTTTAATGTGATCCGGTGTATTGAAATCGGGTTCACCTACACTCAAGTTGATTACGTCAACTCCTTGAGCCTTTAATTCGCCGCTCTTTTGCGACATAGCCAATGTTGCCGAAGGCGACAGGCTGTTCAAACGATCTGAAAGTTGGTTCATTTTGTATTATAATTTAGAATGTTTGTCTAAGTCTTATTTATTTTCTGTCTCCCAACAGGCGAAGCAAGTATAGGAATAAGTTTATAAAGTCGAGATATAAAGTCAATGCACCCAACAAGGCGATTTTCTGTGTTTCTTCTGTCACTTCTATACCATCGGCTGTGAGCAGACGTTTAATTTTCTGCGAGTCGTAAGCCGTTAGTCCTACAAACAATATTACCCCTACGTACGTGATAATCATTTGCAGCATGGAGTTCTGCCAGAACATACTTACCAAAGTAGCTATGATTAATCCTATCAGCGCCATGAGGCAGATGTTTCCGATGCGTGTAAGATCAGACTTGGTGACATATCCATACAGAGCCATTACTCCGAATGTTCCTGCCGCGACAAAGAAGGTTGAAGCTATAGAGCTCATGGTATAGACTAAGAATATGGAAGCCAGGGTAGCGCCATTAAGTATCGAGTAGATAATGAACATCACTGTAGCCTTGGTAAACGATATGCTGTTGATGCGTGCCGACAGATAAAAAACCACAGCCAGCTCTGCTATAAGCATACCCCATAAAGCCAGTTTGTTTCCGAAGATGAACGAAATCAGCTGATACGATTGCGCTACATACATTGACACGAAGCCAGTGATAACAAGTGCCAGTGTCATCCATACGTAGACGCTGCGCAATAAGGTACTTTGTGCCGCTTTAGAGGCATAGTTACCAATTAAGTTTTTTGTTTCTTCCATAACACAGTTGTTTTGTTGTTGTTTTATTTATTGTTGAAATGCAAAGTATGTCCCATACGCATTTTCTTGGTAAGCAAGTAACGTTCGTTGTATTGGTTAGGAGTTACTTCGATGGGCACGTTTTCTACTATTTCCAATCCGTAAGCTTCCAGTCCTACACGTTTTACAGGGTTGTTAGTGAGTAGTCTCATCTTCTGTACACCAATTTCGCGCAGAATCTGAGCACCTACACCATAGTCGCGTTCATCAGCCTGATGACCCAAGCAGAGGTTAGCGTCTACTGTATCCATTCCTTCTTCCTGCAACTTGTATGCTTTCATCTTTTCCATCAAGCCTATGCCGCGTCCTTCCTGAATGAGGTATACTATAGCGCCTTTACCTTCTTTATCAATCATCTGCATTGATTTGTGAAGCTGTTCACCGCAGTCGCAACGCAATGATCCGAAGATATCGCCTGTGGCACAAGATGAGTGTACGCGTACCAATACCGGTTCGTCGGGCTTGAATTCGCCTTTAATCAGGGCTACATGTTCCAGTCCGTTGCTTTTCTGGCGGAACGGGATGAGGCGGAAGTGTCCGTATTCTGTAGGCATGTCTACTTCTACGCCTTTCACTACAAGCGATTCCTGTTTCAAGCGATAAGCTATCAGTTCTGCTATAGAAATAAGCTTGAAGCCATATTCTTGAGCCATCTTATGCAGTTCTGGCAGACGAGCCATAGTACCGTCTTCGTTCATTACCTCCATCAGGGCAGCTGCAGGATAGAGTCCGCAGAGTTTTGCCAAATCTACAGCGGCTTCAGTATGTCCGGCACGGCGCAATACGCCTTTGTCTTGAGCATAAAGCGGGTTGATGTGTCCTGGGCGGCCGAATGTTTCGGGGGTTGAAGTGGGGTCTGCCAAAGCGCGGATTGTAGCGGCGCGGTCGGCAGCGGAAACACCTGTAGAGCATCCTTCCAATTTATCTACTGTTACTGTAAACGGTGTGCCCAGCATAGAGGTATTGTTAGTAACCTGAAATGGCAAATCGAGTTCTTTACAGCGCGACAAGGTGATAGGAGCACAAAGAACGCCGCGTGCATGTTTCAGCATGAAGTTTACCTTTTCTGGTGTGATGAGTTCTGCGGCTATAATCAAATCGCCTTCGTTCTCTCTGTCTTCATCGTCTACTACAATGACGAATTCTCCTTTGCGGAAATCTTCGAGAGCTTCTTCTACGGTATTCAGTTTTATGTTGTCCATGATGTTATGTATTAATTGTTTTTATACTATTTATATATGGGTTTATTATTTATCTAATTGTTGGTCTTTTATTCGTTGTATTATCTTGTTGTCCGTCTCGATAATGACTTTCAGGTCTTTCTCCAGGCGGAAGCGGTATCGCCAGATGCGTAGGTAAGCTACTATACCGATAGGCAGGATAATACCGTAAAGCAGATTAAGCCAGCGGTTGTCGGACAGGCTCTTATGTGCCTTTACAGAAAGGAACGGATATTTCTCCATCATATTGATGATTGCCGCATCGCGTGTGTTCGAAAGGTCTTCTACTATGCCTTCCATCTGTTGGCTGATATTGGCTATCACGTCGTCATGCTTGTTATTTGTGAATATCTTGAAATAATTAGGCATGTGGCGTAATCTGTTATCTTGCAGATACTGCTTACACTCTGCGCTTATGCCGTTCATTATTTCAATGTCTTCAGCATAGAGCGGTGTCTGTATAATAACTTCCTTGCGGAACAAGTGACGCGATGGACGCAATCCCAACAGCTTTCTGATTACGGCTATATATACATCGAGGTTGAATACCACCGAGTCTTTATTTGCCTTATAAGTAAAGAAGCCTCCTATAGGTGCCAGTACCAAGGTACTCATCCATGTTCCTAATACTACGTTCATCTCTCCACTCTTCGCCACACGGGTAGCACCTGAGTCGATGATATAATAAATCACGAATATCAATACCGATATTACTACAGGCATACCCAGACCTCCTTTACGGATGATGGCTCCCAGTGGTGCCCCTATGAAGAAGAATATAAGACAAGCTAGCGACAAGGTGATTTTCTTGTTCCAGTCAGAACGGTGCGAGCGTATATCATCGTCGGTATCCTTGGTCATATAGCTCTTCATGTTCCATTCAGAGTTGAGCGATGTAAATTTCGACTGGGCGTAATTCAGTGTCTTCAGCTTTTCGGCCGATGTCATAGAGTTATATATACTATCGGTGTTTATAACTCGTATATGCTCTTCTGCCATGCGTGTAGAGTCGGCAGGAGTCATTTCCGGTCGGTAAAAAGTGGTACGCATTGATTCATTGTACATGGCACGTCCTACGCTGTCGCCGTGCTGTATCAGCGAGTCTACGGCTACAGAAATTTCGTGCATGTTCTTGATATCCGAACGGCGGTCAAGGAAACTTCCGTCAACCATGTTGAATTCCGAGCTAAACTGAATAAGCGTGTGCTTCTCTTTGAATGTCTCGCGTCGGTAAGGAACGTTTTTAGAAAGCGATGTTTGCGACTTCAAGTTCTCGAACTGTTCTCCGTTATACAGATGAAGGAACAGATGCTGCTTGTCGGCAGTCAGCTCCAGTTTACCTTCTTCGCCCCATATAATATGAGCGTTCTCAAAACCGTCAGAGAAATTATAGATAAGAATATCTTTCAAGATACCCGTTTCGCGGTCTTTTTTCTTCACGTAGATATTATAGCCGTCAATTTCGGTATAGAAAACACCTTCCGGAATATCCACTTCGGGCGATTTCTGTTTCATTGATACAAGCAGAGTCCACAGCTTTTTCTGTGCACGTGGTCCAGTTACGTTCTGAAAATAGAACGATGTACAAGCTATGGCAAAACAGAATATAATAACCGGCTGCATGATACGCAGCAAAGGGATGCCCGCCGCTTTCATTGAAAGCAACTCATAACGTTCTCCAAAGTTACCGAAAGTGATAAGTGCCGCCAAGAGGATGGCCAACGGCAGAGAAATAGGGATAAGAGTTAATCCCGAATAAAAGAAAAATTGCGCTAGTACGCTTATTTCCAAACCTTTACCCACGAGTTCATCTACATAACGCCATAGAAACTGCATCATGAAAATAAAAAGACAGATAAAGAAAGTGCCGGCAAAAACCAGCAAAAAACTCTTCAGGATGAATATATCAAGCTTTTTTATGCGTAGCATTCTTATAATAATCATTATTCAGGACACAAAAGTAGCATAAAAAAAGGAGAGACAGACGATGTTTTGCAGTTTTTTAAAGATTATGTTAGGTCTATACTCCGCAAACGCGTCTCAGCTCTTCTATTTGAGAATCCCAAAGGTTTGTCAAGTCGTCTTCTTCGCCCTCTTCGGCAAAGTCGGTTATCTCAAGAGTGTGGTCGTTGGTAAGCTCTATATAATATATCTTCAGTTCGAAAAAAGTGCGTGGCTCTTCGTCGGTCCAGTGAAAGCGAACAAACGAGTCGGTGCGTGAGTTTATCAGTTCGGCTGTACGCATTTCGGTTTTTCCCCATCGGAAGCTGAACATTTTTCCGTCGCGTGTTACGTTGTCGGCAAACCAGCGTTGTAATCCCGCAGGGGTGCTGATGGCATTCCATAGAATGTGTCCTGAAGCTGGTTTTAACGGATATTCTATCTTTATTTTCTTTTTCATAGTGTTTTGTTTTTAGTAGAAGGTGGCGTTTGTGCCTTCTTGTGTTTTATGTGGCGGCAAACTTAAAATAATTTTTTGTATACCACATGTTATTTCATGAGAAATTGCGATTAAAATTTTAAAAACTGAGAATTAAGCGTTTGAATCCAACAGTGATTAAACTTTTATTTCATTGCTCATGTCTTTTTACTTAGGTAATACCGAAGTAAAATTGTAATTTTACCGAAAAAAACGTAGTGCACCACAAAATGCCCCAAAGTAGGTCCATTCAGAGAACCACAAACTACCGAGCTTATCAAACTGAGCATCAGGCGTTTTATGGCTCATAACCGTATAATGTGTACCAGCTAAGCCTACACAAAGTGTCGCGAGAAGTGCACCCTATTA
>FR881254.1:0-21149 GCA_000434735.1 Bacteroides sp. CAG:530
ACCCTGTATTTCTATTCTATTTAATGAGGCGGTAATGATAAGGTTTCACCTTTTACGCAAAAGTAACCAGAATAATCTTTATCTTTGCACTATTAAGACGAGAAGTTTAACATTATATTCTGAAAGCATTTATGATTTTTGTAAAAGGTTACGGACAGATGTGCAACAATATCCTGCAGTATGCACATATATGCATGGGGAAGAGAAAACAAAATAAAAGTAATCTCCATGCGATTCGCATACAAATACCAGTACTTCGAATTGTGCAACCGCCCCTACCACAATTGGTTTGTTTATCTTTTCGCCAAAATGCTGATCAAGCTTCACCTCATAAAACATTTATGGATGGAGTTGCCCGAAGAAATCACTCCCGAGGCAGTAGAGCACCTTAAGCACGATAAGATGATAGCCATTAGCGGATGGAGTTTCCGTCATCCGGACTTGTTCTTCAAATATGAAAGCGAGATACGCCGCATGTTCGAAATCAAAGAGAAAATAAAGACTCCGGTAGATAATTTCTTCAAGACCTGCGAACCGTCGGACATCCGTTTGGCGGTACACATACGCAGAGGAGACTACGCTAAGTTCCAAGGCGGAAAATATTTCTACAACGACGATACATACATCCGCTTCATCAATGAATTCATAGCCTTGTTTCCCGATAAAAAAGTCTCTGTTTTCATCTGCACCAACGATAAAATGTTAAATCTTCCATCTTACAAGCAGCAAATCAGTGCCCCCGTGCATTTATTAAGAGGAAGTGAAACAGAAGACCTGTATATGCTGTCGCAATGCGATTACATTATGGGAACAAAAAGTTCGTTCTCGCTGGTTGCGTCATTCTATCGCCACGTGCCTATCTACCACATTGTAGATAAAGACAAGACACTGACCAAAGATTGCTTCTGCCACTTCGAAGATTTGTTTATGGGAGTATAACAGAATCCTCGTAACCTGTCGCACTAATAACTAAGAGTATAAGGAGAATCATTATAAAGAAAGCCTTTTTATGAAGAAGAGACTATTAATCATTGTCAACCGCTTGTTGCAAGGAGGAATAGACACGATACTAATTGAGTATCTGAAGAAAATCGACCGCCAGAAATATACCATAAGCTTGGCTATTGGTACCTGCATGGAGGAACAAGAGACGTATATCCATAGTGTTCCTTCGGATATTTCCGTGCATTATCTGGTAAAGAAACACTTCCTTATAAACTACAGAAAGCAGCGTAGCATAAAGAAGGTGTCTCTGTTCATCAAGACATACGATGAGATGGTGCTAAGCCCCATGCGCCGTATAGTTCAGCAACGTAACCTGAATAAGCTGATAAAGAAGAATGATATAGTTATCGACTTCGACTCTACCTTTTACTCGTTCCTGAAAAATTGCCCGATACCAAAGATATCGTTCTTCCATTTCAGTTTCCGCCAATATCACAACGGAAACAAACGTAAGTTGGAACGCATTGGCCGTAAAATGGAGGTGTACGATAAGATTGTAACCATCTGCGATGCCATGAAAGAAGAAGGCATAGAGATGTATCCGGCACTGAAAGACAAGTTCGTAACCATATACAACGCTTTCGATACGGCTACCATCGCCAAGAAAGCAGAAGAACCGGTAAACTCGCCACTGATAAACCGCCCGTATATATTGGCGGTACAGCGACTTGAAGAGAGCCAAAAAGACCTCTCCACCCTAATCAGAGCGTATAAGATATTGGTAGACAAATATGCGATAAAAGAAGACCTGTATGTTATAGGCGAAGGCAAAAGCAGAACCGACTTACAGAACCTTTGTCAAAGATTGAATATAATAGACAGAGTGGTCTTCCTGAAGAAGCAGATAAATCCGTACCCCTGGATGAAGCATTGCCGCACCTTCGTGTTAAGTTCCAAGTTCGAAGGCTTCGGTATAGTGCTCATAGAAGCGATGGCTCTTAACTGCCCCATAGTATCATCAAACTGCCCCACCGGACCGGAAGAGATATTAGCATTCGGCAAGGCAGGAGCTTTGGTGCCCATTGGCGATGAACAAGCTATGGCCACCGCCATAGAGCGTACACTCTCCGATACTGAATACCGTGAGGAGTTGACAAGCAACATGAAAGAACAAATCAAGAAATTCGATATTCAGGTATCTATACTCGAAATACAGAACCTGGTATCATCGCTACTTTCTTGAGTTCTTCCGCTCGGCAATCTTAGATAGCATTATAAACTGATAATATCCTTCGAGGCAGGCTTTTATAAAGCCTGCTTTTCCGTCGCGTATACCACCCTTAAGCAGATAAGCCTTCACGAAACGGAATAGCGGACGATAGAGAAACGCCATAGCGCCATAGTGCTTGTCTTTCTTCTTCTCAAGCTCGTTTTCGGTATACTCGTTGGTTTTCCTTATTATATCCTTCACGCCATCATTAGCAAGATGAATAAAGGCAAGTTCCATACGTCGTTTGTCTATCCGTTCCTGCTTACCTTCTACAATAGGGAACGTATGTACATACGGAGGCCACACCGTACCTTCACGGCGGAAAAAGCGTAACAAATAATCGGGATAATGGCAATGCATAAACTTGCCCATAAAGTAATTCTTACGCGGAATCCATATTCCAGCCGGACAATCGGGTCGCTGTATTCGCTGGTACAGATAATCTTTCAGCTCTTTAGTAACAAGCTCATCGGCATCTATAACGAGCACCCAGTCGCATGAAGCACTCTGAATAGCAAACGTACGGGCAGGCTCGGCCGAATGGTGATTAGCTTTAGGGAAAGTCACCACCTTGCAACCGTAAGATTCCGATATCTCAACTGTCTTATCAGTACTTTCCATATTGCAGATTACAATCTCATCGAACCCCTTTACAGACTCTAACACCTCCGGCAGAAACTTTTCAGCATTATATGTATTGATTACTACAGATATTCCTTGCTTTGCCATATCTCTTCTTTCATTAAGTTTAATGACAAATGTACAAAAATTGAATAAAAGTAGAAAATATATAGTACTTTTGCAAGAAAGAAACCTCCGTCCATGAATACCCCACAAATTAGTGTTATCGTTCCGGTTTATAATGCAGAAAAGACAATAGAGAAATGTCTTTCTTCTATCTGTAACCAGACTTTCAAAGATTTGGAAATCATCGTAATCAACGATGGCTCTACCGATAATTCTTACTCTTTGTGTGAGGGCATGGCATCGGCCGATAAACGTATCAGGCTTGTTACACAAACTAACTCCGGACGATCGTACACCAGAAACAAAGGGTTGGAACTGGCTACAGGAGAGTGGATAGGATTTGTAGATAGCGATGACTGGATAGAAGCCAATATGTACGAACGGCTTCATACAGTCTGTACATCACAACATGCCGAGATAGCACAATGTTCTTATTTCTTCAATGATAATAAGCTCCCCAAACACAGAGCCAAGGGAACCTTCGGTCATGACGAAGCGTTAGAATTGCTATTCCGCGATAAAGAAATAAAGAACTTTTTATGGAATAATCTATTCCACCGCTCATTATTCAGCGATGTACGGTTTCCAGAACACAAGAATTTTGAAGATGTAGCCGTAATGTTCAGGCTATTCGATAAGGCAAGCCGGATAATCTGCATAGACGAGTCGCTATATCATTATTGCACAAGCGATACCAGTATAGTACGGGCTTCTTTTTCTATTGAGAACAAACTCGACTATCTGGAAGCGTTGAACGCACAATACCACTTCGCCCAGTCGAAAGGCTTATGGAAAGGAGCGTCTACTACACTTACCAAGAAATACATGGGGGTAATAGATGAATGCCTGCGCAATGACGCCTCTCAAGAAAGCATCAGCCTAATAGCAGGCTTTCTTAGACACAATGTGAACGGCAAATTCCTTTTGCTGCATTCGCCTTATCGCGCCCTACGCCGATGGTTGTGCCTTCATTGCTTCAGCTTATACCGCCTCTTGACGACGACAAAAAAGAAATAAATGCGTCTAAAGAGCAGTCTATTTACAACAAACACGTTTATATTTAAACATATTAAAGCAAGATGAAAGTAACTGTTATCACTATAAACTACAATAACCTGTATGGTCTGAAAAGAACCATACCTTCAGTCCTATCGCAAACTTACGACGATTTTGAATATATCGTAGTAGACGGAGGCTCTACAGACGGTAGCAAAGAATACATAGAATCGCAAAAAGGCATAAGCCAGTGGGTTAGCGAGAAAGACAAGGGAATATATAATGCCATGAACAAAGGTATAAGCATGGCACACGGAGAGTATTGCATATTCATGAATTCGGGCGACCATTTCTTCTCTCCTTATTCTCTGGAAAACGCTTATAAGGAATTAGACGGAACAGATTATTGCACTGGGCGTACAGCAATTGTAAGAGACAACAACTCTATAGAATTTCATATTCCGCCCAAACTCATGACTGTACTTTTTATTAAAGATACCTCTCTGCAACATCAGTCTACTTTCATCAAGACATCTCTTTTAAAGAAGTATCCTTATGACGAACAATTAAAAATTGTATCCGACTGGGCGCATTTTTTTGAACTGTGGTATAACAAAAAATGCACTTATAAAACTCTGGATTCTATTATTTCTGTATTTTACTTCGACGGAGTTTCGTTCGCTCAAATGGACCTGCTTCTCGAAGAGAAAAAGCTGGTTGCAAATAGAGTTCTCGGAGATAAAGCAAATAAGGTAAAACCTGAAACCATAGAAGAAAAACGAGAGTGGATAACAAGCAGACTGGAGTTCAAGTTGAAAAGTGCCATGAAGAAGAAACCGTTATCGCGCGATTGGAAAGTAATCCGTAACGGAGTAAAGTTCTTCTTCAAGGATTTATTCATCACTCTACACCTTAAATAATATAAGCTGAGAGAAAAGTCTTAACAAAGTTGTCTTACTTCGACCGAAGTAAGCACGTTGACCGACTCGAAGTGAGCGTTCACATCGGTCGATGTGAACGCGCGTATCGTTCGAAGTAAGACAACTTCATTAATAGTTCTTCAGAACTTCTTTATATACATCGGCCAACTGAGCTGCCGACTTGCTCCAAGAATAGAGTTTCATACGTTCACGCTGACGCTGTATAAGCTCTCCCCTTTCGTCACCCGTAAGGCGATAGAGCGTTTCGAACTGCTCTTCGAAATCCGACTTTTCAGAATTAAGGTCGAAGAATACGGCTGCATCGCCTGCTATTTCAGGGAAACAGCTTGCACGGTTCAACATCACCGGACAGTCTGCCTTATACGCCTCTAAGATAGGTATTCCGAACCCCTCGTATTTAGACGGGTAAACAAACGTAATAGCATAATGATATAGGTCGAAAAGCTCCTGACGGGTCTGCACGAACTTATGTACCATACGATCCTTTATTCCGAGGGACTCGAAGAACTGAAATTCTTCGGGCGAGAACGGAACACCAGTACATACAATCTTCAGTTGCGGATGTCTCTTTAGAATGACTACACACGACTTACAAAACGCCTTGAAGTTTTTATATTCATAACGGGTTCCTACAAACAAGATGTACTCTTCCGCTATCGGGGCGGTAGTAGAAGGCATGTACGGCTCTTCGTCCGAACCGTGATATATCACAGACACTTTTTCCTCTGGCACATGCATAATGCGTACTAAGTCTTGTTTGGTCCGCTCACTCACGGCAACAATGTGCGTAGCCTTAGGTATGATTGCCAATTTCTGCTCTACTTGATGTTTGTCTATAGAGAATATCTCCGGAATCATATCGTGTACGGTAATGACGAACGGTTTCTTACCGAGGAATGGCAAGAAATAGTCATCAAAAAAAGTAGGATGAAAGATATCGAAATCGCCTTTCTTTAAAACACTTTCCGTTTCAAACAGATTTATGAGAGGTCGCTTATCTAATCTTGAAAACTTTCCATACTGAATATTATACTTCAGCTTGAATAAAAAATGTTTCAGCTTCGTATCTTTATCGCACAAAAAGTTTTTGTATAAGGTGCCTTTCGGTGGGAATCCCAATTCCTGCAGGTATACATTGTCGGTCTCCTTTACGGAAATATGGGCATCTACAAATGCAGGTCTATGCGAATACAGTTCGGCAAAACATCTTGAAACTCCTCCATGAGTCTGCATATCAAAGGCTTGAAGGTCGTATAATACTTTCATTTTAATATTTTAAAGCGGTCGCCACCGTTCATGAAAATATAAGTGCGACAGCTTACTATTTACCCAACAAAGGTAGCAAAACAAACTATGCCATAGCTTCTTTATTAATAATATTTGCGTTTATAGCCGCATAGCGATGATTACCCATGCGTTTCTAATAATGAGCCATAACTTTATAATAGGTGCTTTAAGAAATCTTTAGTACTTTTGTTCTCCGAATAAGAGACATTATATGGAAAATCAGAACCAACAATTTGATATACGCGATTATCAGCCTACAGGTAAGGAGCGCGACTTTGAGAACGCACTGCGTCCGTTGCAGTTTGGCGACTTCAGCGGACAGGATAAGGTGGTAGATAACCTGCGCATTTTCGTTAAAGCCGCCAGACTACGTGCCGAAGCACTAGACCATGTTTTGCTGCATGGACCTCCGGGACTGGGAAAGACTACACTGAGCAATATCATAGCTAATGAATTAGGCGTAGGCTTTAAAGTGACATCGGGACCAGTGCTCGATAAGCCGGGCGACTTGGCTGGTGTGCTTACCAGCCTGGAACCAAACGACGTGCTTTTCATAGATGAGATTCACCGCCTCAGCCCTGTGGTAGAAGAGTATCTATACTCGGCTATGGAAGACTATCGTATAGATATCATGATAGACAAGGGTCCGTCGGCAAGAAGCATACAGCTCGACCTTAACCCGTTTACTCTGGTGGGAGCTACTACACGTAGCGGATTGCTCACCGCACCGCTTCGTGCTCGCTTCGGCATCAACCTGCATCTGGAGTATTACGACGATAGCGTGCTGTCGCGCATCATACTGCGCTCATCGGGCATATTAGGCATACCGTGCGACTTTGACGCTGCAGGCGAGATAGCTTCGCGCAGTAGAGGTACACCACGTATAGCCAACGCCTTGCTTCGACGTGTGCGCGACTTTGCTCAAGTGAAGGGAAGCGGACGCATAGACCTGGAAATAGCTCGCTATGCTCTGGAAGCTCTGAACATAGACCGCTACGGACTGGATGAGATAGACAACAAGATACTCTGTACCATTATAGATAAGTTTAAAGGCGGTCCGGTGGGACTTACCACCATAGCCACTGCCTTAGGCGAAGACGCCGGAACGGTGGAAGAAGTGTACGAACCATTCCTGATAAAAGAAGGATTCTTAAAACGTACACCGCGCGGACGCGAAGTAACCGAACTGGCTTACAAACATCTGGGACGGAGCAAGTATAACGAAACAAGAACACTGTTTGACTAAAAACAACAATATGGCCGGACTAAAATCTTTGGCAAAAGACACCGCTATCTACGGACTAAGCAGTATCGTAGGACGGTTTTTAAACTATCTGCTCGTGCCGCTATACACAGCGGTTATACCGGCAGCATCGGGAGGATACGGAGTTGTATCGAATGTGTACGCATATACCGCCCTCATATTGGTATTTCTTACCTTCGGCATGGAAACGGGATTCTTCCGCTTCGCCAACAAGAGTGATGAAGACCCGCAGAAGGTTTACGCTAATGTGCTAATCTTTGTAGGCGGACTGTCGCTTATGTTTATTGTGGCGTGTCTTGCGTTCTTACACCCTATAGCTACGCTGTTAGAGTACCCCGACCATCCCGACTACATAGCCATGATGGCTTTGGTGGTGGCTCTCGATTCTTTTCAGTGTATGCCATTCGCCTACCTTCGATATAAGAAACGCCCTATAAAGTTCGCAGCCATCAAGCTGTTCAGCATTATCGGAAACATAGGGCTTAACCTGTTCTTCCTGCTGCTTTGTCCGCTGCTCTATGCACACGCTCCGGGTTCTGTATCGTGGTTCTATAACCCCGAATATCTGGTAGGATACATCTTCGTATCTAACCTTATCATCTCGGCGGTACAGATGTTCTTCTTTATCCCCGAACTACGTGGCTTACGCTATCGCATAGAACCAGAGTTGATGAAGCGGATGATTTCGTACTCATTCCCTATCCTGATATTCGGGTTGGTAGGCATTCTTAACCAAACCATCGACAAGATGATATATCCATTCCTTTTCGACGACCGTCACGAAGGATTGGTGCAGCTGGGCATCTACAGTGCCACCAGTAAGGTAGCTATGGTTATGGCGATGTTTACACAAGCCTTCCGCTACGCATACGAGCCGTTTGTATTCGGCAAGAACAAGGATGCCGACAATAAGGATATGTATTCGGCAGCCATGAAGTATTTCTTTATCTTCTCTCTGCTGGCTTTCCTTGCCGTAATGGGATATATGGATATTCTGAAATACATGGTAGCTTCCGATTATTGGGAGGGCCTCAGCGTGGTAGCCATAGTAATGGGTGCCGAGATTCTGAAAGGCGTTTACTTCAACCTGTCGTTCTGGTATAAGTTGACCGACGAGACCCGTTGGGGAGCTTATTTCTCCATAATAGGATGCGCTGTTATATTGGGATTGAACATATGGCTTGTACCTACCTACGGATATGTGGCATCGGCTTGGGCTTCGGTAGCCGGATATGGCATCATCACCCTGCTGTCGTATATCATCGGTCAGAAGAAATACCCCGTAAGCTATCCATTGCGCAGCATGGCTATTTATCTGCTTATGGCAGCCGTGGTTTATACCCTCTACCAAACTGTATCTATAGACAACGTATGGCTTCGTCTGTGCTTCCGCTCGGTATTGCTGCTGGCATTCGTGGCCTACATAGTAAAGCGCGACCTTCCGCTGAAGTCTATACCCGTAATCAACCGATTCGTGAAATAAGTAACTTTAAACTATACACACTATGGAAGTAAGAGAAAAGAATTTCGTGCTGAAGAATTTCTTCCGAAATTACCTCAGTCTGAACCGTAGCCGCGAAGACGAAAGCGCGACTGTAGAGTCCATCCGTAACGGAGTTGAGTTCAAGGGTATCAACCTATGGGTATTGATATTCGCTACGTTCATAGCCTCTATGGGCCTCAACGTAAACTCTACGGCAGTAATCATTGGTGCCATGCTGATTTCACCGCTTATGGGACCTATCATGGGTGTGGGACTCTCTATCGGCATAAGCGATTTCGAACTGATGAAACGCTCACTTAAGAGCTACCTCATAGCTACCCTTTTCAGCGTAGTAACCGCCACGCTTTACTTCACCTTCACTCCGCTAAATGAAGTACAGAGCGAACTGTTGGCACGTACCTCGCCCACCATCTACGATGTGTTCATAGCCCTTGTAGGCGGATTGGCTGGTATCGTGGCACTCTCTACCAAGGAAAAAGGAAACGTAATACCTGGTGTAGCCATAGCCACCGCCTTGATGCCCCCACTCTGTACAGCCGGCTTCGGACTTGCTACCGGAAACTTGCTATACTTCCTGGGTGCGTTTTACTTGTATTTCATCAACTCGGTATTCATCAGTCTGGCTACCTACATAGGAGTGCGAATGATGCACTTCCAGCACAAGCAGTTTGTTGATAAGGCTCGCGAGAAACTGGTGAAGCGTTACATAGTATTGGTAACCATAGCTACCATGTGCCCGGCTATTTACCTTACATACGGCATTGTGCGCGAAACTTTATACAACACTACCGCCAAAAACTTCATCTCATCTGAGTTGTCTTTCCCAGAAACACAGATATTAAGCAGGGAAATTTCTTATAACAAGAAAGAGATAAAAGTGGTTCTGTTAGGAAAAGAAGTAACCGATGAGCAGTTGGAGAACGCACGACACAAAATGCCCGACTATAAGCTGTCGCACACCAAGCTGTCGGTTTACCAAGGCGGTAACAACGCCAACAAATCGATAGACATAAGAAACATCAAGTCGATGGTGATGGAAGACTTCTACAAGAACAGCGAAAAGCAGCTCAACATACAGCGCCATCAGATAGACTCTCTGCAAAAAGCGTTGTCAGAGTTCTCTGGAGCCGGATTGGTCAGTACTTCTATGGGACAGGAAATGAAAGTACTCTTCCCCGAAGTAAAAACCATATCATTATCTAAAGGATTGCGCCTCAACGTAGACAACGTACGCGTGGATACACTGATATTCGCAATAGTAGATTATGGCAAGCCCCTCTCCGCTTCAGAGAAGAAGAAGATGGAACAATGGCTCCGTGCACGTCTTAACAACAACCATCTGAAGTTGCTGATGGATTAATACATCCCACTTAGAAACAAAAATGGCTGCCGAACTTAAAACTAAGCCTCGGCAGCCATTTTATTTTATCTTAGAATTTGATTACTTTGCAATAACAAGATAGTAATTCTTCTTACCGCGCTGAACCAACAAATACTTACCGTCGAGCAAGTCGGCAGAAGTGATTTCCTGGTCGAATGCAGCCAGTTTCTCCTTGTTCAGCGATACACCACCACCCTGAACCAACTTACGCATTTCACCTTTCGATGCAAATACGGCAGCCTTTTCGGCAAACAAATCTACAGCCTTGATACCAGCTTCAATATCAGCCTTAGCTACTTCGAACTGAGGAACACCTTCGAATACAGAAAGCAATGTATCCTCATCAAGTTTCTTCAACGCTTCTGAAGTAGCGTTACCAAACAAGATACCCGAAGCCTCTACAGCAGCGTTATAATCCTCTTCAGAGTGAACCATGATAGTTACCTCCTTAGCCAGACGTTTCTGCAATGCACGCATGTGAGGAGCCTGTTCGTGCTCTTCAATCAACGCGTCGATTTCTTCTTTAGGAAGAGAAGTAAAGATCTTGATATAACGTTTTGCATCCTCATCGCTTACGTTCAACCAGAACTGATAGAACTTATACGGAGAAGTATATCGTGGGTCGAGCCAAATGTTTCCTGATTCTGTTTTACCGAACTTACCGCCATCGGCCTTAGTGATAAGCGGACAAGTGAGCGCATATACCTCGCCACCGTTGGTACGACGTATCAGTTCGGCACCGGTAGTAATGTTTCCCCATTGGTCCGAACCGCCCATTTGCAATTTACAGTTCTTAGTTTCATACAGATGCAGGAAGTCATATCCTTGTAACAGCTGATAGGTAAACTCTGTGAATGAAAGACCGTCGCGGGCTTCTCCATTCAGACGCTTCTGTACTGAATCTTTCGCCATCATATAGTTTACAGTGATGTGCTTACCCACTGTACGGGCGAAATCGAGGAATGTGAAGTCTTTCATCCAATCGTAGTTGTTCACCAGTTCTGCACGGTTAGGGGCGTCCGACTCGAAGTCGAGGAATTTGCCCAACTGTTTTTTGATACATTCCTGATTATGGCGTAAGGTCTCTTCGTCGAGCAAGTTACGTTCTGCCGACTTACCAGAGGGGTCGCCAATCATACCTGTAGCACCGCCCACCAAAGCCAATGGCTTATGGCCGCAACGCTGGAAGTGACGAAGCATCATGATACCACACAAATGACCGATGTGCAATGAATCGGCTGTAGGGTCAATACCCACATAAGCAGTTACCATTTCTTTTTCCAGCAGTTCTTCTGTGCCCGGCATCATGGTGTGCACCATTCCGCGCCATTTTAATTCTTCTACAAAATTCATCGAATGAAATTCTTAGTTTGACATATATATTAATTGGTTATCCGGCAAAAGTACGACACTTTATCTGAATAACCAATTTTTTATCCGTTCTAATCAGCTAATTATCCGAAACAAACTCCTAAGCGGCGTCCTTGTACTACCAAATCGTGATCTTCGGTTACCAGCTTCAGTTTGCCTGCCACTTCGTTCAAGGGTACAGAAGATATTTCCGATCCTTTAAGCGCTACCATGCGCCCGAACTGCCCGTTAGCTATCAGCTCTGTGGCATGACCTCCCATGCGAGTAGCCAGGTTACGGTCGAATGCCGTAGGCGAGCCTCCGCGCTGAATGTATCCCAGTACGGTTTCACGAGTCTCGAATCCTGTTTCGTATTCTATCTCTTCGGCTATATATTGCGCAGCTTTCTTTCCGTCTACGGTAGGTATTCCTTCTGCCACTACCACGATAGAGTAAGGCTTTCCCTTCTTCAGTCGTCCTATGATGGCGTCGCCTATGCGGTGAATGTCGAACGGTATTTCGGGTAGCAAAATAATGTCGCCCCCTCCTGCCATACCAGAGTAAAGAGCTATCCATCCAGCTTTATGTCCCATCACCTCTATCACCATTACGCGCTGATGTGCGCTGGCGGTAGAATGCAGACGGTCTATGGCATCGGTAGCGATAGACACGGCCGAATCGAAGCCGAACGAAACGTCGGTTCCCCACACGTCGTTATCAATGGTTTTAGGAATAGAAATTACATTCACGCCCGCATCGGCCAGCTTGGCAGCCGTTTTCTGTGTTCCGTTACCTCCTATACACACTATGCAGTCAAGCTGATGTTTCTTTATAGTATTAAGCAAGATAGCGGGTTTATCTTCCGACATTGAAGAGGTGCCTTTACGCTTGAAAGGTTTCTCGCGCGACGTACCCAGTATGGTACCTCCCATGTTAAGCAATCCCGACAGTGAATTATCCGTAAGCTGGATAATGTCGTCGTCCAGAAGTCCGCGGAATCCGCTATGGATACCAAACACTTCCATGCCGTAATGGTTTATAGCTGTTTTACAAACCCCTCTGATTGTTGCGTTAATTCCGGGGCAATCTCCTCCAGATGTTAAAATACCGATTCTCATAGCTGTTCATTATTTCTCTTACTGATTGGTAAAGGTATAAGAAAAAACAATAGATTTGTTATTTCCCGCATGAAAATAATCTGATAAACGAGAAAATCATCTACCTTTGTGACATTAAGAATTAATAGGTTAAGAAGAAATGGTTTCAACTAAGCTAGTCGGAAAGTTCTTCGCTCCACGGCGTAAAAAGATTGAATTATACAATACTCATGCCGAAGCCTTACAAGAGCAGGTTTTCCGAAAACTGATTAAGAATGCAGCCCACACAGAATGGGGAACAAAATATGATTACGCGCACATACAGTCGTACTCCGATTTTCAGCGTGTGCCCATCCAGACTTACGAAGACATTAAGGGTGATGTAGACCGTATGCGTCACGGCGAAAAGGATATACTATGGCCGGGACAGGTAAAGTGGTATGCCAAGTCATCGGGCACTACAAACGATAAGAGTAAGTTTATTCCGGTTAGTCCCGACGGACTGAAGAACATACATTACATGGGTGGAAAAGATGCCGTAGCGTTATACCTTGGCATCAACCCCGACAGTAAGTTCTTCTCTGGCAAGGGATTGATTTTAGGTGGAAGCCATAGCCCCAACTACAACTTGAAAGATAGCCTGGTAGGCGATTTGTCTGCCATCCTGATACAGAACATCAATCCGCTGGTAAACTTTATCCGTGTGCCAAGCAAAGAAATAGCCTTGCTCAGCGAGTTCGAAGAAAAGGTAGAGCGCATAGCCGATACCACCATTCATCAGAACGTAACCAACCTGTCGGGTGTTCCTTCGTGGATGCTGGCTGTAATAAAGCGCATACTCGAAAAGACGGGAGCCAAACATCTTAATGAAGTATGGCCAAATCTTGAAGTATTCTTCCACGGAGGCGTATGCTTCACCCCCTATCGTGAACAATATAAGCAAATCATCACCAGCGATAAGATGCACTATATGGAGACATATAATGCCAGCGAAGGTTTCTTCGGATTACAGAACGACCTTACAGACCCTGCAATGCTGTTGATGATAGACTACGATGTGTTCTACGAATTCATTCCTCTTGAAGAGATAGACAATCCGCATCCTAACATCGTTCCGCTTACCGGAGTAGAGGTAGGAAAGAACTACGCCATCGTTATCAGCACCTCGTGCGGATTGTGGCGATATATACTGGGCGACACCGTGAAGTTCACTCAGAAAGACCCGTATAAGTTCATCATCTCAGGGCGTACCAAGCATTTCATCAATGCCTTTGGCGAAGAGCTGATGGTAGACAATGCCGAAAAGGGTCTGGCTCGTGCCTGCGCAGCTACCGGAGCACAGGTACTTGAGTACTCTGCCGCACCGGTCTTTATGGACGCTAACGCCAAGTGCCGTCATCAGTGGCTCATAGAGTTCAGCACTATGCCCGATTCTGTAGAACACTTCCGTCATGTGCTCGATACTTCGCTGCAGGAAATCAACTCCGACTATGAAGCCAAGCGTCATAAAGACATCACGCTGCAAGAACTGGAGTTGATAGTGGCTCGTCCTAACCTGTTCCATGACTGGCTGAAAGAGAAAGGCAAGTTGGGCGGACAGCACAAAGTGCCTCGCCTAAGCAACAACCGCGATTATATAGAAGAAATGTTGAAACTAAACAAGTGATATGAATAACAGACGGAACATGAAACCCCTGCCAAGATGGATAGCATTGGTGTCGGTCATCATTGCGATGTATGCGTGTGCCAGCATGGGAACCCCCGATGGAGGTCCCGAGGATTACGATCCGCCTAAGTTCGTTCGTTCTACTCCGGAGCCTAATGCCATCAACTATAACAAGAAGAAGGTAACCATAGAGTTCGATGAGTTCATCAAGCTTGAGAAGGCGTCAGAGAAGGTCATCATATCTCCTCCTCAAGCCGAGGCTCCCGAGGTGAGAGCCAGCGGTAAGAGGGTGATAGTTCAGTTTCAGGATTCCATAAAGCAGGATATTACTTACACCATCGACTTTGGAGATGCCATAGTAGATAACAACGCCAATAATCCGTTGGGACAGTTCGCGTTCGCTTTCTCTACGGGCAATACTGTCGATACCATGGCTGTATCGGGTACGGTGCTTAACGCCGAGAACTTAGAGCCTATAAAGGGCATTCAGGTGGGACTGCATAAAAACCTTAACGACTCCGCTTTCGTGAAACTGCCGTTCGACCGTATCTCGCGTACCGACAGTCGCGGACGCTTCACCATCCGCGGTGTGGCTCCGGGCAAGTACCGCATCTATGCGCTGATGGACGGTAACCAGAACTATTTCTTCGACTCAAAGACCGAACAGGTAGCGTGGAGCGACTCGCTCATAGTTCCCAGCATGGAGCCTGCCGTACGCCAAGACACCGTATGGAATCCGCTCGACACTGCCAAGATAGATACCATCAAGACGATAAACTATACCCGTTTCCTTCCCGATAACATCATGCTACGTGCATTTAAGGAAGAAAACGATTTTCAGTATCTGCAAAAGTCAGAGCGTCCTAAGACCAATCAGTTCTCTATCTATTTCAGTGCCAAGAACAAGGAACTGCCCACTGTAAAGGGTCTCGATTTCGATGAAAAACAACTTATTGTAGAGCCTAATACTCGTAAAGATAGCTTGCTGTACTGGATAACCGATACAGTGCTGTGCGAACGCGATACGCTTACCTTGCAACTCGATTACTGGGCTACCGATACGCTGAAACAGTTGGTACCTAAAACCGATACCCTACGCTTGGTAAACAAGGTGCCGCGCGAACGCCGATTGGCTATGCGAGAAGAAGAGATGAAGAAGAAAGAGAAAGAGCGTAAGAAGAGAGCGCGTAAAGGCGATACGCTTTCAGTAGAAACCAAGTTCTTGGGCATCAACGTGGATGCTCCGTCTTCGCTCGACCTTAACCGTAACATTACCGTCAGCTTTGACGAGCCTATAACTTCTATCGACACGGCTGCCATACACATGACCCATAAGGTAGACACCGTATGGCAAGACATCCCGTTCTTGTTTGTTGCCGACAGCATCGCTCCACGCCGTTACGAGATATTGGCAGATTGGAAACCTGGAGATGAATATCGCCTTAACATCGATTCCTTGGCGTTCAAGGGCGTATACGGACTCCATACCGACAAGGTGGAAAAGAGTCTCAAGGTTAAGACACTCGAAGACTACGGTACGCTCTACCTTAACATTACGGGTGCAGGTCAGCACGCCATCGTACAGTTGCTTAACAGCAGCGATGCGGTGATACGCCAACAGCCCGTAACCGATAAAGGCACTTGCGACTTCTACTTCCTACAGCCCAGCACCAAGTACTACATCCGCCTGTTTAACGACAGTAACAACAACGGAAAGTGGGACACCGGCAACTACGAACAGAAGCTACAAGCCGAAGAGGTTTACTACTTCCCCAAGGTATGGGAGATGAAAGCCAACTTCGAGTTCGAAGAAAACTGGGATATACACGCCAAACCGCTCGACCAGCAAAAACTGGATGAGATAAAGAAGCAGAAGCCCGAAGACGATAAGAAACGAAAAGAACGCGAAAAGGCTAAAGCACTCGACTTGGCCAATAAAAGATCTACACGATGATAAAGAAACTACTACTTTGCCTCTGCCTAATTGGGTGTAGCCTCATCGCTAATGCCCAATGTGGCTCCGACAACGATGCCATAAAGCCCGGAGAAACTCTGCACTATGAGCTGAAGTTCAACTGGAAGTTCATCTGGATTAACGCCGGATGGGCTAAGATGACGGTAAAAGACACCACTTATAAAGGTCGTTCTTGCCTCAGCACACAGCTGCAGTCGTACACCAACCATCGTATAGACCGCTTCTTCAAGATGCGCGACACGCTAGTAAGTATCACCACGCAGCGCCTTGAGCCTCTCTACTTCCGTAAGGGGGCCGAAGAAGGTAAGCGTTATTCGGTAGACGAGGTACATTTCAAGTATTTCAATAACAAGTGTATCGTCGATCAGGGTCGCAGCGTGAACTACTCCATCCCCGACCCCCATCACGACGAGTCGCCCGTATGCGTGTACGATATGCTTAGTATCCTGCTCCAGGCACGTTCTTACGACCCCAGCTCATACACCCCGGGCATGAAGATTCTCTTCTCCATGGCTACCGGAACCAAGATAGAAAAAGAAACGCTTATCTATCGAGGCAAAAGAGACTGTAAGGTAGAAAACGGAAAGAAATACCGTTGCCTGGTATTCTCACTTGTAGAGTACGACGAAAAGAACAAAGAGAAAGAGGTCATCACATTCTACGTAACCGACGACCGTAACCACCTGCCCGTCCGTCTCGACCTATATCTCAACTTCGGATCGGCAAAAGCCTTCCTCACCAAAGTTAAAGGCAACAAGCATCCGCTTACTTCTTTAATTGAAGAATAATTAGATGATGTAGTTATTAGAATAAAACGCCCTGCAGTCTGTTATCACTGCAGGGCGTTTTATTTATAACGTAACATAGCATTTACTGCGGCAACTGAGCGCCGTAGCCCGGTTCTGCGCCGAAGAACTTCATCGCCTTATCAAAGTTATAGCGGTTACCGAACATCGATACACGAGTAGTCATAGTGCCCTGCTTGTTCAATCCATGAGCCTCACGATACAAGTTGGCTGCCGAGTTAGGATCATAACTACTTGTAGAAATGATTTCCAACGAAGCATAACCCTTCAGGTAAGCCGGGTCTATAAACTCCTTAAACTTGCTCGATTCCGGCAACTCACGGTTGTTTTCGTACTGCTTCAACATCTCAACCTCGTCAAAACGCTTGCCAGGAACATACAGCCACTTGCCACCACTGGTACCAGCTACCACCAAGTCGCCCTTATTCATAAAGAACAGATTATCGTATGCCGAGCAAACCTTGCGCTTATCCTGCGGCAGATTAGAATCGTCCCAACCACCGTCAAGAGCACCGAAGTTATTACATCCAAATATGTTATGATGCACAGTATGGTCGCATCCGTTACGGAAACGATAACCATATCCCATGCTCTCCATCTCCTTAGTTGTAGGCCATGAGAACATCACCGTGTTATGATGGAAATCCACGTGCGACTTATGCGCGTTATTCTGCTGATTCAAGCCACCGGTAATCTCGCACGAAGCATAAAGATTAGAAACGAATACGTTGTTATAAATCTCCCAGAATCCACCCATATTAGTCATGATGATACCGTTGAACGAAGCGTTCAGGAACATACAGTTGCGAACAATCAGTCGTCCTGCCACCTTACCGCCAAGCAGACGCACTGTCTTGTTGGGCGGGTTACCAACCGGCATTACACGACCAGTTTCACAACCCTCCGGACAACCATAACGCGGGTCTGACGGGTCAGCCTTACAATACTCAAGCATCATGCCAAGGTCGAAGAAAATACCATCAATCACTATAGTCTGATCAGGATTCTTCAGACACTCTATCAGCAGAGCCGCCCTTGCTATGGTACCAGCCTGTTCCTTTCCCGGCTGAATACGGGTAACATATTTCAGCGGATTACGCTCAGTAAAATCATTATTCCATCCACCCTCCAAGCTCACGTACTTCTCCTTGATTTCCAGCCATCCACGGTCCAGATTACCCAGATAATTACCTTCGGCTATACGTATAACGTCGCCATCGTTAGCCAGGCTGATAGCCTTCTGCACATCGCGCAGCGGAGCATCCTTAGTACCCTGACTACGAGCCGAGCCTCTTTCGGCACTGACATACAAAACATTCTTGAATTTCACGTCGCCGCTTTTTTGCGCTACAGCGGCAGCCACATTAGAGTTTTGTGATACCTTTTCTACCACAGCTTCCTTCAGTTTCCCTTTTAGATTGTTCAAAAACTGAGCACTACAATCTACTGTCGCAGCAAACACCAAAGCCGCAGACAGCAACACCTTAATAATGTTACGTGCTTTCATACTGATACATTTTAAGATTAATAAAAAAATTCTCTATACTGTAATCTCTATATTTCACAAATATATATTTTCCTCCGTAAAAATCAAAACGTTATGAGAGGAAATTACATGAAACAAAAACAGCGGCACAAGTGAAGGCTTTCCCTACTNNNNGCGGCACAAGTGAGGGCTTTCCCTACTCTTTGCCGCTGTCGTATTATCCATGCACCCCTACTTAGGCTGCTCTTCCTCTTTGCCGAGAGGCTTGTTAGATTTCTTCTTTCGCTCTATTACAGGCACACGTACATAGTTCAGGTTGCCCAGCAAGTCTACCATATCCTTTCCAGGGCGGAACTTGAAACGCGCCTTGGTAATGTTGGCCAGAGTAAATTCCTTCTCGGTCTTCGCCCCCTTGCTTCTAAGCCCCATCTGCAGGCTGCCCAAGTCGCCCAGTCGTACAATCTCTCCCGCGCTCAATCCCTGTTTTATCACGGCTGGCAGCGCACACAGTACCGCCATGATATCGGCGTAAGTCACCGTACACATCTGCTGAATACGCTGCCCCATCTCTCTTACGTTCATCTCTCCCCTGGCCTGCGCCAACGCGTAGTAAAGTCTATCGTTTCCTTCAGGGTCCTTAAAGTCACGTCTTTTCACCAATGAATAAGCTACTGATTTTTCCATCTCTTCTTGTTTTTTTTAGATTTAACACTGTTCTTTGTACAAACACGTTCGATATCGATTTCGTATTACAAAGATACTATGCCTCCACCCGGTCACTCAGCGGCTTTGAAGCGATTCGATGCTATTAATGAAATATTTTTTCAGAATAATGTTTTTCTACAACTCACTGGCCACATCGAAGCATGGACACTGCTTAGTCCACTCATCGGGCGTTATCACGCCATCACCGTTACGGTCCGCACTAAGATCACGATGCCCCACCACCCTATTGATGGTAGGATACAGCTGGCGCAGCACCTTAACCAGAGCACGTAGCGATACCTTCTGTCGCTCAGTCCTGGTATCAGCAGCACGTCCGTTCTTATCCAGTCCCCCTTCATAACAGATACCCAAAGAGTGAGCGTTATACCCCCGCGCATGCGCCCCCACCTTCTCGCTCGGTCTCATAGAGTTAATCTTCCCGTCGCGTTCTATATAATAATGATAACCACAACCGTTAAATCCCCGTTGCCTGTGCATACGGTCGAGAGCCAAAGGAGTGAGTCGCAAAGTTTCCTTGGTAG
Organism: Bacteroides sp. CAG:530; assembly: GCA_000434735.1. Classification (GTDB taxonomy): domain Bacteria; phylum Bacteroidota; class Bacteroidia; order Bacteroidales; family Bacteroidaceae; genus Phocaeicola. Next base: position 19,963 of record FR881254.1, read on the forward strand.
CCGAGCAATGAATCACAATCAAGTCTACCATCCTAGAGTTTTTTTCTTTTTCCATAATCGTTCAAAAGGTTATTAATTACGATGCAAAGTTGCCCAAAAGATATTTGGCACTCAGCGGCTTTGAAGCGATTGGAGAAATGTAGTGGAAGTTTATTTTTAAGCGATGGCTATGATTTAGTCGAAAGCTTACATCATCGAATATGCTGGGCTGAAAGCCAACGAGTCCACAGCCTAGGACAACGCCATAGGTATCATACATTTACACATACTACACCTTGAAAGGGCAACAGCAAAAAACATCAACTTTTGCAATTATAGTTTAATGTTTACAGAGCGATATATCCCCCTTTTAAAACATTTTCTTCCTTTTGCCTTCACTCATATCTATGCCGGCAAAAAGGATTTCCGAAATATTCAGTACGATACTCATATTTTTATTAAATCAACGTTAGGCTACAGAAATAGTAAATAACAAGCTCAATTAAAACGGCTCTAACCATTTTTAGTATGACAAGAAGCACAAAACAACCATTTTCAGTATGATAAGAATCTAATCCCTTTATCTAACAAAGGCAAATAAGACAAACAACAAGTAAATAAGCTACATGTATCGATATGCTCCTTAGTGACGAAAAACGGTAATTTTACCAGTTTTTGATAATAAGCGCAATTATGAATATAAAAAACAGCCAACCCATCACGATTTTCATCACGAACGGATTGGCTGTTGGTATATTGTGCACACTGAACAAGTTTTTTATTGCTCTTTAAAATCCTTTACCCACTCTGCGGTAGCGAACATAGGTTCTCCTAAGGTATAACTACCAAATTCTGTAAGATGCTTAACTTGTAACGCCTTTAGCATATCCGTGAATCTCAGATTACCTAAAGTTACCTCTTCGTCAAAGCGGAAGAAGAAATAATTGCGTGCCGGTTTAGGTTCCTCATCCTCAGAGTATTCATCCATAGGATACCAAGTACCACGCATACGCTCTTCCAATACTTTCGAAGCGGTGTCTTTCACATGAAACACCCTATACTCTCCTGTCTCTTCTGCGCCGTCGGTATAAAGCACCACAAAGTGGATGTTCTGTTTTTTATAAAAGCCTGCCGTATGAGCACCAGAACGAGGCTCTTCATCATTCAACTTCAAACGGACATTATACACCAAAGAACCCTTATCGTTA
>FR881254.1:21172-29407 GCA_000434735.1 Bacteroides sp. CAG:530
CGTTATTGCCCATTATCCATTGCGGATGCTCTTCCGATTTGTAGTAACCTATAAGCACTCCCATCGACGGATCCTTTTCCAGATAATGCATGGTCAACCACTTAGGCGTTTCTATAGGCTGTTGCATTTCCGCTTCTATCTTTGGCGTAAGCACCGCTTTCGGGTCGTTGCCCATATCACACTTGTCTATTATAAACGCCTTAGACAGCATATCGAACTGCGCCTGCGTGTCAGCCCACTTCTGCCCTTGCTTGGGGCGTGCGTAAGCAAAATACATTTCCCTATTCTCTCCATACGGCTGGAATACCCTACCGTTGAGTTCATAGAAATGCTGCTGAAGAAACAGATTGCCATCCACGCCCAACTTTGCACGCATGGCGTAAATCTGATACTCATTCTGTATTACTGCCCTTATTTCAGAGCGGAATATCTCTCTAACCTTTGCCTTCCATGCAGCCTTTTCGTTAGCCCTGTTTCTTGCATAGAGAAAAAGGACATAAAGAAAATTCACGTCGTACTGCGAGAGGAACAACGTGTCACGGTCGAACAGTCTGTCTGGGAACTGGTAGCTAACCTTAGTGCAATGCTCACCCTTGCCATCGGTGTGCTTTATGATATTCCTTGCAGCGTTGTATCTATGGTCGTCGTACACAAACGCACTGATAAAGAAGTTAGGAATAACATCGTACCCTTCTGTAGCCTTTGTGTCTTGCAGATGTATGTTCTTGAACTTCTCCCTATCTGCCTGTCGGTTTTGGCGGTCTTCTTCGTCGTATGCCGTGTCGTCCGAAAGGAAGAGGTTGATATTCCATTGAATAACATTGCGAGCATATGTATACTGCTTATAGATAGATTCTGATGTAAGCGGATGTCCGCTCTTATAATACTTAGAGTCGCCTATATAATACACCTCACGGTTTGACTGCCTATCAGCGGATGTCAACGCCAAGTCGGTGTACATATGGTCTACCCTCTTACCGTCATTCTGATCTGCCAGTCCTTTAGGTATCCTTGAATGCGGAGTACCTATCAGCTCGTCTATCATCGTCTCGAATATAACCTCGAATTTCTTGGCGAGGATATATTCCTGAGCATGAGTATTGATGGCTATGCGATAGCTGTTTTCAAAGAAAGCGTAGCACAAATCCCATAACTGCAAAGCCTTGTCCGAGAAATACTTGTACTTTATCTGCATAAGCTTGGTCTTACCCATGCCATGCAGGTATTGCCTGAACTGCTTTCCTGTTATAAGGTCGTACTGAATGTTGATTGGAGCGTTAAATCCATACTCCTTATTAAGGTAATTCAGTATACTGTAAAATATAACGAACAACTCCTCCTCATAGTTTACGATGCGCTTCTTGTTAACCAAATGCAGATAAGTAGGTTCATCACTCTGCACTATTGCCATTTGCTGGTTGATAGTGCGTGTCCAGTTTATCTTGTTATTGCCTCTATGAAGATTCTTTATGGTGAAGAGAACAAAGTCACGGTTCTCCTGATTAAAGCTGATAAGCGACAGCACAATATCCAGATAAGTATTGGCTTTCGCCCGTTTTCCCTTTCCGGTCTGTGGCAAACGCTTGTAAAGGATAACCTTGCTTTGCGGATTGGCCTTATAGAACACGTTCAACGCCCTATAAATCCATACAGAAAACTCATAGATAAACTTTCTGTATTCATTGCTCAACTGCTGCTGTCCCTTAGGAGTCAGTACCTGCTCCGGCTTTACAGATTCGCCTGTAGGCATCGTTACACCAGCCAGCACCTCTTGGTTTCCTTCGTCCTTCAGTAGAACCTTTGGCAATATGAAGACACAATCGTGCAAGTGCGGATTATAAAAATAGCCCACATACTGCACACTTACCTTCTTGTCTACGTCTTGCAGAACATATATGTCTTTCAAAACGTTCTCTACAAGGGCACTTTCATACTGGTGTTCTTCAAACAGAATGTACATTCCGAAATACGATTATAATTTAAGCGTTATCTTCTGGCTTCTGCCATGCCAATACCTTTTCCAGAAAATCTACTAGGCGGTCAGCGTTTATATTTTCTCCTTCCTCATCGTAGAAGTCAGGGAAAGTAAGGTCTTTCTCAGTGCTCTTTCCGTCCACTACCGTCTCGTATCTGAAGAGCGAAGCATCTTCAAAGCCGTAGTCTTTAAATACGTCGCTCCAAAGATAGAACACTACCTTACTTACAAATTTGTCGCCCGATATCACCCCGTCTTTTGCTTTGCAGAAGAAGTAACCCAGTTGCTTGTCGGCACTCGATGTCATCGAAGCGATTATATCGTTTATCTTTTGAATGAATGTCCACCATGAGAGTGAATCTTCACCGTTTATCTGTCTGTTGTTACCGTCAGCGTCTTTCACTACAATCTTCCAATCGAGCGAGTTCCCGTTCTCGTCCTTGCCCTCTTTAATCTTCATGTATTTCCATTCCCAGCGGCGTTTGAAAGCCGAGTCAATGGGGAAAAGGCTCTGGTCGCTAGTGTTCATGGTAGCCCAGATGTAGAGGTTATTGGGCAGAAGAAGAATCTCACCAGAGAGCACTTTGCTCACCATATCCTCACCCTTATATTGTGCGTTGATGCTTTCTGCCGATGCTATAGACAATCCCTTGAACGCTTTCGCCAACTGCTTCTTCATGTCATTATCGGCATTGATAGGATAATCAGAGAAACCGACATTATTACGGTCCAACAGTTGGAACAAGTCACCGAAAATCTGCGCACAGTTTCCTCTGTTTATTTCCTCTATTACAAGGAACTGTTTCTTTGGTTCTTTCTCACCGTCCGCTTCGGCATAGAACTTCCATGCTTGAATGTATGCTTTAAGGAAAGACTGGTCTACAAATTCATAGACAATCTTATTCTCGGTAAGCGTTACATCGCCCTCAATAACAGGATGGCCAGACAAATCACGCAGTATCACTTCTTTTGTGGTAGGTTTATATGCACCCACAAATGTAGAGTAATCGCTATCCGGATGGAATGTAGTGCGGATTACACTTTCTCCTTTTGTTACATCGTTAATGATATGTGATTTTCCTGTACCCGGTGCACCGTAGTAGATTTGCTGGAGAGATTTGTCGATAGAAAAGAGGATGTCAGCACGTTGTGTAATTCTATTTAACGCAGAATCATTATTGCTATAATGCATATAATAAGCCTTTGTGTTAACCGCCTCAAATTCAGATGGGACTAATACTGTCGCTTTATCTACAATATTTTGATTTATACTAATTTTTCCATTGTCGAACTTTATATTAGTATAATTCTGTAAATATACTCTAACCTTATCATGGCTACTTAACGGAATGTCAAATAAAGAATCTAACGCAGTATCAAAGTCTTGACATCCAGAATTCATACACTTGATTATATGGGCGTATATTGATGTAGGAACCCTTCCTTTCAAACTAGGCGCATATGGATTAGGAATAAAATAATTATGTGCCCAATGTACCATATAAGCAAATAAATCAGTAAGAGTGGACGCATGGTTAAACCGTGGATAACAAATTCCATTTTCTTCATAATAAAAAGCAAGTTGCCTTGCTATTTGACTATGCGTCTGCGTCCAACTGCTAATGTTTTTCTCTACATAAGCATTGAACCGATCTTTTGCCATAGGTTCCTTTGGCATATAGTTAAAAAACAACATCACCGTTTCCCATGACAGATTCTTACCTCTACAAATGGGAGAAGCTTCTTCGTTTGCTGCCATAATTCTTATGATTTATCTTTCTTCTTAACACTGAAATCCAAATAATAAATGCCATCACCGATTTTAGATATGTCGATATTTGTTCGACCGTATTTTATTAAATCTTTTTTTTCTATAACGTAATCATCAGACAAGTTTCCAAGCCTTTTCCGCAGGTATTTCCCAAGTATATTTTTACTTGGACTTGTACTGAGCTGTTTGGGATATATAACACCATCAATCTGTATTTGACCTTCCATTAGTCCTACCATAGAAGTCCCATCATCCCAAATCAACTCTACTTCGTCATTTTCTCTGTTGGGCTTACCTTTTGAATCTAAATTTGGTATACCGCTAACGTATTTCTTCTGTGGGAATATACCAGGAAACTTCCGGATATAATCTGTGGAAATTTTTATATACGCATCCCCTGGTGAGACGTGCCCTTTGGAACACCCCCAATTCAACCCTGATTTTTGTGGAACTAATCCATTTTCAGTTAAAAGAGACATACGGCAAATGCCTTCTGATAAGTAAGGTTGATTCTTTGTGCCATTTTTCTCCATGAGGTGTCTGCTTTTCTTAAAGCTTATCTTTCCTTCATTACATGGAATAGAATGTTCACGAACATATTTGAAATACTTTTGATATTCATCATAGTTTGATTCTTGAATGTCACATAGAGTTTCTTTGTAATCCTTACGCAACCCATTTATCGTAAAGTTTGCAGAGCCAATAAGTCCACCTGAAACTTTGTCATTAACAAACCAACAATAAATTTTAGAATGTATAGGTACTGTCGAGTAACTAATGCTAACATTGGGAAGCTTTTTGTCTAACTCTACAAGTTTTTTGTGCAAAGGTTCTGAAATATTATCGCAACCATACATACCATATATTACTTCAAATTGTATATTTGAAGGAAACGAAGATAAGGTTTTTATTATCTCAGCACCAACGTATCCTGATATCACAAAGAGTTTATTACTATTCTTTGCAATATCTGAATACAAAACAATATTTTCTAAATCTTTATAATACAACATTGTTTGAATATTTATTTAAAAGACAATGAAGAGCTTCTGCTATAAGCTTAGCAAAACCAGAAGGAACAGCATTACCTATCATTTTATATTGAGCCATACTTGGTCCTAAAAACTCAAAGTCATCGTCAAATGTTTGCAATCTTGCAGCTTCGCGAACAGTAATAGAACGTGCCTGTTTTGAATCTGGATGAATATGACGCATTCCATCCTTATACAAATGAGCAGGTATGGTATTGCTTTGTTCATCCCATCTAAGCACGTAATACTTATGGATATTGCTTATTTTTCCTGTTACTTTGGTATATAGTTCTTTTAAAGCCTCAATTGTAACGTATTCTTTGCGTCCTGTTTCTAAATCTTTGCATAGCAAACTGAATACTTCTTGATCGCGTACGCTGTGGAAGCGCGGATTATGATTTAAGACGCCATCACTTTCAATCGGTAAATGCGAGTATTTTTTCCCATTTACACGAATAACTTCTTTTGACGGAAGGATAACAGGCAGATCTCCTATTGCATCTCTTACAGTCTTTGGAATAGCTTTTGCTTTAATTGAAGGCATAAGCACATCGTAAAACTCAGACAAAATAGGCTTAGAATAATCTATTTTTACGCCTTCTTGATTTCTAGTAAAACAATCTCTTCTCACCCCTAAAATTATCAAACGCTTTCTGTGCTGAGGTATTCCAAAGTCTGCTACATCATATACAGCCTTTTTAAAATCGTCTATAACTTCATATCCTGCCTCGTTAAATGCAGAATGTATTTTTTGTACTATTGGCGTTCCATCTGGTGCTGCACTAAGCATTCCTACAACGTTTTCAAATAAAAAGAACTTAGGCCTAAAAAAATTGAGTATCTTAATGTAACTTTCAAAAAGGTAATTCCGATAATCATTGCGCATACCATGAGGATCCCGAATTCTTCCCGCTAACGAATAAGCCTGACACGGAGGACCTCCTATCACAACATCGACAGGATTTTTACCTATCAATTTTTTCAAACCATCATTTTTCCCATATTCTGGATCATCAAATCCATTAATTAGTTCATCGGTTCTTTGTATGTCAAATCTTACAACTTCTTTATCCGCATTCTTGTGTCCCCAACGTCTTAGTAGGCGTTTAGCAAGTGTCTCACATGGATATTTTTCCCACTCTACACAAGCGAGAGTATTAAAACCTCCCTCCTGCATAAAGCCATCCATCAATCCACCGCAACCGGCAAACAGGTCTATAGTATTATATATTTTTATAGCCATTTTTATCTAAATATTTTAGTAATTGTAAGCCTATTGCTTTTGCCATGAAACATGGTACTGCATTTCCGACCTGCTTGTCTTGTTGTCCCTTGTTCCCTAAAAATACAAAATCATCTGGAAAGGTTTGAAGTCTTGCACTTTCCCTAACTGTTGGACAACGATTCCACTTATAGTGGAAATTATTTCTGTGACCTGTGTCTATTGTCCGTGAAGGTTTATCGCTTCGATAGCGCGTCCATGCCATATGAAAGTTTCGACTTTCTCCTACTCCTTTAGGAAGATCTTTCCAATTACCACCATCTGGAACCAAGGCTATTGTATCTTTAACAAACTGCTTATGGTCTACTGCTTTGTGATTATAAAGCACATTGCAGTTTCCACGCATTAATCTTTGGAAGTCATTTTGAGGGTCCATTACATATTCCGAGATATCTGACCCTACATTATCTTCAAGACTTGGAAGATCTCCTATTGCCTGTTCACATGTTATATAATTATCTGGAGTATGTGAAGCCTTTGGAAAATCGAATTCACTTTCCCCATTTTTAAGTCCTATAAACACTAGTCTCTTTCGTATTTGAGGAACTCCATAATCTGCTGAACACAAAATCTTACACGACACTTTATACCCCATTTGGGTGAATCTTCTGATGATTTCATCTTTGACTTCACCTTTATAAAGAGTTGCCATGCCTGGTACATTTTCTATCATGAAAGCCATAGGGACATACCTTTTAACAGTCTCTATCATTGCCAAATAGAGTTTGTTACGTTCATCGTCAAAATTACGTGGCCCTGTGAGGCTGAATCCTTGACAAGGTGGACCTCCAATTATCACGTCTATTCTCTTTCCATTTAGTAATCTATCAATCTCTTCAAAAGTATCAGAGGCAGATAAATCTCCACAAAGTATTTTGCTTCCATGATGATTATGAGCATACGTTTTAAGTGCAGACTCATTAAAATCTACACCTAATACTATATTATATCCTGCCATCTCAAAACCTTTTGACAGCCCACCACATCCACAAAACAGATCTAATACGTTATAATTATTCTTTTTATTATACATTTCCATTACCAGTTTTCTCAATTATGTTTAATGACATATATGAGATGTAATTCCATATTCCCATATTGGTCATTCGTGATTTAATATTGCATCTAATTACTTGAATTCACCAACCAAACTTGATTTGATGAAATTCGTTCACTTTAATTTAGTTCTGTAAAAGCTTTTAAACAGCCTCCACTTCATTTTCTCTTGGCGCATAATCTGCAATCTCAATATCACCTAGCAATTGTTTAAAGCAAGAAACACAGAAACAGGTATGAAAATCGTAGTTCCTCACCAATTCTAGAGTTCTAAAATGTGCTTCCAATCCATATTTATAGCCATTTTTAGGGCTTTTTTAATGTATATTCAGTCTATCCGCACTATACATAAAAATGCGCACAAAATTAGCAAAAACCGCAGAAAAAGCATAGGGAAATGCTGTATATTATCTTATTTTACTATATATCAACAAGTTATAATCCCCTCAAAAGCTAGAGGGAATTATAACTTAGCCATTTCATTATCTACGGCTCTCCCAAATGCTTGACAATCACCTTTACCTCATTCCCTGAGAACGAATGCTTTGCCGGGTTATACCCTATGCTCCGCAGTTCGTCCGATAGTGGCTTGCAGTACGCTATCCAACGGCGGAGGTGCTGTTTGGCGATGGTGGCGTTCACGTTGGGGAAGTAGAGGCCGGCAAGGCTCGTCTTCGTCATGGCACGGCACCGGAAAGGCAGCAGACACTCGTCTTCGGCGTATGGCGGACCGGGCCATCGTGTAGCGAAAGACTCGCCGTTAGTTGTCTTTGAACAGGTCTTGTTGTCCATTGTAATCATTTCTTGGTTTTTCTTGATTCTTATCTTTCTTGGTTTTCTTTTTACCCTTTGGGCCACTGTTGATTAATACGCAATATTGCGTTTCCGGCTTAGCGTTACGGCTGTTCTTAGCTTGCTCTGCCAGCTCGTTGTGGTTCGCTATTTCCTCTTCGCTGAAGGTGCTCGGCTTAAAGGCGGTAATGTGGCTCATGCTGGGGTTATAGCTGTAGTAAATGCGGCCCGTGCTTCCGTTTCGGTGCTTTGCCACGCTCAGTATACCCATGCCTTTGGTGCTGCACTGCAACTTCTCGTCTACAAGGATATGATGTCGCTCAGGGCG
>FR881255.1 GCA_000434735.1 Bacteroides sp. CAG:530
GCGATAAGTTCATCCAAGTATTTCTTACGTTCAAATATCATATTAGAGTACTATTTTTGATATTAGTATCATATTTTACACCGCAAAGATAATAGTTTTATCCCAAAAGCCAGCACTATCAATAGAAAAACTGCGTTTGCCAAGTAAAGAAACAATACTATTGGTTGCTTATATCCTCAAAGGTGTCAGTTTGTATTTGTGCCAATATATTATTTAACGTAGAGATGCCGCTATTGCTTTTAGCAATGTCTTGTTTTGTAAACAATAAGAAGAAAACGGCCTCATAATATGTTCTGAGTGGGTAAAAAAACATTGCGGTGAGTCGAACTGTTCATCGTATTCTTTCAGTTGACTCATCGCAATGTTTCAATGTGTTCATCGCAATGTTTTATTTGACTTATCGCAATGTTATTTTTGCATGTATTATGCTAGCATAGCTGTATGCTTAATTTATCGTTTTATATTAATGGCGTAAGTATTCTATGATTATTGTTGATTATTGACGGAAGTCCATTCTGCTACGGTACCGGTTTCGGAAGAGAAGTTTACACCTATCTTATATACTTGGCGAGTATCCGCTTCGTACGGACGAGCGTAACCTTTCGTATCAATCTGCTGCAAGGCTTCGGCAGCGGTACCATCCAGCTTGAATTCGAATATATACACGTATTTAGGAGTCTCAACGATACAATCTACTCTTCCTTCGCTCTGTTCTTTTTCCGTTAGGACAGTGTAAACGCTCATTAGGCGAAGCAACAAATAGAATGTGTAGTGGAAGTAACGCTCACGTTCGCGTTCGTTTTCCTTACGGCGCATGGTATAAGGAATGCTCGCCAAGAAAGAAGTCAGCATTTTACGGAACTCTTCCAACTGACCACGGCGTAATGCAAAAACCGCTTTTACTATCCAAGACTCCATAGGAGTAGTGCACTGCAGATAATTGGTAGCTACCATAGCCAAGAAGCCGCTTTTTACTTCATTGTTTGGAAAGTCGAGCAAGAAAAGATTCGATTCCTTATCGTAATCCTTAATAGTAAGATATCCGCTCTGATAAATCATCGGCAAAGGATATTCCACGTCGGCTTTATAGTTGATGAACTCATCAGGAAGATAGAACTTATTGGTAAGTTCATCAATACCCTCATGAAAATGATTCATCAAGCGAATCAGGTAAGAAGGCGTACCGCTGGTAAACCAATAATCGCGGACGTCATTATTGTAAAAGGCATTCAACAAGCTGAACGGATTGTATATATCAGCCATATTCTTGCTGAAATGATAACCGTCATAATGACGTTTCAGTTTCTGACGAATGTCTTCTTCGGTACATCCATCCGATTCAGCCATTTTGCGGATTGGTTCAGCAAACTGTGTATGTAATTCTTCTTCAGTAATACCGCATAGGGCTTCAAACTTCTCGGTCATGCTGATATCAAGCGGCTGGTTGAAACCACTGAACACGCTTACTTGCGAGAATTTTGTAACACCAGTAAGGAAGACGAAACGGAGTGAAGCGTCGGCTTGCTTGAACACCGAATAGAATGATTTCAGAATTTCACGATTCTGATTCAATAACTCAGGGTCTTTCTCAAGCACATCGAGTAGTGGTTTGTCATACTCATCTACTAAGACCACTGCGCCTCGCCCTGTATGTTCGGCGGCGGCTTGAAGAATGCGGCTAAAGCGCAAACCTAATTCTAGTGGCATATCAGATACGATGCCATATTCCTGTTCCCATTGAGATAGAATACTGCTTAATACACGGTTTAAAGCACCTGGAACAGTGAAATTAACTCCATTAAAATCGAAATGAAATACCCTATGTACGTGCCAATCGTGCTCTAAGGCTTCAATCTTTAGGCCAGCGAACAAATCCTTTTTGCCTTCGAAATAAGCACGAAGCGTAGAGAGCAACAGACTTTTTCCGAAGCGTCTTGGACGGCTTAGAAAATAAATCTTACCTTCAGTAGCCAAGGAATAAACTAAATCTGTTTTGTCTACATAAACAAAATCACGCTCTATAATCTGATTGAATGTCTGTATTCCAACTGGATATTTCATAGTTAATGTATTTTAGAAGTGCAATTTGGATTTATACAAAGTTAGATAATTTAGATGAATTTGACTATCTTCTTTCTGAAAATCCATGTTATTCAGCCCGTACCAATTCCATATACTCATCGTATGTGATGTGCCGTCCGCCCATGGTTTTAAGGTGCGGAGTCTCAAACTGGCAGTCTATCATTACACCGCCGTTTGCCTCCATTATCTGCGCCAAGCCTATCAATGCCAATTTCGATGCGCTGGGAACTAACGAAAACATGCTTTCGCCAAAGAAACAACGGCCTAATGTTACTCCATACAGTCCTCCTACCAGATTGTTTTCTTTATCCCACACCTCTACGCTGGCAGCGAAGCCTTGATTCTTCAGCTCGGTGTACGCGCGTGTCATTTCGGGTCCAAGCCATGCTCCTTCCTCTTCTTCGCGCAGCTTGCCGCATTGCTTTATCACATCTTCGAATGCCCGGTTTATGGAGAGTCGGTACTCGCCTTTATTCATTAGGGTGCGCATAGAGTGCGAAACGTGTATCTCGCTGGGAAAAATAACGAAGCGGTCCATGGGGCACCACCATTGTATGGTGCCTTCACGAAAGGCGAACCACGGAAATATGCCGTTAGAGTATGCCAAGATGAGTCGGTCTACCGATAAATCGCCGCCCACAGCGAACAGTCCGTCTGCGTCGCCTAATCGTGGGTCGGGGAACTCTATGCGTTTGTTTAATCTGAATACCATATTATTTCTCTGTGTTTTCGGCTGCGGTTATTACCAGTTTTCCGTTTTCTTCGGTTACGATGGCTAAGCCGCCTTTTTTCAGTGAACCAAACAGTATCTGTCTCATCAGCTCCGGTTTCAACATAGACGAGATGATACGGTCCATTTCTCGCGCTCCGTATTCGGGCACGAAGCCTTTACGCAGCAACAAGTCGTGTGCCTGTTGGTCTATTTCCATACGTATGCCTTTGGTAGCCAACTTCAGTTTCAACTCGTCCAACTTCTTATCGAGAATAAGAGATGCCATCTGCTTATCCATATCGTTGAATACCACCGTAGCCGACAATCTGTTGATGAACTCGGGCTTGAAAGTTTTCTTTACCTGCTTCAGCATGGCTTCGCCCGTCGATACACGACTGCCGAATCCTACAGAAGCCTGATGCGCATACTGTGCCCCGGCATTCGATGTCATGATTAGTATCAGATGACGGCAGTCGGCTTTTCGGCCTTTATTGTCGGTCAGCATGGCATAATCCATCACCTGAAGCAATATATTAAAGATGTCGGGATGCGCTTTCTCTATCTCGTCGAGCAGCAATACACAGTACGGAGTCTTACGGATAGCGTCGGTAAGCAATCCGCCGTCTTCGTATCCCACATATCCGGCGGGCGAACCGATAAGCTTTGCTACGGTATGCTTCTCTGTATATTCACTCATGTCGAAACGTTGCAAAGAGATACCCAATTCTTGAGCCAATACCTTTGCGACTTCTGTCTTTCCCACACCAGTAGGACCTACAAACAGCAGGCTGGCCAATGGCTTGTTCTCGTCCAGTAGTCCCGCTTTAGCCATCTGTATAGCCTCTGTTACTTGGCGTACGGCTTCATCTTGTCCGTAAATCTTAGCCCCGATGCGGCTGTATAGAGTCTCCAGCTCTTCATTGTCTTTTTCTTTCATCGCCAGATTATCTACTTTGCATATACGAGCCAAAACCTCTGTTATCAGTTGCTTGTCTACCGTCTGCTCATCTTTTTCCTGCGGATGAATTTCACGGTACGCTCCGGCTTCGTCTATCAAGTCGATGGCTTTATCGGGCAAATAACGGTCGGTAATGTGCCGGATGCTGGCGTTAACCGCATATTTAATAACCCCCGGCTCGTATTTTACCTTATGAAACTCCTCGTATTTAGGCTTAAGACCCTCTATGATTTTTACGGCCTCTTCTTCAGAAGGTTCAAGAATATCTATTTGCTGAAATCGGCGTATCATACCCTTGCTGCGTGCGAAGTAGCGGTTGTACTCATCGAAGGTGGTAGAACCGATAAAGCGAATTTCGCCACCTTCAAGATAAGGCTTCAGAATGTTAGATGCATCTAATGAACTATCAGACGAGCGTCCGGCACCTACTAGATTATGTATCTCATCTATGTAGATAATAGCTTTACCTTCTTTCTGTACGCCCTCCATAACGCTTTTAAGACGCTTTTCAAAGTCGCCTCTAAACTGCGAACCAGCTACCATGGCTGCCAAATCCATTTCATAGATGCGATAACCTTTCAATCTATCGGGTACATCACCTTTTTCTATGAGCGCGGCCAATCCGTAGGCGAGTGCTGTCTTTCCTACACCAGGCTCACCAACATGCAGCGGGTTGTTCTTTTCTTTGCGGCACAGCACCTCGATGGTTCGCTCCAACTCCTCTTTGCGACCAATCAGCGGATTGTGCTCGTTTATCTTATCGTTGAGGCAAGTCACGAACGAACGCCATGAGTGAGGCTGACTTTCGCCTTCACCTTCATCTTCCGCATTGCCGTTTAATTCTTCGGCAGCTTCGTATTCATTAATCAGTTCCTCAATGAATTCTACTGGAATGCTTCGGATTTGACTCTTCAGAATCTGGGCGGCCCATGAATCTTTCAGGGTAAACATGGCCTCCACGATGTGCGGAATATCGAGCATGTCAGATTCTGAGTAGTTTACTATCTGAAAAGCCTGCTCCATCATTTTGTTGAGTTGCGCAGACACTTCAATCTCATAATCGATGCCTTCGGGTACCGATTCCATTTCCTCTTTAAAGAAAACCTCAAGTTGTGCCTTCAGATCCGCATCGTTACCGCCCATTAATCCTAATGCAAAGACGAACGGTTCTTGCGACAGCATGGCGTAGAGAAAGTGTTCGGGTGTGATGAACTGATGTCTTCGTTTCGACGCTTCTTTTTGCGCTATTGCAAATATCTTGTTTACGTAGTTTGTGTGTGCTATCTCCATAATGAAAAAGATGATAATTGTTGTTTTGTGTTCTTATTCGCCGGTAACTGTGAGTCGCAGCGGAAAACCTTCGTCGCGAGCCATGCGAGTTGCTTTTTCCACTTTCGATACGGCCATATCGTATGTATAGACCCCTACAATGGCCGAACCTTCCTTATGTACCTTCATCATCAAGGCTTCTGCATCTGACGGAGTCTTGAAGAATATCGTAGTAAGTACCTTTACTACAAATTCCATGGTGGTAAAGTCGTCATTATATATGGTTACTTTATAATGTTTCGGCGCTTTCAGCCCTGTGCGCTGTCTTTCCTTAATGCCTGTTTCCTGCTGTTCCATATTAAATATGTATTGTATGTCTTCCCTTCGCTATGCTTTTATAGCGTTAGGTTAGGCACAAAGTTAATCATAAAATTGAATTTATGAAAGAAATGATCTGGTAGGACAATTTGTCAGTGACATTGTGAACACAAGTTGGGCTTTATAGCTGTCGTTTTGCCTTGTGAGGATGCAATAATGACCGATTTTGGTGCGTTTTTTTGATGTGTGTCAATAAAACGCCTATACAGTGCAAAAAATATGTTGAAAAACATGTTTTTAATAATAAAGGCTCTATCTTTGCATTGAAATAAAACGAAAGACGATTTGCAAAGAGGCTTTCAGGTAACAAAGATTGTTAGAAAAAGTCGCCGTGAGGCGAGGATGATTTAGGTTAATTTATTGATAGGTAAAAAGGTCTCTCACAGTAAAGAGAGGCAATGTTTAACAATTAAATGAAAGGATAACATTATGAAAAAGGTAATTAAAAGTTTTTGGAAGAGAATGTCTAACGCAGATCCAATGATTTGGGGTTATGTAATGCTCCACGAAGGATCGGTTAAGTAATTCTTCGCTGACTGATTAATAATTAATCATCAGCATTCATTTGAATGTTATGAAGCTGTGAGGCTTCATCAGTGATACAGACAGAAACCGCATTGCGGCTATGTCCTGAAAAAAGCAAGAGTGTACTTCAAGTAGTATACTCTTGCTTTTTTGCTTTTTAGAAACTACTGTTTCTTATAACACTTTCTTATATAGTTCCTTAATAGTATCTTCGGTTACGTCGCGCGGATTGCCCGGAGTACAAACGTCGGCTATAGCCTGTGCTGCCAATGCCGGGATGTTTTCTTCTTTAATGCCGAGTTCAGACAAATGCTGTGGAATACCTACACGGATAGCTAAAGCTTTGACAGCGTCGCATGCGGCCTGTGCAGCTTGTTCGGGAGTCATTCCGGTAGTATCTACACCCATTGTGCGGGCTATTACTCCGTATTTCTCTATGCAGCATGGCATGTTGTACTCCATGATAGTGGGGAGAAGCAACGCGTTAGCCACACCGTGAGGAATGTCGAACAACGATCCCATAGGATGAGCCATACCGTGTACCAAGCCCAAACCTACATTAGAGAATGCCTGAGCGGCAATGTATTGTGCCAGAGCCATACCTTCACGACCTACAGGATTGGTTGGTTCTTCTACAGCCAAAGGCAAGTTCTCGGCAATCATCTTGATGGCCTGAAGTTCGTACATATCCGACATAACCCAAGCACCTTTAGTGATATAACCTTCTATGGCGTGAGTCAGCGCATCCATACCAGTGGCAGCTGTCAGTCCTTTAGGAAGTGAATACATCAGTTCGGGGTCGATGATGGCAACTGCCGGTATGTCATTAGGATCTACGCACACCATCTTCTTCTGATGTTCTTCGTCTATAATTACATAGTTTATAGTTACTTCGGCACCTGTACCAGCGGTAGTAGGCAGTGCGATGATAGGAATAGACTTATGTTTTGTAGGAGCGCATCCTTCAAGCGAAACCACGTCAGCGAATTCTGGGTTGGCTGTTACGATACCGATACCTTTTGCTGTATCCATTGATGAGCCGCCTCCGATGGCGATAATACAGTCGGCACCCGAAGCTTTGAACGCTTCTACACCTTGTTTCACGTTGGTTACTGTAGGGTTAGGTTTTATTTCGCTGTAGATTTCGTAAGGGAAACCAGCCTTGTCGAGCACTTCGGTTACCATTTGTGCAGTTCCTACTTTCAAAAGCCCTTTATCGGTTGTCACCAACGCTTTATGAAGGTTAAGGCGTGCCAATACTTCTGGCAATTCTTTTCTCGATCCGGCACCGAAGTATGATACTTCGTTTAAGATGAATCTGTTGATCATGTAGTTAAATTTAAAATTAAATAATGCGTTTATATTTGTTGTTACCTATTTGGTCTGCGTAACATCGTCGTTGTTGGAGTCAATGTTTGTAGTCGCTTCTTTCTTAGGGGCGACTTTCTTCTTGATTCCGTATTTCTTCTTTTTCTCCCATGCGGCTTTACGTATTTCGTAAATCTCTCTTTGTTTTTCCAGATAATTATCTGCCATTGTCGTTTTTTAATTAATGTTTTAGTCGGTGTTCACAAAGTTATGCCATTTTTCGATTCTTGAAACATTTGAGGATAATTATTCTTTATTCTTGCCTAAAATGTTGTTTTATGATGAATTTATTTGTGTAAATAATGTTGTTGTGGAACATAATTCATCAAAAAAGTGGCTTATAAAACATAGGATTTCGGTTGTTTGGCTCTATTTATTACGTGATGATTGTCTTTATTTAAATTAATATATGTACAGCAGTTTTTTTTGTTACAAATTTCTCTATATTTGCATGGATAAAATTGAATACTATGTTTACTCGTTTACGTCTATTTGTTCTGACTATTGTTTCCTTGGTATGTGTATATCCCTTTATAGGAAATGCTACCCCTTTAAAAATAACATCAAAAGAACGTGTTGAATATCAAAACCAAATAAGGCATTTTCTGCAGGAAACCTATTATACGACATTGTGTTTAGCCATAACTGAGCAGGATCTTCACAAAGATGTAGTAGAAGATTTGATGGCAGAAGATACTGTTAGATACCAACCTATTGCTAAAAACGATAGTATGTCAATGGCAGATGCAATTGAGCTTTATGGAAAAGGTAAATATAAAAAAGCAGTCATGATATTTACACAGTTTGCTACAGATGGGGATGCAACTGCTCAATATATTTTGGGTGGGTGTTACAAGAACGGTCTTGGTGTTTCTCAAGACTA
>FR881256.1:0-13568 GCA_000434735.1 Bacteroides sp. CAG:530
TTAGGGACATTTACTGAATATCCCTATTTAAGAGAGAAATTAATATTTCTAATAATAAGAACACTTAGACCCCCGAAAAGGGGGACAAGTACCCTAGTGTTTTATCTTTCTTTAACAATTATCTTTCAATGAAGTCACCATTCTCCTTAATTAGTTCGATGAGTTTCTCCACTGCATGTTCTTCGGGTATGTTCTTTTCAATACATTCTTTCTTCTTGTAGAGGCTTATCTTTCCTCGTCCGGCACCTACATATCCGTAGTCGGCATCCGCCATTTCACCCGGTCCGTTTACGATACATCCCATAATTCCTATCTTCAGTCCTTTAAGATGTGACGTGGCTGCTTTGATACGAGCTATGGTCGATTCCAAATTATATAATGTACGTCCGCATCCGGGGCAAGATATGTATTCAGTCTTCGAAGTTCTGGCTCTTCCGGCTTGTAAAATACCGAAAGCGGTTTCATCGACTTTAGTATCGGGGATAGATTCGCCATGATTGTATAGCAAGATACCGTCGCACAGTCCGTCGAATAATAACGCACCCATATCGGCGGCCGCTTTAATCTGCAAATCTTCTTTTTCTGTTTCCTGATAGAACTGGAAGAAAACAATCGGATTCTTCAGTCCCGCATTCATCAATTGATGCGCTATGCCGCGGAATTCACCCAATCGGTTTTGATGGTTGCTTTGTGCCACAAGTACCACTTCCGGATGCATGCGTAGGCAAGCTATCGCCTCTTCGTTCAAACCTAAATAGTTAATGAAGAGGAATTTTACAGGAGCATGGCAGGCGTGAAGCTCAATAAGTTGCTTGTAGTTGAAAGCAGGATAAAGATTATCGCTGCCATCCCATTGCACTGCGTCTACTATGTATTTTATGTTGTCCTTACGTTCGGCAGGTAACTTTTGTCCGGTATAGATATAGTCAGGACAGAACTGGCTGTCGGTTTCCATATTATCGTTGAGGCGTGCGCTTATCACTACCGGCACTTGGTCTCCACCGATATTTTCTACCGCTAGTGTTTCTCGTCTTGACGGGTGTACATAGTCGAAGCAGGGCGCTTCGGTAGCCGGAATGTACATGTGTCCTTCCTTACGAGTTACATAATCTACTAATTTTCGTGCTACGGGTATTTCTGCTTCTGGTGCTTCGCTTAATGATACACGAATCGTGTCTCCTATTCCGTCAGCCAACAGAGCACCTATACCTAAAGCCGATTTGATTCGACCGTCTTCTCCGTCACCGGCTTCGGTTACTCCCAAGTGTAACGGAAAAGCCATATCTTCTTTCTCCATCTGCTCTACCAGTAAGCGTACTGTTCTCACCATAACTACGGTGTTCGATGCCTTGATAGAGATGGCTACGTTAAAGAAATGTTCGCTAACGCAGATGCGTAGAAACTCCATACACGATTCTACCATGCCTTCGGGCGTATCTCCGTAGCGCGACATGATGCGGTCGGACAAAGATCCGTGGTTTACACCTATTCGGATAGCCGTATGATTCTCTTTGCAGATATTCAAGAACGGAACAAAGCGGTCGCGTATCTTCTGTATTTCCTTGGCGTATTCTTCGTCTGTATATTCTAACTTTTTAAAAGTGCGTGCGGCATCTACATAGTTTCCAGGGTTTATTCGTACTCCTTCAGCATAGAGCGCAGCCACGTCGGCCACTTTCGGGTTGAAATGCACGTCGGCTATGAGAGGAGTGTTATACCCTTGCGAGCGCAGACCTATATTGATGTTCTTAAGGTTTTCCGCTTCTCTTACTCCTTGCGTTGTAAGGCGCACATACTCACCTCCGGCATCGATGATGCGTATTGCCTGAGCTACACATGCATCAGTGTCGACAGTAGGAGTATTTGTCATACTCTGTATGCGTATAGGATTAGTGCCACCCATAGGAGTGGCACCAACATATACTTCAGTTGCCTCTCGGCGTGAATAATTGAAGTAATTCATTAAATTAGTTTGTCTTATAAGTATATTTCACTTCTTTCAGCTCTTCGTTGGCCTTTACTATCTTGTTTTTCAAACTTTCCTTGTAAGCAACGGCTTTGGCTGCAAGATTTTCGTCGGACAATGCCAAGATTTCAACAGCTAATATAGCTGCGTTCATCGCACCGTTAATAGCTACAGTGGCAACCGGAATTCCGGGAGGCATCTGTATGATAGAATAAAGTGCGTCCATGCCGTCGAGCACAGAACCTTTAATAGGTACGCCAATAACCGGTAGTGTAGTGTTGGCTGCTATTACGCCTGGCAGAGCTGCCGCCATGCCTGCGGCTGCTATGATAACTTTCAGTCCACGTCCGGCAGCTTCCTGAGAGAATTTTTCAACTTCTGCAGGAGTTCGATGAGCCGATAAGGCGTTCATTTCGAAAGGTACTTGCATTTCGTCGAGCAGTTTAGCGGCCTTTTCCATAACTGGAAGGTCGGAAGTGCTGCCCATGATGATACTTACAATTGGTTTCATTTGTTATTATATTACTCGTTAATGATCTTCTTGTATGCTTCGGCATCCAGTAGTTCATCCATCTGAGAAGCGTCGGTAGGCTTAATGCGGATAATCCAGCCTTCTCCGTATGGGTCTTTGTTAACCAGCTCAGGATGCTCTTCCAGTTCCGGGTTCACTTCTACTATTTCACCGCCAATCGGCAAGAAGAGGTCGGATACTGTTTTAACGACTTCAATGGTTCCGAATACTTCGCCTTGTTCTAGAGTTTCGCCTTCGGCTGTAACATCTACGAAGACGATATCGCCAAGTTGGTCTTGTGCATAATCGGTGATGCCGATAATTGCTTCATCATTTTCGAGACGGATCCATTCATGTTCGCTAGTGTACTTTACGTTAGTAGGGAAATTCATAATTTTAGTATTTAATAGGTTAGTAATTTTATTATATGATAATATAATTTTCAAATAAACAAAATTCCGATGACTCCACAAAATAAACCGACGGCAAATCCTCCGCCTACTTCATATAATGTGTGCTGACGGAGTATGATTCGTGCCGAACCAAGCATTCCTGCCAATAAAATGAATATGCAGAGCCACCATGTAGGATTAAATTGGAATATGAAGCTGAAAGACAGCATTCCGCCTACCATCATTCCGATGCTGGCCATATGGGTACTGATTTTCCATTTTAGGTTAACCACCGTACAGATTACCATGCACAGCAGGGTGGCTACTATTATGCCGCTCATATAGCGGGGCAGGTGAATGCGGAACATGGTGATAAGGCAACCCACATAACTTAGTATGGTTAGCCCGTAAGGGATGAAGCGATTTTCGCGGATGCGCAATGCATGCAGTGGCCATCCGTTTATTTTATGAAGAAGATAGATGGCCAGCATTGGCAGAAATATCGTGAAACAGTACACCATGACTAATACGGTTATCTTGTATTGCATGGGTAGCATTCGCAGATACGTGAAACAGAATAGTAACAAGAATGCCACGAACGGAAGCATGAATGGGGTGAATATGGCCGAGAGGATACGAGCCCCTGTATATAAAGGACTTTTTGGAGTATCACCACGGTCGGGCTTGTGTTCGTGATATGTCAGCTGGTCGGGAATATTGGTTTCTTCCATAATATATATGTATATATCGTTTTATCTTCTTAATCTTGCTACGGGTATGTTCAGTTGTTGGCGATACTTGGCTACGGTGCGGCGAGCTATAGGATATCCTTTGTCTTTTAGTATGTCGGCCAGTTCATCGTCTGTGTATGGCTTGTTTTTATCTTCGCTGTTTATGCACTCCTTTAGTATACGCTTTATCTCGCGGACAGACAGCTCTTCACCGCTTTCGGTGGTATATCCGTCGCTGAAGAAGAACTTCAGTGGATAGATGCCGTAGTTGGTCTGTACATATTTACTGTTGCTTACTCTTGATATGGTAGATATGTCGAGGCCAGTACGTTCTGCCACGTCTTTCAGAATCATTGGGCGCAGCAACGACTCGTCGCCTTCTTCAAAGAATGGACGCTGTAGGTCGATGATGGCCTGCATGGTGGTAGTCAGTGTTTGCTGACGCTGCTTTATGGCGTTGATGAAACCTTGTGCAGCATCTACTTTCTGCTTTAAGAACAGCATGGCATCTTTCGACTCCTTGCTTTGGTTAGCCTTATTGCGGGTATGCTCGTCAAGCATCTCTGTAAATTCGCGGCTTAGTCTAAGCTCTGGTACATTTCTGCTGTTCAGGCTTAGCGTGATGGTGCCGTCGTCGTCTGTGTCCACTATAAAGTCTGGTATGATTTGCTGAAGATTCTTTCCGATAGTTTCTCCTAGCGAGCTTCCAGGACGTGGATTCAGCTTAGTCAATTCAGCTACAGCTTCAGCATATTGCTGTTCGCTGAGGCCTAACTTTTGCATTATTTTCTCTTTGTTCTTTTTTGTGAACTCATCGCAGCATTTACTGATGATATCGTATTCTGCCTGCTTTACGGGCGAGTCTTCTTTTCGCTTTATTTGCAGTAATAAACATTCTTGTAGACTGCGGGCACCTATGCCGGCAGGGTCGAAGTCTTGTATTACGGTAAGAACTCGTTCCAATTCTTCGGGCGTGGTTTCTACACCTTGATAAATAGCGAGCTCATCAGCTATTGCATCCAATGGTTTGCGTAACAGACCGTCGTCGTCGAGCGAGCCTATGAGGTATTCTCCCAATTCCTTTTCTTTGGGCGAAAGCTCTTGCATATCGAGCTGTTCTTTCAATGTTTCGTAGAATGATATATTATCAGAGAACGGAATATCTTCCGGTTGGTCGTCTTTAGAATAATTATTCTCTTGAAGTTTGTAGTCGGGGATGTCGTCTTCGTTACGGTAGTCTCCCAATGACAAGTCTTCAGCGCTATCGGTATTCGGCTCGCCGTCTTCGTCGGTAGTGTTGTAGCTGTCAGCGTCATCAGCGTGGCAGTCGTCTGTATCGCTCGGTTCTCTGCCTTCTTCTAGTGCCGGATTGTCAAGTAGTTCGGAGTGTACGCGTTCTTCCAGCTCTACGGTGGGTAGTTCCAATAACTTTATCGCCATGATTTGTTGTGGCGACAATGTTTGTAGCTGTTGCTGGGCCTGAGTTTGTTCCTGACGAGAATTTATTGCCATAATCGAAGTTTGAATTAGTACTGCAAATGTAGGAATATAAAATCAATCGGTATGCGTTTTTATGTTTTTTAAAATATGTATCCGCAATCGGATTATCGCAAAGTTTTTGTAATGCAATGCGCCATTTAACGCTTAGTGTATGAGATTAAATGTTTTTTGGTCCTATTCCTAAGTGATAGATGGCGTAAAATATGCACTTTTTATGTAGTAAATGTGGTAAATATTGTTTTTGTTTTATCTTTGCAACTGATTATATATGATTTCTAATCAATAAAAAACACATAATCTTATGAACAAATCTTTTTCATTTCTCTTGGGCTTGTTGTTTGCTCTCGTTTCGGTAAGTTGTACCGATTCTTCTTTTAACAAGAGGGTAGAAGCCGATTTTCAGAAGAAGCAGGAATGCTTTTCTTCGGGTGATTTCTTTAAGGTTTTTCAGCGTAATGACTTATCGTCTGATGAACGCGAAGCATTGACATTCTTGTATGCTTATATGCCTGTAGGCGATATTACAGACTATGATGGCGATTTCTATCTGGAGAATGTGCGTAGCGCCTATGCTACTCGTAAGGAAACTACATGGGGAAAAACTATGCCAGAAGACGTGTTCCGTCATTTCGTACTTCCGATTCGTGTAAACAATGAAAACCTCGATCGCTCTCGCATGGTGTTTCATGATGAGTTGATAGATAGAATAAAGAATTTGTCTATGTACGACGCGGTGCTCGAAGTCAATCACTGGTGTCATGAAAAAGCCAATTACCAACCTTCGGATTCGCGTACCAGCTCTCCGCTTGCTACAGTGCGTACAGCCTACGGTCGCTGCGGTGAAGAATCTACTTTCTTGGTAGCCGCTTTGCGCTCGGTAGGTATTCCTGCTCGTCAGGTATACACTCCGCGTTGGGCTCATACTGACGATAACCACGCTTGGGTTGAAGCTTGGGTAGATGGTAAATGGTATTTCTTAGGAGCTTGCGAACCAGAACCCGTGTTGAACTTAGGATGGTTTAACGCTCCTGCAAGCCGAGGCATGTTGATGCACACTAAGGTGTTCGGTTATTACGAAGGTCCGGAAGAAGTAATGCGTACATCTGCCAACTATACTGAAATCAATGTTATATCTAACTATGCGGATAATGCTTCTGTAGAAGTTACTGCTGTAGACGAAGCTGGTAAGCCTGTACAGGGTGCAAATGTTCGTTTCGGTATCTATAATTACGCTGAATTCTATACCGTATCTACACAGAATACAGCCGAAGACGGTAAGGCACGCTTGTCGGCAGGATTGGGAGACATGGTAGTTGTTGCTACTAAGGACGATAATTTTGGTATTAGCCGTGTGTCGTTTGGTAAAGATAAGGACGTTAAAATCGCTTTGTCGCATAAGGTAGGCGAGGAGTTTTCTTTCCCTGTTGATATCGTTCCTCCTGCAGAAAAGCCGAATACTCCGGAGGTAACTCCCGAACAGCGTGCTGAAAATGACCGCCGTTTTAATATTGAAGACTCTATCCGTCATGCGTATATCGCTACATTCCCTCAGGCAGACGCTATCAAGGCTTTTGCCGGAAAGAATGGATACGACGTTAAGAAAGTAGAACGTTATATAGTAGCTTCACGCGGAAACTATCAGTCTTTGTTCGACTTCTTGCAGAAGGCTGCCGAAAAGAACATGAAAGAACGTGCTTTGCAACTGCTCGAAACTCTTGCTGAAAAAGACTATCGTGATATACCTGTAGAGGTTCTTGATGATCATTTGTATAACACAGCTCCTGATGCTGACGTGGAATGGATCTTGGCTCCGCGCGTTTCTAATGAAATGCTTATTCCTTATCGTGCTTATTTCCAGAAGGAAGTTGCTCAGACCGATGCTGAGGCTTTTCGTGCCGATCCTCAGAAGTTGGTTGAATGGTGTCGTACTAACCTTACTATGCACGATGAACTTTGTACAGTAGGTACTACTATTTCTCCTGTTGGTGTATGGAAGAGTCGTATCTGCGACAGCCGTTCGCTTAATATCTTCTTCGTATCTATCGCTCGTTCTCTTAATATTCCTGCTCGTATAGACCATGTAACAGGTACTGTATTATATAAGAAAGGTAATGACGAGGTTGTAGCCGATTTCAAGTCGGGTACATCAGAATCAGTAGTTACCGGAAAATTGAAACTCGACTACGTGGCATTGCCTAGATTGGACGACCCAGAATACTTCCGTCATTTCTCATTGTCAATGTTCAATCAGTCTAAGGGCTCGTTTGACTTACTGGGATATTCTGACTTCGAAAAATGGAGCGCTCTCTTCAAGAACCCGTCTTCATTGCCGGTAGGATATTATATGATGGTAACAGGTAGCCGTATGGCCGACGGTAGTGTATTGGCAAATGTTTCATTCTTTAATATTAATAAGGATGAACTCACAGAAACTCAGCTGGTAATGCGCGATAATGCTGAAAAAATATCTGTAATAGGTAGCTTCAACTCAGAATCTATCTATACTAACGTAGAGAGCGGACAGGATGTTTCTGTCCTTTCTACTACCGGACGTGGATATTTCTGTATTGCCGTACTCGGAGTAAATCAGGAACCTACCAATCATGCGCTGAAAGACGTGGCTCAGAAGGCTGCCGAACTTGAGAAATGGGGACGCAAGATGATATTCTTGTTTACCGATGCAGATGCGTATGCTAAGTATCAGAAGTCTCCGATTGCTGGATTACCGTCTAATGCAGTATTCGGTATCGACCGCGACGGTTCTATCCGTAATCAGATTTTGACAGCCATGAAGTTGGCTCCTAATACTCAGCTTCCGTTGTTCATCATTGCCGATACATTCAACCGTGTAGTATTCGAACAGCACGGATATACTATCGGTATGGGCGATCAGCTCCTCAAGACTATTCACGGATTGTAAAAAGTATCTGCCGGCTCTGAATAGAGCTTCTTAAAATATACGGTTTGTCTATTGCTCCTCTTTTATAAAGGCGATAGGCAAGCCGTTTTTTTTGTGTGAATTTCGGTTGGTAAGGGCTTTTGCTACATACGTTTTTCGGAAAATGGTGTAACTTTGCGACGCGTAATTTATAGAAAATATCATGGCAATAGAACAAGGAATATTTGCACGCTCAGAGTTGCTCTTGGGGCGTAATGTGATGGATGTAATGGCTACAAAAAGAGTCATCTTATTCGGAGTGGGAGGTGTAGGCAGTTGGTGCGCGGAGTGTTTGATACGTACAGGAGTTCGTAAACTGACTATTGTAGACTCGGACCGTATCTGTGTGTCGAATGTAAATAGGCAGTTGATGGCTACTACCGAAACGGTAGGACAGGTAAAGGTCGATGCGTTGAAGCAACGTTTGCTTTCTATTAATCCGTCTGCCGAGATAACCGCATTGCAGAAGATTTATTCAGCCGAGACTGCCGACGAATTTCATATTGAAACCTACGACTATATTATAGATGCCATTGATAGCCTCGAAAATAAGGCGTTGCTTATCCGCAATGCTTGCGAAACTGATGCCGTGTTCTTTTCATCAATGGGTGCGGCTCTGAAAATGGACCCTACCAAGATAGCGGTAGCCGAATTCTGGAAAGTGAAAGGCTGTCCGCTTGGTGCGGCGTTGCGCCGTAAGTTCAAGAAACAGCACTTGTTCCCGAAAAAAAAGTTCAAATGTGTTTATAGCGAGGAACTTTTGAAGAATAAAGGAGTAGACAATTCGGCGGAGATAGATGCTAACCTTAGCTCAAAAGAAAAAGGCGGACCGGGTGACCCGGATTTGGTTAATCATGACTGGAATGCTACAAAGGCACAGATAAACGGAAGCCTTGCGCATATCACAGCCATTTTTGGTTTTACTATTGCCGGACTAGTATTGCAGGATATACAGGCAAAGGCTGAGTCATCGCTATAAAAATAGTGAAAAACTCGTTGTGGCACCAGATATTTTGTAATTTTGCGGCGAATAAAGATTGAATATAAAACAATTTTAAACAAAATAATTTATTATGGCAAAGAAAGCTCTTTTGATGATTCTTGATGGTTGGGGTATTGGTGACCACAAGAAAGACGACGTAATCTTTGAAACTCCCACTCCATATTGGGATAACTTGTTGGCTACTTATCCGCATTCTCAGTTGCAGGCCAGCGGAGAAAATGTAGGTTTGCCCGACGGACAGATGGGTAACTCAGAAGTAGGTCACCTTAATATCGGTGCCGGAAGAATCGTTTATCAGGACTTGGTTAAGATTAACCGTGCATGTGCTGATGGCAGCATCTTGAAGAACAAGGAAATCGTTTCAGCTTTCTCATATGCGAAAGAGCATGGAAAAGGCATCCACTTTATGGGCTTGACTTCTAACGGTGGTGTGCACTCTTCACTCGATCATTTGTTTAAACTTTGCGATATTGCTAAAGAATACGGATTAGATAAGACATACATCCACTGCTTTATGGACGGTCGTGATACCGACCCGTAGAGCGGTAAGGGATTCATCGAACAGTTGACTGCACATTGTGCACAGAGCGAAGGTGTTATCGCCTCTATCATAGGCCGTTTTTACGCTATGGACCGTGACAAACGTTGGAATCGTGTGAAAGAAGTATACGATTTGTTGGTTAACGGCGTAGGTAAGAAAGCTACTGATATGGTACAGGCTATGCAGGAATCTTACGATGAAGGTGTAACCGATGAATTTATCAAGCCTATCGTTAATGCAAATGTAGACGGTACTATCAAGGAAGGCGATGTAGTTATCTTCTTCAACTACCGTAACGACCGTGCTAAAGAATTGACTGTAGTATTGACTCAGCAGGATATGCCGGAAGAAGGCATGAAGACTATTCCGGGATTACAGTATTACTGTATGACTCCGTACGATGCTTCATTCAAGGGCGTTCACGTTATCTTCCCGAAAGAAAACGTGCAGAATACATTGGGCGAATTCCTTGCTAACAACGGTAAGACTCAGTTGCACATTGCAGAAACAGAAAAATATGCTCACGTAACATTCTTCTTCAACGGTGGACGTGAAACTCCGTACGAAAACGAAGATCGTATCTTGGTTCCGAGCCCGAAGGTTGCTACTTACGACTTGAAGCCGGAAATGAGCGCATACGAAGTAAAAGACAAATTGGTTGCTGCTATCGAAACTCAGAAATACGATTTCATCGTTGTTAACTATGCTAACGGTGACATGGTAGGACACACTGGTGTCTACGAAGCTATAGAAAAGGCTGTGGTTGCTATCGATAACTGCGTGAAAGATACGGTAGAAGCTGCTAAGGCTAACGATTATGAAGTTATCATCATCGCCGACCACGGTAATGCAGATCATGCATTGAACGCAGACGGTACTCCTAACACTGCTCACTCTTTGAATCCTGTTCCTTTTGTTTACGTAACAAAGAACCAGAAAGCTAAGGTTGAAAACGGTGTGTTGGCAGACGTTGCACCGTCTATCTTGCACATTATGGGCATGAGTCAGCCGGCAGATATGACAGGTCACGATTTGATTATCGACTAATATCGACTTGATTATAGTAGTCCCGCTTTGCCAAACCTGTATTTAGGTAAGGAAAAGCGGGATTATTTTTTCTTTTTACAACTAATAATTAACATAAAGCACAACGTATATGGTTCAGATTGACGATGTAGTAATAAGTTTAGATGTGTTTCGCGAGAAGTTTCTTTGCAATCTTGATGCCTGTAAAGGGGAGTGTTGTATAGAAGGCGATGCCGGAGCACCGGTAGAGCTTGATGAGGTAGAGAAACTAGAAGAGGTGCTTCCGGTAGTATGGGATGACTTGTCGCCCGAAGCGCGTGCCGTTATAGATAAACAAGGTGTGGTTTATACAGACCAAGACGGTGATTTGGTAACGTCTATTGTAAACGGAAAAGACTGCGTCTTTACTTGCTATGACGAGCGTGGCTATTGCTATTGTGCCATCGAAAAAGCTTATCGCGAAGGACGTTGTAATTTCTATAAACCGGTGTCATGTCATCTGTATCCTATACGAGTTGGCGATTACGGTCCTTATAAGTCGGTGAGTTATCACAGATGGGATGTTTGTAAAGCGGCTGTATTGCTTGGACAGAAAGAAAACCTTCCGGTTTATAAATTTCTTAAGACTCCTCTCATTCGTAAGTTCGGTGAAGATTGGTATGCCGAATTGGAATCGGTAGCCGAAGAGTTGAAGAATCAGCATATTATTTAATAAATAAAAGAGTCTCAGGCGCAATGGTAGTGATGTGTGTCTGAGACTTATTTTTTATCATT
Source organism: Bacteroides sp. CAG:530 (assembly GCA_000434735.1). Taxonomy (GTDB): domain Bacteria; phylum Bacteroidota; class Bacteroidia; order Bacteroidales; family Bacteroidaceae; genus Phocaeicola. The sequence goes on from FR881256.1 coordinate 11,383, forward strand.
CGCAATAAGTGCAAAATCCTTTCTTATAAGGAATCGTTTCCTTTCGCAAGAGGAATTGGTTCCTTTCGCAAGAGGAAAAGGTTTTATTCGAAATCTAACTCTCCGAAGAATTCGGGGCAATGAAATTGTACTTTGTCTGTAAGTATCGGATTCCACGACAGGAAATGCGGTTTAGGTAATTGGTTGCCGCATTTATAGAAGTTTCCGCGCATTTTTATGCCATCCAGTTTTTTTATGTTATGCTTAAATAATGCTTTTGCCGGAATGATGAGGCTAGCCGTCCATTCTGTCTCTTCTTTTCTTGTGTCGAATACACTGTGACCTAAAGAACTCCATCGTTTTATCATATTAGCTACCTTTTGCTCTGCTCGTGAACGTTTGTCGGCAGGGCCGTATTCTATTAGTATATAACCTATGCAGTTACATTCTATGTTATAATAACAACTGTCTCCGTCAGGAGCGACGAAAAACTCAACGCAAGAATCCCTCCATACCGATCCGAAATCTTTGCCTGTCATGGCGCGTATCCCGTCTTCTTTTACCTTATATTGGAGAAGGATGCTCTTGCCTGTGTGGGATATTCTGAATTGTACATCAGGCTTATACGGATAAGATGGCCAGTTTGCCGCTGATATAGATTGCCATTTTACACCTTCTTTATCGAGAAGTGCAGGGACAGTTTTTGCCGAAGTGGTTCCATGTACCTTTTCTACTAATAAGCGTTTTTGGTTTTGTGCGATAGATATCAGCGAACTGCATATCCAGATGACCAGTAGAAAGCATAGTCTGTTTATGTTTATTGTTTTCATAGCGTATTTTTTAGTAGGCCAAAATTACTGATTTTTCTGTATTGTTGGCGAGTGAAGTAGAGTTTTTATTTGTTGGTTTGTAGTAACCGTCTTATTAATTGTAGATATTTGTTGTTTTTGGAATATAAATCCTGATAAACAGATAGGTAATTAAATCCGAATTATTATATTTGTAGTGTTATCTATTGTATTTGTTTTACTTTAAAAAATCATAGATTATGAAATCACGTTCTTTGTTATTCGCTATGGTATTAGCTGTAGTCGGTACATTTCAGGTAGCAGCTCAGAGTGTTCAAGAAAAAGTGCCTTTTACCCTAAGTGGCATTTGGCAAATGTGCTTTTATCGTTCTAGTCAGCCCGGCATTCCCGGTGAACTGAAGACTGGTAATACCTTAAAAATATTGTCGGACGACGGTAGATTCTCTAATGTGGTAATGATGCCTACTGGCGCTATTGTCATTGGTTACGGAACGTATACTATTGATTCAGACAGTACTTACACTGAAAATGTCGAGAAGAATATCCATTTACCTCAGCTCAATAATCAGAAAAACGTGCTTCATTATACGTTGAAAGATCAAAATAAGGTTATGGTATTGAAATATTTCCTTAAAGACGACATTGATGGAAACAGAATAGACTCATGGTGCTATGAAACTTGGAAACGAGTAGATATGCCTTCTAAGTATCCCGAAAATATTGTGCGTTGACACACAGTATCATGCAGTAGAAAAAAAAACTTAAAACCTTTGTCAGTTCGGATAAAAGCCGTACCTTTGCAAGCCGATTATTATCAAATAGTGATAAAAGTTTAATTCTGAATGCTTTATAAATCTTTGTCCGGGATGAGTAGGGCAAACGGAATTTGTTTTTTAGTAGTTAACATTTAAAAAAAATTAAGAGTGGATACTTTAAGTTACAAGACCATTTCTGCAAACAAGGAAACAGCGAACAAAGAATGGGTCGTTGTTGATGCTACCGATCAGGTTGTAGGCCGTCTCGGTGCTAAAGTTGCGAAACTGTTGAGAGGTAAGTACAAACCAAACTTTACTCCTCATGTAGACTGCGGTGATAACGTTATCATCATCAATGCAGACAAAGTTAAATTTACAGGTAACAAGTGGAATGACAAGGTTTACCTGAGCTACACAGGCTATCCTGGTGGTCAGCGCGAAATTACTCCTGCTCGTTTGATGGCTAAGCCTAACGGTGCAGAGAGATTGATGAAGAAAGTAGTGAAGGGTATGCTTCCGAAGAACCGTTTGGGCGCAAAGTTGCTGAGCAATCTTTACGTATACGAAGGCTCTGAACACAAACACGAAGCTCAGACTCCGAAAGCAATTGATATTAACTCACTTAAATAATAAAGAATGGAAG
>FR881256.1:13628-20847 GCA_000434735.1 Bacteroides sp. CAG:530
AGCGCAATTGCTCGCGTTTTCGTTAGCGAAGGTACAGGAAAGATTACTATTAACAAGAGAGACCTTGCACAGTACTTTCCATCAAGTATTCTACAGTATGTTGTTAAGCAGCCGTTGAACACTCTTCAGGTTGCTGAAAAATATGATATTAAAGTTAACTTGTGCGGTGGTGGTTTTACTGGCCAGTCTCAGGCTCTTCGCTTGGCTATCGCTCGTGCTTTGGTAAAAATTAATCCAGAAGATAAGAAGGCATTGCGTGCTGAAGGCTTCATGACTCGTGATCCGCGTGCCGTTGAACGTAAGAAACCGGGACGTCCAAAAGCACGTCGTAGATTCCAGTTCAGTAAACGTTAAGAGTTGGTGGAATGTTGGATGCGACAAGTTGCGTAGATTATATTCAGCTTTCATAATCCAGCTCTCAACAAAAAGCGTTTAGTATCTAAACTGCCGGGATTTTCCTTGCACGGACATGCTGGAAACTACCAGACAGTTGGTTCAATTAACAAAAAAGAAAGTAAACGATTTAAAGATTAAAACAATGTCAAGAGTAAATTTTGATACATTATTGGAGGCAGGCTGCCACTTCGGACACCTTAAAAGAAAGTGGAACCCGGCAATGGCTCCTTATATTTTCATGGAACGCAATGGTATCCATATCATTGACCTCCATAAAACAGTTGCTAAAGTAGATGAAGCTGCTGATGCACTGAAACAAATCGCAAAATCAGGTAAGAAAGTCCTGTTTGTTGCTACTAAGAAACAAGCTAAACAAGTAGTAGCTGAGAAAGCTGCTTCTGTAAATATGCCTTATGTAATCGAGCGTTGGCCGGGTCGATTTGAACAAGACCGTTGCAAAAGTAGACGAAGCTGCTGAAGCTTTGAAGCAAATCGCAAAATCAGGAAGAAAAGTCCTGTTCGTTGCTACTAAGAAACAAGCAAAACAAGTAGTTGCTGAGAAAGCAGCTTCTGTAAATATGCCTTATGTAATCGAGCGTTGGCCGGGTGGTATGTTGACTAACTTCCCGACTATCCGTAAGGCTGTGAAGAAAATGGCTACTATCGATAAGTTGACTAACGACGGTACTTACTCAAACTTGTCTAAGAGAGAAGTTCTTCAGATCTCTCGTCAGCGCGCTAAGTTGGAAAAGAACCTTGGTTCTATCGCTGACTTGACTCGTCTGCCGTCTGCTTTGTTCGTTATCGATGTTTTGAAAGAAAACATTGCAGTTCGTGAAGCTAACCGTTTGGGTATTCCTGTATTCGCAATTGTCGATACTAACTCAGATCCTTCAAACGTGGATTTCGTTATCCCGGCAAACGACGACGCTACTAAGTCTATCGAAGTAATTCTTGATGCTTGCTGCGCTGCTATGGCAGAAGGCTTGGAAGAAAGAAAAGCTGAAAAGGTAGACATGGAAGCAGCTGGCGAAAACGCTCCTAAAGCAGCTAAGAAAAAATCTGCAAAGGCACGTATGGACAAAGCTGAAGAAGATGCAATCAACGCCGCTAAGGCTGCAGCTTTCATCGGCAAAGATGAAGAAGCTTAATTCGTTTTAAGTTTTATATTATACTGAAACGTGGGTTCACGCAGATGATTTTCTCTCTGTGAGAATCTGCGTTTCATTCTTTTAGAATCTATTATTAATCTAATAAAATTAAAATATTATGGCTGTAACAATGGCTGAAATCACCAAGCTCCGCAAAATCAGTGGTGCTGGTATGATGGACTGCAAGAATGCTTTGACTGAAGCTAATGGTGATATTGACAAAGCAATGGAAATTATCCGTAAAAAAGGACAGGCTGTAGCCGCTAAACGTTCTGACCGTGAAGCTGCTGAAGGTTGTGTTTTGTGTAAATCAACTGGTGACTTCGCTGCTATCATCGCTTTGAAGTGCGAAACTGACTTCGTTGCTAAGAATGCTGATTTCGTAGCTTTGACTCAGGCTATTCTCGACGCTGCCGTTGAAAACAAATGTAAGACTCTTGACGAAGTGAAAGCTTTGCCTTTGGGTAATGGTACTGTTCAGGATGCAGTTACTGACCGTAGCGGTATCACTGGCGAAAAAATGGAATTGGACGGATATAACTGGATTGAAGGTGCTGCTACTGCAATCTACAATCACCAGGGTAAGAACGCATTGTGTACTATCGCTGCATTCAACAAGCCTGCTGACGAAAAGGTTGCTCACGAAATCGTAATGCAGATCGCTGCAATGAATCCTATCGCTATCGACGAAGATGGTGTTTCTGAAGAAATCAAGCAGAAAGAAATCCAGGTCGCTATCGATAAGACTAAGGCTGAACAGGTTCAGAAGGCTGTAGAGGCTGCTTTGAAGAAAGCTGGTTTCAACTTGTATATCGCTGAAAACGAAGAACACTTGAACGAAGGTGTTATGAAGGGTAATATCACAGAGGCTCAGGCTGAAGAAATCCGTCAGTTGAAAGCTAAGGTAGCAGAAGAAAAAGCTGCTAACTTGCCTGCTGCTATGATTGAAAATATCGCTAAGGGTCGTCTGGGTAAATTCTTGAAAGAAGTTTGCTTGTTGAAGCAGGAAGACATCATGGATCCTAAGAAGACTGTAGCTGATGTTTTGAAGGAATCAGATCCTGAATTGAAGGTTGTTGATTTCAAACGCTTTACTTTGCGTGCTGAATAATTAGAATTTTAAAAGGTTCTATTATAAAAGCCGTACTTGCGCTTGCAGGTACGGCTTCTTTTATCGTGTTTGGGTGTATCCTTCCGCTTTTAGCAGGTCTATTATCCGTTGCTTGAATTCGCCTTGAATCAGTATTTCTCCGTCTTTTACCGAACCGCCTACTCCGCATTTCGTTTTTAGCAGTCGTCCCAGCTCTTTCAGATCGTCTTCTTTACCTATGAAACCGTTTATCACCGTGACGGTTTTGCCTCCACGTCCTTTCTTTTCGATAGAAACTCGTAGCTTTTGTTGCTTAGAGTCGAGTGTGTCTGGTTCGCACTCTTCTTGGCTTTCGTAGTTAAAATCCGGGTTGGTGGAGTAAACAATGTTTAGTCTGTCTTTCCAATCGTTATTCTTCATGATATAATTAATTTATCCAAAGATAAATGTTTTTTCCGAATGGTTTTATGTGTTATTAAATAAATACCGTATTTTTGCAAATACTGATAAATTGCAGTAAAATGTAAGATGACTACACATATACGGAAAAATATGGATAAAATACCGGAACCTACTCTTCGCAGGCTTCCTTGGTATCTTTCATGTGCTAAACTGATGAGAGATAAGGGGGAGAAGTTTGTCTCTTCTACACAGATTTCTAAGCAGATAAATATCGACTCTTCTCAGATAGCCAAGGATTTGTCGTATGTGGATATCTCTGGCCGTACTAGGGTGGGGTATGAAGTAGACTTGCTTATAAGCGTACTCGAGGACTTTCTTGGGTTTACCAATCTTCATCGGGCATATCTTTTCGGTGTAGGTAGTCTTGGTGGAGCTTTGCTTCGCGACTCCGGATTGTCGCATTTCGGTTTGAAGATTGTTGGGGCGTTCGATGTGAACCCAGACTTGGTAGGAACCGAAATAAATGGTATACCTATTTATCACACCGACGAGCTGCAGTTACGTATGCAGAAGGATAAGGTGAATATCGGTGTGCTTACTGTACCTATCGCCATCTCTCAGCAAGTTACGGATAAGATGGTAGAAGGCGGTATAAAAGCCGTGTGGAACTTTACGCCTTTCCGTATACGTGTTCCCGAAGGAATTGTAGTACAGAATACTTCGCTGTACGCACATTTGGCCGTGATGTTTAATAGGCTGAATGAGAATATGAAAAAATAACGTTATTATATAGTAAAAGAACTGATAGAACTCTATGAAAATTATAGCTATCGGCATGAATTACCCGTTGCATTGCAAGGAGTTGCATAGCGATGAGCCATTGCCACAAGAACCGGTTATCTTTATGAAGCCCGATTCTGCATTGTTAAAAGACAGCAAACCTTTTTTTATTCCCGACTTTTGTCAGCAGGTAGATTATGAAACGGAGTTGGTGGTGCGTATAAATCGTTTGGGTAAAAATATATCAGAACGATTCGCCCATCGTTACTACGATGCAGTAACGGTAGGTATCGACTTTACGGCTCGCGATTTGCAACGTAAATTCCGTGCCGAGGGTAAGCCATGGGAGCTATGCAAAGGTTTCGATAATTCGGCTGCTATCGGCGATTGGATTCCGGTAGATAAATTCCTGGATATACAGAACATTAATTTCCATCTCGATATTGATGGCAAGACCGTGCAGCAGGGCAATACGCGCGATATGCTCTTCGGGGTAGATCGTATTATTGCTTATGTAAGTCAGTTCTGTACATTGAAGATTGGTGATTTGCTGTATACAGGTACTCCGGTTGGGGTAGGTCCTGTTTCAATCGGCAATCATTTAGAGGGATATGTAGAAGAGAATAAGGTACTTGATTTTTATATACGATGAAGATAAGAGTAGGTTTTGGATACGATGTCCATCGTTTGGTGGCCGACCGTGAATTATGGTTGGGAGGAATTAAGATTGATCATGAATTAGGATTGCTTGGCCATTCTGATGCCGATGTTTTGATTCATGCCATTTGCGATGCGCTGCTGGGCGCTGCCAATATGCGCGATATCGGTTATCATTTCCCCGACAATTCGCAAGAGTTTAAGGGTATCGACAGTAAGATTCTGTTGGCTCGTACCGTCGATTTGATTGCGACTAAAGGATATAAGGTGGGCAATATAGACGCTACGGTGTGTGCCGAGCGCCCTAAACTCAATCCTCATATCCCATTGATGCAAGAAACGTTGGCACACCTTATGGGTGTAGACGTAGGCGATGTCTCGATAAAAGCCACAACAACCGAGCGCTTGGGCTTTACCGGACGCGAAGAAGGCATTTCTGCCTATGCTACTGTCTTGATAGAGAAGGAGTGATTCGTGTATTACGCCAAGAGTCCGGCGCAGAGAAGAACTCCGAAGAGCAACATGTTTCGTGATGTCTCTCCTAATATAATATTGAGCTCGCGTCCTTTGTGGATGCGGGCCATTTTTATTGTTGTAAGTATGTGCGGGAACAAATAGATTTGCGGAAGTACGCCGGCCCATAGTTTTCCTTGGCCTATGAAGTAGAAGCAACACCAGCAGGCAGCCATTCCTAAAAGAAAATACAGCATAAGTCCGGCACTGCTTCCTAATCTCACTACAATTGTTTTCTTGCCGCTTAAGGCATCTTGTTCGCGGTCGCGGAAATTATTTATCATCAGCAATGTGTCTATTACTAGTCCGCAAGCCAGCGAAGCCATTATTACCGACAGATTCCAGTCGTGCGCCATTATATAATAGGTGCATCCCACGGGGATGAATCCGAAGAACAGTAATACTAATATATCCCCAAAGCCGTGATAAGCCAGTGGGTACGGTCCGGCAGTGTACAGAAAGGCGAAAACTATGCAGGCGATTCCTACCGGAATTATTTCCCATCCGCAGAAAAACAGAAGCGACAATCCGCTTATTCCCGCCAATATGGTTGTTATGATAATGCCATGCATCATGTTCTTTTGCGAAATCCAACCTTGCGAGCAAGCTCTTTCCGGACCCAATCGGTCTTCGCGGTCGCTTCCTTTCAAGAAGTCATATAAATCGTTTACGAAATTAGCGTCTATCTGCATCAAGAAAGCAAACAGAAAGCATAATACGGCGGGTACTATTTTGAAATGTCCGTACATAGCGGCCAGTGAACATCCTGTCATTACGGGAATTGCGGCTCCAGTCAGTGTCTTGGGACGTGCTGCCAACATCCAAGCTTTGAACGAATTGGGTTGTATATTTTCCATCGATTATTTAATTTTGGTGCAAACTTAAAGTTGAATTACTGCAAAGTTAATCAAAAAGAAGATGTTAAAACAGGTATTATTCTCTATTCTTTTGGCATTGATGCTTTCATCGTGTGCTACAGCCACCTTCTCTCGTTATCACGGAATAGGAAGAGTGAAGAAGTACGATTTCTATAGTGCGCAGTTGCCAGATTCGTTCGATGGCTTTCGTATAGCTTTTGCTTCCGATTTCCATTATGAAAGTCGTTTTAACAACAAACGCCTTCCGGCATTGCTGAAAGCATTACAAAAAACTAACGCCGACGCGCTATTCTTAGGCGGCGATTACTGCGGAAGAAACGGAGGTAATATGACTGAATTGTTTGATGAAATAGCCAAATTTCATCCTGTCTACGGAGTGTATGGAGTGATGGGGAATCACGAGAACAACGCTAATTATCAGATAGTTTCAGAACTGATGCGTAGGGTAGGCATTCGCCTGTTAGAACACGTAACCGATACCATCCGCAAGGGCGATGAATACATACTTGTAAGCGGAGTTCGCAATCCTTTCGATTTGAAAAAGAACGGCATTTCGCCCACGCTCAGTTTAAGCGACGACGATTTCGTCATCCTGTTGACACATACCCCTGATTATGTAGAAGACGTAGATGTACGCAATACCGATTTAGCGTTGGCAGGTCACACCCACGGTGGGCAAGTCAGCCTATTCCATCATTACACCCCCGCCAGTCATTATTCCAAGTATGGAAACAGATTTTTAAGCGGATTGAAATACAGCAGCAAAGGTACCCCCATAATTATCACTACAGGTATAGGCACGTCACGTCGTGATATTCGTCTTTTTACCCCATCCGAAGTAGTCCTTGTAGTGCTGCATAAAAAATAGGCAATATCTATTTCATTAATAAACTCCAAAGTAAAACATCAGTACGGCAAAATTAAAAGTCGAAGTGACTGAAAGTCGGAAACTTGCAAAGAAAAACTGCCCTATTATTAGAAATTCTATATATCTAGCCTAGATATATAAATAGCAAGCCTAGAGGTATAGAATATCATTCAAATCGCCAGATTTTTCTTTTCGATAAATCCATGAAACTTCATATTGAAAAACTACTCCCTTCACCATAAAAGTTCTATACTTAAGCTAAGTATATAAAAACTCAGCTTAAGAATATATAAACTTAGGTTAAGTATATATATACTCAGCCTAAGTATAGAGAATTCCGTGCGAGAAGACAGAATTTTCAATGCGATATTGATAAGTATTTCACGGAGTCACCATAAAAGTATACATAACTAAATAATAAAAGCCGAAGGCAAGGCAAAACCGAAATAAAGAGCCAACAGCGAAGCGCCTTGGCGTAAAAAGA
>FR881257.1:0-12637 GCA_000434735.1 Bacteroides sp. CAG:530
CTATTTTTTGATTTTATTTCGAACTCACGTTATTTATAAATCACTTTTAGTTTTACACATCGTACCATGAATGCTATTACTGTTTATGATGCGTGAAACAAAAATAAGCCTAAAATCGACCCATTAACGGAATGCTATAAAATCACCATAATTGATATTATGTTTAATTCATATATGGATAATATAAAAAGGGCAGCTCCTACCGTGTGCTTTTTCGGTAAGAACTGCCCTTTTTTATGATGTTTACTGCTATTTTAGCACTTTACTTTCAATCCGTCCAGAATACGCTTCATCTGCTCGAATGTTGTGATACGAGTCGGTACAAGCGGAAGACGCAATTTATTGTGTATCATACCCATCATGCTAAGCATCGCTTTCACACCTGCCGGGTTACCGTCTACAAACAACAGCTTGAACAATTCAGTAAACTGGTGATGAATAGCCAAAGCACTCTGGTAGTCGCCAGCCAAAGCCAAACGAGTCATACGGCTGAATTCGCGCGGAAAAGCGTTTCCTATAACGGAAATCACGCCCACAGCCCCTAATGTTATCAGAGGGAAAGTAATGCCGTCGTCGCCCGAAATAACGTCGAAATTAGCCGGTTTGTTCTTGATGATGTCATCCATCTGAGTGATATTACCCGAAGCTTCCTTAATAGCTACGATATTATCGAAATCGCGTGCCAGACGCAATGTGGTTTCGGCAGTCATGTTCACGCCGGTTCTTCCAGGTACATTATACAGCACTACAGGAAGCTTAGTAGCCTCTGCAATGGCTTTATAATGCTGGTAAATACCTTCCTGCGAGGGCTTGTTATAATAAGGAACAGCCACCAGTACCGCGTCTACTCCTGTCATATCATCATTTTTCAATGTATTCACAACAGTCTGCGTACAGTTGCTGCTGACACCTAATAATATAGGAATCCTGCCATTGACACGTTCTATAACGACATGTTTTATCTTCTGTTTCTCTTCGGCTGTCAATGTGGGAGTTTCGGCAGTGGTACCAAGCACGCACAAGAAATCTGTTCCGTTTTGCACCTGATATTCTACCAACTTTATTAATGAGTTATAATCTACACTACCGTCTTCGTTGAAAGGAGTAATCAACGCTACCCCCATTCCTTTCAGTTTTCTTTGTATCATATATAAATTCAAACACTTTATTAGGTTTCACAAAAATACTAATATTTTCGTTCAAACCTATCAAACGTCTTGTTTTTATTCGCCAATCATAGATAGAAATTCATTTTCATCGATAATTGCTATACCAAGCGAACGTGCTTTCTCTAGTTTGCTGGGGCCCATGTTATCGCCTGCCAAGATGAAACTGGTCTTTTTTGAAATGCTTCCTACATTTTTACCGCCATGCTTTTCTATCAATTCCTTATATTCGTCGCGCGAGTGACGCGAGAATACGCCGCTAATTACGATAGACTTGCCTTGAAGTATGTCGGTATGTCCTGAAAGGTCTTCTTCGTCGGCTTCTAACTTCAATCCCGCATTGCACAAGCGTTCCACCAGTTCGCGGTTCTTGTCATCGGCGAAATATGATATGATGCTCTGTGCTATTTTCAGTCCGATTTCGTCTACGTGAATCAGTGCGTCAAGATTTGCAGCGGCCAGTGCGTCTATAGAACGGAACGCCTTGGCTACTTTCTTGGCCACGGTCTCTCCTACGAATCTTATACCTAAGGCGAAAAGCACTCTTTCGTATGGCACTTCTTTAGAGCGAGCTATGCCTTGTATTATATTGTCGGCCGATTTCTCACCCATACGGTCTAAGCGGCATATATCATCGGCACTGAGAGAATAAAGATCCGCAACATTGTGAATCAGACCCTCTTGGTAAAATTGGTCAACAGTCTCCGGGCCGAGTCCTTCTATGTTCATAGCTCTGCGGCTGATGAAGTGCTCTATCTTACCCTTTATTTGCGGAGGGCATCCTGTTTCGTTAGGGCAATAGAAAGCAGCTTCGTCTTCGTATCTGATTAGCTTGCTTCCGCACTCCGGACAGTGACTGATGAACTCTACCTTCTCTGCATCCGCACTGCGCGAATCGATGTCGACTCCCGTAATTTTAGGGATAATCTCGCCGCCCTTTTCCACATATACCATGTCGCCGATATGAAGGTCGAGCGATGCGATGATGTCGGCATTATGAAGAGACGCACGTCGCACCGTGGTACCCGAAAGTTGTACCGGGTCAAGATTTGCCACTGGAGTTATCGCTCCGGTACGTCCCACCTGATAAGTCACCTTGTTCAATCTGGTCAGTGCTCTTTCGGCTTGGAATTTATAAGCTATTGCCCATCGTGGCGACTTGGCGGTGTAGCCCAAATTGCGTTGTTGACGCAGAGAATTCACCTTAAGCACTATGCCGTCGGTTGCCACAGGAAGATTCTTTCGCTCCACATCCCAGTAGTTAATGAAGTCGAATATCTCTTGCAGTGAATGTACTTTTTTGGTGATGTGCGAAATCTTAAATCCCCACTTCTCGGCCTCCATAAGGTTTTCGTAATGCCCGTCGTGTGGCAAATTCTCGCCCAACATATAATATAAGTAAGCGTCCAACTTACGAGACGCTACGACTGCCGAGTTTTGCGATTTCAGCGTACCTGAAGCTGCGTTTCGCGGATTGGCGAACAACGGTTCTTCTCTTAATTCGCGCTCGCGGTTCAATTCCTCGAACACATCCCACGGCATCAAAATCTCGCCTCGCATTTCAAAACTGTCGGGATAATCGCCATGTAAAATTAATGGAATGGTTCGTATCGTCTTCACATTGTCGGTTACATCGTCACCTCTCACCCCGTCTCCACGCGTTACGGCCTGTACTAATTTGCCGTGCTCGTAGGTAAGAGATATTGACGTGCCATCAAATTTCATTTCGCAGCATATTTCGAAATCCTCGTTCAGCGATTTGCTTACTCGGTCGTAGAATTCGGTCACCTCGGCTTGCGAGTACGTGTTGCCAAGAGAAAGCATAGGGTACTTATGTTCCACTTGCTTGAAGTTCTTGTTAAGGTCGCTTCCCACGCGTACGCTTGGAGAGTTCGGGTCGAAGTGTTCGGGGTGTTTCGCCTCAAGATCCTGAAGCTCGCGCATCAAATGGTCGAACTCTTGGTCGGTTATTACAGGAGCGTTCAGTACATAGTAATTATAGTTATGCGTGTGAAGTTCTTCACGCAACTGGTCTATTCTTTCTATTTCAGTCATAGCGTTTATTTCTGTAGATAAAATGAGTAGTGCAAATTTAGCAAAAATGTAATATGAGGTTGTACCGATAGATAGAATTTTGTACTTTCGTAGGCGAATACGAAGACAATAAACCTATAGAAATGAGAATAGACATAATAACCGTTTTACCGGAGATGATAGAAGGTTTCTTCAACTATTCTATCATGAGCCGCGCTCAGAAAAAAGGCATTGCCGATGTACATATTCATAACCTTCGAGATTATGCATACGATCGCTATCGGAAGGTTGATGACTACCCGTTTGGCGGATGTGCAGGAATGGTAATGAAAATTGAACCCATTGACCGATGCATCTCGGCTCTTAAAGCAGAGAGAGACTATGATGAGGTAATCTTTACCAGCCCCGACGGAGAGCAGTTCAACCAGAAGATGGCGAACACGCTTTCGCTAAGTCAGAACCTGATTATCCTGTGCGGACACTTCAAAGGTATAGACTATCGCATACGTGAGCATCTTATCACGAAAGAAATCAGTATAGGCGACTATGTGCTTACCGGAGGTGAGTTGGCTGCCGCCGTAATTTCGGACGCCATCGTCCCCGTCATACCTGGAGTTATATCGGACGAACAATCAGCACTGTCTGATTCGTTTCAAGATAATTTACTTGCTCCACCGGTATACACCCGTCCGGCAGAGTACAACGGATGGAAGGTGCCCGATGTATTGCTGTCAGGGCACGAAGCGAAAATCAGAGATTGGGAGTTTCAGCAGGCACTGGAACGCACGCAACGCTTGCGCCCCGATTTGCTGGAAGATAAATAAAGTTACAAACTACTGACCGATATATAAGTGATGTCTTAGAGGTCTTATGAAAAGTCGGCTTGATTAAAACGAGAAAGAGTTTCGAAACTCCTTATTTATATAGGAGTAGTCGAAACTCTTTCTTATTTATGCTAATGTAAAGATATCGGATTATACCTCTAACGCACCGATTATATCTTTCACTGATGAGAATCCGTGGCGGTTCAGGTAATCGTCGATGCCCTGAGCAACCTTAACAGTGATGGCAGGATCGATGAAGTTAGCAGTACCAATTTCGATAGCAGTAGCACCAGCCAACAAGAATTCTACCGCGTCTCTCCAATTCATGATACCACCTAATCCTACAACCGGGATGTTTACTGCTTTAGCTACCTGCCATACCATGCGCAGTGCGATAGGCTTAACAGCAGCTCCACTCATACCACCTGTTATGGTAGACAATACCGGCTTACGCTTTTCGGCGTTGATGGCCATACCAAGCAGAGTATTGATAAGCGACACGCTATCAGCACCCGCGGCTTCGGCAGCTTTAGCTATCTCAGTAATATCAGTTACGTTTGGCGACAGCTTCACGATAAGAGTCTTATCGTACACCTTTCTAACGGCAGACACTACTTCTTCGGCACCGTGAGCAGACACACCGAATGCCATACCGCCCTGTTTTACGTTAGGGCACGAAATGTTCAACTCGATAGCTGGAATGTTATCCAACTCGTTGATTATACGTGCAGTCTCTGCATAGTCTTCTACCTGAGAGCCAGACACGTTTACAATCATATTAGTGTTGATGTCCTTAATCTGCGGATAGATATGATCTACAAAATAGTGAACGCTCTTATTCTGCAAACCTACGGCATTAATCATTCCCATAGGAGTCTCTGCCATACGTGGATAAGGGTTTCCTTCGCGGTGATGCAAGGTAGTACCTTTTACTATAATACCGCCAATTTGTTCAAGGTCTACAAAGTCCTGAAACTCCAGTCCATATCCGAATGTTCCCGATGCTGTCATCACCGGATTCTTCATCTCTAACTTACCGATGTTAACTCTTAAATCTGCCATAATAGTTTCTTAATATTAAATACCGGACCTTCTTTACAAACACACAGGTGACCTTCGTCGGTCTTCTCTACACAGCACAAGCAGGCTCCTACACCGCAAGCCATTGTGTTTTCGAGCGATACTTCGCATTCTATATCGTTGGTCTTGGCATACTTAGCCACTGCCATCATCATAGGCTTCGGACCGCAGGTGTAAATCATATCAAAGCGGTTGGCCGACAGCATAGAGTGCATGGTAACGTAGCCTTTTTCGCCCAAACTTCCATCTTCTGTAGTGGTGTAAACCTCACCGAGAGTGTTGAACATATCGAGCTGAAGCAAGTCGTTCTTTGAGCGAGCGCCAAGCAAGAATACAGGAGAAAATCCCTTCTGCTTAAGTTCGTAACCAAGGTTCAACATGGGGGCAGTACCTACGCCTCCGCCTACCAGCAACACCTTCTTATCAGTTGTTTCTGGGATAGTGAAGCCTTTACCCAACGGAAGTACAACGTTTACGATGTCTCCCTTCTGAACGGTAGCCAGTTTACGGGTACCATCGCCAACCAACTGTACGAGGAACCAGATTTCGTTCTTCTCTCTGTCGACGAAGTTAATAGAAATAGGACGGCGCAAGAATGTAGTGTTCGAGCCATCGATGCGGATTTCCGCAAACTGCCCAGGTAGCATTTCGGGCAATGGGTTGCAGTGAGTCAATTTGATGAGAACGTAATTGGCGTGAATGCGCAAGTTCTCTGTCACTGTCAGGTCTAATATGTATTTTTTCATATATAATAAGATAATTCTTTATAACTGCAAAGATAATGCAAATCGGGTGCAGAATATAAAACTTGCGTTGAATATTCTGCACCCGATTTGCATATAATATAAGGAGGCGATGGTTATGCTTCCGGCTTAAAGACCTGATAAGTGCCGTTATCGAAGAAAATTCTTATTTCAGTAATCTTCGGAGCAGGCTTTTCTATGTACTTAACCTCTTCTTTCATAGGAGTATAAGTGCTGTTTCGGAGTGGTTCAGAACCATTTTCCTTGCGAAATTCAAAACCAACCGCACTATTGGTCGGGTTTTGGAGATTCTCAGAGCTCTGAAGAGGCAACCAATCACCGGAGTTTGGTTCCGGATTTTCAGAACCGCCTTCCATCTCGCCTTCACCATATAGCAACCAATAGAGATTCACATACGGGCATGCCTTATGTATGCACATAACCACGTCGAGACTCGGATTGTTACGTCCACTGAATATATGAGAGAGTGAGGATGTAGAGATGCCGATTTTTTTGGCGAAGTCGGCATTCGTCAATCCCTCCTTTTGCATTATTTGAAGTATACGGTCTTTCATCTATAATTCTATTGGATTTCCTATGTAATTACAAAAGTAAATAGAATGATTTTCATTTGCAAATTTACACGTCTAAAAATACGAATACAATTGTAATGCGTGAAAAGTCAGAACTTAACAATTGTGTGAATTACTTTTGTAAACGCCATGTTAATCAATCTTTTTGCAACTTTAACGAAATCTCATAAATAATTGATTTGAAATGAGTTAATGTAATAAACAACCTAATATTTACAGATGTACTCACGTTTTTGCATTATAGTTCTTCTATTGATAAAGCGAAGGTTTTGATTATTCCCTTTAAGACTTGATTTTATGCTGATTAAACATCTAAATAGCTGATGCATATTATAATACATACATTTATACTTGTCACTAAGGTACAATTGTAATCGCATTAAAACAAACTGAAATATTTGCCAATTGGAAAGCAGAACATAGAAAAACGTACTATACACATTTGTAAAACGCTGCTTTTTTGCTATATATTTCACAAATGTAAACTACAAAACAAGAATTATATACTCCCCTATCACTTTGGAAACTCACGGTTGATACTACCTATTTCTCGTTTTCACGAGAATCGAAAATTTGCGGCCGTCCCTACTCTTTCTCGCAAATTTTAAAATCTCAGAATAGGGGGATTTTGACAGTAATTTACGTCTAAAATGACCTTTCATCTCGGTTTTTCATCTGAAAGCTACGCGTTGCTGTTTTTGTGTATTGATGATTTCAATTTGCTTGTTACAGTTCTGGCGGTGTTGCGCCGACTGATTGCAGAAAAAAGGAGAAGCTTTACTCTCCTCTCTGCGCTCCGTATTAATAAAGCGTATGAGAAGGGAGTAAAGCCTCTCCTATATTAATATGTATGTATGGTTAGTGAAGGATGAAAAACACCAGCTCCTTCAGAAGTTCTCCGTCGCAAGTCGACGGATTGTCGATGCCTTTCGATCGGGCATCGCAAGTGCGGATAGCTTCTATTATCTGCATTACCTTAACGCCGGTGTACGTTCTCATGCCTGCTATATATTCCTTCGCTAGCCATTCAGAACGAAGTCCCAATTGAGCCGCTACTCCACGCTCCGATTTTTCGGGCGCGTAGTATGCCAACATAAGATTTGCGAAGTAATTGAATAGCACTGCCAGTATAGGCTGCAACGGATTATTCTTAGGATTGTCCTCAATATATTTTACTATTTTAAAAGCTTTGTCCAAATCTCTTGCCACAAGTGCGCTTCGTAATTCGAAGCTGTTATAGTCTTTGCTTATCCCGATGTTCTTTTCTATCAGCTCGGGAGTTATGCGCTGACTGCCTGCCGGAAGTGCGATAATTAATTTTTCCAATTCGCCCGCCATTCTGTTCAAGTCGGTACCTACAAACTCAGCCATCATCTCGGCGGCTTTAGGCTCTATCTCCACCTTTTTACGTTTAAGGTACGAAGTGATAAAGCCTGGCAGCTGGGTATCTTTAAGCTTCTTCGACTCGAATAATACGCCCTTCTTCTCTATCTCGGCAGTAAGCTTTTTCTTTTTATCTAGCGATCCATGCTTGTAGCATATCACCAAAATAGTAGAGGGTTGCGGCTTCTGCAGATAAAAAATCAGCTCGTCTAAATTCTTCATCATTTGAGCTTCGCGCACCACTACCACCTGATGTTCCGCCATCATCGGATAGCGTTTAGCCGCATTGATAACTGATGCGATATCGGTGTCCGAGCCGTAAACTACAGTCAAGTTGAACTCCTTTTCCGTCTCGTCTAGCACCGTATCCATTATATAATCGGATATGCGATCTATGTAATAATCCTCTTCCCCCATCAGGAAATAGACGGGCGAATAAGCTTTGTTTTTTATACCTTTTACTACCTCTTCGTATGTAACATCTTTAGCCATATCAGTAAAATTACCAGTCAAATTTAAGGTGTTTTACGGTCTTCTTTTCATCGATAATCATTCGCAGCGAATCTATGCCTATCTCCACGTGTTCATCCACAAAATTCCGCGTTACCATCGAGTCGCTTTTCTCGGTCTTTACACCTTCGGGAATCATGGGCTGGTCTGATACCAGCAGCAACGCACCTGTAGGTATATGATTAAAGAATCCGGTAGTAAACAGAGTAGCCGTTTCCATATCCACCGCCATGGCACGCGTCTTTAATAGGTATTCTTTGAACGCTTCATCGTGCTCCCATATTCTGCGGTTGGTGGTATATACCGTACCCGTCCAGTAGTCGCGTCCATGATCTCGGATAGCCGACGACACCGCACGCTGCATCATAAACGCCGGCAGCGAAGGCACCTCTGGCGGGTAATAATCGTTAGATGTACCCTCACCTCTGATGGCAGCTATCGGAAGTATGAAATCGCCTATCTTATTCTTCTTGTCTATGCCACCACACTTGCCTAAGAACAGGCAAGCCTTAGGGTGCACAGCACTCAGCAAATCCATTATGATGGCAGCGTTGGGACTACCCATTCCGAAGTTGATAATGGTTATCCCCTCGGCATGAGCCGATATCATATTGGCATCCCTACCTATAATTGGCACATTAAACTTCTCTGCAAAAATCTCAACATATTTATTAAAGTTAGTCAGGAGGATATACTCTCCGAATTCATCAAATGGCCTCTTGGTGTAGCGTGGCAACCAATTGGCTACAATTTCCTCTTTTGTTTTCATAATTTCCCGTTTTTTTATAGATGAGAAGCTGCATCTTTACAGCTTAAATTAATCCGATTGCGCAGGGTTTATACTATCTTTGCATTATACAATATAAAACAAACAGCAATCGCTTATTATGCAAAAATATAAAATGTTACCATTAAACCTACCCCCTTGTTTGCTTAAAATTTCAAATGACGCAGGCAAATATAGTGTTTTCGATGTGCTGCGAAAGAAATACATTGCGCTTACCCCCGAAGAATGGGTACGACAGCACTTCGTGCATTACTTGATAGAGCACAAAGGATTTCCTCAGGCACTTCTTGCCAACGAGGTGCAGATACGCCTTAACGCTACGAAAAAACGATGCGACACAGTGCTATACCGGCGCGATTTGTCGGCTCGTTTAATAGTAGAATACAAAGCGCCGAGCGTAGAGATAACACAAGCTGTATTCGATCAAATTACGCGTTATAATATGGTGCTGAAAGTAGATTACCTGATTGTAACCAACGGGCTGCAACACTATTGTTGCCAGATAGACTACACTCGGCAGGCATATTGTTTCCTTCCGGAAATCCCCACTTATAGCGAACTGAAATAATCACCAGCCGTAAGCACTCAATGACTCTCCAACCCCTTATATTAAAGGGCTGGAAAGTCATTGATTTTTGGGCTTAACTTTTATTTGTATGAAATTATAGTGCAACAGTACCAGGAAGACGTTTTTCATAGTCCTTCTCGCCTTCTATCAATTTGCGGAAGACATAGGTAAAATACTCCTTCACATTGAGACCCACATTCTTGCATGTCTCAATGAGCGTATGGTATTTAAACAGAACTTCACACTTCATTTCTTCTATGGGGACAGCGTCAACGCCATACAAATACAGACTTGGGTAGTCCTAATAGCCAATTTGTTGATAACGGTTCTGTCGAGAAGCATCAAGAGGCATTGTGCTTTCTCTCATGTTGTTACCATGGTACAAACTCATGCTTATGTACTACGTTGATTTTATCGCATTCATGGAAAATCCTGACAAAACATGGAACAATATTCTGGCCAAGGAGGAGCAAAAAGCACCACCAGAGCCAAGTTTTTTCGATTAGGGATGCTTACTTTTGAAAAACAACCCTCAAAGTCCAATTTTACGGGGTTTCGGGGAGGATATTTATGCTCTTTGGAGTTTTTCCGGACAGCAATATTTGATCAGATCAGTTCCTTTATTGCACGCCCAATGGTATGGCTTGTTGGTATTCGTGCATTGGGAGATTCATGTAGATGGCACTTACCTCTATTGACATCCTCTACGCAGTCACCCCACATAGATAAACATCAAACAAGGCCGAGATAATCTCGTCCCATCGATATGTGAAAGAAGTAACGAGACCATCATATCTTTTTCTTTCATATCTTTCCAGTGCTGGCTGTTTCTGTATGAGGGTGCATACCTTCCATACAATTATTAATTTCCACCAATGTTATGGCGATGTCGCCAGGCAATGCTATTGACTTTCCAGCTATTTCCTCTGAGATATACAGCTCATGTGGTAAGTTGAGTGTGATGTAGGTGGCATTTGGTTCATGTTTCACAAGTTGCATCAGAGGTTGTTTGATAATGCGGTTGCGACTTCCGATACCCAGTTCCAAAACTACAAGGCGTTTGCCCGTATATCGCGAGAGAAAGCTGTTCACTACGTCCTGCTTGTTGTCGGGCTGTTTCCCTTGAAGCAGATGAGTGAATGTTCCTTCTATCTCCCACACACAGGCAGGGTCAAATCCTGACAACTCAAGATGCGTGTCGCCATTGGTGGTAAGAATGAAATGGGGTTTGTCGCCGATTATTGCACGCAGGTTGTCCATTACCTGCGAAGGGCGGTAGTCTTTCACCCAATACTCCACCAATCGACTTAAAAACTCGTGGCGGTCGGTTTCCGACGGATAGTTGTAAAAACAGCCATCGAGAACACTGTGTATGCCAAACTGTTGGCGGAAACTTCCGAATTGCGAACGGAACATTTCATTGTCGGCAAAAATGTTGTAGCCTTCGGCTATAGACAGTCCGTTGCTAGCTCCGATAAGTATGGCATCCGCCTGACGCAACGCGTGACAGGCCTTTTCGATAAGTTCTTTCATGATCAATATATTCTACTCGGATTGAAGATTTTACCCTGCTCTTCCCTTTGCAGGTGTGACGTGGGTTTTCCCAATATTTCTTTAAGGGCAAACGCAATGTCATCATTGACGGCAAGGCTCTTGCCGGCTATTTCTTTCGGAATGATGGCGTGCTGCGGATTAATCGGCACATAGAATGCATGAGGCCACTGGTACACCATATTCATGAAAGGCTCCTTGATGAACATCGGGGTCATCATGCCCACGCCCAATTCCAGAAACAGCATCTTGCGCCGGGAGTTGGCTTGCAGGAAACTCATATATCGTTGCAGCTCCTTCTGGTAAAAACTGCCTTCCAGGAACTCACGTGACCTGACCCATACATCCATCTCCCCGCCACAGACAGGGCAGCGCGGAATATCTGCCTTTGGCAGGCTGTCGTTCACAATTTTATCGTTCAGTTCCATAACCATGTCCTTGTTGTAGTAGATTTCATCATGGCAGCAATCCTTGCATTGGAAATACCGCCAGTCGCCCTGTAAGCGGGTAATCCGGTTCTCCGGGAATACCCTATAGAATTGTGCGTCTTGGTTGGTGGTCACTATGTAATAGTTCTTTCCTTCCAACAGTTCGGCAAGATCAGTGTAGGTTTCTCCTGTTTCGCATTCATACACGTATTTGATGGTGCGAAGTTTCAGTGCCCAGTGTTCACCCTTTGTCGTTCGTGGATGGTAAAAGCCGTCGAACATATTCCTGAATCCGTATTTCTCTCTTAACGAACCGGCCATTTGCCTGAACACTTCATCGTCTTGGTAGTAAAACCTGAATCCCGAAGCCGCCGACATACCCGAAGCTCCTCCCACCACAATGGCATCAGCTTCCTCAATCTTGCTCTTTAATATGTCAAGTAGTCTTTCTTTATTCATAATATTCGTTGATTTTGTTTTGTCTGCAAAGGTATTGCGCTTTAACCTTTTAGCAGATACCAAAACAGAACCAACTACTACCATATTGATAATCCGGCTATGAAACCCCATTGTTCTTAACCTCTTCCATGAACTCCCCGACAGTCGTTCCCGTCTGTTGCTTGAAGAACCGCATCAGGTGATTGGGGGCTGAGAATTGCAGTTTATAGGCTATTTCCTTTACGGATAAATCGGAAAAGAGCAAATCGTTCTTTATCTCCTGCAACAGCCTTTGTTTCAAAAGATGCACGGCAGTCACTCCGAATTCGTTTTCCACGGCTTTGTTAAGGGCAATCCTGCTGATGCTCATCATCGAGGCATAATCGTTTACCCGAATGTGTTGACGGATATTTTTCTCCAACAGTTCCTTGTACCTGAAAGCGTAATTGTTCAGCGGAAGGCGTAAGGGCAGGTTGAACATCTTGGCGTAATAGCGGGTCAGCAGCAACAAGAGCTCATACAAATAGGCCAC